>DATMMD010000244.1:0-28471 GCA_035569875.1 Bryobacteraceae bacterium
TAACGCCCAGGTCGCGCAATTCGAGGGAAAGCCGATTGTCGACGTCCGTTTCTCGGGAGTCCAGCCGCTAGATCCGGCTGATTTGGCCAAAGTCCAGCCGTTGAAGGTCGGCCAGCCTTTGCGGATATCGGACGTGGCACACGCGATCGACGGGCTATTCGCTACCGGAAGGTTCGAGGACATTGCCGTGGAGGGAGAAGCGTCTGGCAATGGCGTCGCTATCCGCTTCGTCACGAAGCTCTCCTGGTTCGTGGGTGGCGTATCGGTTCAAGGCAAAGTAGGAACCACGCCAAATCGCGGACAGGTGGCGAGCAGCGCGCAACTGTCGCTGGGAACGCCTTTTCATGAGGAAGACATTACCCGAGCTGTCGAGAGCGTCAAGCATTCGATGGAAGCGAACGGTCTTTATGAGGCCCAGATCACGCCATCGGTGGACCGTAGCAGCAAAGCGGAGGAAGTCTTTATCACCATCCACGTCAAAGAAGGCAAACGGGCGAAGTACGATCAGCCGGTTATCGAAGGAGACACGAAGCTATCGAACGACACGGTTTTGCGGGTCACAGGGTGGCGAATTCCGATCATTCACTGGTGGCGTCAGGTAACCGACGCCAGGACGCGCAAGGGAGTGCACGGGCTGCTCGCTAAATATCAAAAACAGAACCGTCTCACTGCCCGCGTGGAGCTGAAGAAGCTGGACTATGACGCCCAGCGCCGGCGCGTGACTCCGAACCTGAGCGTGGATACAGGCCCAAGAGTTGAAGTGAAAGCTCTCGAAGCGAAGATGTCGAAACGGGTACTAAAACGCTACGTGCCGATTTTCGAGGAAAACACCGTAGACAACGATCTGCTGGTGGAAGGCAAACGCAATATCCACGATTATCTTCAAAGCCAAGGTTATTACGACGTCGACGTCGACTTTCGCGTGCTTCCCCCGCAGAATGATGTGGAGACGATCGAGTACATCATCTCACGCGGGGAACGGTACCGGCTGGTCCACGTGGCTATCACGGGCAATAAGTATTTTGATGACGAGAACATCCGGGAGCGAATGTTCATACAGCCAGCATCACTCCGCTTGCGTCATGGACGCTACAGCGAGGCATTTCGGCGGAAAGATGAAGAGAACATTGCCGATCTGTATCGCGCAAATGGCTTCCGCGATGTAAAGGTCACTTCAATTGTAGACCGGGACTATCACAATAACGCGGGCGATATCGCCGTGACGGTGAAAATCGACGAAGGGCCGCAGTGGTTCGTCGAAAGCCTGGCGCTGCGCGGAGTGAATCAAGTGAATGCCGATGATCTGCGGCCCAAGCTCGCCTCCATCGCCGGGCAGCCGTTCGCCGAAGTGAACCTGGCCAGCGATCGCGATACGGTGCTCACTCATTACTATTCGCATGGTTTTCCCGCAGCGGATCTCAAGGCGTCCTGGCAAATCAACGGGCAGCCGCATCACGTCAACGTCGTCTATACCGTTACCGAGGGCGACCGGCAATACGTTCGCGAAGTAATTACCTCGGGCCTGCGGACCACCCGCCCCAGCATAGTGGAGAAGCAGATCAAGCTGAAGCCTGGAGATCCACTATCGCCCATCGAGCAGACGGAAATACAGAAAAAGTTTTACGATCTCGGCATCTTTGCACGAGTAGACACCGCAATCGAAAATCCGGACGGCCAGACCGACCACAAATATGTGCTGTACAACTTCGAGGAGGCCAATCGCTACGATCTTTCTTTAGGCATCGGAGCACAGGTGGCGCGCTTTGGCACACCCAGCACCGCCAATCTTGCTGCGCCGGCCGGCGCCACCGGATTCAGCCCCGAGTACACGGCTACCTTGAGCCGCCTGAATTTCCTGGGGCTGGGGCACACCATCTCGTTACGCGGCAGTTACTCTTCTCTCGAGAAACTCGCCTCCATCAGTTACCTGCAGCCACGATTCATGAATGTCGAGGGTCGAAACATAACCTACTCGATTCTTTTCGACAACACGCTAAACGTGCGTACTTTCGCGTCCAAACGGGAGGAAGCCTCGGTACAGCTTTCGCAAAAGTTCTCAAAGAGCCTTACTGGACTGTTCCGTTTCTCCTATCGCCGGGTCAGCGTGAGCGACGTCGTGATCCCTGTTCTACTTGTCCCTCAATTCCTGCAACCGGTTCGCTTGGGAATGCTGTCAGCCAACTTGGTGCAAGATCGGCGCGACAACCCGGCCGATCCTCATCACGGCATCTACAATACGGCGGATCTAGGCGTGACCGGCAAATTCCTCGGCTCGGATCGCAGTTTCGCGCGCGTGCTGTTACGCAACGCAACCTACTATAAGCTGACCCGAAACATAGTGCTGGCCCGGCAAACGCAGTTCGGTATCATTCGCCCATTTTCCGCACCCCGGGGTTTGTCTACCCAAGAGTCGATCCCTCTGCCGGAGCGCTTCTTCGGGGGCGGGGCAGACTCCTTGCGAGCGTTTGCTTACAACGAAGCCGGCCCGCGCGACACGGGCGCATCCCTTGTCCCTGGCGGACCCACTTCGGCTCCAACCGGGTTTCCGCTGGGTGGAAATGCTCTATTCATCAATAATGTGGAACTGCGGTTTCCGTTAATCGGCGATAACATTCAAGGCGTTCTTTTTCACGATATGGGGAACGTCTACAGCTCCGTGAGTGACATGTCGTTCCGATTCCACCAGAAGAATCTGCAGGATTTCAACTACGCTGTGCACGCGGTCGGGTTCGGAATCCGGTACAAAACGCCGATCGGCCCTATTCGCGGCGATTTGGCCTATAGCATTAATCCCCCATCGTTCGTCGGATTTAACGGTACGCCTACCCAGCTATTGCAGTGCAATCCAAGCCTGCCCTCCTCAACTCTACCCAGCTTTTGTCAGCCGGTTCAACAAAACACAGGCCACTTTCAATTTTTCTTCTCGATAGGACAGACGTTCTGATGCGAAACTTGTTGTTCCTGCTGATGGTCGCAAGCGCTTCGGGCGCCGTAGTGGTGTTGGACCGCATGGCGGTGATCGTGGGCAAGCACGTTATCAAAACCAGCGACATCGATTGGGATTTGCGGGTCACCGATTTTCTCAACCGTCAGCCTTCGCATTTTAGTCCGGCGGCCAAGCGGCAATCGGCCGAGCGGCTAATTGACCAGGAAATCATTCGCCAGGAGATTGTGACCGGCAACTACCGGCGTCCGGCCGAAAGCGAGGCCATGGCCTTGGTGAACAATCTACGG
Organism: Bryobacteraceae bacterium; assembly: GCA_035569875.1. Lineage (GTDB taxonomy): Bacteria > Acidobacteriota > Terriglobia > Bryobacterales > Bryobacteraceae > Palsa-89. Next base: position 3,235 of record DATMMD010000244.1, read on the forward strand.
CATGACCGTTTCGGAGGATTCGACCTCAAAATGCGCGAAGAGTTACAGCGTTACGGCATTACCGAAGATCAGTTGCGCGCCCAATTGCTGTGGCAACTTACCGTCTTACGCTTTATTGACGAGCGTTTTCGCCCCGCGGTTATCGTAACCGACGAAGAGGTCCACGCCTACTACAATCAGCATCTCGCGGAGTTTAGCCGCCAGTATCCGGGAGACCAGAGCTTTGAGGCACTGGAGCCTAAGATTCGAAGCGTACTCGAGGGACAGCGTATTAATGAGAACTTCGAACAATGGCTGGCGGAAGTACGCAAAAGAGCTCGGATCGAGTACCGGCAGGAAGCATTTCAATGAATAAGCGGGCCAGAATTATCCGAACGGTTGCGATTGGAGTTGCGGCCCTGGTTGTCGCGGTAATTGTGGCTGCGATTTTCATTGTGCAGACAGATTGGTTTCGCGCCTATGTGAAGCAAAAGATCATCGCCTCCACCGAGGAAAGCACTGGTGGAAGAGTGAACATCGATTCGTTTGCATTTGACTGGCGACAAATGCGGGCCGTCGTGACTGGTTTTGTAATCCACGGCAGCGAACCGCCTGGAACCACGCCATTTCTGAGCGCGAAACGGGTGCAGGTGGACATCCGGCTGTTTACTAGCATTCATCATATCCTGGATGTCGCATATCTCGGCATTGAGAAGCCCGAAGCTAATGTGATCGTGTTTCCAGACGGACGGACTAACATTCCCAACCCGAAACAAAAATCGACATCCAACGAAACTCCTCTTGAAACAGTGGTCAACCTGGCAGTAGACCATTTCGAGCTGAACAATGGGCTGCTGTCGGTCGCGTCTCAGAAACAGGAGATAAGCATTCGCGGCGACGATCTGAAGGCGGAACTTTGGTATAACGCACTCAAGCAAGGTTACCGGGGGCAGCTTTCGTTCCAGCCACTTTACGTAGCGTCGGGTCGAAACACGCCGGTGAAGTTCACCGTCACGCTGCCGGTGACGCTGGAGCGCGACCGCGTGGATGTTCACGACGCCAGGATCAGCACCGCGCTTTCATCGGTGGTCATCAACGGGTCTGTCGAGAGCATGCGCGACCCGAAGCTTTCGGCCCATATCAACGGGCGGCTCGCTCTGGAGGATTTGAAGAACGCCGGAAAGCTTCCGATTGTAACTGGCTTGAAGAATATGCCGTTGGCGGTGGACTTGGACGGCAATGCGGTCGTAACTGGCAACAGCATTCAGGTAAACGGATTGCGGCTGAGCATTGGACATTCGGATCTCGAAGCGTCCGGGACTTTGAAGAGCCCTTTAGGCACTGGTGCGCTCGAGTTCAAGAGCCGCTTGGCTTTGGGCGAGTTGGGCCGATTAGCCAAGGTCACGGCACGCCCGGAGGGAACGGTCGTTTTGAATGGCAACGCGAAGCTCGATGCCAACAACAACTATCAAGTCAGAGGCAACGTGCAGGCGACGAGCGTGTCATTTCAGCAGGGCGCGCAGCGGATCAGTAACATCAATTTGTACTCAGCGATCGAACTCGACCCGCACAATCTAGATTTGCAAGGATTGCGGCTGGCGGTTTTTGGAGGGGAATTCGAAGGGAATGCTTCACTTCAGGACTTCGCCCGCTATCGCGTGGATGGAAACCTGCGTAGTCTCGATCTAAGTGCGGCTGCTCGCGCTGCCGGACAGAAGCAGTTTCCCTATTCCGGTGTCGTCTCAGGACCAATCGAAGCGGCCGGGGATTTGAATAAACCCGGGACCGCGGGCGTTACAGCCACCGCTCGGCTATCGATTGCACCAGGTAAGCATGGCATTCCGGTATCGGGCCGGCTGAATGTAGCTTATAACGGCGCCGCGGATGATATTCGTGTCGAGAATTCTTACCTCGCGCTGCCGCACAGCCGCCTGACATTGAACGGCGCGGTGGATAAGCAGTTGAACGTCACACTCACCAGCACCGACCTCAGCGACTTGCTGGCGGCGACATCCTTGAGCTCGAAACCTCCGGTGACTTTGAATGGTGGCCAGGCCACCTTCACCGGAATGGTCGTGGGCATGCTGAGCTCGCCGCGCATCACTGGTCATTTGGCGGTAAGCAGGTTCAGCATCGAAGGCCGGGGATTCGACAAGCTGGATGCCGACGCAGCCGTTTCCAGCACCGGCGCGGCTATCCGAAATGGCGTTCTGAGCCGTAGCTCAATGCAGGCACAGTTCTCCGCGAGCGTTGGTCTGAGGAATTGGGAAGCGCTTCCGAACCAGCCTGTTACGGCGGACGCATCGATTCGCAATGGAGATCTCGCTGATATGCTTGCGCTGGCCGGACAGTCGAGCAGTGATTACTCCGGCATGCTGGGCGCGAACGTCCATTTGAGTGGGACGGTCGGCAATCCGCGCGGCTCGGCCGGTCTGCTGGTGACCAACGGCGCCATCTACGGCGAGCCGTTCGATCGCGTTCAGGCGCAAGTGAATCTAACGGACCAGTTGGTTACCATCACGAACGCATCGATCGAAGCCGGCGCGGCACGCGTCAACCTGACGGCGGAATTTCAACATCCGCGCGACAGCTTCACTACCGGGCGGGTTCATGCCCACGTTCAAAGCAATCAGGTAGATCTGGCTCAGATCCGGAATATTCAAAAGCAGAGGGCCAACACGGCGGGCGTGCTGCAGTTGAACGCCGACCTCACCGGCGCCTTGTCGGAAGTGAAGAGAGGCGGCCAACAGCAAACGGAGTTTCTACTCGTCAGCGTAAACGGGGATGCATCCGCGCGAGGGGTGCGCCTTGAGGGAGAGACATATGGCGATCTTACCGCCACCGCGCGCACCAGCGGTTCGGCGGTCACTTACCAGCTGACATCCGACTTTGCCGGCTCCAATATTAGAGTGAACGGCAACACGCAACTCGTGGGCGGATATCCAACCAATGCGGACGCGAATATCCGCAATCTCCCGGTGGAGCGCGTGCTTCAGGTGGCGCAACATACGGATCTTCCGGCCAAGGGCAGTCTATCGGGAACCGCGCACTTTACTGGAACGCTGGACAATCCACAGGGAAGCGCGGAGGTAGATCTCGCGAGCGCAGTCATATACGAGGAGCCGCTCGATCATGTGCGCGCGCGTGTCGCTTATCTCGCAGGCAGCATCGATATACAGCAGCTCCAAATCGTATCCGGGCCGTCGCAGATCGATCTTACAGCTCGCTATGATCACCCCTCCGGCAATCTCCAGCTGGGCAGTCTCCAGTTCCGAGTGAATAATAGCCGCATCGATCTGGCGCGGATCAAGCACGTGCAGGAGCAGCGGCCAGGCCTAGGCGGTATTTTGCAAATTGCCGGAAGCGGCGCCGCGGAGGTGCATGAAAAGGACCCCCGACTTGCGATTCGGGATCTCAACGCCAACATCAAAGCCAGCGGCCTTGCGGCGCAAGGCAAGAACTTCGGTGACGCGACCATCACGGCCAATACCTCGGGAACGGCCAACACCTCGGGTGCCGCGAGTGCCGCAGGCGGCAAACTGAATTTTACGGTGGACTCGAATCTGGCAAGTGCAACGATCCATGGCGCCGGCAATGCCCAACTGAACGGCGATTATCCAATTGACGCGCAACTGGGTTTCAGTAACGTCACCTGGACGCGAGTTCAAGACCTGCTGGGTTTCAACAACGGCGAGCCGCCAAAGTTCGAAGCGGTAGTGGACGGTCAAGTCTCGGTTCGGGGCCCAGTATTGAAGGCTGACCAACTGGCCGGCTCGCTCCAGGTCACGCGCTTGCAAGTGAACAACATTCCGTCGGCGGGCTCCAGTTCCGTCCGTCCGATTGTCTTTCAGAATCAGGGACCGATCTCTGCTTCGCTCGATCACGATGTGGTTCGGATCGACAGCGCCCATGTGACCGGACCGCAGACCGATATTCAGGCCAAAGGCACGATGCCTTTGAAAGGCCAAGCCATGAATGTCACGGTCAACGGCAATATGAATCTCGCGGTGCTGCAGAATTTCAGCCAGGACATCACATCCTCGGGCACCCTCGCACTCGCCACCATAGTGCGAGGATCGTTCACAAAGCCACTGGTCAACGGAACTTTGGAACTGAAGAACGCCTCGTTCAACTACGCCAGCTTGCCGAACGGGATCTCTAATGCCAATGGCGTAGTGACATTCAACGGCAACAGCGCGCTGGTTCGCAATCTAACGGCCGAATCGGGCGGCGGCAAGGTCACATTAGACGGCTTCACTACCCTGGATGACAGTCTCCGCTTCGGATTGCGCGCCAACGCCTCCAACGTGCGCGTGCGGCTGCAACAAGGCGTGAGTATTATCGCGGATGCTAATTTACGTCTTGCCGGAACCGGAGATAGCAGCGTGCTATCGGGAACAATTACCGCCGATCGAGTGACCTATGCTCCTAGAACGGATCTTGGTTCGGTGCTCTCGCGGGCGGCGCCGCCTGTACAAGGGGTTGGCGCTCCGTCACCACTCCTCGATAACATGAAACTCGACATCCGGGTTCGAAGTACCGATGCCACGGCAGTTCAGAGCTCTCTGGCGGAGAATCTGCAAGCCGACGCCGATCTGCACATTCGCGGCATTGCGAGCAATCCAGGAGTGCTCGGGCGAATCACCATTAACCAAGGACAGCTTATATTCTTCGGCGCTACGTACACGGTGAACACGGGCACCATCGGGTTCTACAATCCAGTTCGGATTGAACCAATTCTGGACCTGAGTTTGGAAACTAAGGCCAAGGGAGTGGATGTGGTGCTGAGGGTCACCGGTCCTGTAGACAATATGAAGCTCAGCTACACGTCCGATCCGCCGCTCCAATTTCAGGAGATCGTCGCTCTCCTGGCCGCGGGGACAACCCCGACCTCGGACCCTACACTACTTGCAAATCAGCCGTCACAACCCCCGCAATCCTTCCAGCAGATGGGCGAATCGGCACTGGTCGGCCGAGCGATCGCCGATCCAGTCGCCAGCCAACTGCAGCGGGTATTTGGCGTAAGTCAACTGAAGGTCGATCCCACATTCACCAGCGGGTCGGAACTGCCTACGGCGCAGCTTACTCTACAGCAGCAGATCGCCAGCAACCTCACCTTCACCTATGTGACGCCGTTGAATTCGTCGAATACGCAAATAATTCGAGTCGAGTGGGCGCTAAATCCACGATGGTCGGCGGTGGCGATGCGAGATCAAAATGGCATTGTCAGTGTCAACTTTATTTATAAGAAGCAATTGCACTAAGACCATTCCCTGCGATCATGGCTCGGCAAAGTCGATCAGGATCATTCCACCAGTTTCGCCAGTTCCTCCGCCTCAGCCGGATCTTTGCCCAGCCACGCGGTATGCTGGGCCGTACTATCGTGGTGCGTTGTAGTCTTGAACAGCTCAAACTTGCCCGACGCAGCTACGGCGGCAGTCTTGGCTTCCATTTTCGCGACCTCATCTTTGCTCAATGGCCGAAATGTACGGGCCGCTTGGATAGCCTGGTCGAGAATTTCCATTTTATCGATCCCGGTGATCACCACCGAAGTCGGCAGGTTCATCGCGTAATGCAGGCATTCGATGGGCGTGACCGTTTTGCTCTGTAAAATAACTCCCGCGCCCATGCTCTTCATGCCGAGCACGCCTAAGTTGTTCTTAACCAGAACTGGCAGCACCTGATGCTGAAAGCTTCGAAAATGAACGTCCATTAAATTCAGTGGCATTTGGACGGTATCGAACTGGAAATTGTGCCGCGCAGCCGTTTCCAACATGTAGAGGTGAACGTGGGGATCTTTATGCCCGGTAAAGCCGATGAAACGCAGCTTGCCGGCCTGCTTCGCCTCTAAGAAAGCCTCGATAGCGCCGTCGGCCGCAAAGATCCGATCGGGATCTTCGAATCGAATAACTTCGTGAAACTGCAACAGGTCGACATGGTCGGTTTTGAGGCGCCGCAAGGATTGGTCGATCTGTTTGGCGGCTTCCTTCTTAGATCGCCCGTCGACCTTGGTCATGAGGAATGCACGGTCGCGATAGCCGTCCTTCAACGCTTTGCCCATGCGGATCTCGCTCTCGCCGTCGTTGTAGTCCCAACAGTTGTCGAGAAAAGTGATCCCGCGGTCGATGGCGGCGCGCACGATACGGACGCTCTCCTTCGGGTCGCTGATCCTACCGATGTGGAAACCGCCCACACCGATGGCCGATACTTTTTCGCCGGTCCGTCCGAGCGCGCGATAAGGAATATCACTGTGACCATTGGCGGTTTGCATGCTTGTTTGACTCAGTGCGACTAGCCAATGTTTCGGTTGGATGGGTCGCACATCAACGGTGTTGTTGGTTGTTAAATGCAGAATCCGGCGCGTGGTTGTCTTCTGTGTGACGTTGTTGTCCAGGTTTTGGACGACAACCGTGACATTCACCACTGGCGCGTTGGACGGAGAATTGACCACACCACTGAATCGAACCTCGTCGATCCGATTGCGCGTGCGCGCTCGTAATAGATCCGAAGATGGCAACCGACACGAGATGCCATTTTAAGCACGCAAACATGAGCTTCCCACCTCCCGTAATGCGGTTCGATCAGGCACGTCAACTGCCGGAGAATGATACTGTCATAGCTGGACGTGTTTCAAATGTGTAAGCGGCAGCTGTTTCCCGGGACCATTCCATAGAGTTACTCGGGGCGACATCATCTTGAAATCGAACATCGAACTACATGACTTACGCGTTAAAACACTGCCCGAGGCGGTGCCTTACGCGCTCATCACTCCACTAGACTACAAAGAATCGACGCCGCTTCCACTGTGTCTGTTGTTGATGGGAGGTGGTGGCAGTCGCCAAAATCTGGTCGATTGCCAACCTCTGTTTGAAAGTTGGTGGTCTGACGGTAGTCTTCCGCCAATGGTTCTAGCTACACCGAGTCCCGGAATGAGCTACTACCTGGAAGATTCCCTGGGTAGCATTCGATGGGACTCTTTTCTGTTCGAGGAGTTCGTCCCGCACCTGCGCGCGACTTGCAACATTTCTTCCGACCGACTCTCGACCATCATCACCGGAATTTCCATCGGCGGGTACGGGGCCCTCAAGACGGCCTTTGCGCATCCCGATGAGTTTGCAGTAGTGGCGGCGATGCAACCCATGCTTGAGCCCGGCTTTCACGATCCCGACGTCGGCGCTCGCAACCGGCTTCATCACATGGCGGGTGGGCCGCCGCAGCTTGTGGGTCCAACTCGCAGCGCGGCGCTGTTTGAATCCAATAATCCTGCGAACCGGGCGCGCGCTAACGCCGTACTGATTCGCAAAACTGGCTTAGCGATTTATATCGATGCCGGCGACCAAGATCTCCTAAACGCCCACGACGGCGCTGAATTCCTGCACCGCGTCCTGTGGGACCTAGATATATCGCACGAATATCACCTGGTGCGCGGGGCGGATCACGGTGGCCCGACCATGCGTCCGCGGATGCGCGCCATGTACGCCTGGGTGGGCTCTGTTGTCAAGGCTTTTCGACCGGCTGTGGCTGAGCCTACCGCCGAGCGTCGGGCGGTAAGTGCTTGGATAGAAGGCGGTATGGTAGGGAATCCGCCCGCTGCGGCACCTTCCAGCCAGGAGTTCCTGAGCATCGTTAGGGCGCAGTTGCAACCCATCCGAGATAGGGCCATGGAGTCCGATCCCACAACCAATCGAAGATACGGCGTCCTGCCAAAACTCAGCCGTGACGCTTCGGAGCCGTGACCGTCAGGGGACCGGTCTCGGCTAGTTCGGAGACGAGGCCCTTTTTCCTACGACACTCACAAAAGTAAAGTTGCGATCGTTATGGCAACCGGGACAACTGGCGCGCAACTGCGGACCGTTCGGCTTAGTAACTTACAGCTCGATTTTGGCTTGATCGCCGCACTTGCGGCAGTGAAGGTAAATCAAGTCATCATCTCCGCCAATAAACGAAAACTGCTCCGAATCGAAGAGAGGCTTCAACTAGTACTACGCTAAGAGGGGCAGTACTATGGAACGGGCTGGAACTATCCCCAGTTCGATCAAACGATGTAACGCATTATACTGTATTGCATCAAATACCACAGCGCTTCTTCGTGCTTGCGGAGGTGCCGAGGAGCTATGCAAGTAATTACCGCTCGCAACCGATCACCTATCGTTGATCATCTGGTTTGGCGGTATACGCCGCTCGATGCTGAAGTTGTGTGCTCGCTAGCTGTTCTCGAAACGATCCGGCACCAGGCCGCTCAAGGTCGAAGTCGGCTGTCTCATGCTGGTCTGGAGAGCGGAGGCATACTGCTAGGTAGACGCACAGATCGATCGATGGAGATCGTCGGAGTACTGCCGATTGAATGCGAGCACAAGCTGGGGCCTTTATTCATCTTGTCGGCAGCCGACGAGAAAGCTTTGGATGCCACGCTGGCGAGTGACAAATTAGGCACGCTTAGACCAGTGGGGCTTTATGTATCACATTCGCGGCAGGGTTTTGCGGTAGCGGAGACTGAGGCCAAGATTCTCGATCGTCTGCCTGCGGGACCGTGGCAGTTGGTGCTAATCGTGATGCCCGCGAGATTTGGACCGGCTCGCGCTGGCTTTTTCATCCGAGGTGCAGTCGACCGCTCTTTCGTTTGCGCTCACGAGGTCTTGCTCGCGCCCACGGAGCAGCGCATTGTGCCTGCCGCACCCAGCGCTCCGATTGCGACTGCGTCCCTCGCGGCCAAATGGCGTACCGTGAATAGCCAAGCGGGGCTTCGTCGCGTGAATTCTCTTGTCGCTCAGGTAAAGCGACATTGGAGGCTCAGCGAGTGGAACATGGCTGCTTCGCTCATCCTTTTACTACTGTTCGTCTCCGCCGGCGGGTTATTTGTGCGAGCGCGGTCCGTCCCATCTAGTTCGATTCCCATGCATGTGAGCGACTTGGGATCCAATGTTCGAATCGAATGGGATCCCGTACAGAAAGCGGTCCGCAACGCCTCCCGGGCAACGCTCGAAATCCGCGATGGTCAAAGCGCCCCGGTCGCGATCCCTGTCACAAAACGTGAATTGGACAACGGCAGCATCCTGTTTGTCCCCCACTCGGACAACATTGAAGTACGTTTGAAATTGATGCGCGGCAGCACGATGTCATCCGAATCGGTTCTTTATTTCATCAATCCTGAGCGACGGATGAACGCCTCCCAAGGCCCGCTTGTTTCCGCCCCGCCTGTTTCCGCTACGCTTGCTCCCGTTAAGCTCTCCTCCGCGATCGCATCACCCGCGCCAGTGTCACTGACGACGCCCGTGCAAACTTCCGCTCCGGGTTCAGATCTCCAACCCGAGCCGCCCATCCAACGGATTGTTGAGAAACGGCCGAAGCCCGACAGAGAGAAAAACGTCAGGACTTTTCAGCTGCCCGCTCCAGCCGTTCAGGCGCTGAACGCAACCCCAGAGATCGCGTTGATGAACTTGCCGGACCTTCCCGACATCCATACTGCAGCTCCGGCGCCTCCGTTGGCGAATGGCTCGCCTCTCGCCGCCGTTCTCACTGCTCCGGCTCATTTGACTGGTCCGCCGCAACTGCGTGGCGGACGGCTGATCTGGACCGGATCACTCCACAAAAACGCAGTGCTGTCGATCACACCGGCAGGCGCTTCTTCGGGTGTTCTCAGCGGAACTTTACCGGGAGTTCCGGTGAAAATCAGCCTTCAGCCGGCCGAATTGGTGGACGGGGGCATCGCCGTTTACTCCAAAGATCCGGAACGATCGGGCGATGATCAACGGCCCAGCGCTTGGAACGGATGGAGGGTCGAGGTTCACGATTGGGATCCAAAGCGGATCGCTGAGGTGAGCCTGGTCGAGCCGCCAGGTCCTGCGAATAACTGGAAGCGTCTGGTGCTGCGCAACGGAAACCGCAACGTTTCCGTTTTCGTCGTCAATTGGCAGCGCGAATAGATCAACGGCTGTGGAGCAGGTCTCCGACCTGCTTAAGCACTTGCTCCACTTTCCGCGATCTCGTCTCCAACGCCCGCCGCGTCTTTCCCGCTTTGAGGCGGAGTTCGCTGGCGGTTGGAAGCTGGCGCAGATTGACGTCGACGGTGAGCAGGATCGCTTTCACACTTCCAGCCAGCAGCGTCGACGCTGCGCCGAGATCCGATACAACGGATGACGGCACCAGGGAAACCGCTTCGGCGCAGAAGTCCAGCCCTCGAGCAGCCGAACTGGCCGCTTCGAGCGGTGTCTGGATAATTCCCCGCAGCGCTGTGTCGACGCCTCGTTTGCGCTTGAGACTATCGCGATATTGCTGATATGCAGCAATATCCTGGTCAGCATATCGCACCAGGTGGGCCGATTCTTTCTGCACGGCAGCATGCAACTTGGTAAGTTGCGTACGATCGCCTGCAAAGTCCTTCCGCTGACATGCCACCTTGAGCGTGAGGGCCAGCAGCGCCATGCCGAGACTTGCCGAAACGGACGCAACGGCCACGCCTCCCGCTATCGGATCGTTAGCACCTGCGATGTGTTTGCGAAAGGACTCGATTGTCGCACTACCGATCGGCGATTCCATGGCTCAGGCCAGCCCGACTACGCGGCCCGTCTCCTCGCCGGCGCCGCCATAAGCGGTTTTCAACCGCTCCAGAATTGACAAGTGGGTTTTCGCTTTAGTTCGGCCGTACGGCCCAAGTTCTTCCGCAAGGATACCCGCATCAGCGGCGATTTGGTCGATCGGTAACGGCACTGTGGACTGGGCGATGTCGATATCACTTGGGATTTGGCTTAGAGTGCTCTTTAAAGAGGGCATGAGGGTTAACCTTATAGAGTCGCACGTCGACCCACCGCAGATGGTCGCCGGGCAAGGAGGTTTTGCGATGCACACAACGGCGTTGCTCCTAACGCTGGGTTTCGTTGAAGTCGCTCCACTTCTTGCGCAGCTAGAGGCGCCTTACGACGTCGTCGCGTCGAAGGATGTCATGATCCCTATGCGGGACGGCGCAAAACTCGCGACCGACATCTATCGGCCTGGAAGAAGCGGCGCGTCCATTGAAGGCAGATTTCCAGCGCTCCTCTTGCGCACGCCGTACAACAAGACGGATCGAGCTGCATTCTCCGGTGATTACGCCACGGCTCAATACTTCGTACCTCGTGGTTACGTCCTGGTGGTGCAGGATGTTCGTGGACGCTAGAAGTCCGAGGGACATTGGCGGCCGCTCAAAGACGATGCCAGCGACGGATTTGACACGACGCAGTGGATCGGCGCGCAGCCTTGGTCGGATGGCAACATCGGCGCCATGGGAACCTCTTACGAAGGCGGAACCCAACACGCGCTCGCGATCGCGAATGCCCCGTACGTCAAGACCATGATTCCGATCTTCTCCATGTCGGACTTCGGCCAGTACGGAGTGCGTCACAACGGCGCATTCGAGCTCCGCTGGTTCAACTGGGTGTTCACCTTGGGTGATGGGGCGGGGAATCCGAATCCCCTTGCAGCCGCCCGAGCAACCAACGATCCACAGGCTGCCGCCGCTCTGCTGGAGCTTGCAAGCCGCGTTCCCGAGTATATACGTGGGTTGCCGCTCCGTCCGGGGACAACGCCGCTCAAGTTTGCCCCCGATTACGAGAAGTGGTTGATCGAGGCGATGAGCCACGGAGACAATGATGAATTTTGGAAAGACCACGGCGCCAGCGTCGTCGATCATTTGAGTGACTACAAAGATATTCCGATCTCCCACATGACCGGCTGGTACGATTCGTGGGGTCTGCAGGTCGCCAACCTAAACTATCCAGGGTTACGGAAGAGTAAGAAAAGCCTTCAGCGTCTGATCGTCGGCCCTTGGATACATAGCAGTCCCACGCTCAGCTTCGCCGGTGAAGCGCAGTTCACTAGCGAGGCTGCGCTCAGCTTTGATGCGTGGCAACTGCGCTGGTTCGACCATTGGCTCAAAGGCATCGACAACGGGGTCGATCGCGAGCCGCCTGTCCGGATTTATGTCATGGGCGGGGGTGACGCCCACAAGACCTCCGAGGGGCGCATCTTTGTCGGCGGGCGGTGGCGTGATGAACAGGAATGGCCTTTGGCTCGGACGGAGCCGGCCGCATTCTACCTGCACGGCGATGGTGTGCTTTCGCTTGACGAACCTCCGAAGCATGTTCCCAGGACATACTTGTTCGATCCCCGAAACCCGGTGCCCACCCTCGGCGGCAACATTTCGTCTTACGGAAAGTTGGTTTGGCAAGGAGCGGCGGACCAGCGCTGCCGTCCTAACTTTTGGCTATGCTCGGACGAGAAGCCGCTGTCCGGCCGCAAAGATATTCTGGTCTTCCAAACGCCGCCGCTGGCCAACGATATCGAAGTCACTGGACGCCTGATCGTCAAGCTGTGGGCCGCCTCGGATTCTCCGGACACGGACTTTACAGCAAAGCTCATCGATGTCTATCCTCCCAATGCCGACTTTCCCGCCGGCGTCGATCTCAATATCGCCGACAGCATCGTGAGAGCGCGATACAGGAACGGTCTCGGCAAAGCGGAGTTCCTCGAGCCAGGACGGCCATATGAATTCACGATTGAGATGTATCCGACTTCGTTGGTTTTTAAGCACGGGCATAGGATCAGGCTCGATATATCCAGCAGTAACTTCCCCCGCTTCGATGTGAACCCAAATACTGGTGAGCCCCTGAACGACAATCGGCGCTGGCACATCGCTGAAAACTCGTTCTATTTCGACCCCGAGCATCCTTCTTATATACTCCTGCCCATAATTCCCCCGCGGACCTGACTGGAACCTAATGTCTTTGGCATTTGGTGCCGATCACTAAGGCGTCTGACCTATTAGGTCGTACAGGAGACGCTTTATGTCCAGCACGGAAGCGAGTAACGCCGAGATTCAACCCAACCCTGAAACGCCGGTCGATCTGGCCAAAAAACAGGCGAAACGTGTGTTCATCGGATTCGCTGCCACCGTTACCATAGGCCTTGTTATAGCCGGGTGGTATGTCGGAGGGCGTATCTTCGCGGCCGAGAAGGTTCACGCTGCTTCAGCGATTACCCGGCCAGTATCGGCCTTCCCGGTGGCAGCGGCGGCGCCCACCATCGCTAAAACATTTGAGGCGACTCCCGTTGAGGAACCAGTTGCTGTCGCCGCCAACGCGGCTAAGCCTGAAACAGCACCCGCCGCTCCGGCACCCGTGTGGAACAGAGTCGAACCGCAGTCCGGCGACCTTTATCTGCAGTTGGCTACGATGGGCCCGAATTCGACCAATGAATACCTCAAGATCCTTGACGCCAAGGGGATTCACCCCCGGATCGCGCCCGGCCCCAGCGAAAATCTTCATCGCCTGGTATTAGGACCATATCCGGACAAAGCCGCGTTAGAGAAAGAGCAACAGGAATTGGAATCGGCAGGAATCCAGTTTATCGCGCGCCGCTACTAGGATCTCTATTCTTCCCAGGACCGTTCCAGCATACGCGAATACTCCCCGGAAGAGTACAGCTCGAACTTGAAGTCCCGAGATGCAATCAGCGTGAACTCCGCCTCGCCTTGCTTCATCGCGAACATCTGATCGGCATAGCGATAGTAGTTCCGTACGAAGTCGTCCGATAACACTTGCCGTTCTGGAACGTTGGCGAACAAGCATTGCAAGCCCAGTGCCCGTGTGAAGATTGCTCTATAATCCCCCACGCCCCACTTGCGTAGTTTGGCCTGCACGCTAGCCGGCGCATCATGAACCAGCAGCGTCGCGAAACTTTGGCGCGTGACGCCGGCATCAACTTCATCCCGTTGCCGGTCGACAAACTCCACGCACTGCTCGATCCACCGAGCCAGGTCTTTGCCCACGTAGAACAACATCCGAAGCTCGGAATAACGCCCCTCGAGTAGGGTACGATCCAGGTCCTCTTGAGTCGAATCACCGGCCGGCAACAAACCCTGAAGCTTGAGGCTCGCGCGCGAACTTTCTACTAGCTTGTTGGGACCAGCCGCATCCGCAAAAGGGTGCAAAATCAGCGGCGGCAAGCAATAGGAAGGCCGGTCATCCACGGACGTGCCTGTCTCAAACGATAATCTGGGAGCCATATCTGGACCCAGTATGCGGCCTTACTTGCGTTCCGTCAGTAGTACCTTGGCTTCAATCGTTTGGTCCCCGCGAAGTACCTTCACAAGTACTTCCTGGCCAGGTTTTTCAGCCCTTAAGGCATAGGTAAAGTCGTACAGGTTCTGAATCTTCTTGCCGTCGAATTCGATCAGGATGTCGCCGCCCTTGAAGCCGGCCTTAGCGGCGGGCGACCCGGGCCGGATGTCCGCGAAACGGACCCCGTTGGGAATCTCGGTAAAGTCGGGGATGCTGCCAAAATCCGGCCCGTACCCAGAGACCGTGCCCGAGGAGTGCGATGCCACCTCGCCGTGGGGATTCTCCGGATCCACCACGCGGACATATTGGGGCCGTGGCGTGCCATCAGTCAGATGATCCATCACATCGGCGATCATATCCAACAGCTGCACCGCGTCGGGCGCGTCGATCTTGTCCCAGGTGTCACTGGGCTTGTGATAGTCGGCGTGCAATCCTGAAAAGAAGAACAGCACCGGGACCTGCTTGGTAGTGAAAGACGTATGGTCGCTCGACCCATAGCCGCCTCGCTCGGTGGCGTCCGCCTGAAATTCGTGATGCTGCCCGACCTCTTTGAGAAGCTCGGCGAAAGTCGTTCCCGTGCCGACTCCGCCAACATAGATTTTACGGTCCCGGATGCGGCCGATCATGTCCATGTTGATCATGGCAACGGCGTTGGCGAGGGGCAAAATCGGATGGTTCACGTAGTAGCTCGACCCCAACAAGCCCAGCTCCTCGCCCGCGAAAGTGAGAAACAGGATACCGCGCTTGTGTTTCGGCTCGTGAGAAAACCAGTTCGCCAGCTCGATAACCCCGGCCGTTCCTGAAGCATTGTCGTCGGCGCCGGGATGAACGGTCCCGGCCAGCGAAGGCGCCAGTGAAAACTGTTCACCTAAGCCTAGATGATCGTAGTGCGCCCCCAGGATCACGTACTCGTCTGTATCGCCAGGAAGATACGCGCCGACGTTGTGGACCGTCTTTACTTCGCGGCGGATATCGACATTCACTTCGACCGCCAGTGACGCAGGGAAGGCGAACGATTGCGGATGCAGGTCCTTGTCGATCGCCGCCTCGATCGCCGCCAGGTTCTTGCCTGCCGACTCCATCCAATTCGCGGCCACCTCAGCCTTTACCTGTGCAAACTCGATGCCTCCGTTCGCGGGGCCCGCCGTGGTGCCGAACTTTTCAAGTTTGTCGCCGTCGTCCGGATGCGCCGCCACGTCGTTTACCATCAGCAGCGCTTTCGCTCCATGTATCTTCGCGTTCGATGCCTTGGCGAAAATCTGCGAATGCGCAGTGTACACTTTCCCTTCGAAAACGCTTTTATCGTCGAACTCCTGCGGTTCGTGCCGCAGCACCAGAACGATCTTGTCCTTTACATCCAAGCCGGCATAATCATCGTAGTTGTACTCGGGAGCTGTGATTCCGTATCCGGCGAAAACCACTTCGCCCGATACCTTACCGGCTGACGACACATTCAGCGGTACGAAATCCTGCTGGAACTTCAGCGTCTTCTTCTGCCGGTTGAGTGTGTAAGTTACCTGGTTCTGTTGGCCCAGCCGCGCGCTGGTGGTGACTTCGAAGTCCTGATAGTAGCTGTCGCCAGAAAGCGGCTTGAGATGCATGGACCGGAACTGATCGCGAATATAAGCGGCGGCTTTCTCCAGCTCCGGCGATCCCGTTTCGCGCCCGCGCATGTCCTCCGACGCCAGGTACTTGACGTAGCCGATATATTCCGTCGGGCTCAGCTCGGCGGCAAACAGTCCGCCCGACAGGACAGCCAGTAAAACTATGCGCATTTTATTTGTTTAAAGGGGAGGGAATCTTGATCTCGCAGCACTTCTCGCCAGCGTCATGAGTTGTCTTCTGATAATTCAACTCGCCGTTGATGATTTGCTCCAGGTTCGGCCACGGATAGTTTCCCACCAGCCGCCGCCCGTTGACAAACATAGTGGGCGTTGCATCCACCTTCAGCTCCCTTGCCTCCGCAATGGACGCGTTTACTTCCACCTCGGTCGCTTTGGTGTCCATGCAGCGGCCGAGCTGCAGGCTGTCGAGGTCTTTGGCATTGTTAGCAAATCCGAGCACCTGGTCCTTTAGGTTCTCGACCGTGATCTCGCTCTGTTTCTCGTAAATCCAGTCGTGATATTCCCAGAACTTGGCCGGATTCTGACGGAACACGCAGCGCCCCGCGATGGCCGCCGCCTTGGCCCAGGGATGAATCTGCTCAAGTGGAAAATCCTTGAAATACACCCGCACTTCCTTTGGAAAGGTGGTCAGCAGATTTTGACGCAAAGTTTTTTCCTCTTCTTTGCAGTTCGGACACTCAAAATCGCTGAACACAATCAGCACCACCGGCGCGCCGGCGGTTCCCAGGCTGGGCGAGAGGTTGGTCTTAAGCTTGTCTAGATCGGCCTTGAACGGATTTTGCGCTACATCGTAGACCACACCTCGAACTAAGTCCTTTCCATCTTTGGTGACAAAGAACGTTTCGTCCTGGGAACGCCCGTTGTAGCTGAAGTGCACATCTACCTGCAGTAGATTCGGCACCGGCGACGGCTTCGGATCGTCGATCTTCACCTGAACTTCCGGAATCACGGCCAGGAGGTGCCGGACAAAGGCTTCCATTTGTGTCTTGTCCAGCGCGGATTTGGGTTTTTCCTGCGCGGGCAACAACGACAGGGACAATGCGGCGATCAGGGCAAAGCGCATACTACGATTGTAACCTCTTAGGATTGTAAGTTCTAATGGACTAATTCGCCTCGTATCAGATCTTCGTAGCTTTCGCGCTTGCGGATCACGCGGTACTTCCCGCCTTCCACCAGAATCTCCGGCGCGCGCGGACGGGCGTTGTAATTGGAAGCGGCCACGAACCCGTAAGCTCCCGTGGTGCATACCGCCAGAACATCGCCGGGCATGACGTTGGCGATTTCGCGGCCGCGAGCCAGAAAGTCGCCGCTCTCGCATACTGGCCCAACCACGTCCGCAATGATCGTACCCGCCTGATTTTGGCGCAGCGGAATGATCTCATGGTGAGAATGATAGAGCGCCGGCCGGATCAGATCGTTCATTCCCGCGTCCACGATCACGAATTGCCTATCGCCGTTGGTCTTCCGGTAGAGAACACGCGTCAGCAACACTCCGGCCTCAGCCACGATCGAACGTCCTGGTTCGATCAGGATCTCCAGCCCGCGTCCCTGCACACGTTCGCACAGGGTCTGCACGTAATCCCGGATGTCCGGAGCATTCTCGCCGGGTTTGTAGGGCACGCCCAATCCGCCGCCGAGATCAAGTGTACGAATCGGCAGCCCGTTGCCGCGCAGGCGTTCCACCAGCGCCAGCATTTTATCGATAACCTCCACCATCGGCACCGTGTCCAGGATCTGTGAACCGATGTGACAACTGACGCCCTCGAGTATCAGATTCCCCAGCGCTTTGGCGCCATCGTAGACCGCTTCAGCATCCTTGATATCGATGCCGAACTTATGTTTTCGCAGCCCCGTGGAAATATACGGATGAGTGGCCGCGTCAACGTCCGGGTTCACTCGTACCGCCACTCTAGCCTGAACGCCTCGCCGAGTCGCGAGCGAATCTAGCAGCGCCACTTCCGGTTCCGACTCGCAGTTGAAACTTCGGATCCGATGTTCCAGTGCATAATCGAGCTCTTGCGCCGTCTTGCCGACGCCGGAAAAGATCACGCTCGCTGGATCCGCGCCGGCGGCCAGCACGCGGAATAGCTCGCCACCCGAAACGATATCGAAGCCAGCGCCTGCTTCGGCTAGCAGCTTTAGGATTGCCAGATTTCCGTTTGCTTTTACCGCATAGCACACACGATGCGGTACATCGCCGAAAGCCTCTTGGTAAGCGCAAAACTTTTCGAGAATTGCGGCCGTCGAGTAGACGTATGCCGGTGTGCCCTCCCGGCGCGCAATATCTGCTAGCGCCACATCTTCCGAATACAGCGTCTGATCGCGGTACTCCATCTAGCGGACTTTCAGAACGATCAGCGTCTGGTCGTCGAACCTCGGAGCGCCATTTGTAAACTCATCCAGGTCCGCGAGAATCTGGTCCGCTACAACCTCCGGGTCTTTTCCGCAAAGCCTCCGCAGGGCGCGCGAAAGGTGACTCCGCCCATATTCTTCTTCTTTCGGACTAGGTTGATCGGTGATTCCGTCCGAGTGGAGTACTATTAAATCACCGCGCTCAACTTCTACGATCAACTCTTCGTAGACCCGATTGTCCAACAAGCCAGCCGGGACGCCCTCCACTTTGGGCTTGAGGATCTCGCCCTTGCGGCAGATGATGGGTGGCGCCGCGCCGGCGTTGGCCATAACGAATCGCTGCTTGGCGCGCTCCCAGACCATCACCATCAACGTGACGTACTGGGCTTCCACAATCCGTTCTCGCAGAACTTTATTTAACAAGCGAAGTAGCGCAGCCGGACTTCGCCGACGATGCGCGAGCGTGCGCAGTAAGCCGCTGACCATTGCGCCGTACAGCGCCGCTGCAGCTCCCTTGCCGCTGACATCCCCAAAGGTGAACACCGTGTAGTCGGCGCCGTGTTCGAATATATCGTAGACGTCGCCCGTAATCTCTCTTGCCGCCCGCTGGCGGATAGCGATGTCCAGACCCTTAATCTGCGGCGCCTCGCGCAGCAGCAGCACCGATTGCATGTTTCGAGCAGCCTTCATATCCTGCTCCATGCGCTGTTCCCGCTGCGCAATCTCTTCGTATAGCCGCGCGTTCTCAACCGAACTGGCAATCTGTGGCGCCAGCAGCCCCAGCAGCCGCGAATGTTCCTCGGTGAAGAAGCCCATGCGCTCGCTTTCCAGATCCATGACACCCACCACGCGGTCCTGCACCACTAACGGCAGTGCGATCTCCGAACGGATTTCCGGATGCGAAGCGATATAACGGGGATCGATCGCCGTGTCAGTAACACGCACGATCTCGCGCGATTCGGCCGCGGCGCCCGTTAGCCCCTTACCCAGCGGAATGTTGTCGAGAACGACGCGCTTGTCGTAGCGTTCGCTGAAACGATGCGTGAGAACCTTGCGCTCGGCATCTAATAGCAGAATGCTGAAGGCGTCGAATGCCACCAGCGCGTGAATGGTCTTGGCGATTTTACCCAACAACTCGTCCAGGTCGAGGATTGAGCTGAACTCCTGCGACAAATTCGAAAGCGTCTTGAGCGTGCGGTTCTGGCGATCCACGCGCCGGTACAGACGGGCATTATCGAGCGAAACCGCCACTCTCGATGCAATCAATTGCAGCAGGGAACGGTCCTGCTCGCGATAGGCGTTGAGCCGCGTGGATTGCAGATCGATCACGCCCACCAGCTTTCCCCGCGCAAGCATGGGAACCGCCAGTTCGCTCTGAACGGCATCCAGAGCTGTCAGGTAGCGCGGATCGCTGCGAACATCGGGGACTAAGATCGGCTGGCGGGTAGCGGCCGCGGCTCCAGTAATCCCCTCGCCCAGAGGAAGCACCAGGCTGCGAACGATCTCCTCGCGGTGGCCGATCGAGTAACGAATGCTCAAACCTCGTTGTATCTCGCTATAAAGAAGAATGGCGAACAGATCGTAGGGAATAACCTCCTTGACGCTGGCTGCCACATTCGCCATGATTCGGTCCAGATCCAGACTTTCGGACGTGGCAGTCGAGACCTCTAGCAGAAAGTCGAGCAACTCGGCGCGCTCATGGAATCGCACTGCGGATTTTCGCGCGGGCGTGGCCATCGCTAATATCCCGACGCCAGAGGCTGCGGCGCGCCGGTGGTGGCTTCGACGATCCTGACGCTCGCGCTGGCCCCAATGCGTGTCGCGCCCGCCGCAGCCATTTTCTTAACGTCCTCGAGCGTGCGGATTCCTCCCGAAGCCTTCACGCCCATATCAGGGCCCACCGTCATGCGCATCAGCTCGACATCGTGGGCATTCGCGCCGGACGGTCCGAACCCGGTGGACGTCTTCACGAAATCCGCTTTGGCCATCTTGGCCAGCATGGACGCCATCACTTTTTGGTTATCGTCCAGCAGCGCGGTCTCAAGAATCACCTTCACGATAGCGCCCGCCGCGTGCGTAACCTCCACCACCGCCGCGATGTCGGCTTTCACCGCGTCATGATCGCCGCTGCGCAGCGCACCAACATTCTGCACCATATCGATCTCTTGCGCGCCCACTCGCAAGGCTGCTTCGGTTTCCGCAACTTTAGCTTCCGTCGACGTCGCGCCCAACGGAAAGCCAATCACGGTGCAGACTTTCACGGGCGACCCGGCCAGCTGCGCCGCCACCAGTGGCACCCAATAAGGATTAATGCACACGCTGGCGAAATTGTACCTGCGAGCTTCCTTGCACACCTTAACGATGTCATCGCGCGTGGCTTCGGGCTTGAGCAAAGTATGATCAATCAGACCGGCGATGCTCGGATCGATCCCGGTCAGCGTTTCGCTCGCCGACAGCCGGGATGCGCCCGCCTTCAAGATCTCCCTGGCCTTGCGCTCACAGGTCTGCGGACAGCGTTGCGTGCAGCCGGGACAAACCAGATCCGGAATGTTGAGACCTTCTCCGCGTGCCGGAAGCGCGGCGATCCGCCCGGTCCGCGCGAGGATCTCCTCTCCGATCTGCGCTACTAATTGATCTAGCTCCGCGGCGTCCAATTCTTTGTGGCCTTTTCGATTTCGGTGATCTTCTGAACTCGCGCGGCATGCCGTCCGCCGGCGAACGGAGTGGTGAGCCACACACGTAGGACCTCTTCAGCCTGGGTCGACGTCAACAGTCGGCCGCCGAGCGTAAGCACATTGGAATCATTATGTTCCCGGCTATTTCGCGCTGAAGCTTTATCATAACACAGCGCCGCCCGAATACCCGGAAATTTGTTGGCCACGATCGAAGAGCCGATGCCTGCGCCATCAATAATCACGCCTCGCAACGCCTCGCGGCGTGCTACCATTTCGGCTACCTCGCGCGCTATGTCAGGGTAATCCACAGGTTTTTCTTCGTGCACCCCGACGTCTTTGATGTGCAGACCGAATTCTTCCAAGATAGGCTTGAGCTTTTCCTTGAGCGCGAAGCCGCCATGGTCTGAGCCGATTGCGACGATCTTCTCAGGTGACGCTGACCGGTCGATTTGGTCCTCGGGTACCTCGAGGATCTTGACGCCGCGATCACGCGCCAAGTCACGCGCCGAAGGTGTGACGATGGTCCCGGGGGCGATCTTCAACTCGCCTGATGCCGGAACGTCCGCCGCGATGATGACCTGTTTCACTCGCGCCGTCGCTTCTACTTCGGATACCCGGCCGTGGCCTTGACCTCGGCAATCTGTTTATCATGCCGTTCGGTGTGAAGCGGCACATAGATCAGCCACTGGTAGGCATTCAGGGTACCGAAGACCGGGAAGGGATGTACTACGGTGTGTTCCTTCAAAGCAAGATTGGTATCACTTGCGAACTTCACGATCTCAGCCCGCTGCTGCTCGAACCTGTCTCTTACCTGAGATTGCGTCAGCCCGTTTCTCGGAACAATCGGTTCCGGCGCCTGCGCTTTGCCGAGCCGTGGGGCCATCACCTGCACGATAAACTCGGTCTTGCCCTTGGTTTGCTCTTCCCACGCGGGATTTGCGGGCGATGACATTGCGTTCTTCACGCTTTCGAATAGCATCGCTTCGGCCAGTACGATGTGCTCCGCCGTTTCGCCCACCGACCAACGCTCCGGCGCGGGCCTCCACTTCCACTGCTCTTCGCTGACCCCATCAATCGATGCCAGGAATTCCTGGCGCGATTCGTCCAGCCAGTGAAGTACTTTAGTCCGCTCCTCGGTGGTCATGTGCGCATCGGCCGCGTACAGCCCGAAGCAAGAGATTACCGATAGCAATGCGAGCCGTTTCATAGGTGTCTAATAAGCATAGCGCCTTGCAAGGCCAGGGGAGTATTTGCGCACAATGCGCCGACATCGTCAGCTAGAGGACAATGAAACCATGAGCGGAATTCAGTTTGTCACCGATGAGAAGGGCCGCAAGGTCGGTGTTGTAATTGACTTAAGAAAACACGCGCAGTTTGGCAAGACTTCTGGGGCGGTCTTGTGTCTGAATCGCGCCCAAAGGAAAAGGGTATTCGTTACGAGCAGTACCGAGCCCGCCGCCTGAAGCGCAGCCGCCCGCGTGGTTAAGTACTCTCTCGAAATCAAGCAGTCGGCGCAAGATTCTGGTGTTGGCCGGCAACCCGCGACCCCCAGGATGCAAAAAGCTGACAGGTTACAAAGATCAGTGGCGCGTCCGAGTGGGTGACTGGCGCGTAGTGTACATCGTCGACGATAGCGCGAAGATCGTCATTGTCACGTGAATCGCGCACCGGCGCGAGGTTTACCAGTAATCTACGTTCGTTTTCTGCTCAAAGTATCAACTGGGTCTGCGTGACGATCGCGACTAAACGGCTCTCTTTGGTAGAAATTCTCGTTTGCCAGACCATCGTTCTCTTCCCGCGGTGAATCGGCGTGCATTCCGCCACCACGGTCGCACCGTTGAGAGCCGGCCCCAGAAAATTCGTCTTGCTTTCGATAGTCGTTGTTCCGCCGCCTTCCGGCAGATTCAGCATGGTCGCGACCGCGCCGACAGTATCACCCAGCGACATGATGGCGCCTCCGTGAAGCACCGGCGGCCGCGTACAAAGGTCTTCGCGCACTGCCATTTCGGCCGTGACCTTTTCCGGGGATGCCTGTATGATTTCGATGCCAAGCAACTTTGCAAACGGGAGTGTATCCGTCACGCCTCTCAACTTAACAGCTTTTCCGAGCCGAGCTCCAGGGATTCGCGCTAAACCAACTCTTGCAACACCAGCGTTTCAAACCCCTCCACCCTCCGGAAGACGGCATCGTTCGTGATGAAACCAGTCGCCTGGCACCCTGCCGCTGTCGCTGCGTGCAATGCGTCGGGAATTCGCAAACGGTGTTGAGCGCGAAATCGGGCGGCGAGGTCGGCGATTTCTAGATCTGGAGCGATCCACTCCAAATGGGGATAGGTCGCCAGCAATCCGTAAAACTGATTCACTTGATCTTGGTTTGCGTTTCGATAAGGTTGCACTAGCAACTCCGCCATGGTGATTGTGGACGTCACCGCGGAATGCCTCGTCTCTCGATCCAGGAAAAGATTGGAGCCGTGAAAGCGGCGTATCGGGGCGTAGCCTCTAGTTCATGGATGAAGATGCTCGTGTCGAGAGCGATACGGCGATGTCGCTGGAGGAAGCCCCGCAAAGCTTCTAGTCCCAGCTTTCCCGTTCCTTCCGATAACCTCAAGAAATTAGCAAGTCGGCATTGCTGAAACCGCCTTCTCTTGGCGCACCAATCGAAATTGCGAAACGAGCCCAAGCTTGCCCGGCGGCCAGGCTGTTCAACAGCATTCCCCACGATGCCGCTCCCGCACCAACGCCGAAGCAGCGGCTGAATTACTGCACCTGCATCTATGGCTTAATGGACCCATGGACCTCCACGCCATCCGCCTCGACATCCCCACGGACGGAAACATCATCGTCGGACACAGTCACTTCATCAAGACCGTCGAAGACATCTACGAAGCTATCGTGAACACCGTGCCACAGATGAAGTTCGGCATCGCGTTCAACGAAGCTTCGGGCGCATGTCTCACGCGCGTGGACGGTAACGATGACGACCTGAAAGCGCTTGCCACGCGCAACGCTACTGCGATCGGCGCTGGCCATCTTTTCGTGGTCGCGCTGCGCGGTGGCTTTCCCATCAACGTCAAGAATCGGATCCTCGAGACGCCCGAAGTGTGCAACATCTTCTGCGCCACAGCTAATCCGGTGGAAGTGATCGTCGCCCAAACGGAGCAGGGCAGGGGAGTGCTCGGCGTCATCGATGGAGGATCACCCAAAGGTGTCGAGGCTGCGACGGACGTGGAATGGCGGCACGGACTGCTCCGCAAGATCGGGTACAAGCGTTGAACCCCCCGCGCTTTGCTCGGGATCTGGACCGTATTCGCGACCAGTTACGGGTCCCGAAACTCTCGGCTGCTATCGTCGAATCTGGGCGCCTGGTCTGGCGAAACGATGCGGCAACCACCCCGTTTCCGATCGCGTCTGTGACTAAGACCATGGGCGCCGTGCTGGTGATGCAGCTAGTCGAAGAAGGTCGCCTGATGCTGGATACGAACATCCAGCGAATTCTCTCCCACACCTCCGACGGCACGCCTGGCGAAGAGTATCTCTACAACAGCGCCATTTTCGATTCATTGACTTCGGTCGTCGAGAAGGCCGGCGCTAAGCCATTCGCCGAACAGCTCATAGACCGCATCATCCAACCGCTCCATATGAGCCAGACAACTCCGGCTACGCGCGCCGCCAACGGCATCATATCGACGACCGCCGACCTGACGAAATACGCCGTTGCGCTCGACGGCAACCATCTGGTTTCCGCCAAAAGTAAAGCAGCCATGTTTACGTCCACCAAGTCGACTCGTGGAGAGGCTCTCCCCTACGGCCTCGGTTGGTTCAGTCAGACGTATTCAGATGAGCGGGTCGTCTGGCATTTTGGTCAGGATACCAACGCTGGCAGCCTGTTTCTGAGAATCCCCGCACGCAAGCTGACGCTGATCATCCTCTCCGATTCGGCCATCATCAGCGATGCCGCTCGCCTATTAAACGGAAACGTCGCGCGCTCGCCCATCGCCTTGGCCTTCTTCAAAGACGTCGTCTTTCCCAATCGTGACCTCAAAGCCTTCGAGCGCGATGAATTGGAGAGCCGGGCCCTTATCGCCTTTTACCTCGGCCGCCGCGAAGAAAGCGTGACGATAATACAGGAGGCGCTAGCGAAATTTCCCGAGATGGGATCCTCCGACGACCTGACGCTGCTCGGTCTCCTCGCCCAGCTTCAGTTACCAGAGACTGAACCCTGCGCGACTGCCGTCTTGCACGAACATCCCTCTCTTCCGCCGGCTTGGTATTATTACGGCCTCTATCTGCTGAAATCCCGCCGCTATCGCGAAGCCACAGCGTCGTTCAAGAAAATCACCGATCATGAGCCGCCCTGGCACAACTGGTCGGTGTCATCAGCAAAAGAGGAGTTGAAGCAACTGCAATGATCCGCCAGAGTATGCGCTCACTTCTGAAGAGCCCGGGGTTCAGCTCGGCATCAATTCTTACGCTGGCGCTCGGCATCGGCGCGAACACGGCCATTTTCACCCTG
>DATMMD010000245.1:0-3444 GCA_035569875.1 Bryobacteraceae bacterium
CTGCGCAAGGAGCCGGAGCGCCGCTACGCTTCAGTCGAGCAGTTCTCGGAAGACATCCGCCGTTATTTGGAAGGGTATCCGGTGCTGGCGCGCCCGGCGACCCGCGCCTACGCGCTGCGAAAACTCGCGGGCCGCAACAAGGCGATGGGGATCGCGGCTGCGTTGCTGCTTCTCACACTGGCAGCGGGCGTAGGCGCCACCCTGCGACAGGCGCGCATCGCCAACGAGCGCTTCAACGACGCCCGGCAGATGGCGCACTCCTTTCTGTTCGATTATCACGACGCGATTGTGGCACTACCGGGCGCCATCGAATTGAGGCGGAAGCTGGTTCAGGACGGACTGGTCTATCTCGACCGCTTGTCGAAACAGGCTGGAGGCGACGCCGGGCTGCAACTGGAACTGGCCGGCGGTTACATGAAAGTGGCCGATGTGCAGGCAAGCGCCAACGGAGACAACCTGGGCGATGTTCGTGGGGGTCAGGTTAGCTACCGGAAGGCCATCGCGCTGCTTGAGGAATTGAATCGCCGGGATCCGGCGAACCAGGAAATCCAGGAGCTTCTGGGCATGGCGGACAGGTTCTACGGCCAGTTGAGCCAGCAGGCCGGCGATCCGCGGACCGCGGCTGATCGGGTGCGCAAAGGCATCGCCCTGTTCGAGAGGCTGTGCGCCAACGGGCAATACAAAATGAAGCAGACCCTCTATAGCGGTAGCAGGTACTTCGGCATGGACGACCGGCGCAACGTATTGTCGGGCTCGTATGTAGCGATGGGCCGGGTGATGGGCGACCCGAGCGTGCCAAACCTCGGAAACCAGCAGGAGGCTGAGCGCTGGTATCGCAGGAATATCGCTTTCCTGGAGTCATTGCCGCCAGACAAGAACAGGCTGGGGGCAATTGGGTTCAACCACGGTTACCTCGCTACGCTCAAGTCGTACGCCGGTGACTACCAGGGGGAACTCGCCGAAACGCGAAAGGCAGTGGAGATCAAGCTGCGCGTTATCCAAATGCCGCCTGTCACGCAGTTTGATCGGCGCGAACTCGCCATTGCCTATTCCAATGTTGGCGTGGGGCTGCTCGACACGGGCGATTTCGCGAGCGCACTGGATAACTTTCAGCTCGCGGGGCACATGTTCGAGAGCATGATTGCGGCCGATCCGGACAACGCGGAACTTAGGACGACCATGACCAACAACACACGCCGAGTCGCCGAGACTCTGTCCAAGTTGAAGCGATATACCGAAGCGTCCGCAATCTTTCAGCGGGTGATAGGGGTGTACCAGGAATTGGCCGTCAAAGATCCCGGCAACGCCGCCTTACAGGCGCGCCTGGGACAGGCCTACATTGGGTTGAGCATCATGCACTCCAATGCCGGGAATGGACCAGCAACGTCGCGGGCGGCCGGCCTGGCCGAAAAGATTCTGACGCCGTTGGGGGGCGGAGATCCGGCTGCGCACCAACTCCTCGCCCGCTCATACTTCCTGTCGGGCAAAGGCCAGGAACTCACCGGGAACTGGACCGCCGCGTATTACGAGTATCAGCGCAGCCTCCAGTTGTGGCACGACCTCCGAAGCAAGGGACAGCTGTCCGCGTTCAATGTTCTGTCCCTGACCCAGGCGGAACAAGCAGTCGCGGCGGCCGAAACGAAATCAGCCGCAACCGCATTGACGGCGAGATGAGGACTTGACCGCCCGCCGAAGGCAAATGAGACGAACATCTCCTCCGACGAGCTCGCGGTGCTATTCGCAAGGCCCGACCTCAAGAGGGCACTCCTGATTGGACACTCACGGGCCGGCGGCCAAGCCGCGCGCTACCCTGGGCCGCAGAACGTCGTGGAAGTTGGAAATTATACGGCTGTCCAGGGAACCTTTCAGGTACTGCCCACACCGGAGCCCGGCTCATGCTTCTCAGTGACGGCTGGGCTCATTCTCTTTCCTCAGGAGGCTTCGCTCTTCGTAGCCTTCTTCCCGAGCTGAGTGGCCACTTAGCGCCATTTTCGAAGCAGATGGCGGGAGTTAACTGATCCGCTATAACTACGGCGACTTATATCTGCGGGCTACTGACTTCAGCGACAACCGCTCCTCGCTGGAGAGGCGCATATCATATGGGTTTGTTCTCGGCATTACCAGGAGTACTTAGCCAGGCTAAGCTAGCGATGGAAGTGCATCTCGAAGGTGGTGTCTTTGCCGGCTTCCGTCTTGGTCCACTTCTCAGTGAAGTGGTCGGCATCCGTAAACTCGATCACGAGTTGTCTCATGTGCGGATCGTTTGGACTGTGCAGGTTGCTGGCGCCGGCGAAAGTAAACTTGATTTGTTTCTGAGATCCAGTGAGCGGCCCGGCGGCAAGCCGCGCGACGTGACCATCCGGCGTCAGCGCGCAAAAGTGCGTGACCAGCAGTTTGGCGCCATCGCGCGTGTAGATTGATGTTTCGTTGTCGGAAGTTGTACCGAGATTCTCCTCGATGGCTTTGCCGTTTGATACCAGACGAATCAAAGCTGTCATGGTGCCGAAGCCTGGAAGGTCCGCGTGCCATTCGCCGGCGAGGGAACGTAGGCGGTCAAAGGCATCCGGAGTCTCGGTACGTGCGAGATGGGCAAAACAGCCGAAAAGCAGAAGCGCGACAAGGTTCTTCATATCGAGAGGCTATCACAAGCCCCATGTCCGAGTGCCTCAAAGTCGATTGACAGGCACAGCGCTATCCACAAGAGAACTTGAACATCGCGCGGCTCTCTTTAGTGATCGAGCTTTCCCAATACTACAAGAATGGAAGTACCCGTTCCTGGCAATGTGTGGAACCGCGGAGCATCCCGGCTCCCTCCGGATGAGCGCGTAAACCGTCCGGAGTTGCAGCATCCGTCGACCAGACGTACGCGTCGGCTCAGTTTGTCAGGTTGTAGATCAGACCAAACGGGTCTTTGACATAGCATCGGGGAAAGTCGGGCTCATCCTTGACGACTTCACAGCCGTTCTGTACCAGACGCTGCTTCGCATCGGAGACATCCGCGACTGTCACTTCCAAGACCGGGCCCAAAGGTGGTCCAGGCTCGATGAACAAGTTGATGTTATTGCCATGTAGGCCAATCATCTTCGGGTTGTCGTCGGTAATTTCGAATCCAAGATGCGCGACGTAAAACTGAGCCGCTTTCTTCGGATCCGGCGCCTGAATCAGAATATCTGTGCCGAAACTATTTGCCATGTTGACCTCGCGAGAAGGTTAACATGAAACGGCCGGATCTTTTCCAAGCTCCGCCTCAGTCCGCCGCAGACTAAAGTCTGCCCCACAGGAACATCTTCAGGCTCACGGTACCAGACTAGGTCTTGGACCGCTTGAATAAGTGCGAAACCAAGTGGGGCATGCTTCAGCATGCGCGGGACTTCAGTCCCGCCAGGCAGGTCGGCGGACTCAAGTCCGCCGCAGACTAAAGTCTGCCCCACAGGAACATCTTCA
>DATMMD010000246.1:0-27862 GCA_035569875.1 Bryobacteraceae bacterium
GTATGACCTTCGCCAGCGCCTCTCCAATCGCGTGCAACTAACAAGCGACGGCCACAGGGCCTATGTGGAAGCCGTCGATTACGCATTCGGTGGAATGAACATTGACTACGCCATGCTTGTGAAGTTATACGGCGAGTCGCCAGAACCTGAAAAGCGGTACAGTCCGGCCCAGTGTCTCGGCTGCAAGCGGACAGTCGTGCTTGGAAATCCCGACCCCGATCACATCAGCACCAGCTTTGCAGAGCGCCAGAATCTCAGCGTGCGTATGTCTATCCGGCGCTACACCCGTTTGACAAATGCCTTCAGCCGGAAGATTGAGAATCACGCCGCTGCAGTTGCGCTGTACTATTTCGCGTACAACTTCATCAAGATCCACGGCACGCTCCGCACAACGCCTGCAATGGCCGCTGGCGTCACGGATCGGCTTTGGGAAGTCTCCGACCTGGTGGCCCTGCTGGAAGCGTCGGAGCGGGGCTTAGAAAGAGCAGCGTAGCGTGATTTTTCTAGGAAACAAAATCGAGGACGAGCTGGTCTGGGCGGTTCGATGCAAAGGTTGCGGCGAATTGTACGTTATCCGTCAGGTCGCCGTTGGCGAAATCACGCCTCAACCCCAAACTATCGCCTGTCACAAAACGCAGACGGTGTATGAATACCACCCCGGCGAGATTGAAAGCGTGTGGGCTCCGTGAAATTCAAAGTAGCCCACTACCGATGGATCACAGACGTTGTATGTCTGTGGTAATGTTCCTTATAGGTCGATATGCGTCTTCCTATTGTGTACTCCACGCTTTTGCTTGCCAGCGGTATCGCTTTAAATGCGAGCCCTTTGCTACAGGATCCCCAGATAGTGATCGATAGCGGCGGCGATGCCACGATAATTAGTCAGCCTCCGGGCATCAATCTTGCCCAACCGTGCGGGTCAGCCACTTGCGTCTTCGATTTCGTCAACGATACGGCCAGCATCGTCACCGGGTTCAATTTCAAAACGACCATTAACACCGGTTTATCAGGCGAGGAGGCGTCACTCTTTACCTGCTCTGATCCCGGCGGTTACTTCATTAGTTGCAACACCACTTATGACCCTACAACAGGAATCCTGCAATATTTTTATTCGGGCGTGAACCCCGCTGATGCAGATGAAAATGGTTCCAACACTGAAGCCGGCGAACAAGAAGGCATTCCACCGCAAGGTCACTTCATCATTACTTTGCAAGGCTGGACGGAAAACGAAGCCCTGTTTGTAGACGGCACTCCGCCTCAACTCCACAATACCTTTTCAACCGACACGCCCGAGCCTGCTGTGGCGCTCACTCTCGGAAGTGGACTTCTGCTTTTCGCGGCCATGTTGCGCCGGCGCCGCGCCGTTTAATAACCCGCTACGATCCCGATTTCGGCTGAAACTGCTTCGCCAACGCGGGAAACTCAGGCCGCTGTCGCAAGTCCTTCAACTCTGGATCGCTGTACGCCTCCCGGACCGAATACCCCCGAGAGAGCGCTTCGTGCAGACTTTTTAACGCCTCAGGCATGCGGTTTGCCAAAGTGTTGATCACAGCCTCGTTGTAGAAGAAGTCCACATCATTGGGATTGAGTTCGCGAGCCCGCCGGATGAAATCCAGACCGCGAGCCGTGTCATGTTTCTTAGCGTAGAATAGCCCCAGATTACTGAGCTCGACCGCGTCTCGCGGGTTGGTCTGTAGCGTTTGAAAGGCCAGAGCAATGGCTCGATCGTACGTGGAATTAGCCTTCTCCTGCTGACCTAGCCAGCGATAGCAGTCCGCCAGATTTCCGACCAACGCTGGATCCTGAGGTTTCATATCTACGGCCTTCTCGAAATTCGCGCGAGCTTCGTCGTATCGTCCCAGGAAGAAGTAGGACGTGCCGAGGTTGGTGTAGATTAAAGCGCTCGGCTTCAAGTCGAGTGCCTTCTTAAAGGCAGCGATGGATTCGTTCCAGTTGCTCAAACGGTATTGCGCCGCGCCGATAGTGGTCCAAATGGTCGCGTTGTTGGGCTCCAGTTCCGTAGATCGCTTGAAAGCTTTCAAAGCACGATCGTTGTCGCCAAACTGGTAATAGGCCGTGCCCAGGCTGTAGTGATTTGGCCAATAAAAAGGATTGGCATCCACCGCCTGCTGGAGCGCTTTTAGCGCTTCTGCTTTCTGCCCGGTTTTCCTATAGACGTCCCCGAGGCGCCGATAGCCCTCATCGGAGTTCGGCGCCAGCTCGAGTGCCCGTCTCAACTCCGACACGGCTTCCGCGCTCTTTCCCGTTACGTTATAGACCTGGCCCAGCGAGAAATGGACCTCGGCAAGATTGCTATTGATGACGTTTGCTTTGTTGGCGGCATCCAACGCCTGAGTCGCCCATGTGGGATCTTTCTTGAGATTGTACAGATTCACGCCGGCATCGGCCATGCCCGTGTAGGCGAGCGCGAAATGGGAGTCCTTCTGAGTAGCGCTCTGGAACAAGTCGAAAGCTTGCTTCAGTATCTGTTCATCACGCTGGCGGTTGCCGAGCAAACTCCGGCCCTTCATGTACAGTTCGTAAGCGCTGATATTTTCAGTGGAATGCGTGACGCTCTTGACGCGCTCATCGCCGCTAACCTTTATATCCAAGGCCAGTTCCAACCCGGCGTAGATTTGATCCTGCAGCGTGAGCAGATCCTGCTTGACACCGGAGAAGTCCTTGCTCCACACCCGGCGGCCAGTGGACGGCTCGTCCAGACTAACCGCGATCGCCAGCCGGTCTCCGCTCCCTTGCAAACTGCCTTGCACCAGCAGCTTCGCTCCCAACGCGCGCGCAACTTTATCGGGCGGATCCTTGGCATTCACCCTCGCTGCCGCCGCCGGAGATGCCAGATGCACATCTTTAAGTTGAAACAGTTTCGCGGATAGCGAATCGACGATCCCGTCCGCCGTGTACTGCAGCGACGCATCGTCGCCGTTCACGCGAAATGGAAGGATAGCGACATACTTGGCTCCGCCCGCGGTACTGGTGGAAGACGCAGCGGCTCCAAAGAGAGATTGCCGGAACTTCGGCACACCAACGGAAATGGCGGCGGCTAGTAAGATGACGGCCGCGGCGGCAGCCACCACAGTCGGCTTTTTCCATCGCGGAGCCGTGGCTGCGGGTAGAACAGGTAGGCTGGCGCCTGGCGGTGCTGAATCCGCCCTTTCCAGATCCACCAGAATGTCGCGGGCGTGCTGGTAACGCTGAGCTGGATCCTTTTCCAGACAGCGCATGATGATGTTGACCAGGTAGTCCGGCACATCGGGATTCAAGGTCTTGGGACTCTTGGGGCTCTGCGTCACCCTCTGGTACATCGCCTGCAGCACCGAATCGCTCTCGAACGGTAGGTCCGCGGTAACCATCTCGTACAAAATCAGCCCTAACGAATACAGGTCACTGCGATGGTCGACTGCTCCGGCCTCCACCTGTTCGGGCGACATGTAACGGGGTGTTCCGTTCACCTCGCCCGTCGAAGTCATCATCGACGCGTGCACTTCCAATGATTTTGCGAGGCCGAAGTCCGACACGTAGACTTGGTCTTCCTGATCCACCAGTACGTTTTGCGGTTTCAGATCCCTGTGGATCACGCCCTCGCCGTGCGCAGCTTCGAGAGCCAGGCAAAGTTGGCGGGTGATTCGAACCGATCGAGCGATCGGTAGCTTGCCTTCCGCGGCGATGATCTGGTGAAGATCCCTGCCGTCCACGTAAGCCATCGAAATGAACTTCAGGCCGCCGACGTCGCCCAAATCGTGGATGCGAAGGATGTTCTTATGGGACACGCGGCTAGCCAGCAGAATCTCCTGCTTCAGCCGGTCCATGGAGCTGGGATCGTTGGCCAATTCAGGCCGCACCAGTTTCAAAGCAACCGTGCGGCTCAACTCGCCATCTTGGGCTTTGTATACCTTGCCCATGCCTCCCTCACCGAGCAGTGATTCAATCCGGTATCTCGGCCCGAAGAAGCTTCCTGAAGAGAAAGCATGCGGACCTGCGATCGACCCTGATTGGCTACCGGAAGATTGGGACGGCAATATTAGGTTCAAGTCCCGCAAGATCTCTTCTGCATTCTGATACCGAAGATCGGTCTTGATCTGCAGGCACTTCATCACAATGTCGCTGATCGCCTGCGCAACCAACGGATCCACCTGGCAGGGCGGCGTGGCTAGTTCCTTGGTCCGGCGGATCAAGGTCGCCATCATCGGCTCGTCTTTGTAAGGCCGCTTGCCTGTCAGCAATTCGTAGAAAATTACTCCCAGCGCGAAGATGTCGGTGCGAACATCGGCCTTCTCGCCACGCGCCTGCTCCGGCGACATATAGGTGGGCGTCCCGATCAGGGCTCCGGTCCGGGTCATCCCCACCAGCTCCATCGATCGCGCCAGCCCGAAATCCATCAGGAACACCCGCCCCTGTGCATCCAGCATGACGTTCTGGGGTTTCAGATCGCGATGGACCACGCCTTCGTTGTGCGCCGCTTCGAGACCGGAACAAATCTGGCGGACGATCTCGCAGCCCTCATTAACGGAAAATTTGCCTCGCTCCGAAAGGATTTTGCTGAGGTCCCGGCCCTCGACATAATCCATGGTGATGAATTTGAAGTTCTCGGCAATGCCGAGATCGAAGATCCGAATCACGTTGCGATGCGTGATCTGGCGGGCCAGGATCAATTCCTGCTTGAACCGCCGGATTGTCTCCGGATGATTCGAATATTCGGGACGAATCACTTTCAACGCGACCAGGCGATCCAGCTCCGTGTCCTTGGCCTTGTAGACGGTTCCCATGCCGCCTTCGCCCAGCATTTTTAGGATTTCGTAGCGGCCGGCCAGTTTCGCTCCTGGGAACAGCGTCGCTCCGGAAGCCGCCCGCGCGCGCGAGGCAGCCGCCGCGGCACCCGGAGAGCCCATCGCGGAATCGAGCGGCGTGGTGAGGCCGCCAGTCAAAGGATTCGAACCTTCAAAGGGTGCTGCGATGGTCCGCTCGCCGGAATCGCCCGCACTCGTCACGAAAGGGTTAGGGGTGGCGCATTTGCCGCACGCGGCGGAACTGTCGGGATTGCTGGTCTGACAGACCGGACACTCAAACGGCATCTAGTATCTCCAGACGGCTAAGCGAGCGGATGCCCAATCGTGCGCCAGAAAAATCGGACACACTTCGAGCCGAGAGCCCATCATCCGCGAAACGGTCCCAAGTCATACACACCGCGGTCAGACGTCCTGCTAAACAGAGCTAGAGGGCGATGGTTAATTTTATCACGCTTCGAGAGAAGTACGACCTTTTTGTGAGGTTCTATTAGTACTATCAAAACCAGTAGAAGCCTTTAGTTCCCAGTGATTTGCTGAGGTATATTCGAGGTAACAGCCACAGCGCGATTGGCCCGGGTTTGACAAAATCGGTTCAGCGGCGTCACCATAAAGGCACAATGACCGTCCCTCAATCCTCACGCTCCATTTCCATTGAAGCCCCGGCTGATCCCAACGCTGAATCCGTCCTCACACCCGAAGCCTTGCGGTTCCTCACCGAGTTGCACCATCGTTTTGATGCCCGGCGCCTGGAACTACTCGAAAAGCGCGTGGCGCGCCAACAAGCGATCGATGCCGGCCAGCTCCCGGATTTTCTTCCGGAGACCGCATCGATTCGCAAGGCCGAGTGGAAGGTCGCGCCCATCCCCAAGGACCTGATGGACCGCCGCGTCGAGATCACCGGCCCGGTGGATCGCAAAATGATCATCAATGCGCTAAATTCAGGCGCCAACGTGTTCATGGCCGATTTCGAGGATTCGAACTCTCCCACCTGGGACAACGTCATCTCGGGGCAAGCGAATCTGACCGACGCCGTCCGTGGAGACATCCGCTATAAGAGTCCGGAAGGCAAAGAGTACGCGCTCGGCCCAAAGCCGGCGGTGCTGCTGGTTCGCCCCCGAGGCTGGCATCTGATCGAACGGCATTTGAAGGTCGACGGCGCGCCCATCTCCGGCTCGCTGATGGATTTCGGCTTGTATTTCTTCCACAATGCCAAGACACTGCTCGCCAAGGGCACCGGCCCGTATTTTTACCTGCCGAAGATGCAGAGTCATCTCGAAGCCCGGCTGTGGAACGACGTGTTCCTGTATGCGCAGGACCATATCGGCGTTCCGCGCGGGACCATCCGAGCCACGGTGCTGATCGAAACCATTCTGGCCTCCTTTGAAATGGACGAGATCCTCTACGAGCTGCGCGAACATTCCTCGGGCCTCAACTGCGGACGCTGGGACTACATTTTCAGCTTCATCAAAGTATTCCGAAATCATAAATCCTTCCTGCTTCCGGACCGCTCGCAGGTCACCATGGACCGCGCCTTCCTGAAGGCTTATGTTGAATTGCTGATACAGACCTGCCATCGCCGCGAAATTCACGCCATGGGCGGCATGGCCGCGCAGATTCCGATCAAGAACGATCCGGCGGCGAATGAGTCGGCCCTCGATAAAGTGCGGCAAGACAAACTGCGCGAAGTGAAAGCCGGACACGACGGTACCTGGGTGGCCCATCCTGGCTTGGTTCCTATTGCCAAGCAGATTTTCGACGAGCACATGAAAACGCCCAATCAGATAAACGTCAAGCGCGAGGACGTTCACATCACCGCCGCCGATCTCCTCAAAGTTCCGCAAGGCGAGATCACCGAAAAAGGCCTGCGGATGAATGTCGACGTCGGAATTCAGTATCTGCAGTCCTGGCTGGGTGGCAATGGCTGCGTTCCAATCTACAACCTGATGGAAGACGCCGCGACGGCGGAAATCTCGCGCACGCAGGTGTGGCAGTGGCTCCATCACGGCGCTCAGCTCAGCGACGGCCGCAAAGTGACCAGCCAATTAGTGCGCGACACCATCACGTCCGTGCTCGAAAGCCTTCGCTCCCAGTTGGGACCGCGTTACGACACCAGCAAGTTCCCGCAAGCAGCGAAATTGTTCGAGCAGATGATGCTCAGCGAAGAGTTGACCGACTTCCTGACGCTCCAGGCCTATCAGTATCTGTAAAGGACGCCCTTAAGCCGGATTCCCAGGATATCCGCTTCCTTTTCCTGCACTCGATCGAGTGGACTCTTACCACTTAACCAGCAATTCCGAACATGGCTCGCGCATTGTGAGTCCCAAAAGCTGATTTTTCGAGATCGCGATCACGAAACTACTGCAACGTGGACGTGCGACACTTTGTGTACAACCAAGGGCAATCGTCTCAGATGGGTCTCTGAAATGTGGTTCGCGAATATGCTCCTAAAGGGCCCTGGTTTCACTATAGAACTCGCTTGGAAATAACGGCGCTGCCGCCTCGAGCCGGGGAACGCTGATCCCGAGCCGGCGAGCTTCATCCAGCACGTCGCGGCAGACTCGCCGCAACTCTTCCGGGTTCGCGTGACTCTCAACTATGGCTCGTGCGGGAGCATAGAATTTCACGATCATCTGGAGCGCCATACTGCCCAGCCAGGGCGGCAATTTAGCGATGGCCAACTCAGCGTGGGCTTTCAGATCGACACCTCTCGCCTGCAACACAGGCAAGAGCTCGCGGATATTGAGAATCGCGTTCCTGCCGTGGGAGGTTGACGCCATCACCAGCTTCATCGACCCGCCTGCCTGTAAGGCCTGCGAGAGGAGCCCGGCGTCCAGGACGAAATGGCCCCACAGCCATCCCCGGAAGTCGCGGTGTTGTTGAATCTTGAAACCACTCTTCCGGAACAGATCATAAACCGCCAACTCTCTTTCCGTCGGATTGGCGCCGAAGGTTCCGAACTCGACCCTGTGAAAAAGGGCGCCGCTCAGCACCCCGTCCTTACTGAACCCTCCGCCGGCCCCCGGGAAACCCCAGGCTATCTGGTCCATGGGCAGCGAAGATGCCGACGCCTGAGGGTCTTTCCAGAAGTTGTTGAAGATCAGGAGAGTCGCCTTACCAGCGCGAGGACGGAGGTAAGCCGCCGTCTCGTCGAATCTATAGTGCTGCACGCTGACTAGGATGAGCTCGTAGTCGTGATCGGCGGGAAGGTCTTCCCGCATGCGAATGGCCCAATTCTCTTCGACCAGTTCACCCTTAAGTTTGGTTCGGGCATCGCAGAACTTCAATGGCAAAACGGACCCGTACTCCGCGGCTCGACCCGGCCGGACGTAGAATTCCACCGAGTGACCCGCTTTTTCCAAAGCCCAGCCGTAGAGTGTCCCGATCACTCCGCGTCCGAATATCAGGATTTTCATTTCCTCATTCCGAACCGCCGGAGTCCCAATCGGCTTCCAGTTCCTGGATCAGCGCGCCCAGAATCTCGGCAGGATCGCCCGGCCGTTCCAGCTTGGCCGTCCAACGCCACGGTTGAGGTAGTCATCCGTGCCCGCAAGCCCTTGCTCCATGGCGATGCGATCAATCTCTGCCTGGAAGCGGACGGGCATTCGGCGCGAGAACGGCCTGCCGCTTTCCGGGAATACCTTCACCTGAGCCGGAACGGTTTTCCACTTACGCCTGATTTCCGGCAGGCGCGCCGTATTGCCCAGCCGCCGCTGTAGCTTCGACGGGCAGTGGCTTCTTTGGCAGCGGCATCCCGCGTAGTCCGATGGCGCCCAAAGCAGCCAGCAGCGCGAGCACGGCGCTTCCATAGAACGCATAGTCCCAGGAACCCGTCCGCTCGAAAAGCATCGCTGCCAATCCGCCGGCGAGAATCGAAGCCAAGCCCTTCGTGCTGTAGAGGAAGCTGTAGTTGGAGGCGGCGTGGCGTGCTCCAAACATGTCCGCGAGCACGGCCGGGAATAGCACGTACAACTCGCCCCAGGTCAGGAACACCAGCGCCATCGTTACCACGAACCACGTGTTGCCCCAGCGCCCAATTGTCACCACGCTGGCCAGGAAGATCGCCTGCAGAAAGAACGCCACCGCCATGGTACGTTCACGCCCCAGCGAATCGGAGATCCAGCCCCAGAAGAACCGGCTGCACCCGTTCCCCAGAGGATTCAGCGACAGTGCGATCGCCAGCGCGGCCGCGCCGATCTTGAAATTGCGCGCCACCGGAGCCACCTGAGCCGTCGCCATCAGTCCGCCGATGCCCACCATCAGCATCATCACGTACAGCACGTAGAATTGCGGCGTCCTCAGCATTTCCCAGGAATTGAATTGCTCGTTGTGCCTGCGGATCTTCGGCTGAACACCCGGCGGAGGAGCAGGCACAAATCCCATAGGTGGATATTTCAGAAATTGGCCTGCGCAGAGAATTAGGACCCCCAGGATAGCGCCCGTCAAAACGAAAGTGTATCGGTAGCCGTCCGCCTTGATGAGATATCCGAAAACCGGATTGAAGAAAGCAGCGCCAGAGCCATAACCCGCGGCGATAAGTCCGGAGGCTATGCCGCGCTTGTCTGGGAACCACTTCAACCCCAACGCAGTCGAGCAGCAGTAGACGAACGAATTCCCCAAACCGGCGATGCCATACAAAAGATAAAACTCGGGCAGACTACGGGCATAACCGAGCGAGCCCCAGCCCACGCCACACAGCACACCCGCCATCGTCATGAAAGCTCGCGGACCCAGACGGTCGATCAACCAGCCGGAAAGCGGCATCGCCCAAGTCATCACCGCGATAAAAACAGTGAAGCCCCACTGCACTTGAGACAGCTTCCAGCCCGTTCCGGCCATCATCGGCTGGACGCACATGGTCCAGGCATACTGCAGGTTTCCGATCATGATCATCGCGGTGACCGCCGCGGCCAACCTGACCCATCGACTCACTTCTGTATCCTCCTCATGGCGCTGGTGGTTCCTGCCTCCGCCATGATACTAAGAACGACAGCGTGGATGCTGGGATCGGGTGGTCGGAACCAGAGGCCCGCGAGCGGGTGGAATAACTTACTGCGCGGTCGCCGCCGCAGCTGCGGCAGGTTGTACAGTGACAGCCTCCCCGCTCTGGGCTTCAACGGTCTTTGCTTCGACGGTCTTGGTTTCGACGCTTTTGGCTTCAATCTTCCGCGGTTGGAAGTTGCGAATGAAGCTCTGCCGCGGGATCTGGAAAAAGCTCATGCCGTTGGCCATCGCTTCTTTCAGCGCGCGAGCGTTGTCCCATCCGTCATGCTCGATCCGGTAAGACGCGATCACCGCGCCAGTGCGATCCGCTCCACGCTGGCAGTGTACGAAGACCGGACCTGTCGTGCCGTCTTCAAGCATTCCCAAAATCTTGGTAATCTCAGCTTCCGAAGGCGGTGTCAGCCCAGTCATCGGAATGTTAATGTACTTCATCCCGGCTGCCGTGACGACGCTTTCCTCGTTCCTGCGCCCCTCGCCGGCACCCCGCAGATCGATTACCGTTTTCACGCCGATCTTGGCCAGATACTGGAACCCTTCATCGGTCGGCTGAGCGCCACGGTATACATGCTCGTCAACCTGATAAAAGTTATGAATTCCTTGAACCGAGCCGCCGAACACAGGCAGCGACAGAGCTAAGAGGAAGAAGCGCATATTTGCGGATAATCCTTTACTCAGAATACAAAAATTTTGGGAAACCGTCACCTTTTTCGATGGAAAGCCTCATCCCTCGGTTCCTCTTGTCACGGTTACTCAAAGGCGCCATTCCGGCGTGGCCACGTAAGATCGGTCGATGGCGGCGATGTTCTGAGTGCCGCAGTTCCCCATCACCAGTTTCAACTCGGCCTGCAGGATCTCCAGCACCCTGTCGACGCCGGCCTGTCCAAAGGCTCCCAAACCCCAGAGAAATGGCCGTCCAATCCCGACCCCCTTGGCACCCAGCGCCAGCGCTTTGAACACGTCCGTCCCGCGCCGGACCCCTCCGTCGACAAATACCGGAATTCGAGTGCCGACCTCATTGACCACCTCGGGAAGCGCCTCGATGGTGGCTCGACCCGTTTCCGTGGACCTGCCGCCGTGGTTCGAAACCAGGATCCCGTCGATCCCATGTTCGACACACAGCCGCGCATCCTCCTTGGTATCGATACCCTTGATAATCAGTTTCACCGTGACAGCTTTGCGCAGCCGGTCTACGAACTCCCAGGTCATGGCCGGATTCTGTCCGCCTACCCCGGTCATATTAATACCGTCGTACATTTTGCGCTCGCTGGTTGACGGCCCCGCTCCGCCGGCGTGGCAGCCCTTGCACTGCCCCAGGTCTTTCGGCCGCGTTCGCATGTATGTTTCGCTGTTTCGCCCCGTGGTGTTATCGACGGTAAGCGCGATCACCGGACACCCGGCCGCCTGCACGCGCTTCACGATCTTTTCGCAGGCTTCCCACGAAGTCGGAGCGTAGAGCTGATACCAGACCGGTATTCCGTGCGCGCTGATGACGTCCTCCACGCCGGTGGAAGTAGCCGTAGATAGGATCTGCATAGTCCCTCGCGCTTTCGTCGCGCGCGCCACCGCCAGCTCACCGTCCGGATGAAACGAGCACTCGCCGCCGGTGGGGCAAGTAAAGATGGGGCTGTTGTAGGCGGTGCCGAACAGCTCGGTTCGCATGTCCACCTTGGTCGCGTCCCGTAGCCGTCGCGGCCGCAGTTGGATATGTTTGTATGCTTCGTGGTTGGCGTGGAGCGTCGCGTCGTCATCCACGCCGCTCTTCATGTACGCCCAGTGGCCGGGCAGCACCTTTCGGCGCGCGGCCTCCTCGAAGTCCATAACGCTGAAGGCCTCTTTCGGATCCATGATGACGTCGGCCAGTTCCGCCGTCTTCTGTGCAAACGCGTAGGCCCCGCCCAAGGTTGCGACATACGGGCTTCCGGCCAGGAATCGAAGGAAGGCGCGGCGATGCTGGGTAGCTGAAATCAGACTCGTCATGGCCGACTATTCTATCGAAGCGCAGAGTCCTCCGGCGTGAGCGAGTTTGGGCGGCTGGCCTAGCACACACGCACGTCTCCGGTTTTTGTTGAAGTTAGAATATGACCCGATTCTTGGTTGTCATCCTACTCGCCAGTGCTCTTGGGGCGCAGACGCCAACTCCCCAAGCGCCAGCTTCACAAGAGAACGATCCCTTGGGCCGGAACACGCCGCAAGACTCTGTCTTCCATTTCCTCGAGGCTTGTCACGCCCGTGACTATCCGAAGGCGGCTCGTTATCTCGACTTACGAAAAATGTCTACGATGGAGCGGGCAAAACAGGGCTCCGACCTGGCACGCCAATTGGAGGATCTGCTCGACGACACTCCGTTTGACATCACCATGCTTAGCCGCGATCCGGAGGGAGACCAATCCGACGATCTTCCATCTAACAGGGAGCGGCTCGATACCTTTCAGGTCGACGGACAAAAAGTCGAGCTGCAACTGGAACGTGTCGCACTCAAACCCGGCTTCAACGCCTGGCTTGTAGCATCTGATAGCATCCCGTTGATCCCCAAGGCGCATGAAGTCGTATCGGAGACTCCGTTCGAGAAGAAGCTCCCGCAACAATTGGTTAAGTTCGAGATCGCCGACACGCCAGTCTGGCGCTGGATCGCTCTCATCATCATGGCAATAGTGATCTGGATGCTATCGGGACTCTTATCCTGGGCCCTGGTGTTCGCCCTTCGGCCGGTGACCGACGCCTCGGCATTTCGCGGTCCATTGCGGATTGTCTTGGCCGTAGCCGCGTTCAGAGCAGCCATGGAACTGGCGCCTTTGGCCACGTTGGCTCGATTGTACGTTGAGAGAGCGCTCGGTCTGATTTTCTTTCTCGCGGTCGCATGGGCCGCGGCGGTCGTGATCGACCTGGTGACAGAACGTTGGCGTTCCCGGCTTGATCCCCGCTTGTCCGCAATGAGCTATTCCGTGCTCCCGCTGGGCCGGCAAGTCACGAAATTGTTGATCTTCCTTTTCGCAATTCTCAGCGTACTCAGCATATGGGGCTACAATACATCCGCCATTCTCGCGGGACTTGGAGTTGGCGGACTCGCGGTTGCGTTGGCCGCGCAGAAAACGATCGAGAACCTGTTCGGAGGAATTTCTATAATCGGAGATCGCCCGGTTCTGGTGGGCGACGTCTGCCGCTTTGGTGACCGTACCGGCACGGTTACGCATATTGGGCTGCGCTCCACGCGGATTCGCACGCCGGACCGGACCATTATTAGCGTGCCCAACAGCCAATTCTCCTCGGTCGCATTGGAGAACATTTCCGAAAGGGACAAAATCTGGTTCCATCCAACCTTCAATCTCCGCAGGGACACGACCTCAGACCAGTTAATGCAGGTGCTTACGTCATTAAGTGAGATCTTGAAGAGCCACCCCAAAGTCGAAACGGGAGCTTTGCCCGTGCGTTTCGTCGGCGTAGGTTCCTATTCGCTCGATATCGACGCAGTGGCGTACGTGACAACAGCGGATTATGACGAATTTCTCGCGCTTCAGCAGGAGCTTCTATTAAGAATGCTGCAGGCTATCGAACAGGCGGGTACCGCACTGGCTGTGCCGCTTCAAGAAAGTTTCGCGTCCCGCAGGCCCGCGGAGCCTCAATAGTATTCTGTCCGGAAATCCAGCAACTGGCTCAGGTCGTCTGCGAGTGCGTGAACATCTTGAGGCATCAAGCGGCTATCTCGCTGAACCGTCTGAATCGCAGTGATTGCTCCCTCAATTTGACGGCTCTCGTAGTGGCCCGAGTCCCAGTTCTGTTCCAGTACGCGAAGGGCGGCTTGGGCACGGTCGAACATGGCATTGTTCAACGAATCATGCGATCGAGCTTGTTGAAGATCAGCACTGAGCTTGTTAAACCTGGAGTGCGCAAGCTCATATTGATCTGGGCTATGGAACGGGCTAACAAACTGCTCAGGAGTCGTTTGAGCACCGGCGGTCAGACCGAATAGCAGTACGGCTGACCCCACGAGACTCTGAATTACAATGCGCTTCATACGCGCCTCCCCGTTTGTTGGACTCTTCTCGCCCCAGGAAAGACTCGGTTACTTAATTGTTACGAAGTCGCACTTAATTGAGGACCACGACATCGACCTCGCCGTCCCGCCGCTCTACCGTCACCGCCACCGCGTGGCCCGAACGGAAGAGCATAAGATCAGCCGACGCGTTGCCGACCACCAGGTTACGGACTCTGACCTGCTCCAGAAATTCGGGCAAGACCGGCCTGGTCAATACAATCTGCTTCCGCACTGCGTCGATCGAGAGCCCAATCGAAGACTGCAATAGAAGAAACGCCGCGCCCGCGGACCATGCCTGCGGGGAGCACGCCACCGGGTACGACGTCGGTGCTTTCCCCGCGCGTTTGGCAAATCCGCAGAACAATTCCGGGAGCCGATCGAGTTCGAATTGAGCCGCCGCCTCGAACAGTCCGGCCATTACCTTCGCCGACAGGTCGGTCAGGCGATACTTTTCGAAACCGGCGGCTATTAACGAATTATCGTGCGGCCACACGGACCCGTCATGATACGACATGGGGTTGTAGCGGGCCTCTCCTTCGGCAATGGTTCGGATTCCCCATCCATTGAAAAAATTATCGGATGTCAGTTGCTCCGCCACGAGCCGCGCGCGTGCCGGACTGGCAATTCCACAGAACAGGCAATGGCCTGCGTTCGACGCCCGGACTTCGCATTGCCGTTTCAAAGCATCCAGAGCGAGCGCGTAGCTGCCGATTCGGTCCGACCAGAAAGCCTGCTCGAATCGCTCTTGCAAGAGACGCGCATCCTCCGATAATCGACGCACCATCTCCGGACGCCCGAGTGCCGCGGCAACCTCGGCCATTCCGCGCTTGGCCTCGTACACGTACCCTTGCACTTCACAAAGCGCGATTGGTGACTCGGCTAAAGTTCCGTCTGCGTGGAATACAGAATCCTGGGAATCCTTCCAACCTTGCTGCACCAGCCCCGTAGGAGACTTGCGATGGTACTCTACAAACCCATCCTGATCCAGATCGCCATATTGATCGATCCAGTTCAATGCCAGCTCGATGCCCGGCCAAATAGATTGGATGAACTCGAGGTCGCCGGTCCGCCGATAGTAGGCGCCGGCCAGTATCAGGTAAAGCGGCGTGGCGTCCACGCTGCCGTAATAGCGCCGAAACGGTATCTCTCCCAGCACCGCCATCTCGCCCTCTCGCGCTTCATGCAGGATTTTGCCCGGCTCGGCA
The DNA here is from genome assembly GCA_035569875.1 of Bryobacteraceae bacterium. Taxonomy (GTDB): domain Bacteria; phylum Acidobacteriota; class Terriglobia; order Bryobacterales; family Bryobacteraceae; genus Palsa-89. Next base: position 15,042 of record DATMMD010000246.1, read on the forward strand.
TCCTGCTCCGCCGAGAACTCTTTCGCCTGCGTAGCAGTGAGGTACGAAAGTACGCCTCGCGCCATCGATGGGAAGACCCACAGACATTGCAGAGCCGTGATGATCCCGTCTCGTCCAAACGGCGTGCTGAACCACGGGACTCCGGCATAGGGGTAGCTTCCGCAAGGCCCTGCGGTAAGCAGCATGTTGAGATCGGCACGCGACCGTTCGATCCAGGTATCAAACTGCAGATTGGAAGTGCTGATGATGGGTGGAACCCGATCCGGACCAGAAAGCGCAGCCGCGGCGCTCTCCAGACTCTCCGTAAATCCGGGAATGACCAATGCTTGGTTGCCAATTTCAAAAGCGAAGGTAAATTCGAAGGACTGTTCTTCTCCCGCCGCGAGCCGGAGGGAAAAATGTAGGGCGGACGGCAATGTCACCTGGACCTGCACCTGCGGAGACGATCCGACGATCGTTCGGCGCACGACGCCGTCCAGTCCTTCGTATTCGAGGACAACCTTCCCGCTGCGTGTGTCAAGTTGAGCTTCGTGCAACAAGCCGCGGTGCTCGCGCTTTTCGCCGCGCACCTCGAAGATATCCGCGAAGTCCGCGCCGAATTCGAGTCCAAAGCTCATCTCCACCGGCGTCAGCGCGAAGTTCCGAACCCGAAGCGACATGTACAGCCGGTCCTGCCACAGGAACTGAGTGCGATAGATATGCAGTGTGCCGCGATGCAGGAGCACTTTGCCTTCGGTGCTGATGTCCGGATTCGTCAGGTCGGCCGCGAATAGCACGTTATCGCGCCGGATGGTGGAGCTCAACAACAGCGGACGGCCGCGCAGGAACTCTAGCTTCAAACAAGATAGGTAACGCGTGCCCCGGCTGAAAATTCCTTCCTGGGGCCGTGCTCCGGCGTCTACATCGCCGTATTCATCGAAAACCCCAAACGTGTCATCCTGTTTCAGAACCCGCGTCAACTCCGGACTTGGGGCGGATCTCGCCTGAATATAATACTGGCCGTTGGTCTTTAAGATTTCATCTAAAGGGAGCATGCGAAGTTATTTCGGAAAGCAACGGGTCCTCGGTCTGCAAGCCGGCATATTGAATCAAGTAGTCCTTGGCCATGCGGTAGCTGGAGAACTGCCCGTCGACTGCTTTCCGGCAATCTGCTCGATTCAATTTCGCGACTCGGAGAATCGCTTCCACCGCCTCATCCACGTTACTCACAATAAAGCCCGTGGTGCCGTCATCAATGACTTCAGGAACCGAGCCGCGTCGAAATGCGATCACCGGAGTGCCACAGGCCAACGCCTCGATCATAGCCAAACCAAACGGCTCCGGCCAATCGATCAGGAACATGAGCGCATAAGCGCCGCCCAGAAACTCCTGCTTCTCGCCCTCGCCGATTTCCCCGATGTATTCCACCAGAGGATGGTCCAGCATAGGCTTGATCGTGGCCTCGAAGTAAGCGCGGTCTACTTTGTCGACCTTGGCGGCTATGCGGATCGGCATTCCGGTTCGAATGGCCGCTTCGATCGCGCGATCGAGCCCCTTTTCCGGCGAAATACGTCCGATGAACGCCAAGTACTTTCCGGGACGCGGCTCGAAACGGTACAATTCGTCCGGCAGCCCGTGATAAACAGTGGCCCGCCACGACACCATATTTGGTAAAGGCTCCCGTTGCGCGTTCGAGATGGATATCAGCGGCATATCCGGAAACTGGCGGTAAACTGCCCCGTGTTCGGGTAGATCCAGCCGGCCGTGTAGCGTCGTAATGTTCGGGACGCGGGTGCGGCGCGAAACCGGAAAATGCAGATAGTCGATATGAAAATGGACAACATCGAAGTCGTGCGCGCGCCGAAAAACCTCTTCCAGCATGATCATGTGATATGCAAGCGAATCCTGACAGTCGGGATCTAGCCGCAACGCACGTTTGCACGGAGCGATCAGTTTCGCGGCGGTAGTTGAATCACCGCTGGCAAACAGTGTTACCTCATGACCTTGGCGCACCAGTTCCTCGGTCAAATATGAGACGACGCGCTCGGTTCCTCCATAAAGGGCGGGAGGGACACTCTCATATAAAGGCGCGACTTGAGCAATTCGCAAGCTAGAAACGCTCCTGTATGGTGGATGATCCGCGTGCGGTTCTGTTACAAAAGATCTCTGCCCCTGCAACACACTGGGATTTCAGTTCTCTAGCTTGTAACGCGTTGATGCGAGGACATACAGGCGCCGCCATAAAAGCCGGTTGACCGCAACAACTAACGATGCCATCACAACCGTTGCGCCTAGCAAGACCGGGAAGTTCCCGCTATCCGTCGCTCGGCTAATCAAAGCTCCGAGCCCGGTTATCGAGATCGTTTTGCCCTGAAACCGGAAATATTCCGCAACGATGCTCGCGTTCCATGCTCCGCCCGAAGCGGTGACGAAACCGGTGAGGACGTAAGGGAAGATGGCCGGCAGAATCAGCCTGCGCCAGCGTTCAATTTTACTAAGGTGAAAAATGTTACAGACCTCTTTCAGGTCCGTAGGAATGGCGCTTGCTCCCGCGATCACATTGAACAAGATGTACCACTGCGTTCCCAGCATCAGCAAAACGATAGACCCGATCCCAAGCCCGCCGCCAATACGGATCAGAAACAACATGACAATCGGGAATAGGGCGGTAGCAGGCACCGACGCAGCAACTTGCGCGATCGGCTGGGCGATAGTAGACAGACGGGGCCGTGATCCGATGAATACTCCCGCCGGAATGGTCCACAGGCCCGCCAAAACTAATGTGAGCTCGACTCTGAGAAAAGTAGCGCCGGTGCCCCGGAAGATGTCTGCGAGATCCGGCCCGGAAAGCATACCCAGCATCATGCTCATCCGGACCATTGCATAACCGAGCGCGAGTAACCCGGCCATGAGCATCGCTCGGACCAGCCATTTTCTGCCTGTGGATTTCCGGTTGTCCACTGTCGCCACGCCAGCTGTCTTTGCAAAACGCAGCGCTAGTGCTTCGCGCGCCGGCGATACAAACATCCGAGCGGCGCGGTGCAAAATACGCGATCGCCGCAGGAAATCGAGAACGGGCGAGCGAGGACTCTGGTAGGCCTCCACCTGTTCAAACTTGAACTTTTCGCTCCAGCTGATGATCGGGCGCCAGACCAGTTGATCGATCAGAACAATCACCGCGATCATGACCGCCAGCCCCCAAACAATTGCTCGCGTATTACCGGCGTTGGCCGCGGTTTGCAGATAGGAACCCAGACCGGGCAGCCGCAGGTCCCGGTTTCCGAGAGTGAACATCTCGCAAGCCATCAGAAAGAACCAGGCGCCCGCCACCGACATCATCGAGTTCCACACCAATCCTATAGCCGCGTACGGCAACTCTAGTTGTAGAAACTTTTGCCACCAGCTCAACCGATAAATTTGCGAGGCCTCCAGCAGCTCACGCGGGATGGCCTTGATCGACGAGTAGACACTAAAAATCATGTTCCAGACTTGGCCGGTAACAATTAGCAGGATGGACCCGAGCTCTACGCCCAACTGTCGTGTCGGAAACAGCGCAACCATCGAGAGCATCACGCCGGGAAGGAAACTCAAGACCGGGATGGATTGCAGCGTGTCGAGTAGAGGGATCAAGAAACGCTCGGCTTTGGCATTATGAGCGGCGACGTAAGCGTATACCAGCGTGATTGTCAGGCTGAACAGATAAGCGATGGCGATGCGGCCCACCGAGAACAGCGCATATTTGGGCAAGGCCGACGGGCGCAGGTCGATTGCGTTCTGAGCACTAACCGGGCCGGCCCAGGAGTGAGCCAGCGATAGCAAAGTGTAGAACAATGCCAGCCCCGCCAGCAGCACGGGCAGATCGCGCAGCAGTAAGAATGCCTGCGATGACTTGGCCGAAGCGCCAGTCGTGGCGGCTGAAGATCGCCGGGGTGGCTGGACGATCAGTGTCCCCAGGATTCACCGCCGGATTCCAGAACCGTTGCGGGTTGATACAACGCCAGCCGGTCCGCTTCGGAGTCATAGGTAAAAATGTCGCCATACCGGCCCCAATCCAACGCTGTTTCAATCTGACGCTGCACTTCCTCGCGCGGAAAATGCTCGTCCAGAACATCTCGAAAGAACTCCAGCGGCAGCGAATGGTCGGACTTACTGAGCAGCGCGCTGTGCATCTGCTGGAGCAATGGGACATGGGCCAGCGCGGCTTCCCGGAAGATCCTCTTGCGGGTGGCAATATCTGCCTCGGCGAACTCCTTGCCTAATGGAGTGATCTGGAGATCGCCCTTGTCGGAGACGGCGAACGAGAGCAGACCGGCAGCTTCGACAATAGGCAGCAGATCGTCCACCTCCATCACCAGCTGCTCGGCCACGTGATAAAGGTCTTCCCGGCCGCCGTGGTCATTCAGCAACTCGAGCAATCCGGCGATGCCGCCCGGGCGAGAGTGTGGCAGCATCGGGTAAGGAGTCTTGGCCGGGCGCCCGGAAGCCGACGGAGGTTCTACTTTCAGGAGCGGCTCGGTCATCAGTTTGTAGATATAGTCCACATACAGAAGGAATTCTGCCGAGCTCTTCTCGCGCGGCTGCGCCAACGGAATCCGGAAATCCGCCCGTATCCTGGCAGGGTTTCGATCCAGAACGATGATCCGGTCCGCTAGTAGAACCGCTTCCTCGATGTTGTGGGTCACCATGAAGATGCTGCGCGTGGGGATTTTCTTCCCAAGCCATAGTTCCATTACTTCACCGCGCAGGTTCTCGGCCGTCAGAACATCCAGAGCTGAGAATGGCTCGTCCATGAAGAGAATCTCGGGTTCGACCGCTAAAGCGCGCGCGAACCCAACCCGTTGCTTCATTCCACCGGAGAGCTCTTTCGGATAAGCATTTTCGAACCCCCGCAATCCAACTGTCCCGAGCGTCCGCAGTGCCCTGCGATGCCGTTCGACGTGCGACATGCCGCGCGCAAGTAACGGAACTTCGACATTTTCCAGAACCGTGAGCCATGGAAATAATGCGAAGCTCTGAAACACGATAGCGACATTCGGATTGGATTCCGCCAAGGGCTGGCCGTGCCAGAGCACCTGGCCGCGAGTGGGCGGAGTCAGTCCTGTAAGAATTCGCAACAATGTAGATTTACCCGAGCCCGAAGGCCCCAGCAGCGCCGTGATCACTCCAGGTTCGACGCGCAGATCCATGCTGGCGATCACTTGCGCCTGTCCGCCGTCCGGGCGCTCGAATGCTTTCTCGATCTGGCGGGCTTCGATGATAGGTTCGAGGGCTGCGGCCGAAGGCTCTGGCGCTGTCTCAACTACCGCATGGGAAGCTTTCGAGAATGCTGGCTCTTCTGCTTCCAGCGAAAGCTCGTCCATCAGCCGCTGCCAGGCTTCCTCGGGAAGCTCATCGAAGAAGTGCATGCGTTCGCCGGGGTTCATTTTGTCGACGATCGCGCGCATCTCTTGGATGGGCAAAGAATGTAACAACACGTAAGTGTGATAGTACGGAAAAATACCGGCCAGCTTAGCGGCGAACTCGGCCGGTAACTTGCGGAACAGAATCTGCTGCTCCTCGAACGGAATACTCATCAGCAAATTAGCGGCATCTTCGGGATCGAGACGCTCAAGTTTGTCCGTTGTCGCCGCCACAACCTATTATCTTCGCCGAAGCCTAGTGCGATCATGAGATAAGAGCAGATATGATCGCTACCGTCAATCCCGCCACCGGCGAAACCATTCGCACTTTCGAAGCATTGACTGAACCAGAGTTGGATGACAAACTGCAGCGCTCATCCGTGGCGTTCGGTAGCTATCGGCACACGTCGTTTCGCGATCGCGCTCGCTGGATGACCTGCGCTGCCGAGATTTTGGAAAGAGAGAAAGATGAATTCGGGCGGTTGATGACTCTCGAAATGGGCAAGCCGTTGAGAGCTGCCGTCGACGAAGCGGTCAAGTGTGCGCGCGGTTGCCGCTATTACGTGGAGAACGGCGAGGAGCTGCTGGCCGACGAACCCGTGGCAACCGGCGTGCGCGCCAGTTTCATTCGTTATCGGCCAATCGGCCCGGTGCTGGCGGTGATGCCTTGGAATTTTCCTTTCTGGCAGGTGTTCCGCTTTCTGGCTCCGACTCTGATGGCAGGCAACACCGGCCTGTTGAAGCACGCCTCCAATGTGCCCCAGTCGGCGCTCGCCATCGAGGACATTGTTCGCCGCGCGGGCTTTCCTCGCGATGTTTTCCAAACACTCCTGATCGGATCCGGCGCGGTGCAGCGCGTGATCGACGATCCGCGGGTCAAGGCCGTGACCTTGACCGGCAGCGAACCGGCTGGGCGCCAGGTTGCCAGCCAAGCCGGAAAGCAAATCAAGAAGACCGTGCTCGAACTTGGCGGAAGCGATCCTTTCATCGTCATGCCGAGCACTGATCTCGATCAGACCGTGCAGATGGCGGTTCAAGCGCGCCTTATTAACAACGGACAATCCTGCATCGCCGCCAAGCGCTTTATTGTCGACCAGCGCATCGCCGGCGATTTCGAACGCCGTTTCGTAGACGCTATGGAGCATGCCAAAGTTGGCGACCCGATGGAAGAGAGCACTCAGCTCGGCCCGCTGGCGACTCCCGATATTCTGGCGGATTTAGACGACCAGGTTCGCCGCTCAGTCGCGAAGGGCGCCCGCGTTCTGACGGGCGGACACAAGCTCGATCGTCCGGGAAACTACTACGCTCCGACGGTATTGACCGACGTCAAAAAGGACACCCCGGCCTACACCGAGGAGATGTTCGGTCCGGTCGCAGTGCTACTGCGCGCTAAGGGTATCGATGAGGCGATCCGGCTGGCCAACGATACCGATTTCGGGCTGGGCGCCAGCGCCTGGACCAATGACGAAGCCGAGCAACAAAAGTTCATGGATGAGATAGATGCCGGAATGGTGTTCATTAACGGCATGGTGGTCTCGGACCCACGGCTGCCGTTCGGCGGCGTCAAGAACTCGGGCTATGGCCGCGAGTTGAGCGTGTACGGTATCCGTGAGTTCGTTAACGTGAAGACCATCGTGGTGAAGTAGAGATGTATCGTAGGACAAAAGTCCTAGAGTAGAACCTCAGGCCTCTAAGAGCTAAAGGCTTTTCTTAAGCCTGCATGCCCTACCAGCGTGATGGCAATCCGGTGGTTGTTCCCGCACAATCGAGATGGAAGAGAACGCGGGTTTACCAATGACCATCAACAATTCAAGAAAAGGCTATGTGCTGGTAGCCACGGCTTTCGGCATGACGGTAGTTTTGGGCGCGGCTGGGCTAGCCGTGGATATCGGCCGGGCCTATGTTGCTCGGAGCGAGGTCCAGGCCTATGCCGATGCGGCGGCCATTGCCGCGGCTGCCCAGTTAAACGGGACTTCGACGGGGATCAGCGCGGCGCAGTCCGCTGCCCAGAACGTACCGAACAAATGGAATTTCGGCAGTCAGACTATCTCGAGTCCCACCATTCAATTTGCCCAGCCGCTGGCGACGAATTCAAACCAGCCGGACCCTGCTACGTGGACCGCGACGCCCGCCTCGGGGACCAACTACCTGTTCGCACAGGTGACGGCCGGGGTGGATGTTCCAATGGCTTTACTGCAGGCCGTCACTGTGCAAGCCAGCATGCACGTAGCGGCAAATGCGCAGGCGGGGCAAGTGATGGTGACGACCTACATGGATGGTCTGTTGCCGTTTTCGCCGATTGCCCCCAACGCGACCGACACCACGAACTATGGATTCCAGACCGGCCAAGTTTATACGCTTCGTTATCCCTCGGGAGGGGCCCAGAACAACAACAGTGTCTGCGCCGGCGATCAAGGTCAAAGCTATTGGCAGAATTTGCCCTCTCAGGATCATGGTTTTTGGGGGAGTAACAGTTCTTCCGCCCTGCGTGGCGAGATCGTGGATGACACTGAATCAGCGCCAATAACGATCGGCGAAGATGTACCGATGGTGGGCGGGAATCGAACCACCGAAGGGGCCGCTTTGGCCGCTCGCGTCAATGAGGACACCGATCCAAATTCGACCACTTACGCCCAATATCTGGCACTAAATCAGTACAACGGACGCCGAGTGATCGGCGTACCGGTAAATTCAGGGGTGCCCAATTTCACAGCGGTAGCAATTCGAGCCTTCTTTCTTGAACCAGCGAGCGTCTATTCCGCTGTAACCGGCAGCACTCCTATATGCGCGGAATACATCGGGACTTACAAGCAGACCGGCACCGGCACGGCAGCGGCCGGCACGGGCACGGGTGGCTATCTGGTGAGGCTCACGCAATGAGACGGAGGGGCTTTAACAGAGCTAAAGCCGGCCAGAGGGGCAGCGTCCTCATTGAGTTTGCACTCAGTTTCCTGGTGCTCTTTGCTATCTTTACCGGCGCCTTCGAGTTCGGCTACGCCTTTTACGCGTACAACACGTTAGAAAACGCGGTCCGTGAAGGAGCGCGGTACGCGTCGATGAAGCCCTACGATTCGGCCACCTCCACACCAGCCAACGACTTCAACACGGCCGTCCAGAACATGGTTGTGTATTCCAACCCGAGCCCGGCTAATAACGCGACGCCGATTCTGCGTGGATTGTCTACATCTAATGTGAACCTCTCGGTCTCGGCCAACGGGGGCTCTCCGACCCAGATGACCGTTTCGATTTCCAATTTTTCGATCGACGCCGTCTTCGGTACAGTCGTCCTGAATGGCAACCCGTCGGTGAGCTTTCCCTATCTGGGGATCCCGACGCCGCCGTCTTCTTAAGGAGAAAATCTCTTGAGCCTGCATCCCAAGCGACGTTCACGCCGGCAGCGCGGCCAGGCGCTGGTCGAGTCCGTCCTCACGCTAACGGCCTTCCTGGCCATTTTCCTCGGCATGATCGAGGTCGGCGAGATCCTCTACGTCCACCAGACGCTGGTGGAGCGCACGCGCAGCGCGGTCCGGTGGGGCGCAGTCAATGCTTGGGACGCCACGAACTCCCCCACCGAAATCACGAATATGGTGCTATACGGTACCGCCACGCCAGCCGATAACAGCGCAGCGATTTTCGGCCTAACTGCTAGCAATGTCAGTGTCAGCCGCCCGGAACCGGACTACTCCGCCGCTGATCGTATTGTCGTTACCGTAAGCGGGTATACACTCACATTCTTCACCAACGCGATTGTTCGGCTTTCAAACGGCCACCAAAATGGACACAGCCAGTTCACCGGGCTTACCATCCAGCAAAGCCAGCCTTACGAAGTAAGCAACGGTTCCTCCCACTAGCAAGCAGCGACGACTTCAAGAACCCGACGACTCGCGTGCTAACCTGAGGCTTGCAGCCCCGAAAGCTGGCCCTCTGGTTGCTGATTCCGTCCTTCCTGCAGGCCGAAAGCGCGCCTTTGTGGCCAGGAGCGCGCTACACGATCGCCAACCGGGACGCCGCGCTGGAACGGGGCCTCAACTTCCTCTATCGCACCGCATCCGATCCGGCGGTCTTCGCCGAGTGGGGCCACGATCTGCTGTGGTGTTTCTATAGCATTTCGGCCACGGCCAAGAATCCGAAACTGAGCGAGATGGCGCGGCAGATGGGCCATGAACGGGCGCTCGAATGGCGGCGTAAGCATGCCATGGTCCCAGCGAAGAGTGACGTGGATGAGATCTCTAATCTCCTCTTTGGCAGCGACGCCGCCGATCGGTTGGGAGCGCGCGATCCAGGCTTCAAGGAGCAACTGCGCCAAGCGGTACGCAAGTATTCGGTGACCGATTTCCTGCTGTTCGATCCGGCGCGAGAACCACCGCCGGCCGACATTCCAAAGCAGTGCGCGAAGTGCCAACACTGGAACGACCGGGGCATCACCGTTTGCGGGCATTGCGGAGCGCCGCTGAGCATGCGGAATCGCTACGATGTGTGGACGGATGCTCTCATCACCACTTATTCGGGAGAGATCTACGGCGTCCCGCTGGGCGGCCCTTATCGAGATGTGATCCGCTGGATATCGGTCATGCGGCCTTATCCGGCGCGCGCGACTCTCAGCACCAGCGCCTTTTACGATGTCAATAATGCGATTACACATGTCATTTACACGCTGAACGATTACAACCGCTACCAGCTCTCGCCTCAATGGCTGCCCGAGGAGTATCACTATCTGACGAGCAATCTGGAAGAGGCTATCAAACTACAAGACCCTGAGTCGCTCGGTGAATTTCTGGACACGCTGCGCGATTTTGGCATGACGGAACGCGATCCGTTGATCCGCATCGGCGTCGACTACGCGCTTTCGAAACAAAACCCGGATGGGAGCTGGGGCGATCCCACCGATACGGACATCTACGACCGCTATCACGGCACCTGGACCGCCATCGACGGTTTGCGCGAATATGCCTTTCATGGCCAGCGCCTGAGCTTCGCAGACCTGCAAGCGCTACTCGGCGGCGCCCCGGTAATCCACGCGGGCCGCTGAGGATCAATAGCGGAATGGCCTTTGAGCACAATCTCGCGATACGGGTGGTACGCAAGCATGCCGACGGCGTCACAGTGGAATTCGCCATCCGCGAGGATTTCCTGAACAGCAACGGCGTGCTGCATGGCGGGGTGATCGCATCGATCGCGGACGAAGCGGCGTGGCACGCCATGATTCATATTTATAAGGGCGAGCGCGCGGCCACCACCACCGAACTCAAGGTCAACTATCTGCGCCCGGTCAGTCCGGTCACCGGCAAGAAAATGAGAGCGCGGGCTTATTCGCTACGCGCGGGGAAGACACTGTTCGTATCGCGCGTCGACTTGTTCGACGGTGAGAAGCGACTGGCTGCCGTAAGCGTCGTCACGTACATGCTGCTGGATTCGAAATAAATCGAAGCGGCGGTTATTCCACCGTCAACACCACTGGCTGCTCGATCATGGAAGCGCCATTGGCCGTCAACATGGCCAGGTGATAGCGGCCGGGCTTAATCTCCGGCACCTTGAATTTGATCTGCGTATCGGTTTGTTCAGAAATGGGCGCCTTGGTGTCTTTGGAGCCATCCGTCAAGTAGACTTCGGAAATATTGGTCTTATTGAGATTCTCGCCTTTTACGGCGATGGTATCCCCGACTTTACCGTTCTCCGGGTCCAGCGCGGTACACCTCGGGAGGGCCTGAAATGCACCTAGCGCCATTGCCCAGGCGATCAGCCCAGCAACCAACCAGGTTTTCATAGATACCTCTGTGGTGGCGATTATACACCCTGTTATGGGAGCACGGAGCTTAGAGTGGCCGGCTTGGATTGATCAAGTGCCGGCGTCGACCTCGGTTGGTGGCCGTTGGTAGTTCTCGAGAGCGGAGCGTAAGGCGGCCTCTTCAGCGTCGGCTCCAGACCAGTACTCTTCTTCGGGGCCGTTTAGACGGTCGGCGAGCGCCAGGGCTTGGGTTCGTTTTGCAATCTGCGTTTTCGACGCGAGGGGTGGAGCTGTTCGCATCAAGGCGGGGGGAAGCGTGGGCGCGAGTGCGGCGTCTGTCTGCAAGGATTTGAGTTCACGGAGCGAGCGAAGGAAGATGCGCTCGATGCGGGTTTGGTGGCGGGCGAGGCGATCGAGCTTGGCGGCCAGCTCGGGGTGGTCGAGGATGTCGAGGTAGCCTCCGGCGGACGCCGTTAGCTTGGCCTCCATACAGAGGATGCGGTTGAGATTCCAGGCGGAGGCGACTAGCTGGTCGAACAAAATTTGTTGCAGGGCGCCCTGGGGCCGGATTTCGGTTTGGAGCTGGGCGAGGAGCTCGTCGAATTCCTGGCGGTCTTCAGGGGCGATGACGAGCTGAGCGGCAGTGAGTCCGTGTTTGCGCGCATTCTGAGAAGAGCGGGTCTTGCCCTCGGCGGTGCGGGGGCCGGTGCTGAGGCAGGCATTGGCGGCGTTGGCGGTTTGACGAGCTTCGGAAAGCATTGCAGTGTTCATAGGGGGGATTGGTCCAGTTCGATTGTAGAGTGCGGGGCGGCGAGTGGAAGGGGCCGGGCGTTGGAAATGGTGGGGAATGCTGGAGATGGGGATGGGGGAGTGGCGTCATCGAGGCCGGGCGTGTAGCTAAGTCCTGATCCGTCCCAGACTCCTGATCGCCGACATTCCCGACCGCGCACGACGTACACCGACATGCCGACGTACGCTAGAGCATACGTTCGTGCCGTCTAATACAATAGCCTTACGATAAGCTGCTTGTCGAAGGCTGAAACTTTGCTTCTCGGTACTTCCGCTATCCAGTCGCGAATCCACTTTGTGACTGCTGCGTGGGAACTGAGAGCCAGCAGTCGCGCAGTCAACAAGCCTCTCATGTCCACGTATAGTCGGCCGGCTACAGCATCCATGCGAAGGCTTAATCGAGCCTTGTATCGAACCGGCACCTCGTCGTATTCCCGGATTCGTTCGATCATCCGTATCGCCTGTGGCAACGGGCTTTTGAGAAGCTTGCTTGCAGCCTTCCGAACTTCGCGATATTCTCCAATCCCTACGATGCCGACACGAGCGCACACGCTCGGACTACCGAAGCACTATTACGGCCCGAGTCAGCTTCAACGCACTTCATGAGCGTTGGAACCGAATGCCGTGAGCCGAACCGCAAGACAATTAACGGTGCCATCGCCATGCACTCAGGGGCACCGGGAATCGCCAACGAGTACTTCAGCGATTTTTCGGCCAGAACGTGTAAGTGTTGCTTGAGTCTGCAGCTAGCCCTTAGAGTGGCCCGAACGAGAAAAATAGGGGGTAGACGAGTGACTGGCTGGAATCGTTCAAGCAGAACGTTCGCTTTGGCCTGTGGCGAGCGGTTGCGATCCCGATGGCAGATCGGTTTGTCTTTCGAGGCCCTAATCGAGTCGCGGCGTCGCACGGATCGAGACAGATTCAGAGCT
>DATMMD010000247.1:0-14815 GCA_035569875.1 Bryobacteraceae bacterium
AGAAAACCCTGGAGCTGGGTCCCCTGCTCAAGCGCGCGGTTTTTCTGGTCCAGAAGGAGGTCGCGCATAGGCTCACCGCCACCCCGGGAACTCGCGACTATGGATTCCTCAGCGTTCACACGCAGCTTCTCAGCACACCCGACCTGGTTCTGACGGTTCCCGCCGCCGCGTTCCGCCCGCCGCCCAAGGTCGACTCGGCGGTAGTTCACTTGACGCCTCGCAACAACTTCCCTGGCTTCGAACATGCCGCCTTTCTCAATTTCGTGAGCCGCTGCTTCCGCCAAAAGCGTAAGAAGATCCGAAACAACCTGATCGGCCCTTACGATCGCGTACTACTCGATTCCATCCCGGTCACCGCCAAACGGGCCGAACAATTGTCGATCCCGGACTTGCTTGCTCTCTATCGGCAACTCACTTCTGGCTCCTGAATTCTGTATTCTGAAGTTTCATGACCCCGCGCGTCCGCTTCGCACCTTCGCCCACCGGCTTCCTCCACATCGGAAGCGCGCGCACCTTCATTTTCAACTGGCTTTATGCTCGCCATACCGGCGGCACGATGATCCTGCGCATCGACGACACTGATGTCGACCGCAATACTCAGGCTTCGCTCGATTCCATTTTCGACGGCCTGAAGTGGCTCGATTTAGGCTGGGATGAGCAATACCGCCAGTCCGATCGGCTGGCCCAGCATCAGCAACTGGCCTGGAAGATCTTCGAGCAAGGCTTGGCATATCGCGACTTCACTCCGGCTTCAACGGACACGGAGGACAAGCCGCATGATGGCAGTCCGTGGCTGTTCAACTCGGGTATGCGAGAGCTATCGCTCCCGGAAAGCCAGCGTCGCGCTGACGCCGGTGAACCCTTCGTGCTGCGTTTCCGGGTCCCCCGCGACATCGCGCGTTGCGTCGAGTTTCACGACAACGTCTATGGCCATCAATCCAAATCCACTGCCGACATCGAAGATTTCGCGCTGCTGCGCAGCAACGGCATCCCGACCTATCACATGGCCTCCTGCGCCGACGACATCGACCTCCGCATCAGCCATGTCATCCGCGGCCAGGATCATCTGACCAACACGTTCAAGCACGTATTGATCTTCGAAGGCGCTGGCGCCGCACCGCCCCAATTCGCGCATTTGCCTTTATTAATTGCTCCCGACGGATCGAAGCTCTCGAAGCGTAGACACGGGCCGGTGGTCAGCGTTACTACCTATCGCGACGCCGGCTTTCTACCACATGCGTTCGTGAACTTTCTATGCCTGCTGGGCTGGTCGCCCAAAGACAATCGCGAGCAAATGACTCGCCAGGAGCTAGTGGATGCTTTTTCGTTCGAAGGTATCAATCACAGCAATGCGGTTGTGAACTTCACGGAAGCCGATCCGTTCGATTCGAAGGCTGTCTGGCTGAACGCCGAGTTGATCCGGACGTTGCCTTTGGATGAGCTGGCGCAGAGGCTTATGCCGTTCATTCCTGGAGCAGACGCTGGGAAGATGAAGCAGATCGCACCGCTGGTGCGAGAGCGCATCAAGCTATTAAGCGACGTCCGCACGGTCGCCGACTTCTTTTTTGTAGATAAACTGCCGCCCTACGATCCGGCGGAACTGATTCCGCAGAAGGGTGATCGGGCGCTGGCGCTGGCGGTATTGCAACGCGCGCGGGAAATCCTTCAGAACACCGAATTTCGTCACGATGCGCTGGACGCCGCCCTGCGAGCCGGAGCCGCGGACCTAAAAATCAAACCCGGTCAAATGTTTCAGCCCATACGGGTGGCAGTTTGCGGGAGGAAAGCCGCTCCGCCATTATTTGAGACGCTGGAAGTGGTCGGGCAACCAGTAACACTTGCTCGAATTGATCAAGCGATCGCGCTGCTGTCCGGCCAAGGAGACTATGAATCCGTTAAAGACTGAGGCTGATACCGGAGCGGCGCCGGCCGAATCGGTCGCACCCTCGAACTTCATTCGTGAAACGATTATCGACGACCTGAAGACCAACAAATACGGCGGACGCGTCCACACCCGTTTTCCGCCGGAACCCAATGGCTATCTCCACATCGGCCACGCTAAATCGATCAATTTGAACTTTGGCCTGGCTGCCGAGTTCGGCGGCCAATGCAACCTCCGATTCGACGACACCAATCCGTCCAAGGAAGAGACCGAATACGTCGACTCAATCATCGAGGACGCCCGCTGGCTCGGCGGCGATTTTGGCGACCGTATCTTCTACGCCTCCGATTATTTCGATCAGCTCTATGAATGGGCTGTCCAGTTAATCCAAGCCGGCAAGGCCTACGTTTGCGATTTATCGGCTGACGAAATTCGTAAGCGGCGCGGCACGCTGACCGAACCCGGCCAGGAGAGCCCGTATCGCAACCGGTCGGTGGACGAGAATTTGGATTTGTTCGCCCGCATGAAAGCCGGAGAATTTCCGGATGGTGCGCGAACCATGCGCGCCAAGATCGATATGGCCTCGCCGAATCTCAACATGCGCGATCCGGTGATGTACCGCATTCTGCATGCCGAGCATCATCGCACCGGCACCAAATGGTCCATCTATCCGATGTATGACTTCGCGCACGGCCAGTCCGATTCCATTGAGCGCATCACACACTCCATCTGTACGCTGGAGTTCGAGGATCATCGCCCGCTCTATGACTGGTACATCGAACAGTTGGGCATCTACCATCCGCAGCAGATCGAGTTCGACCGGCTCAACCTCACCTATACTCTCTTGAGCAAGCGGAAGCTGCTACAACTGGTTCAGCAGGGTCTCGTGAGAGGTTGGGACGATCCACGCATGCCCACCATTTCAGGGCTTCGCCGCCGCGGTTACACATCGGAAGCAATTCGCAATTTCTGCCGGCGCGTGGGTGTGTCGAAGACCAACGGCACCACCGAACTCGGACTTCTCGAATATTTTTTGCGTGAGGACCTGAACAGACGGGTGAACCGTGTCATGGCCGTTCTGCGACCAGTGCGAGTAGTCATCGACAATTACCCTGAAAATCAGGTGGAACACATGGAGGCCGTCAACAATCCGGAAGATCCCAGCCAAGGGACTCGCCAGGTTCCCTTCTCACGAGTGCTTTATATTGAGCAGGACGATTTCCGCGAGGACCCACCCAAGCAGTATTTCCGGCTCTCGCCTGGACGGGAGGTTCGGCTGCGATATGGCTATCTGGTCACCTGCACCAGCGTCGTCAAGGATGCGAGTGGACAGGTGACTGAAGTTCACTGCACCTACGATCCCGCTACGCGTGGCGGCAACACTCCCGACGGCCGCAAGGTCAAAGGTACGATTCACTGGGTATCGGCGGAGCACGCCATCGACGCCGAGGTTCGTCTTTACGACAATCTATTCACCAAAGAAGATCCCAACGAGGTCGCCGATGGTCAGGACTTCACAGCCAATCTCAACCCCAATTCACTCGAGGTCGTGAACACAGCTAAACTCGAACCGAGCCTCCGCGCCGCGAAACCCGGATCGCGCTATCAGTTCGAGCGCCTCGGTTACTTTTCTGTCGATCCCGACACGACGCCGGGGAAACTGGTGTTCAATCGAACAGTCGCCTTGCGCGACACCTGGGCAAAAATCGAGAAGAAATCGAAATGATCATTCTCGGACTCGGCGGGATTCTTAGCGACCCCGCCTGCGCCGTTTTAAAGGACGGCGAACTGGTGGCCGCCATTGAGCAGGAGAAGGTCGCGCGCCGGCCACCTTCCGGCGGGTTGCCCGACGAAGCGATCGCGCTGGCGCTACAGCTCGCAAACGCCACTCCGGCCAACGTGAACTGTGTCGCTCTGGTGCGGCCGTTCGCACAAAATATTCATCTCGCTTTGCGCTCGCAGTTTCCGAACGCTCAAGTGCTCATGGTCGAACACCACACCGCGCACGCGGCCTCGGCCTACTATCCATCGCCCTTCGACGAGGCCACGGTGCTCACGCTAGACCGCGATGGCGATTTCCGCTCGGCCGCCCGCTGGCGTGCGTCCGGCAACCAGCTCCAGTTGGAGAAAGACCTCTATTATCCCGACTCTCTGGGAGACCTCTACGGCCGTGTCACCGAATTGCTGGGATTCGGAGCTGGTGTAGACGAGCACAAGGTCCAGTGGCTCTCGACTGCTGACGGGGGCGGCGCCTACGAGCCGCTTTTCGAACAGATTCTTGGAAACACCGAGTGGCCCGTTTTGAATCGCGCCTACTTTGATTCCGACCGCTTGACCGAGGGCGGCTTCAGCGAAAAGTTTTACGGACAGATCGGTTTGGAAGAGGGCGCTGAAATTCCCAACGAGATGCATGCACCACTCGCCGCAGGTCTTCAGCGGGCCATTGAGCGCGTAGTTCTGCGCATGGCCGGACCCAGCGACAAACTCTGTCTCGCGGGTGGTTTGGCACTGAATGCGCTGCTCGTCAGCTCGCTCGAGCGATCCAAGAACGTTTTCGTTCAGCCCGCGGCCGGAAACACCGGTACCGCGCTGGGAGCTGTGTTCTACGCCTGGAACGGGGTCATGGGTGAGAAGAAGCGCGCTTCATTGAACGACCTGTGCCTTGGGCCCAGCTATGATGGCGAGGAGATCAAGAAGGTGCTCGAAAACTGCAAGCTGCGATTCCGCTACTTGCTGACCACGGGCGAGCTGATCGATTCCGCGGTCCGCGATCTGAATGGCGAAAAAATCATCGCGTGGATGCAAGGCCGTATGGAGTTTGGACCCCGAGCGCTCGGCAATCGGAGCATCTTGGCGTCGCCCCTCAATCCTTATTCGACCGAGAATCTCAACCTCTTCATCAAGCACCGCGAGCCATTCCGGAAATTCGCCGCGTCGGTACCCGCCGAGGTGTCTGGCGAGTACTTCGAAACCGGACCGAATGCGCGCTATCTCGCCACCGTCGGGCGCGTGCATCGCAAGTATCGTAAGACATTTGAAGGAGCCGTGATGGGCGACGATGCCGTTCGCGTCCACACCGTATTCAAAGACGACAACCCGCTCTATCACAGCTTGCTGCATGCGGCCGGCAAGGCCACCGGGCTTCCCGTGCTGTATAACACCAGCTTCAACCTCTTCGGCGATCCGCTGGTTTGTACCCCCCGCGATGCCGTGCGCAGCTTCTACTCTTCAGGCATCGATGCGCTGTTCGTCGGTAATTTCATGGTAGAAAAGTAGACCTGGAGGTTGAAGTGAGAGCGTTACTCGCTTTACTGACGATTGCGTGTCTTAATAACTGCAGCTTGTGGGCTCAGGAAAGGCCGCAGGCCGCTCCGTTCAATGCGTCGCAAATGGACATGCAGCCTCCCCCTGCACAGGGCATCGCCGTGCGGGCCGGCCGCCTATTCGATCCCAAGTCCGGTACGAATCTACTCAATCAGGTGATCCTGATCAAGGGCGATCGCATCACCGACGTCGGCCCGGCTGATCGCGTGCAGATTCCCCCAGGCGCGAAAATAATCGATCTCAGCCGTGCCACCGTGCTCCCCGGATTGATCGATCGCCACGTGCACTTAATGCAAGACCAGTTTCCCAACGATGGCCGCGCATCCTTCACCGGCCTGAACTATGCTCTTAAGGATCTTCGCGCCGGATTCACCACGCTTCAGGACATGGGATCGGCTTACACTTATGCCACGGTCGAGCTGCGCGACGCCATCAACAAGGGCCTGGTGCCCGGACCGCGGCTGCAAGTCTCCGGTCCGCAGATCAATCCTCGCGGCGCGACCTACTATCCGGCGCCGTCGGTTGTTACTCCATTTGGCCAGGGCCCCGGCGCCGCAGTCTGGCAGCTTTCTAGCGATGTGAATTCACCGTGGCTGGCTCGTGCCGCAGTTCGCGAGCGGTCGCACTATGGAACCGACTGGATCAAAATCTACGAGACCGAAGATTACCAAGGCAGCGGATATCCCGACCCCGACGGCTCTGGCGCGTTCAAACCGGATGGAACGATGATCAACGTTCCCTCTTTGTCCCTCGAAGAAAACCAGGCCATCGTCGATGAGGCGCACCGTAGAGGACTGAAGGTCGCCTGTCACGCCTATGGCGGGGAAGGTCTGCGCAATTGCCTGGCGGCGGGTGTCGACCTGCCTATGCACGTGATCGTCGGAGTTACCGGCGCCGCCGGTCTAGACGAGGAGACCTTGCGCTACTTCAAACAGCCTCTCGCCGACGGAACGCTCCGTCCAGTGCAGCAGACTCTATGGGATTTGATCGGCGAACTCGAGACTCGCGACCTGAAGGCCAGCCGCGGTAAGGCCACTCGTATCGGTCTCACCGAGCTGAGTTTCAAAAGACTGAATGCCGCTGGTGTTAAACAAGTTTTCGGAAGCGGCGCCTACACCGCTGGACACGGCGTGCAGGCTTTTCAGTTCGCTTATTACGTGAAATGGGGAATGAAACCGGCCGATGCGCTGCGCATGGCTACCAGCAATGCCGCCGAGGGCCTGAACTTTGAGTTGGCTCACGAAGTCGGTTTCATCGAAAAAGGTAGATTCGCCGATTTATGCGCTGTCGCTGCTGACCCGCTTTCCGACATCACCGAAATGGAACGCGTCAAGTTCGTCATGAAGGGCGGCGTGGTCTTCCGCGACGATCCGATCTCCGGCGGCGCGGCGTCCACCGGCGGGCGCTGAACGCTGAGTTATCCTGGAGCGAATGAGAACCGCTCTACTCGCCGCCTTCTGCCTTGGCTCGCTCGCCCACGCGGCCGACCGCTTCCCAGTCGACTGGCCCAAACTCCAAACCGAAACGATGGACTACTACACATCCGTCATCAAGATCGACAGCAGCAATCCGCCGGGCGATGAAACCAAAGTTGTCGACTACCTCAAGCCAATTCTCGATCGCGCCGGCATTCCGACCGAAGTGCTTGCGCTCGACCCCACGCGAGCCAACCTGATCGCGCGCATTAAAGGCAACGGTTCCAAGCGGCCGCTCATCATCATGGGCCACACCGACGTGGTCGGCGTCCAGCGCGAGACGTGGCCGCAGGGCATCGACCCCTTTGCTGCCTTGCGTAAAGACGGCTTTGTGTGGGGTCGCGGCTCTTCCGACGATAAGTCGCACGTCGCGTCGTGCCTGATGACCATGCTCTTACTCAAACGTTTCAATGTACCCCTCGATCGCGACGTCATCTTCATTGCTGAATCGGGCGAGGAAGGTAGCGCGAACTTCGGCATCGGCTTTTTGGTGGATAAACATTGGAACGAGATCGAAGGGGAATACGCGCTAGCCGAGGGCGGCCAAACGGTCTCGCGCAACGGCAAGGTTAGCTATGTCGGAATCAGCACTACCGAGAAAAGCCCACGCGGCGCGCGCCTGGTGGCTCACGGAACTGCCGGTCACGGTTCGCGTCCCCGCCCCGATAATGCCATCCTTCACATCGCCGCCGCAGTCTCGAAATTCCAGACCTGGCAGCCGCCCATGCGTTTGAACGACACGACTCGTACCTACTTCGAGCGGCTCGCCACCATTAGCCCGCCCGATCAGGCCTATCGCTATAACCACGTCACCGATCCCGCCCATACCGAAGAAATCCAACGCTATTTCCTGGAACACGAGCAACCCAACTATTCCGTGCTCCGGACCTCAGTCGTTCCCACTATGATTCAAGGCGGCTTCCGAACCAACGTCATCCCGTCGCAAGCCGAAGCCACGCTGGATATCCGCGCACTTCCCGACGAGAACATGGACCAGCTTTACGCCGAGATAAAGCGGGTTATTTCCGACCCTGCCGTCGAGCTCGTCACCAACGCTACCCGCAACCGGCCCATCGCTCCGCCCTCATCGATCGATAGCGAGATGTTTCGCGCGCTCGAGCGGACACAGAAAACGATGTTCCCGGACGCCGTCACGATTCCCGTCATGCTGACGGGCGCCACCGATATGGCTCAGCTGCGAGGCAAGGGCGTACAAGCGTATGGCTTCGGTGCAATCGCTGATGAGAGCGAGAACGAGCTGCACGGCGCGCACTCAGATCAGGAGCGCCTGCTCGAAAGCTCCATCCACAAAATGGTCCAGTTTCTGTGGTATACCGTGCTGGATATCGCGGCGTCGAAGCAGTAACTATTCCGCCGCCCGCTTCCCGTTCGCTCCGCCCGGTCCCGCCGCACAAATGAAATTGGCCGCTTCATCAGTGCTTCCCGACCCCTTCCACTGCGCGACCTGCGGATAAGGACACAGCGGCCGCGTGCGTTCTACGCCGCTGACTGGATTCGTGGTTTTGTACTTGGTCGCGATGATCTGCGCCGGAGCAACGCCGTTCTCCACCCACTGTTCCACCGCGCGATTGATATCGTGCTGCGCGTCGCCTTCTACCTCGCTAGTTTGGCCGAAACTGTTCGGACCTGGCCCGCCGCCGCAATGCTGCATTCCCGGCACCATGAACAGGCGGACGAACTGATCGGTTTGCTTAGCTCCCATCTTGGCTATCACGCCGTTGTAGTACTGGATCGCGTTCGCCGGCGGGATCGCGGCATCGCTCCAGCCGTGATAAACGATCAGCTTTCCTCCGCGGTCCTTGAACTTCTTCAGGTTCGCATCGGTCGCGTTCAGGATCTGACCGACCTTGTCATCGGCCACTTTCATATCATGTTCAACCGAAAACGTCTTGATATCCCAGTCCGGATTGTCGAAAACCATATATTTGAAAAAATTCGTCCCAAACGCGTACTGCAGGCTCTTGCCGGCTCCCCCGCCGCTGATCCAACCGCCCCAGCCGTTGGGTCCAGGCTCACCGCCAGGGCTGTAGCCGAGATACATCGGCTTGCCCTTGGAATCCTGTGGACCCGTGTAGATTTCCTTCAACGTGCCGATCTGCGCCTCGGTCAGACAGCTATTCGATTCCTCGCCCTTGCACAACAACACCGATGGATCAAAATGGCACGCCGCCGGATTCTCGATCACACCGTCCTTCACGCCATCGTTCGCGTCACAGGCGTTGAGTGCCGCCGCTTCGATCGCGGGCAGCTTCGCCGCCGGGATATAATTAGCCGGATCGCTCACCAGTACTTGCGCCTCCCAGGTTGCAGTGGAAAGCAGGTGCGTCCAGTTGTTGGCGGGCGCGCCGGCGACGATTCCGTCGTAATCGGCTGGATAGCGCTGCGCCTCCATCAACGCCTCGCGGCCCCCGTTTGAACAGGAGCTGAAATAGGATTTCTTCGGTCCATCGCCGTAAAACGCCGCGATGACTGCCTTGGCCGCCTCGGCTGTTTCGTGGACTGCGCGATATCCGAAGTCCACGACCTTCTCGTGATGTCCCAGCGCCCACTTCGCATCGGTCCCGCCCGCTTCGTGTCCGGTATCGGTCGACGCCGTCGCAAAGCCGCGCCTCAATGCCGACGCCAGCCCAGGAAACGAGACCGACCCTGCGAACCCACCATTGCCGACGCCATAGAACTTGCCGTTCCAGCCTGAGCTCGGCAGCCACACTTCGAACATAATTTCCGAATCGCTCGCCGGCTTGATTACGCCGGCCACCCGGCAAAATGCGGGCAGTTTTTCGATCGCCGGGCCCATCGGCGGCTTAAAAGCTCCGCCCGTGACTGATTCAGCAGTAGTGATCGTCGTGTTCGGACGCCCCAGCGTAGCGAGGCTTTCGCACGTGGCTGCAGCGGCTGGAAATCCCACAATTAGCGCCAGCGCGAGTAAACGGTGTCTCATTAGAATCCTCCCAATATGTCTTCTAATTCTAGAATGAAATGGGATGCGAGCGATTTTGATTGCCATGTGCTGTCTGGCGCTCCGGGGCCAGGATGCCAACGTCTCTGAAGGCTACGATCATTTTTACAATCTCGAATACGACCAGGCCATCGCGGTCTTCACCTCCGAGACCGAACAGCATCCCGATGATCCGACTGCGTGGAATCATCTGGCGCATGCGACGCTCTACCGCGCCATGTACCGCAGCGGCGCCCTCGAGAGTGAGCTGGTCACCGGCTCCAACCCATTTCTGAGCCGGCAAAAAGTCAAAACGTCAGCGGCGGAAAACCAGCAGTTCTACGATGCCATCGACAAAGCGCTCGGCCTGGCTCAGTCCCGTTTGCTCGACAGCCAAGAAGATCCCCTCGCGCTTGGCGCTCTGGGTGTTTCTTACGCGCTGCGCGCCAATTACAATTTCCTGGTGCGCAAAGCCTGGACCGATGCACTGCACGACGCCACCGACGCCCGCAAAGCGCACAAGCGTCTGACCGAGCTCCAGCCCGACAATGTCGACGCCCGATTGATCCCAGCGTTGTACGATTACATCACGGGGAGTCTTCCGATCGGATATCGAATTCTCGGTTTCTTGGCTGGCTATCATGGTGATCGCAACCGCGGCATTGAATCTTTGCAGTCTGTAGCGCAAGACGGCAAGTCGAATCGCTTGGATGCTGAAATCATGCTGGCCGCCATCTACCGGCGGGAGCGCCGCGCGAAAGAGGCTGTTCCGCTGCTAGAGGATCTAATTCAGCGATTTCCGCGTAACTTTCTGCTTCGCTTCGAACTCGTGCAGATGTATAGCGACCTGGGCGACAAGCCCGGTGCGCTCTCGGAGATCGCCCGCATCCGCGATCTCAGGCAAAGTGGCGCCGCCGGATTCGCCGAACTGCCGGCAGAGAAAATTGACTATCTCGAAGGAAACCTGCTCTTCTGGTACAGCGACCTCGACCCGGCGCTCGCCGACATGCAAAAAGTTACCGCCAAAGCTCGAGATTTAGATCTCAACACGGGCATTATGTCCTGGATGCGCCTCGGCCAGATTTACGACCTCAAAGGCCGTCGCGTATCCGCCTTGGCTGCCTACAAAAAGGCCGTCGCCATGGCGCCGCTCTCCGAAGTGGGCAAGGAGTCGCGGCGCTACGTCAACCAGCCCTACAAGCGTTCATCATCCGCCGACAACGCATCGGAAGCCAAAAACTAGAAACTAGAAACCAGAAACGAGAAACTTTGGCAAATCATCTGATCGCCGAGAAGAGCCCATACCTACAACAGCACGCCCATAATCCCGTCGACTGGTATCCCTGGGGCGACGAAGCTTTCGACAAAGCGCGCCGCGAAGACAAGCCCATCTTCCTTTCCATCGGCTACTCCACTTGCCACTGGTGCCACGTGATGGAGCGCGAGTCTTTCGAAAATGATGCTATCGCCGAAATGATCAACCGCTCGTTCGTGCCGGTCAAGGTCGATCGCGAGGAGCGTCCCGATGTCGACCGGATCTATATGACCTACGTACAAGCCGCCACCGGCAGCGGCGGATGGCCTATGTCGGTTTTTCTCACGCCGGATTTGAAACCGTTCTTCGGCGGCACCTACTTCCCACCTGACAATCGTTATGGGCGCCCTGGTTTCCCGACGCTGCTGGAACGCATCGCCTCGGCCTGGCGTGAGCAGCGTGCCGAGATCATTGAGACCAGCGGTAAAGTCATCTCGCAACTCAAGTCCATTTCTGATCCGGCCTCCACCGGCGGCATCGCCGACAAAACCACCCTCGATTCGACCTTCCAATACTTTCGCCGGACCTTCGACACCACACATGGCGGCTTTGGCGACGCTCCCAAGTTTCCCCGCCCCGTGGTTTTCAATTTTCTATTTCGTTATTATGTGCGCACGCAGCGTACCGAAGCGCTCCAGATGTCATTGGACACGTTGCGCGCCATGGCCGCGGGCGGGATGCACGACCAGCTAGGCGGGGGCTTTCATCGCTATTCTGTCGACGAGCGTTGGTTCGTTCCCCACTTCGAAAAAATGCTCTACGATCAGGCGCAGCTCGCGATCTCCTATCTCGAGGCTTACCAGATTACGCACAACACGCTTTACGCCGGCATCGCGCGCAGCACACTCGATTACGTCCTCCGCGACATGACTCATCCTGACGGCGGGTTCTACTCCGCCGAAGATGCCGACAGCGTTATCGATCCGGCTAATCCGAAAGAAAAGGGTGAAGGTGCGTTCTATATCTGGACTGCCAATGAGCTGGAACAAGTGCTCGGTCGGCAGGTCTATGATCTGTTCGCCGCGCATTACGGCGTCGAGAAAGACGGCAATGTCGACCAGGATCCGCACGGAGAATTCACCGGCAAGAACCTCCTTTATCTGCGGCAAGTGCCCGACCCCTCCGTCGCCGATCAATTACAAAAAGCCAGGGCCCAGCTGCTCGAGGTCCGATCCAAACGCGTCCGGCCTCACCTGGACGACAAGATCCTCACTTCCTGGAATGCGCTCATGATTTCGGCCTTCGCAAAGGCCGCTCAAATTCTCGAGAACGACCCGCACTATCTCGCCGCCGCCCAGCGCGCGACGTCTTTCATCCTCACCCGCATGTACGATCCCGCCACCACCCTTTTGCAACGCCGCTTCCGCGAAGGTGAGGCCGCTATCCCCGGCTTCCTCGACGACTATGCGTTCTTAATCGCCGCACTCCTCGATCTCTACGAAGCTGATTTCGATCCTGCTCATCTCGAGACTGCGCTGGCTCTCGCCGCCAAGATGCGCGAGCTTTTCGAAGATCCCCAGGCCGGCGCGTTTTTCACCACCGCCGGTCAAGATAGCAGTCTGGTCCTCCGGATGAAGGACGATTACGACGGCGCCGAACCATCCGGGAATTCCGTGGCCCTGCTCGATCTCCTCCGTTTGGCTCACCTCACCGATCGCGATGAGTATCGTCAGGCCGCCGTGCGCACTCTCGACGCACTCATGCCAAAAATGTCCAGCCAGCCCGTCGCGGTCCCGCAAATGCTGGTCGGCCTCGATTATTCGCTCGCTCCCAAGCGTGAAGTAGTCATCGCGGGTGATCCACAAGCCGAGCCCACCCGCGCCCTTCTGAACGAATTGCGAAGCCGCTTTCTTCCATACACGGTCACTCTGCTCATCGATTCCGACATGACCCGAGAGAAACTCGCGCGCATTTTCCCCGCCGCCGGCATCATGCGCCAACTCGATGAACAATCCACCGCCTATGTTTGCGAGAACTACTCTTGCCGGCTGCCGACTACCGAGGTAGCGAAGTTCGCCGAGTTGCTACAATAAGTCGAAAATTCAAACACGAGGAGAATTCATGGAAAGACCTGGAGCCACGACGATGAGAGGAAAACCGCTGACGCTCGTCGGACCGGAACTTAAGTCCGGTGACAAGGCCCCTGATTTTGATGCGGTGACCGATTCACTCCAACCCGTCAACCTGCAAGGCACCGGACCAGCCGTTCGTATTTTTAGCGTCGTCCCATCGCTCGATACGCCGGTCTGTGATATGCAAACCAAGCGCTTTAATGAAGAGGCGGCGAAGTTGCCAGGGGTCGAAATTTTTGCGATCAGCATGGACCTGCCGTTCGCCCAGAAGCGCTGGTGTGGAGCTTTCGGTATTGACAAGATCAAGATGGTTTCAGATCACAAATCCGGCTCATTCGGCGAGCATTACGGCACGCTGATCAAAGAACTGCGCATCGAGAGCCGTGCGATTTTCGTGCTCGACAAAGACAACACCATTAAACACGTCGAGTATGTGAAAGAAGTCGCTGAACATCCCAATTACGATGCGGCATTGAACGCCGCCCGCTCCTTGTTGAAGTAGCGCAATTATTGGTGGCGCGCGCACTTTTGCGTGCCGCGTTTACACTTGTGTGAACGCTTCTTCTTATGTGGCTTCCTTTCCGAACCTTCCGCCGCACCCCGGCTCTCACCGCCGTCGCCCTCGGTTCCATCGCAATCACCGTCGGCGCCACCGCGGTCGTCTTCACCGCTGTCAAAACTGTCTTACTGGATCCCCTGCCCTACGCTAACGCGGATGAGCTGGTCCAGTTTCGTACTGAATCTACGCGCGGCGGCGACTCCCGTGCCGACTGGATTACTTGGCCAGACATGCAGGACGTCAGCCGAAGGAATCACACGTTCCAGTCGGTCGCAACTTACCACTACGCTCTCTTGAATTTTTCCGGCGACGGCAACGTACCGCCCGAAGCGCTGTACGGGTTAGCCGTATCGGCCAACATGTTCCCGACACTTGGCGTGAAGCCGATGCTGGGGCGCAATATTCTTCCGGAGGAAACCCTACTCGGCCGCGACCGCGAGTTGATCTTGAGCTACGGCCTTTGGACCAGGCGCTTCAATAGTGACCCCAGCGTAATCGGCCGATCCGTTGAAGCCAATGGTCACGCTTGCACCGTCATCGGCGTTATGCCGCCGGGATTCGATTTCCCCATGCGCCTCGCCACCACCGTTCGCACTCCGTCGCAGCACATGGATTTCTGGGTCCCCAGCCCTGTTGATCCCGCCAAGAACACTCGGCAGTCTCCCGGCATGGGCGCGATCGCGCGCCTTCGCAAAGGCGTCTCCACTGCCGAGGTTGCTCAGGATCTTCAATCCATCAGCGCAGCCCTGCAACGCGAATATCCACTCACCAACCAGGATCGCTCGCTTCATGCCATTTCGCTCCGCAACCGCACACTCGGCTTTGCGCGCACTGGTTTGCCGCTTCTGCTCGCCGCCGCCCTTATGTTTTTACTGATCGGATGCGCGAACGTCGCCAATCTTCTCCTGGCCCGTACCTTCGCGAGACAGCGAGAAATTGCGGTCCGGATGGCGCTGGGGGCTGGACGATCGCGAATCGTGCGGCAACTCGTCTCCGAAAGTCTGCTGCTCGGTCTGGCTGGCGGAATCGCCGGCTACGCCTTCGCCGTGCTGGCGTGGAAAGTTCTTCCCTCGGTCGCGCCGATGAGTATCCCGCGACTAGCCACTGCCCGCCCGGATTGGACTGTGTTCGCATTTACGCTGGCTCTTTCGGTCATCAACGCCCTGGTATTCGGCCTCGCGCCCGCTCTCGGCTCTGCCCGCGGCGATCCTGCTCTCGCGCTCCGGGAA
>DATMMD010000248.1:0-8054 GCA_035569875.1 Bryobacteraceae bacterium
CGATATCTATCCCGAGTACACCGGAACCGCATTCACGAATATTTTGAAGCGCGCCGGCGTCACCGACCCAGTCGTAGTTCTCGACCGCGTGCGTACCGAATATGCGACCGGCATGCAAGTGGATTGGCTCGACCCGCTGGGCTTCGCCAGCACTTTCGCCATGACCGTGCGTGGAGACGACGCCCGCGCGCGTCACCTGGAAACCTTGAGCGATGCCGCCGCCGATCCGGCCGGATTCACGCTGGGAGCGGGCTATGAGTTTCTGACGCGCCCCGACGGCTACCCTTTGTTGGCCACCATGTATCCGATCAAGTGGAATGCGGCGGCAAAGAGCATGGACCTCGGGCTGGTTTATACCGCGCTTACTCAGAAACAGGTGAGCATGGTGGCGGCTAATAGCACCGACGGCTTGCTGAACAAGCTGGACGTCAAAGTCTTGAAAGATGACAAGCAGGCCTTCCCGCCCTATCAAGCCTGCGTCCTGGTCCGATCCGACACGCTGGCCGCGAACCCAGACCTTCGCAAAGCGCTTTCCGAACTATCCGGCAAGATCTCCGATAACGCGATGCGCGCCCTGAATTATGCCGTCGACGTGGAGCACAAACAAGTCCGCGAAGTGGCCAGAGACTTTCTAGAAAAAGTGGCGCAGGTCTCCGACCTGCGAGAGCCCTAAGCGCTTGACCCATCGGCAACTTTCTCCTCCGCCTTCTGACGCACCCGCGAGATCGCCCGCACCAGTTTCCGGTACGGCACCTGATCCAAGCCTTGAAAGCCGATCCATTCGCCATCGCTCCAGCTCGAATAGTGCCAGCGGGCCAGCAGCGCCAGATGTTCCTGCCTCTCGGCTAACGGAGCGCTAACTGGATCGAGCGAGGCTACCAACTCACGCAGCCTGCTGTCGAGTGAAACACTGGACGCCAGCGAAAACTGGCGTGGCAATTGCCAGGTACCCTGGCAGACGAACCACAAAAGCACGGTATCGGCGCTGCTCGCGGGTGCGACCGCCACGCCGTACAAATGATCAACATCTCCAACCAGGTCGTCCCGCAGCGCCAGCACTTCCTGGATTCGCTCCAGGCGTTGATGTTGCCGAGCCGCTTCTTCGAAACTCATCTCCTGGCTCAAACGGTCGCGTGCGGCAGTTGTCACGCTGAGTAGTGCCGCGCCATTGCCGGTCAAAAATTCCTCGACGCGCCCAACCTCGCTCAAGTACTCTTCCCTGCCGACGATCTGCTGGCACGGGCGCAGGCACTTGTTCATTTCGCCGTAAATGCAGCCTGGATGCTGCGGGCTCGGCTCCAAATTCTCCTGGCAACGGCGGATCTGGAACAGATCCAGAAACTGGTTCTCGAACAGTTCAGCGCC
Source organism: Bryobacteraceae bacterium (assembly GCA_035569875.1). Classification (GTDB taxonomy): domain Bacteria; phylum Acidobacteriota; class Terriglobia; order Bryobacterales; family Bryobacteraceae; genus Palsa-89. Next base: position 1,366 of record DATMMD010000248.1, read on the forward strand.
AGCTCGTGTTCGGAATGGTCCATAATAGACCGCCTGACCGCCTGAGAGCCGGGTAGTCACTTGCGTTCGAGGAAATTCGTTGGCGAGGACCAGCTTCACGTAGGCGGGCATACGCAGCTTGATCAGCCGAAGGTAGTCTTCCGGAAAATCGCGGCGGGCCAGCGCGTAATGCAAAAGCATCGATTCGAAGCGCGACGCTGTCAGCCAGTACTCCACACGCGTCACCACCTCGCGAAGATTCAACGAGCGGCGCGCCCCCTCAGCGGGCTTCAGAATGCGCAGCAACCGCCGCCGCAGCATACTGGTCTTGGCGAGGTAGGCGGATCGCTCGCCCGCCCGAACCAGGAACACGGCGTCGCTATTCGGAAGCGCGGCGATGGCCTCGTCCAACTCGCCCACTTCGATGACCGCAGGATCGGGAACCAGCATCCGTTTCTACTTACCAGTGTGTCACCATAGGACGAAACTAGAAACCAGAAACCAGGCACCGGAAACCAGAAACTGAAGAATGGATTTCGCCGAGCAGCTCAAGTCATCCGTCGACATCGTCAAGACCATCGGCGAATACGTGCGCCTCAAGCGCACCGGCACCACGGGCAGATACATGGGCCTGTGTCCATTCCACACGGAGAAAACGCCATCGTTCAACGTCAACGCGACCATGCAGCGCTTCAAGTGCTTCGGCTGCGGCGTGGGCGGCGACATTTTCACATTCGTTATGGACATCGAGCGCATCAGCTTTGTCGAGGCGCTCAAGTTGGTGGCCGAACGCAACGGAATCACGATGCCCCGGCGCGAGTACTCCGATCCGGATTCGAAATTACGCGGCGCGCTGATGGAAATGCACGAAATCGCGGCCAGCACTTTCCAGGCCAATCTTAATGCCACGACTGGCGCCGAAGCCCGCAACTATCTCGCCGGACGCGCCGTCAATTCAGAACAGATCGTCGAATTCGGTCTCGGTATCTCGGACCCAGGGGGCCAGCAGTTGGTGCGCAAATTCGCGGAGCGATTCGCTCCCGAACATCTGGAGCAATCGGGCTTGGTGATGAAACGACAGGATGCCAGCGGATATTTCGATCGCTTCCGCGGCCGGCTGATGTTTCCCATTCACAACGAATCTGGAAAAGTGATCGGCTTCGGAGGCCGCGCCCTGCGCTCCGGCGACGAGCCGAAGTATCTTAACTCGCCCGAGACGGCGCTTTACCGCAAGAGTTACGTGCTCTATAATCTGCATCGGGCCAAGGATGCCATTCGCAAATCCGATTACGGCGTTCTTGTGGAAGGCTACATGGACGTGATCGGCGTTTACTCGGCCGGCATTCGCAATGTTGTCGCCAGTTGCGGCACGGCGCTCACGAACACGCAGGTCCGCGCCCTTAAGCGACATTCCGATCGTATCGTGGTCAATTTCGATCCGGATGCCGCGGGCGCTAACGCCGCCGAGCGTTCCATCCAGATGCTGCTGGATGAGAGCTTGCAGGTGCGCGTTTTAGAGCTGGAAGGCGACCTCGATCCCGATGAATACGTGAAGCAGACCGGGGCGGAAGCCTACCGCGGCCGGCTGGAAAAAGCTCCTGCGTATTTTCACTGGCTGGCCGACCGCGCCCGCAAGAAGTTCGACATGCGGACTGTCGAAGGCCGCCTGCAAGCTTTCAAGTTTGTCGCGCCTGCTATCCAGCGCATCGCCGACCGGCTGGAGCGATTCGCAGTCGCCAACGATGTCGCCGACTACCTAGGCGTCGCTGAGAAGCTGGTCCGCGATCATTTCAGCAAGGGGACGGTCGAGCGCCGCGTGGTTAATCGAGGGCCGGAGGTGCCCCCCAACGAGCGGCTGTTGCTCAATTCGCTGTTGGCCAGCGATAGGGCCAGAGCTGAGGTTATACCCGCGTTACGTGACATGCCAGTGGTCGAACGTTTTGTCACCAAAAACGTATTTAAGGCCCTGTTTTCGCTGTATTCGGATGGGACCGCTTTTCGTTTGGCCGACCTGGAAGGGCGTCTTGGGGACGCCGACCGTGATCTATTGTCCGTTGTAATTTTTGCCGATGAGGTACTTGAAGAGGAGAAGGCGGCAGAACAGGCCTCGGCCTGCCTGCGCAGCCTGCGAGCTGAGGATCCAAAAGCTGAAATCGCAGCTTTACGGGCGCAGGTCAAAGCAGCTGAACGCGCGGGCAATTTTCAAGAGGTCATGCGGCTCAGTGCACTCGTAGTTGAAATCGATCAGCAGCGCAAACGGAGCCGTGAGGCGGCGAGTGATGTTGTACACTAAATGGAATCAGGGCTAGGATTCACGGGGTAGCGGGGAACCAGTGGCTACGGAAGAAAAGTACGGGCGGCTAAAGCATCTCATGGAAGTGGGCAAGGAAAAGGGCTTCGTCTTATACGACGAGGTGAATGAGGTTCTCGCCGAGGAGTTTCCTTCTGGCCGCGAGTTCGAAGATCTGCTCTCCGATCTCGACAGCGCTGGCGTCGAGATTCTCGAAGAGCCCAAGATCGATTTCGAGAAGAAGGACGAAGCCGAGGACTTCGGCGATCTCGAGCTGGCCCAGGATGTCGGCGGCGACAAGACCAATGATCCGGTGCGAATGTACCTGCGTGAGATGGGCACCGTCCCGCTGCTCACGCGCGAAGGTGAGATCGAGCTAGCTAAGCGTAACGAACGCGGCCAGTGGGCGGTTCGCAAGGCGCTTTCTAGATCGCCTTTGGTCATCCGTGAAATCATCCAGCTGGGTGAAGACCTACAGCGCGGCTCCACTTCTGTCCGGGACGTTCTGGTCCTGCCGGAGTTCGTGATCACCGACGAGGACTTCACCGTGCAACATGAAGATCTTCTCGCTAAGATCGCTGAAATCGAAAGATATTACAAGAAAACACAGCAATATCGCCAGAAGCTGCAGGCTGTTTCGCGTCAAATGAAGCCCAAGCAGCATCGCAGTCTGCGTTACGGGATGGCTCGCAATATGGTGCAGATCTCGCGCATCATCCGTAACGTCGCATTTAATACCGGCATCCGCCGCAGCTTGGCCGGACGGCTTCGTTCCGCTGTCGACGAATTGAAGCCGCTGGAGCGCGAAATCGCCAGAATCCAGCGCAAACTCGAAGAGCCCAACCACCATACCGGGCATCCCTCCCGCGACTTGCGGAAAGAGCTGCGGCAGTGCAGCCAGCGCATCCAGCAGCTCGAAGAGGAATGCGGAGCGAGTTCCACTGAGCTACGCCGCACACTACAGATCGTCGAACGTGGCGAGCAAGAGGCCGAATCGGCCAAGAAGCAGTTGATCGAGGCCAACCTTCGGCTGGTGGTTTCCATCGCCAAGCGCTACACTAACCGCGGCCTGCAGTTCCTGGACCTGATCCAGGAAGGCAATATCGGTCTGATGAAGGCGGTGGACAAATTCGACTACCGGCGCGGCTACAAGTTTTCCACCTACGCTACGTGGTGGGTCCGCCAGGCCATCACCCGCGCCATTGCCGACCAGGCGCGCACCATCCGCATCCCGGTGCACATGATCGAGACCATCAACAAGCTGGTCCGCACCCAACGCCAGCTCCAGCAGGAACTCGGCCGGGAACCAACTACCGAGGAATTATCGGTCAAGATGGAGCTGCCAGTCGGTAAGGTCCGAAAGGTGCTGCGCATCGCGCAGGAGCCGATCTCGCTGGAAACCCCTGTCGGCGAAGAAGAAGAGTCGCATCTTGGCGATTTCATTGTCGACCGTCGGGTTGTTTCGCCTTCGGAAGCCGTGATCAATCTGAACCTGCGCGAGCAGACCGCCGAGGTTCTGAAAACCTTGAGTCCTCGCGAAGAAAAAATCATCAAGATGCGCTTCGGGCTCCAGGATGGTAGCGAGCACACGCTCGAAGAAGTGGGCCAGCACTTCGCAGTCACGCGCGAGCGCATCCGCCAGATCGAAGCCAAGGCTTTGCGCAAGCTGCGCCATCCCAGCCGCAGCCACCGTTTACGAGCCTTTTTAGACACTAGCCTTCACGAGTAGATTTCTCTCACGCGGTTAACGATCGTCCTCGGTACCAGATGCTCCCACGGCTCGCCGCGCGCCATTCGCTCTCTCACCTCCGTCGAAGAAACCAGATCGTGCGCGCCCCGCAAGCCCAAGGGATGGACGCGGCGTTGAAACTCGGGCGGAGGTTGGAACTCCCCCGCGCGCGCCGCCACCAGCAATTCAAACTCCTGCAGCATCTCCTCCACCACGCCAGGCCGGCCGTAATCCCAGGTGAGAATGCGTTCCGCGGCGTCTCGCCCGCACACGAAGTAGAGCCGCGTACTGGCTCCGTAGTGCTCCCGGCATTCGCGTGCAATATCGATAAATAGCCCCTTTTCGCTGCTGGCGATGGAGTAGACGCTCGCCAGATCATGCAGCCCCGCCGCCAACATCTCCAGGCGCTGTTCCAGCGTTGCCCCAAAATACTCTTTATGTGGAAAGACACTTGGCACTACGCACACCACTTCATCCACACAAAAACCCGCCGCGTAGACCAGCTCCTGGTGGGCGATAGTGGGAGGGTTAAAGCTACCGGCGAGGACCCCTAATGTTTGGGGCCTACGCGTGGACCGTTGATAGAACCTCACCTGCTCTCAGTATAGTTTTTCAGTACCAAGGGCCTTTAGGGGCAGTGATTTAGCAAGATAAGGTGGGTACTTAGTGGCGCATAGGGTAACTCACTTACAGATCTAAAACCGCTTTGGTTCTAAAGTATAGGTATGCTGTACTGGATTTGCCCAGAATGCGGGGGCGAATGCTCGCCTGCGATCCGGGAATGTCCGGCGTGTGCCGGAAGTCCGGAAATTTCTCCCGCTTCAGCCAGTTCGGCTTACCGTAAACCCCAAGTAACTGAAGAAGTTCTTGCTCTGGCTCAAAATCTTCAAGCTTTCGGCCGCACTCCCGCGCTGGCCACCCGTTTGGCTGCCGACAACGGCCATTCGGCTCAGACCGCCACGTTGGAGTTGCCCGTGGCGCGAGTTGAACCAGTGGCGCCTCTTGCCGTAGCGCCGATTGAAGAAGTGCCGGTCGCCGTAGCGCCGGTTGAAGAAAAACCACCCTGTGCTCCCGCCCAAGAAATTGAATCGCTGGTCCGCCCGCTCGTCGAATCGACCGTCTTAGCGCCGCCCCCGGAGCCGCTGCCGGAGGCACTGCCTGAGCCGCTGGCGCCCGTGTTATTATCCGACGCTATGGCCTTGCAGGCCGAGCTGGTGCTGGAATCGATGGCGCCACAGAATATCGCTGAAGAGCAGTCCGCCATTAGCGGCATCGTCGCATCTTTCCAGCAACAGCCCCCGGTCAGCTTGCTCCCACCGGCCAGTGTAGAAGTTGCGGCGCCCGCGCCTGTATGCATCCAATGGATGCGCATGCCGAAACCGCACATTTTGCCTGTGCCTCCGAAAGACCTGAATCACCGGGATTCGCTAGCGGGACTTCAGACGCCGCCCTTGGCGGGTCCATGCGTTCCCCAGGCATTGCGCAGTCTGACGGAGCAACACGGCCTGGTTCATGCCAAAGCGCGAAAGAAGGCCAGTCTCCCGGCCTGGACCGTGAGCTTCGTGATCGCGCTTACGTTATTCCTGGGTGTCGGCAGCCTGCTCCAGTATCTAGGCGCGAACCGCGAGGCAAAAGCTGCGGCTTCTACAGCGCCTCCGTCAGATCAATCCGGCTCAGCCCTTCCTACTACTACGCAGCCGGCATCCAAGCTGGTGGAAGTAACCGGTCTTCGCATCGCGGCCGGCTCCAACCGAAGACCTCAGCTCGAATTCATCGTGGTCAATCACTCCGCGACGGCGCTTTCGGACATCGGGCTTCAAATCGCCGTGCGATCGGCCTCCTCTAACGCTGGTAATGCTGGGACTGCGCCCCTATTCCGGGTATCGACGACGGTCGCCTCGCTTGGCCCCTACCAATCCCGGGAGTTTCGCGCTGAGCTGGATCCTGAAGTTCACGCCACTGATGTCCCGGATTGGCAGTCCCTGCGCGCCGACGTACGTATAACCCAGTAGCACACCGCAATCAATTCCCTCTGAGAGCAGCCGCCTGGTCAGCGTTGTAATGGCATTCGGGCGGCGTCTGCTTCGAAATCCCCAGACGCGAGAGATTCAAGCGTGCGTCGAACTGGCAAGGATCGATCGCCAACGCGCGTTCGAAGTCCGCGCGCGCCGCTTCTCTCTGATGCAGCGCCAGTAAAGCGACTCCGCGGTTGTTCATCGCGTCCACGCTATGTGGCGAAAGGGCCAGCGCCCGCCCGAACTCCGGCAGCGCCCGCTCTGGCATTCCCAGACTCATGTAGATCCTGCCTTCCTCTGCGGGAATCCTTGGATCATCCGGAGCCATTTGCCTGGTCTGTTCGAGCATCGGCAGAGCCTTCGATGGCTCGACGGCTCGCGCGAGCTGGATTCTGGGGCGTATTTTCGCGGGAGCCTTCGCCACTGCGTCCGCCCAGAGCGACTCCTCAGTCCGCCAGGTAGCGGTGCGGGCGAAGCTCAGGCCCACAAGCAGAATCAGGATCGGAGCCAGGAAGACGGGACGTACACGCTCCAGCAGTAGTGCGGCGCAAGTTGCAAAGCCGATCATCGGAAGATACATTCTGCGATCCGCGGCCAGGTCCGTCGCTGGGAATATCGAGGAGCTTGGCAGTAACAGGACCAAGCCGGCCAAAAACCAGAATCCGGCGCGGGCCCT
>DATMMD010000249.1:0-12594 GCA_035569875.1 Bryobacteraceae bacterium
CGGGGCAATTCCTTATGGTAAAGGAAATCGGCCGCCGGGGCTGTAAAATAGGCGTCCGGCGGCCGATCACTTCTTCCCTACAGGGTCAGACGGCAGATTCCGCCCGCGGGTTGCGATGAGGCGGGCCCTTTAATTCCAGCCGTTACATCATCGCGGCCGGTGGGGCCGGCTCATCCGGACTGCCCGCGTTGGCCAAGGGCAGACGCACTAGCAAGAAACCGAGCATTACAATTACCGCGATTCCGAAAATATAGGACGGGTCTTCGAATATCTTCGGGAGCGGCCATTCGAAAAATCGGAAAGTGGCGATGACAAGGCCCATCAACGCTTCACCGGCGATCAGTCCGGAAGCTGTCAGAATTCCGACGTTTTCGATACGGGCCGTTTGGGCTTCGTTGGCGCCCGCTCGCTGCCGCAGCGAGTTAGTCAACCAGCGGAACATCCCGCCCATGAAAATCGCGAAGGTTGTGTTGAACGGAAGATACATCCCCACGGCCACGAGCATAGGGCTTTTCACCTTCACGAGGATCAACGTGATGCCGAAGGCCACACCAACCACGACCAGCGGCCAAGGCATATCTCCGCCCACGATGCCTTGAGCGAGTGTTGCCATGAGCCCGGCCTGCGGCGCCGAAAGTTTAGGATCGCCGAAACCGGTTCCACCACCCTTGATATTCGCGGCTTGCAGGATGTATAGCGGCCAATACATGGCTGCGCTCGCCACAACTACTGCGATCAATTCGGCCATCTGAATTCGGCGCGGAGTACCGCCCAGAATGTATCCGACTTTGAAATCCTGCAGCAGTTCGCCCGCGACCGCCGAAGAAACGCACGCGACTGCCGCCACGCCCAGCACTACCGCTACGCCGCCCGGCCCCGATACGCCCAACGACACCATCAATAGCGCGGCGATGATCAATGTGGTGAGAGTTAACCCCGAAATCGGATTGTTGGTGGATCCGATCATGCCCACCAGGTATCCGGAAACTGTCGCGAAAAAGAACGCGATGACGACCATGATGGCGGCGGCCACCAAACCGCCCAGCCACTGCCCCGAGAGGTAAATGTAAAGCGCGATCATTGCCAGGAACATCAACCCGATTAAGCTAAAGACCACTTTCGAACTCATATACTGTTCGGTGCGGCTGGTCTGCTGCATTTGCGCGGCCGTAACCTTCAGATCCGATATCGCGCGGCGCAACCCATCGAACAGACCCTTGCGCATGCGAAACAGCGTGTACGCGGCTCCCACCATCATTCCGCCGACGGCGATCGGCCGCACGATGTAGCGCCACACTGCGTTGGCAAGGCCGATCCAAGACGCATCGGTTGAACCCGGCGGCAGGAAGGTTTGAAGCTGCGGCCCCAGGAAGAAGATCAGCAGCGGCACCATCATGCCCCAGGCGAGCACGCTGCCCGAGAACTGCAACGCCGCAAGCTCCGGCCCGATGATGTAGCCAACGCCGATGTAGGCCGGACTCACCGTCGGTCCCGATGCCATGGTCACGCCGCCCGCCTGCAACGTCCGATTGGGAGCGCCCAGCCTCACGATGCTCCGCCCAAGTTGACCCACCGGCAAAAAGAAATCTTTGTCCGGAGCAAAGAGCTGGATCTCGCCCAGGAATTGAATCAGGGCGCCCAGGCCGATGTTGTAAAACAGAAACTTCGCCGCTTCGGCGCCTCGGCGGCCCGCCTTATGGATCTCGGAAGCGGCCACTGACTCCGGGAACGGTAATTCCGGATCTTCCACCATGACCCGCCGGACCAACGATACAAAGAGTACGCCGAGAATACTCCCGACCACCATCAAGGCGGTCGATTTCCAATAGGCGTCTTTCGGAGCGAAAGAAGGCCAGGCGCCGGAAATCAAAAACGCAGGCAGCGTGAAAATCGCCCCGGCTGCGACTGATTCGCCGATGGAGCCGGCGGTGCGGGCGATGTTCTCTTCCAAAACCGATCCTTTGAACACGCGCAACACCGCCATACCGACTACCGCCGCCGGATAGGTGGCCGCGATTGTGATTCCCGCCCGCAGGCCCAGGTAAGCGTTCGCCGCGCCAAGAATAACCGTCATCACCAGCCCGAGCAGCAGCGCCCGGAGGGTGAACTCGCGCATCTGCAGGTTCACTGGAACAAAAGGCTGAAATTTTCGTTGACGACTCAGAGGTGGTTGATCGCTCACCGTTGCATGATATCAGGTGATTCGAGGGGACTGCCCTAAACGCCGATGTCTTCGTTCCAGAGCTGCTGGTTCGCGCGGATGAACTCGGTCATGATCTGGATGCATTCGGCATCTTGCACTACATCCACCTGAATGCCGTTCGCGCGCAGGTAGTCTTCGGCACCAAGGAAAGTCCGGTTCTCGCCCACCACCACGCGCGGGATCTTATAGAGGACGATCGCGCCGCTGCACATAGGACAGGGCGAGAGCGTCGAATAGATGGTGCTGTTTTGGTAAATCTTGGCCGGCAACCGGCCCGCGTTGCGGAGGCAGTTCATTTCTCCGTGATCGATGGCACTGCCAGTTTGAACGCGGCAATTGTGCCCGCGGCCAATGATCTGGCCCTCATGCACGAGGACCGATCCGATAGGAATGCCGCCCTCGTCCCGGCTCTTTTTGGCCTGTTCGAGGGCAGCTCGGAGATAAATATCCGTACTCGTTACTTGTCTTCAGCCGGCAGGCTGTAGGCGATGTACTCGCCCGAATAAGCGCCGCCGCTGACTGCAACGATGATGTACTGCTTGCCGTTGGCCTGATAGGTCATGGGTGAACCGCTCTGCGGAGCGGGCATCCAAACTGCACCGACTTCTTTGCCGGTCTGTTTGTCATAAGCCCGGAACATCGCGCCGCGCGGATGAGTTACTGACGTGACCTGGCTATCGCCGAGAACGACTAGCGTCTTGGTGACTAGCAATCCCACGCTGCCGCCTTGACCGGTATTCGGGATGTTCAGACCCTTGAGCGCCGGGTGGTTGCGAACGGCATCAGGCGTTTCGCCATAAGGCACTTTCCATTTCAGTTCGCCGCGATCGAGATCAACAGCGGAAATGACGCCGTACGGCGGCTTGATGACGGACAGGCCTTGGACGTTTAGCCCGAATCCCCCACCTGCGGGCGCTCCACGACCACCTGCCGCGGCGGGCGGAGGAGGCGTTGGCTTCTTCTGCGGAGCATCGGCCGCACTTCCGAATCCGGGTCCTTGCGCTTCTCGAAACTCTAGATCGTTCCGGCCGGAAATGTATCGGATATCGGTTGTGAATCCGGATGATGCGGGAGGTGGGTTGCGCAGCGAAATCGGTGTGACAGCGGATTCATTGGCCTGTGCATATACGATATGCGTCTCGGGATCGTAGCCGGCGCCGGGCCAGTTGGTTCCACCGCTGGCGTTGCCGAGGTTAATGGCGCCGAGGAAGGTCTTCGGATCGCCGACGATCGGCGGGAGGAACATCGGTCCCGTCTTGTATCGAGCCACCACATCCTTGGCCTGCGCCTTGATCTCGGGAGTGAAGTCGACCAGATCGTCGGGCACGGTGAACTGATTGCGGCCGTAGGCCGGAGGTTTGGTCGGGAAGGGCTGCGTGGGCGAGGTCTTCTCACCGGGGACATCGGACTGCGGCACTGGCTTTTCGACGATCGGCCACACCGGCTTGCCGGTCACGCGGTCGAATACATAGAGGAACGATTCTTTGCTCGGCACCGCGACGGCTTTGATGGGCTTGCCGTCGACCACAATGTCGGCCAGAATGGGCGCTGAAGAAAGATCGTAATCCCAGATGGGGTGATGCACGATCTGGAAATGCCATTTCCGCACCCCGGTTTTCAGGTCGACGCAGACCAGGCTTTCGCCGAATAGGTTGTTGCCGGGACGTTCGCCGCCATAGTAGTCCGATGTCGGTGACTCAACCGGCAAGTAAACCAAGCCGAGCTCTTCGTCGACAGTCATCTGGGTCCAGACGCCGGTGTTGCCGTTGGTCGCCCAGGAGCCGTTCTCCCAAGTGTCGTTGCCGAACTCGCCGGGGCGTGGGATGGTGTTGAAGGTCCAGAGCCGCTTGCCGGTGTGCACGTCGTAGGCACGGACCAAGCCCTTGGTGTTGTCGTGCGTGACGACCGTCATGCCTTCTTTAAACGATGAGCCGACGATCACGACATCTTTCACGATAAGCGGAGTCGAATGGAGACCGGCTTCGCCTTCTTCCAGATCGATCTGCTTGCCGGTGCCCGTGACCATGCCTTCTTTAAGGTCCACCATGCCCTCTTTGCCGAAGGACTTGATGACGGAGCCGTCGTGGGCATTCAGCTCGACTAGGCGATAGCCGGTGGTCACGTATACGACGCGATCGTCACCCTTGCCATCGGTCCAGAAGGAGACTCCGCGGCCCGACAACTGCCGGGGTGCGATGGCGGCGCGTTTGCCTTCTCGGATGCTGTGCGCCCAGATCAGTTCTCCAGTTGTTCCGTCCAGCGCAACCACCGAGCGGCGCGTGCCGGCGGTCGTGTAGAGAACACCTTTCACCGCTACTGGCGTACCTTCGAGCTTGAATTCGGGACGTGTGCCCAGATTGTCGGTCTTAAACCTCCAGGCAACCTCGAGTTTATTGAAGTTGGATGCGTTGATTTGATCGAGCGGCGAATACTTGGTGCCTTTTAGATCCGCCGTGTAATACGGCCAATCGCCGTTCTTAGTTGAAGGCTGGCCAGGGGCGTCGCCCGTAGCCGCCAGTGCTATCCATGCCAGCGCGATGACCGACAGGGCCACCACCAACAGAGTGTGTCGCCTAGCTAATCTGAGATGCATTTCTTGATTTCTCCTGAATTACATACCTGGAGTGGCATTATAATACGTCGCGGCTCGGCAGTACAAGCACACGTCAACCTGGCTCGTTTCGATCGCTCTGCTACTGATTAAGAGAGCTTACTGAGCCCGTCGAGCGGAAGCGTTCTCACTTCGCGCCGGTTTGTGAGCCGCGGCCCATGCCTTGTAGTCCTCGTCGCTGATGTAGGTAACGTTGACCCAGGCGTGCGCCATCTCATCCACCGTGCGATCGCCCCAACCCACCCATTGGTTCGGGTCGGGATTGCTGCGATTGGCGGTAGTGTTGTCGTGCCACGCGGTCACATGGATGATGGTGCCCTTGGGCAGCACCGGCGCCGCATCGTCGGTGTAAATGTAGTTGTTCATCCAGTTGAAGTTGAAATGATCGACGTAGCTGATCATCTGGGTGGTGCCGTCGGGCAGAATAGCTTCGAGCGCCATGGCCTTGCCGCGCAGGTGCATATGCGGTTGGAAGTTCTCCAGAATCGCCGGCGCCTTCAGGACGTGGAAGCCCTGCGTTTCCTTAATGGTATTAGGCGCGATGTCTAGCGGGCTGCCGCCGCCGGTCGACGTTGCGCCAAAAAGCGTCAAATAGGTCCGGTACTTCGGCTTCTGGTCTTTGGGATAAAGCCAAACTGCGAGCTCGACGTGGTCGCGAATCGTCTCGCCGACGGCGTGGTAGTGGATGTCCCACCAAACTTTTGCGCCCGGCATGAGCAGCTTACCCGTGTCCGGCCGATAGACATCGTAAGTCTTTCCGACCGCCCATTCCATCAAAATTCCGCCCTGAGCAGCGGCGACCGACGAGTCGTTTCCGTCGTCAACAGCGTTGGCGGTCTTGGGTTCGTTTTGCATTAAATGCGCGATGGCATGATGGACGATCCGGCGACCGGCGGGAGTGGAGGGATGCATTTCGACCGCTTGTACCCAACTCGGCTCGGTAACATGCAGATCGGTGGTCGGCTTAAACCACTGATCCTGGCTGACGGCTGGCATGGTGTACGCATCGGACTTGATGATCATGTCCGGCGGACGGCCGTACTTCTTCTCCAGTTGCCAAGTGGTCTCGTCCGGCCATTGCTTGGGGGGCGGCATGTCCTTGGCATCGCCCTGTGGCGCGCCGGCGTCCACCCAGCGGGCAATCAGTTCGACCTGTTCGTCGCTCAGGGAGCGGTCGTTCTGGAAGTGCTGGATACCGACGGTCTTATCGAGGTGCCAGGGTGGCATTTGGTGCGTCACGACTCGCTCCTTGATGGAGCGTGCCCAGGGCCGTGTCTCTTCGTAAGTAACCAGGGACATGGGCGCCATCGAATCTTTGCGATGACAGTCCTGACATTTTTCCTGGAAAATCGGCGCGATGTCCCTCGCGAAAGTCACCGGCTTGTTGGCCGCTCCTGCGACGGTGCTGGCGGGCTCGCCCGCGACCGCAAAACCTGCTACCAGAACACCAAATCCTATCCCTCTGATTAATCGAGCAAACTTGTCCATCCAGACAATCTCCCTTATGTAAGTCTATTTGTTCTAGCTACTTAAGTCAATGCCAATAAGCACCTCCCGCCAGAGGCAACTAACCTTTGTGCTTTCAGGAGGTTTCGAGTACAATGGCCGACAGTTGGAAAGGCCCGAAAATGTCCACTTTAGATAAGAATGAGATCTCCCGCCGGCGGTTTTTGGAAGGCACTAGCGTCGCCCTGGTTGTGGCGGCTGAGACACCACGGGCAAATGCGCAAAACGAAGCCAACGCAGCGGTGCCGCGCACGACCATTCGGCTGATCGTCAACGGCAAGGAACAGCGGGTCGAAGCCGAGGATCGGTGGACGCTGGCAGAGCTATTGCGCGATCACCTGATGCTCACCGGCACCAAAATCGGCTGCGATAGGGGAGAATGCGGGGCCTGCACGGTGCTGATGGACGGCAAGCCGGTCTATTCCTGCAGCCAGCTGGCGGTTTGGATGGACGGGAGATCGATTCAGACGGTCGAGGGCCTGTCGCAAGGCGATAAGCTCGACCCGCTGCAGACGTCCTTCATGGAACACGATGCCCCGCAATGCGGCTTCTGTACTTCCGGGCAGTTGATGAGCGCCAAGGCGCTGCTGTCAAGAAATCCGCACCCGACGGCCGATCAGGTACAGGCCGCTTTGACCGGCAATCTGTGCCGGTGCTCGAATTACAACCGGTATGTCGAGGCGACGGTCGCTGCCACCGCAGCTAGCCCGGCAGTGAAGCATATTTCTGACGATTTGGGAGGCGCGACGATCGCGCCGCTGAAGACGGTCGGGCAGCCGACGCCGCGCATCGACGCATTGGAGCGCGTGAGCGGCAAGGCCACCTACACAAACGATGTCCATATGCCCGGGATGTTGTACGCGCGCGTTCTGCGCAGCCCGCATCCACATGCCCGAATTCGCAGCATTGATGTGTCGAAGGCGGCTGCGATGCCGGGTGTGAAGGCTATCCTGACGCACGAGAATTGTCAGGTGGTGTGGGGCGCGGGAAGTGTCGCGGGTGGCGTGCAGTACAACGATCCGATCAAGAAGACCACCAAGCAGCGGAGGTATGCCTTTAACAATCCAGTGCGCTTTGTGGGTGAGCCCGTAGCGGCGGTGGCGGCGATCGATCGGCATCTCGCGGAGGAAGCACTACGGCACATCGACGTCGATTATGAGGTGCTGCCGTTCGTGCTCGATCCAGAGGAAGCGCTGAAGCCCAACGCAGTCCAGATCTGGCCAGATGGCAATCTTTCGCTGAACGCACAGAACGAGGCGAAACCGATCGGGGTGAAGCGAGGAGTTATCCAGGAGGGTTTCGCGGCGTCCGATCATGTCTTCGAAGATCGTTATACGACGACCTTTGTGCACAACTCGCAGATGGAGCCGCGCACCTCGGTGGCGCATTGGGAGGGCGATAAGCTGACGGTGCACACGCCCACGGGAGGTATCGCGAACTGCCGGCACGACATGGCGCGCGATCTAGGAATACCGGATGAGAATGTGCGTGTCGTTTGCCAGTACATGGGAGGCAATTTCGGCAACAAGAATCAGAATCAGGATGCCGATCTGATTGCCGCGATGCTGGCCAAACAGACCGCTGCACCGGTGAAACTGGAGCTTTCGCGCAAAGAAGACTACATCGGGATGCATGGCCGCTGGCCGACCATTCAGTACTACAAGGTGGGTGTCAGCAACGACGGTACGCTGAAAGCGATCCAACTACGCGGTTACAGCGGCATGGGCCCCTATCGCAAGAATTCGGGCGCGATCGGGGGCATCGAGATTTATCAGTGCCCCAATGTTGAGACCGCTGTCCATCCGGTGTACACCAACAAGACTGTGTCGGGGAATTTCCGCGGGCCGGAATTCCCGCAGGGGCACTTCGGTATCCAGTCGATGATGGACGACGTCGCTTACAAGATGAAGATGGATCCGGTGAAGTTCGTGTTGAAGAACATGACTCGCAAGGCCGGCGACCAGAACGATTACACAAATTACTCGCTCGAAGAATGCATCCATCACGGCATGGCGGCATTTGACTGGAAGAAGCGCTGGCGTGCGCAACCTGGTTCCGATTCAGGACCGGTGAAGCGGGGAGTCGGCTTCTCATTCCTGGCGTTCCGATCCGGATTGGGGCGCAGCAACGCGGTTATCGACGTCAACGCCAAGGGCGAGTACAAAGTGCACGTCGGCGTAACAGATGTAGGCGCGGGCGCGAAAACGACCATGGGAATGATCGCGGCTGAAGCGCTGGATGTGTCGCTATCGAAAGTGGAAGTGGTGTGGGGCGATACCGACCGCTGTCCGTACTCAGTTGGCGAATCGGGAAGCCGCACCACCATCATGACCGGAACCGCAGTGGTGGAAGCCGCGCGCGAGTTGAAGCGCAAGATCGCGGAGAAGGGATTGCCGAAGGGCGACGATACGCTGGTGGCTTCGGCGGGACCCAATCCAACGGTGGAGGGGGGAAAGGTCCGCGCCGCGTTTGGCGCGCACTTCGTGGAGGTTGAAGTTGACGCGGAAGTAGGGCGCGTGCGAGTGGTCCGGTACCTGGCGGTGCACGACTGCGGGCGCATCATGAATCCGCTGACGGCGGTCGCACAGATCAAAGGCGCCGCAACCATGGGGATCGGAATGGCGCTGCACGAGGAGCTGCTGTACGATCCGCAGCACGGCCAGGCGTTAACGGCGGGCTATTACGGGCATCGTGTTCTAACACATCGGGACGCACCCAATATTGAAGTGATGTTTATCGAGAACGACGATGGCTACGGGCCTTTTGGGGCGAAGAGCATGGGCGAAGCGAGCAAGATCCCGGCTGTCGCGGCAGTGGGGAACGCCATCTTCAATGCGATCGGAAAGCGGATGAAGGATTTGCCCATAACACGCGATAAGATTCTGGGGGTGATGGCATGAAGACGTTTGCGAATGCGAATCCGCGGGATCTCCCGCAAGTGTTCACGATGATTAAGCAAGCGCAGGCTGACGGCCATAGTATTGCGATCGCGGGCGGCGGAAGCGATCTACTTGGGATGGTAAAAGAGCGGATAGTCGCGCCGGATGTGCTGATCAACTTGAAAGCGGTCCGCGGGCTGGATCAGGTGGCGCAGGCCAGTGGCGGCGTGAATATTGGCGGATTGATTACGCTAGACACGCTGAGCCGGCATCCGGTAATCCGGCGGCAGTATGCGGTGCTGGCGGAGGCGGCCGAAAGCGTCGCAACTCCGCAGATCCGGAATGTGGGCACGCTGGCCGGGAATGTTTGCCAGCGACCGTGGTGCTGGTATTACCGCAACGGATTCAAGTGCTACAAGGCCGGTGGCAACACCTGCTTTTCTATCAACGGCGAGAATCAGTTTCACGCGATTTTCGGCGGTGGGCCCAGTTTTATTGTTCATCCGTCGGATACGGCGCCCGCGTTAGTGGCGCTGGACGCTAAGTTCCACATCGTCGGGCCTTCCGGTGAGCGCACGGTTACGGCGGCGGATTTCTTCACGCTGCCGCAAAAGGACGCTGCTAAGGAAAACGTGCTGGCGAATGATGAGGTGCTGGCGTCAATCTTGTTGCCGACGCCGAAGCCGGGAACGAGGAGCACGTATCACAAGGTGCTGGATCGCGAGGCGTGGACCCATGCTGTAGTTAGCGCGGCCGTGGTGCTAGAGATGGACGGCGAAACGTGCCGGTCCGCTCGAGTTGTTCTGGGAGGCGTCGCGCCGATTCCATGGCGAGTGCCAGAGGCCGAGAAATTGTTGAGTGGGCAGCGGATCACAGCGGAGTTGGCCGCGAAAGTGGGCGAAGCTGCGATCGCTGGGGCGAAGCCGCTGCGCAAAAACGCGTATAAGCTGCCGCTGACGAAGACGGTGGTTCGGCGGACGGTGCAGGAGTTGGCGAGGCTGGCCTAGCGGGTGGAAGCTGGGCGTAGGCTGTCGACGAAGTTTTGATATTCCTGATCGTCGACTGAGCGGGAGTCGATGAAAATGCCGCCGAGGATTCGGCGGGCCATGCGACGCTCGGGTGAATCGGCTGGAGCGTTGGCTTGGCGCGAAAGCGCGAGAAGCCGTTCCTTCAGTTCCTTCAGATTTGACGCGCGCGCGTTGGGGTTGTCCGCCAGTCCCTGCTGCAGTTCGCTCAACTCGCCCACGATCTGCGCCTCGCGCTCTAATTCCTGGCGGTCCTTATTCATCGCGTTCACGTCCCGCTTAGGTTCTTCGCGCGGGCCGCGGCCGGAAGCTTGAAGCTCCAGCCACTCGACGGCCTGGATAGCTATGGCGCTGGGCAGCCAGGTATGGCCGCCCTCAAAGATGACCACGTGGTGTGGACTGGAAAGCTCCTGATCGAACTGGCGCATTTCGAGGTAATTGAAATCCTCGGTACCGGCGGTGCCAAATACGACGAACCTGAGATCGCTGCGGCGATGTCCGGGCGGGAATCCTGCGCTACACGCGATGACCCCGGCGATCTGATCGGAATCGAGCGCTACTTTCATGGCGATGCGTGCGCCACCCGAAAGCCCAGCGGTGTAAATGCGCTTGGGATTAATGGAGAAACGCTTGCCGACGTCGGTCCACATGGCTTGCGCCGCGGTTAGGCTGACCTGCGGTGGCCCGTTGCGCGAGTTGTTCGATCCGGCCACGATGTAGCCGTACTTCTCGGCCGCAGCCTGCAGGTGTTCAACTCCCTGGCGGCCCTGGCCGCGCGGATCGAAAGCGAGGATAAGCTTCCAAGGGCGATCGGGAGAATATTGGGATGGCAAGTACAGCGCGTAGGTTTGCGACTGGTCGGCAGCGCATTTGACGGGATCGATGATCTGGCCATTTCGCAGGTCGGAGACCTGCGCCACAGCGGAGACCGCAATAAGGAGCAGGCAAAGCCGCATGGCGGTTTACTTCACTTCGACCAGCTCAATCGCCTCTTTGCTGGGGCCTTCGATCATGATGGCCCGGGTGTCGCCAAGCTTGTAGGGACGTCCCAGGCCTTCCACGCGAATGCGGCCGTCGCTCATTGGCTGCTGCTGCTGAAGGAAGCGGACTCCCTCTTTACCCAACTTGTCGACCCAGGCATCTAGATTCGAGACACTGAGCGCGAAATGATCGGCCATATGCCCGCGCGTGCTCACCAGCGGGCTCTCGCCCTGCCGGATGTACCAATTCAGCGAGACGTCATCGAAAAGTACGCCCGCGCCAGGGATCCGATACATTCCATCTTTGTCGAGTGCCGGCCAACTCTTGTCAGGCGTGCGTTCCACCTTGCAATCGGCTTCGGTGTGTTGGGGCCCGCGGCCGCGTCCAGGCATAGCCGCGTTGAGATGCTTCTGGTACCAGAGCTGCGCGCAGAACGGCTCGTCCTGATACATGTGCACGTGATTGAAGCGCTCGACCGGCATATTGCCCTGATATTCCACGGCGGCGCCGTCGGGAGCAAGAAGATATGCGAAGCCCGCTCCACCGGCCGGCTTAACACCGTTGGCCTTGGCTTCCGCGATTTGTGCCTTCGAGCGGCCGAGAGTTCCGCCGGCCCCAGGCCAGGTATCGCTACTGATATACACTGCGTTGTCGCCATCGCCGGTGTAGAGCGGAAGCAGCGGGACATGATCGCGGTTATATCGCGCGTTAGTCTCGCGCACATCCACGACGTGCCAGCCGAAGTGCCAGATGGCGGTCTGGGGCTCGTTGGGCGCGGGCGTCGAGACCTTATTGAATAGCACGTAGATCTTGCCGGTTTTGAGCGCGGGCATGCCGCCCCAGGTGGATTTCGACGTTGACGGGAATTGTTTGGTGTAGAAATCGATGGCGGCTTCCGGATCAGTCGAGTTGAGATGCAGATGATGGAAGCCAGGAGGGGGAAGCGCCGGAGTGTCGGTCTGGGCGTTCCCCCACGAAGCAAATATCACGCCCGTGTACACGAGCGCTTTAAGGTTCATGACTTCCGGTTAGCTCTTTTTGCCGGGCCACAGGACGCCTTGTTCCTGTTTCGTAACGGGCGCCAGGCCCTTGTAGATAAACTTCTGTAAGCGCTGGCCGCGATAGGTCTCGGTGGTGAACAGGTTGCCCTTCGAGTCGGTGGCGATGCTGTGCACGGCGTAGAATTCACCGGGCTGGCGTCCGCCGTCGCCGAAGCTGGTCAGTACTTCAAGCGATTCGCGGTCCAGGATATGGACTTGCTCATTGGCTCCGTCTGCAAGGTAGAGGTATTTCTGCTGCGGATCTTTCGAAAAGGCGATGTCCCAAACCGCGCCGTCGCCGAGGGTGTCCTTATAGAGGATTTTCTCTTTGACGAACGTGCCGTCGGCT
>DATMMD010000250.1:0-22691 GCA_035569875.1 Bryobacteraceae bacterium
TGGAACGGTTGGCGGCGCCCGATCAGCGAGCCAAGATCAAAGCCGAAATCGTCCAGCGCATTAAAGTGGATCGCGGGGGCGGAGATCCAAAGAATGTCGTGATGGCGAATTGCCCCTTCGATACCTCGCTGGACGGAAAAAGCCTGGCCGATATCACCGCCGCGCGTGGCCGGCCGGTCACCATCGAAAACGCCGCCGAGACTGCCATCGAAATCCAGCAGAAGGGTGGCTGCCAGGCGGTCTATCACGCCATCAGCGAAGAGGACATCGAGCGGATCTTGCGCTCGCCCTACACGATGATCGGTTCGGACGGCGAAATCCCCGAGTTCGGCAAGGGCGCACCGCATCCTCGCAGCTACGGGACCTTCTCTCGCGTTCTGGCCCGCTATGTTCGCGATCGGAAAGTACTGACGCTAGAAGATGCGGTGCGTAAAATGTCCGGCTACACGGCCGAGCGGCTGCGCCTTCTCGATCGCGGCCTGCTGCGGCCGGGGATGAAGGCCGATATCGTTATTTTCGATCCGGCCAAGGTGCAGGACAAAGCGGACTTCGCCAATCCGCATCAGTATGCCGAAGGCGTGCAGGATCTCATCATTAATGGCCAGCGGGTGATCGCCAATGGCCAACTGACAGCGGCGCGGCCCGGCCGGATCCTGCGCGCTTCGTCTGTCGCGCAAATCAAATGAGGCGATACATCGCCCTGCTCGCTGTGTTGTCCTGGTGCGCGGCCGCACAGCAGGCCCACAAGACCGAGAACGTCCTCCTGGTCATGACCGACGGCTTGCGCTGGCAAGAAGTATTCCAGGGTGCGGACGCTGGCTTGATGGATCCCAAGAATCATGAAATAGCCGCCGGCAACCGCGAGGCCTTACTGCCGTTTCTTTGGCAAGTGGTCGCGAAGAACGGCCAGATCTATGGCAATCGCAAACTGGGCTCCGACGCCTACGTAACCAACGGCCTCAACTTTTCCTATCCCGGATATAACGAAACGCTATCCGGATTCGCCGACCCGCGCATACACAGTAACGACAAGGTCGCCAACCCGAACGTCACTGTTCTCGAATGGCTTAACCAAAAGCCGGCGTATCGCAGCAAGGTGGCCGCGTTCGGGGCTTGGGGCGTAATTTCTTCGATTGTGAACTCCCAACGCGCCGGGTTTGTGGCCAACTCCGGATATGAGCCGCTCGCTGCGCCACCAGTAACCGACCGCATCGCCTTACTCAATGTTCTAAAGGACGAGACCCGGATCTGGGACGACGAACCTTTCGACTCATTCACTTTTCACACCGCGGTCGAATACTTGAAGCTCCACCGGCCGCGCGTTCTGTATTTGTCGCTGGGCGAAACCGACGAGTGGGCCCATCGAGGCGATTACGCGCTGTATCTGAGATCCGCTCATCGGGTGGATCAATACCTGAAGGAGTTATGGGAAACCGTACAGTCCATCGATCAATATCGCGGTAAAACGACCTTGATTTTTCTAACCGACCACGGACGCGGCCAGGCTCCCGTGGAGTGGAAGAGCCACGGAGAAAAGATCGCCGATTCGAAGTTTATCTGGATGGCCTTCATGGGCCCGGATACGCGTGCGCTCGGCGAAAGTACGAAGGTTGCGCCCGTGACGCAGAACCTGATCGCTGCAACTTTGGCCGCCTTCCTCGGCGAAGATTACGCCGGAGCCGTGCCGAAGGCGGGAAAGCCGATCCAAGACGTGCTAAGCTCCGTGGGAAACTAGCGGGAGAACCAAAATGGCGAACACATTTGGTACGGATATTCTGATTCAGGCGCAAGATCCGAAGAACGCGGCATTATTCTACGTAAAGCAGCTCGGCTTCGAGATCACTGAAGAGGCGCCGAACATGATCAGCCTCCATGGTGAGCACATAAACTTATTCATCGAGCGGGGTCCGGCGCTGGGGGCAGTGTTGGAAGTGACGGTCGACAGTGTCGAAGAAGCTAAGCTCCGGCTCTTAAGAAATGGTTGCGAGATCGTCAAGGATGAACCGGATTTCCCGCGATGCTATATCAAAGATCCTTTTGGCTTGGTCTATAACCTGACCAGAAACTAGCAACGAGAAACCAGGACCTCTTACCGTATCGGAACAACGGTGAATGTAAGCAGAAAGATCACCAGCGCGGCGATGCCAAGCAGTACTCGATTTCGACCTAGGGGCGCGACGTCGCAAATCACCGGATGACGAAGCGCGAAAAAGAACAGCAGCACTGCCCACACCAGCCAACTGCGCGAATAGAAGATTCCCATCGGAATCAGCGCCAGCACGAAAATCCGTGAGAGCAGCTTGTGTTTACCCGCCGTGAATGCATAAAGAATATGTCCGCCGTCCAGTTGTCCGATGGGCAGCAGATTGAGGGCGGTCGCCAGCGTTCCCACCCAGGCCGCCCGTGCAACCGGATGCAGATAGATGTCAGCGGCCCGTGCGCCAGGAAACATCAGCCATTCCAGGGCGCGCTGTATGGCCGGCACTCCGAAGATGAGATCGCCGCGCTCGGCAATCCCCGGAATCACTTTCGAATTCGCCAGCCCAATCGCCATGGCCGGAAGCAGGAATGCGAAACCTGCCAGTGGTCCGGCGATCCCGACATCGAAAAGCGCGCGCATGGTGTAAATGGGCGAGCGGATGCGAATGAACGCGCCCAGCGTGCCGATCGGGGAAGGAAAAGGAAGAAAGTAGGGCAGGCTGGCGTCGATCCCATAATAGAGACACGCGAAATAATGGCCCAGCTCGTGCGCCAGCAGAATCGACATCAACGTAACCGAGAACGGCAGGCCTTCGAACAAGATCAGCGGCCGTGCTCCGATTACCGCGAACACACCCACGTACTGATCGAGGTCGATCGGCCGGTTGTTCTCAAAAGCTAGCGCAAGTACCACGCCAACAACAGTGGTGGTAAGAAAAGTCAGCCCCAGAAGAAACCAATGGACCGCCCAGCGTCGGGCGGAAATCGCGGGATGTTGAAGTGTCAGCGCGATCCGGAAGCCGTCAGCCGGTGGGCGTGGAACCACAGCGACTACGCTACTGCAGCGACTGCAGCTCCTTACCCGGTTTGAAGCGCACGGCTTTACCAGGCGGAATAGCCACCTCGGCGCCGGTACGGGGGTTGCGTCCAATCCCGGTCTTGCGCGGCCGGACGTTGAAGATGCCGAAGCCTCGCAGCTCAATGCGTTCCCCATGAGCCAGCGCTCGCTTCATGCTCTCAAAGACCGTTTCCACCGCCATCTCGGCTTTGGTCTTGGTGATGCCAGTCTTGTTTACAACTTCGTTAATGATGTCGAGCTTGATCACGGTGTCCCCCTCAAGGATGAAAACGGCACTGAATGCAAGCGGAATTGCTCCCGATGATGCCCCACCTACGCGGAAGGCAGGAGCAAACCTCATGATAGGATTAGGGTTATAGCCTTGTCAAGACCGGCTCCCAGCTCGCAGGCCAGCCCGGCTCCGCTCTTCAACACGGAAGCCTTCCGGAAAGCTTGTTCGATGTTCGCCAGCGGCGTCGCCGTCGCAACCGTTCGAGCACCGGATGGAACACCGCACGGGCTTACGGTGAGTTCGTTTACGTCGGTTTCCATTCAACCGCCCATGATCCTGATCTGCATCGATTACGCTTTCAACTTTATTTCCCATTTTCGCGCGTGCTCGAGCTTCGCCGTAAATGTCTTGAGTGAAACGCAACGCGAGCTTTCAGTGACGTTCGCCGTCAAGCCGGAGGGCCGCTTCGATGGGGTCGAGTGGTATACCAACGTAACCGGCGCGCCGCTGCTGCGCGGATGCATCGCCAATATCGAGTGCCGGCTCTCGTCGATTATTGAAGCGGGAGACCACGCTATCTTCCTGGGCGAAGTTATGCACACCGAATCGGCGGGCGGACGGCCGCTGTTGTATTTCGATCGGGATTACCGCGGGCTGCCG
Organism: Bryobacteraceae bacterium; assembly: GCA_035569875.1. Taxonomy (GTDB): domain Bacteria; phylum Acidobacteriota; class Terriglobia; order Bryobacterales; family Bryobacteraceae; genus Palsa-89. Next base: position 3,930 of record DATMMD010000250.1, read on the forward strand.
TGATTCGTTCCGGCAAAGCCGCAACGTCACTGTCGCTGGAATTGATACAGAACTTGGCGGGAGCCCCGGGCGGCATCGAAAGACTTGGGGTATCGATGGCCGGTCAAGTCGTAACACACCGTCAAGGAATCCCCACTGATCTGATAAATTCCTGTCAGGCTCCCTCCCATGGTCCCCTTCGGAGTCTCGTGGTGGAAAACGTCAATGTGTTTGTGACCCGCATCCAGCTTGATGTTATAGGGATCCTCGCCTAACTGCTGGTTGAGGCGGATATTGTAATGGTCGCCGTCCACGACCCACTGCATATCGGCCATTTGGGGTTCGCCGTCATAGGTGGAGGAAACGAGTTTCCAGGTACCCTGCCATTGCCTCGCGTCTTCTTCCGGATCGGAGGCGATAGGGGAGCGGCAACCGGCGAGCAAACAACTTAAGAGGACGAACGGCAAGAGGCGCATGGATTGGCTCCTTCGTAGTACTCCTGGATTTATCGGCGGGGAAGCTTTATGGCGTTAGGGCGGGGGCTGGTTAGGCAGGCGGCGTGCCGTCTCGATGCAGGTCCAAAGCGAAGATCGCAGGAATCGGCTCGTCCTGGAATCGTAGCTCAGATTGCGGCGACTTCGCCAACGCCGATGTTCGCCACCTGGCGAAGACCGCCCAGATTAAGAGTACGACGACGATTCTAAGAAAGCTCGCCGGATGGTCGAGAGCGTGCCGCTCGATTTCGGCGGCTTTGAGAGTAAGAAACAGCAGCCCTAGGAATCCCAGTACGGCCATATTCGCTTGAGATCTTCCGGGCGTATAAAAACACGTGAAGGGAATCTTGTGAAAACCGGACAAACATAACTTGGTCAGGGCGATTCCTAGCAACCAGAGGACGGCCAAGTGACCCACCGCGGCCTGCCAGGGCCAAAGCGACAGAAACAACACCGCTGACGCAAACCACACCGGAGCAAGCCCCAATATGTAGAGCGCCCTCCGGACAGCAGCCAGACTCTGCAGGCCGCCCTGGAGCGGCATGACCTGGAATATCCAGTTGGATCGCGGTTCAAGCGGTATAGAAACCACCACGCGAATGCTGCGCCGCTATTATTTCACGTAATCGTGCGACTCGTAGAATCCACTAATCTTGAGCGTGATCTTGATGGGCTTGGCCGTCAGATTCAGCCAATACCAGCCGTGGATGCCATCGAACGGCGCCACGAAGGCCCCGTTGGCGCTGGTGAGTTCTTCGTCCTTCTTGTACGTCTGCGACCCCTTGGGATTGTTGAGCGGTTCGCCATGAAAATCGTAATAGACATTCCCGCTGTCCGATTGCCAGCTATAGACCAGGGCTTGCCCGGCCTTCATCTTGATCTTGTACTCCACCTCTCCGTCGCCGGCAATTGGGATCCGGATCGTGTCGGTTTTGTACGCAGCCGGGAAAAACCACGCGTTCAGGGCTGGTTGATTCGACTGTGCCGCGGTTGCCACCGTCGCTGTCGCGGCAGCGGGCGCGTCCTGCTTCGTTACGCGGGGCGTACTCAGATCGAGCAGTCCTGTCATGCGCCCAAAGCCGGTGGGGTCCTTTCGATATTCGGCCGGGAGCACTACGCAGAAGACGATGAAAGCTCCGACTGCGGCAGCAATAGCGGTACGAATTAGGAGGCCGCGCGGCCCGGGCATGCTCAGCGTCATGCGGCCGGCCCCAGGACATAGCCGGCGATCTGGTATCCGGCCAGGACGAAGCCCGAGGTCATAAGCACTACATTGGCAAGCACGGCATGACGAATGAATCCATTGGTGCGGCGATAGACCACCATGAAGGCCAGGATGATGGACAATGCAATGATTTGCCCGATCTCGACGCCCACGTTGAATGAAATCATATTGGTGATCAAGCCCTTCGACGACAGCGCAAAATCCTGCAGCTTGGTGGCAAGGCCGAAGCCATGGATGAGCCCAAATATAAAGACGGCAGCTTTCGGATTTGGTTCCCAGCCGAACAGAGTACGGAAGCCATCTAGGTTATCGAACGCCTTGTAGACCACCGAAAACCCGATCAGAGCATCCACCAGATAAGGATTGACGTGCACGCCGCTCAGCACTCCCGCCAGTAGGGTAATGCTATGCCCGGCCGCGAAACATGTCACGTACACCGCCACGTCACGCAGTCGGTAAAGGAAAAAGATCACACCGAAAAGGAACAGCAGGTGATCGTAACCGGTGACCATGTGCTTGGCGCCCAGGTACAGGAATGGCCCAACGTGCGGGCCGGAGACCGTTTTGAGGAAGTCGGCGTCGCTGCCTGTGACGCCATGGGCCAAGGCGAATTGATTCACGCCGAGTAGAAGCAGAAAGACAGTAGCTATACGGAGCATGTGATTTTAGCGAGCTTCAATTTTATCTCAAGCGCATTCGTCAATCGAAAATTCCTTGAGTCTTGAGCCAGGCCAGCGCCGCGGACACCGCGGTATCGCGCTCTTTCAACGTCGCACCACCGGAGCCGAAGTGCTGGCCGGCTGCCTTCTCTAGTTCGGCGACGGCCAAATCGCAATACCGTATTTCACCAAACGCGATGCGGCGATCACGCAGCACCACGGAAAGCACTCGCGCTTCGCGAGGATTACCATCCATGGTCGCATCTTGCCAAAGGAGGTTGTAGAAGTTTTCGTCTTGTGTCTGGTACTTCCGAACCAAGCCCGCGAGCTGCCTCAGTTCCTGATCGCTTCCGGAATCCCGCAGCAGCGCCGCCGCACCCTGCAGATCGTTATAGTCGCTGGCCGGACGATCCGCGACTCTAAGCGCCCGCGCCAGAGCGTCCCGGAGCGTAGCCTGATGTGCGTTGCGGGCCAGCGTCCACGCAATATAAGACGAGCCCTCAAGATCATCCCGGAGAGCTTGCCGAAGCGTCTCGGTGGTTATGGAATTGTCGCCGTATTCAAGCAAGGAATTTGCGGAGCCCCATGCGTGCAAGGGCGCTTCCTCGATCCACGTTCGTATCAGGAGCACGTCCGTTTCTGGAGACGCTTTCAGTTTTTGTAAAGCAGCTTGGGCCAAGAAGAAGCTCTCTCTCCCAGGCCAAGCCTTCCGTTCAACTTTCCGCGCCAAGAGATCGGCAACGCTCGGCCGTGGAATGCCCTGCGCGGCCATGAGATTTGCTGCTATTTCCGCCCAGCGCTCGCGGTCGTCGCCAATAGCAGGTTCTAGCAGCGGCATCAGCTCGCTAGTGAGATCCTCGGATTGCTGCGCCAGATAACCCGCTACTGCAGTAACGTCCGGCGATGTCCCTCGGGACAGCGCGCTGGCAATCTCGCGGTCGAGAAAACCACGCGCAGTGATGGGTGCTGGTGCAGAGTCTGTCATTTCCGCTCGTGCTGGTATCGCTACGTCCACCCCGGAATCGGCCATGAGCTGCCACAACTCCGAGGCCTGGCTTTTGTTTTCCTTCAGCGGGAGAATCAGCACGTGACCGGATTCGAGCTGGGGAAGGGGCGGGGGATCGCTTCCGTTGAACTGTTTAACACTCGGGCCGTACGCCAAGAAATGCACTTGTATCCGGTCAGCCGTGAAAGGCTCTCCCGAAGCGGTATAGGAGCGCAGCACCTGAAATTCGGCCGTCATCGACCAGGTCTCAGCTTTCCACGCCAGCGTCCCGTCAGGAACTCGCTCTATCTTCTTCACGTCGATGACCCGGCCGACCACCAGTACGGGGGCTGCCACGGTTTCTTTCAACTGCCAGATCTTAAGAAACCCCGCGTGGACGACGGCCGGCGCCAGAAGCAGTAGCATCGCGAGGATTATTTTCTGCGCCATGTTAGTCACCCGCCTTGGTCAACGCCATCCAACCCGCCAGCGCCGCGTACTTCTGGTCCTGCGTCCAGGGCGGACCGATGCCGCGTCCGAGTTCGGCGATGCGCTTTTCGAGCGCGGCCACGGAAAGACCCAACCGCGCCGCACTCCGGTCGTAAGCTTCCCGCTCTTTGACGCCAACCACTCGCAGTCCACAGTGCTCGCCTGCTTCCACTAGCGCCTGGCGGTAGAACTCTCCCTCGGCGGTGTGAAGCAGCGCGTGCGATGCCAGGATCGCTGGGAGCGGCGGCAGTGTACGGCCAGATCCGAGAATCACTCCGCAGGCGCTGACCTCGAAACCTTTCCCGCGCAAATCGCCGATCGTCGCTTTGAGGGCGTCGCGCGACAGCCGCTTGGTGCTTTCGGTGCACTTCTTGATCAGCGCCTCGGCATCCTGGAGATCAAGAGGCTCGGCGGCATGGAAGGGCTGCTTCGATCCTCGAATGGACGGGTCGGCCGTCTCGATCCGCCGCCGGACGACCACCATTGCGGATTCAGATGAGCCTGCCAAAGCCACCAGCGCAGCCCATCCGGAATGCGCACGAAGGCCGAGAGCGGCCCGCCGGATCGGCCTTGATTCGGGGAGTGCCGTGTGTTTGGCCATTAACGCCGGGCCGTAGGCGAATCCGTGGCCGCGATCACATCCACGCCGAATGCGGCATCGAGCGAAGGAAGACCCTGGAAAGACAGCAGCGTGCTTGCCGGCGGCGTGGTGCTGCTGTAATAGCTCGCTCTCACGGTCCGCACGCGCGGGATGATCGCGCTGGAAGTGACGTAAGCGTGCGACATCACCACCTGATCAAAGCGCGCGTCGGAAGAGCTGAGCACTCGCTGCAGCCGCTCAAACGCCAGCTTGATGTCGGCCTCCTGGCTTCCGAACGCAAGTTGAGTCCCGGTGATCACCAGCTTGGGACTCCTGACCAGTGCCAATTGCGAATAGTTCGGCGATTTGTCGAGATCGGGCGGATTGAGGAAGCTCACCGGCTGCGCGATCGACGTTCGGAGCCGGGCTACCGCTTCGCATTCCGCCGCCGGCATCACCGGCTCGCGCTGCATCTGTAGATAGTTCAGTACCGCTCCGGGGAAAGCGGCCATCATTAGTTGGTGCGCATCGCGCTGCTCATCTAGCGAACTGACGAAACAGGTCACGCGCAGCGCATCTTCGGAGTGCATGCCTCCGGCACTGAGAGCGGTCGTCAATCGCGCCAGAGACTGCGCGACACTGGGGGCGTTTTGGCCGGCCAGGAAAGCGACCCCGTGGGGATTTACTACTCTCTTATCCACCTCAATGCTCTCCAGCACCACTTGAGCGCCTTCCATGGGAAGCGCGCCCACCTGCACCACGCTCAACACCGGCAGCGGTAAATGTTTTTCGGAGAATGTCTCAGCCACCAACTCGCCCACGCGGCGCAGATCTCCCGAGCCGGCCACGAACGCGCGCAGCTTGACGATGGTCCCATGATTGGTTTTGAGTAGCGCCTTCAACGCATCCCGGGTCTGCTGCGAAAGCAAGCCTTTTCCGATCAAGGGCGACGCGCCGAACGCCAGGCGCTCCGTGTCGGCCGTCACGGCGCCCGGGAGTTCCTTAGGAGGAGGCAGCGTTTGGGTGCCTTCGTCCTTTTTCTTCTTTTGCTTGGTCTCTGGTGCCACCACCGGGATGTAGCCTTCGTCGTCGGATGCGGGTTTCTTCTTTTGCGCTGGCAAATTTTCGGCGAGAAGAGCGACCAGAACAGCGAACAGCGGAGCAGACCGGCGAAAATGCATCACAGCTTAGCGAACCAATTTTATCAAAGCTTGTTACATTAAAGCTTGTTACATTGAGGTTGCGTGCCCGCAATCATTGCGTCTCCGCCCAAAAGTCGGCCGGCCACGTTCACACGCTATGCCTGGGCTGTGCTGGCCTGGAATCTATTCGTGGTGCTGTGGGGCGCTTACGTGCGCGCCAGCGGATCGGGCGCCGGTTGCGGCAATCATTGGCCGCTATGTAATGGCGACGTAGTCCCACGCGCGCCGCGCCTGGAGACCATCATCGAATTCACACATCGGATGACCAGCGCGGTATCACTGCTGGCTACTGGGTGGCTGGCGGTGTGGAGCGTGCTCCGTTTCCCGCGCGACCATCGGGTGCGGCGTTACGCGCTCTTATCAGTTGTTTTTCTATTCGCTGAAGCGCTTCTGGGCGCCGGGCTGGTGCTGTTCGAGTTCGTCGCCTCCAATGCCTCGGTGGGGCGGGCTTTTTATTTGTCGCTGCATTTGGTGAATACGCAATTCTTATTGGCGGCACTGGCTTTGACAGCGTGGTATTCGCGCGAACCAGTGCCCGACGCCGTGCGCCCATCGTCTCGTGTGATTGCGGCTTTGCCCATCGCAGTGGTGGTCAGCGTAACGGGAGCCATTGCGGCTCTGGGCGATACGCTTTATCCAGTGGCATCGCTGGCCGAAGGCATGCGCCAGGATCTTTCGACGGCTTCGAGTTTTCTCTTGCGCCTTCGTGTTCTACATCCAGTGCTGGCTGTCCTGGCGGCCGGGTATTTCGCCTACGCGGCGATGTCGGTGTTGCGTTCAAAGCCCCGGCCGCTGGCCTCGCAAATCGCGCTGGCGGTGATTGTGCTCGCTGTGGCTCAACTGGGAGCAGGAACGATCAATATCACGCTACTCGCCCCAATCTGGATGCAACTGATGCACTTGTTGCTGGCCGACCTGCTGTGGTTGTCGCTGGTTTTGCTGGCGGTGGAAGCTCCGCAAAGTTCACAATAAACCGACCAGTTCCACCAACCCCTCGTCACGCCGGACCAGGGAGAGCGCGCCTCGATCAAACGTCGCGAGCAATCCACCGCGACTACGCGCCAGTGCTAGTAAATACGCGTCTGTGATTTGCCGATGCCCCACGATGCTCTCGCCGCCGCCAAGCGCGACGGTGACCGGCAGGTCGTCGGTCCAGAATTCATGCTCGGCCATAGCTTTTATTCGCTGGAGTAATGCCAGTGCCTCGGCTGGCAGGACCGCTTTGCGGGTGAACTTCGGATTCGAGAAAATCCGGAGAAAGCCGATCTCGGTCAGTGGGCAGGTACAGAATCCGACTGACCGGCGCTCCGCGAACCACGTTTGAGCCAGGCGGTGATGGACATGCGAAGGCCAAACGAGAGCAATGAGAACATTTACATCAAGCAGATAAGGCTTCACAACTCATCTTCAGCTGCCAGTGTCTGTTCCAGAGTGATCGGCTCAGCGTCCGGCGGAAGCACAAAGCATGGGAACGCTTTGCCGGTATCGATTATGATCGATGGTTTCATTCCTCGCCGAACCAATTCAGCTAAAGCATCGCCCAAGGACAGCCCTTTTAAATCGGCCAGAGCGCTTACCGCCTGATGAATGTCTTCTGGCAGGTTGACTGTCGTGCGCATCATGATGATTATAGCATCACGATGCCAGACGTAGATAGCTAGGGCACCTTGCAGCCAAGCCAGCCAATATGGTATACTCGTTGGCGTACCAGAATGCTGCCGATCAGCGCCCTTGATGAAAGTTCCAACTCCCCTCTTTATCGGCAGTTATATCTACAGATTAAACAGTTAATTGAATCTCGACAGCTTGCCAAGGGCGACCGGCTACCAGCCACTCGGGAATTGGCTGGCCAACTTGGACTGAACCGCACCACTGTCTCGGCTGCTTACGAACTGCTCGAGTCCGAGGGACTGATTACGGGCCACGTCGGACGTGGGAGCTTCGTGGCGGAGGGTTTTGCAAAACGAACCCAATTGAACTGGACCGATGTCCTCGAGCCAGCGGTCCCGTCCCCGGCCGCGCCCGCCTCCACGCCGCTGGCCAGCTTCTCCAGCTCACGGCCATCCGAGTTGCTTTTTCCTCTAGAGGAATTCCGATCCAGTTGCACGGAAGTGATCCATAGTGCCGAGGCGCAAACTATCTTGCAGTTAGGCTCGCCCTCTGGCTACGCGCCGCTGCGCCGCTACCTTCTCGAAATCTCCCGGGCCGAAGGCATCGCGCGTGACTCCGACGACATATTGGTCACCAGCGGATGCCAGCAAACGGTCGATCTGCTCCAACGAACCCTGGTCCGAAATGGCGAGACGGTTCTGCTCGAAGACCCGGTATATCTGGGCGTAAGGCACGCTTTCGAGCGAGGCGGCGCCCGGCTGATTGGCGTTCCGGTCGGCGACGACGGGCTCGATCTCGAAGCTATAGAACGGATCATCGCTCGCGAGCACGCGCGATTGTTGGTTGTCACGCCGAATTTTCAAAACCCGACGGGCGCCACGCTGTCGCTGGCATCCCGCAAAGCACTGCTGCGGATCACGCAACCGGCGGGCGTCATCGTCGTCGAAAACGATATCTATGGGCCGCTCGCATACGAAGGCGACTCGATCGCTCCCCTGAAGCGCCTGGACGAAACCGGTGACACGGTCCTGTTGCGCAGCTTTTCGAAGCTGGCGTTCCCAGGGCTCCGCGTTGGCTGGGTCATCGGCCCGCGTCCGCTGATCGAGAAGCTGACCGAAGCCAAGCAATGGAGCGATCTGCACACCGATCAGCTTTCGCAGGCCGTACTGTTACGCTTCGCCGAATCGGGGCGTCTGGAGCAGCATCGTCAAAAGATGCTGACGGCCGGGCGTGATCGCCTCCACGCCGTACTCGCCGCGTGCGATAAGTACCTTCCGAGGGGAACAAGTTTTACGCGGCCGCGCGGCGGGATGAGTCTGTGGGTCCGCTTGCCGGGTGGGCTGGATGCCGGCGAGTTGCTGCCGCGCGCTGAACGCGAAGGCGTCACCTACCTGCCAGGCAAATATTTCGCGGTATCGCACTCGCAACCAAGCAGTTTACGTATCAGTTTTGCCGGGATGACTCCGGATCAGATCCGATCCGGCGTTGCCATCCTCGGTCGTATATTTCAAAACGAACTGGAGCGCATGCGCGCGCATTCCCCGCGCATCGAAGCTCCCGCAATGGTCTAAGGAGAATACATGTACCTCGACGACAACTTCCGCCTCAAAATCGGCCTGGCCGAAATGTTGAAAGGCGGCGTGATCATGGATGTGACGAACGCCGAGCAGGCGGTCATTGCCGAAAAGGCGGGCGCCACCGCTGTTATGGCGCTGGAGCGCGTGCCCGCCGATATCCGCAAAGAAGGCGGTGTGGCGCGCATGGCGCCCATCAGCAAGATTCGCGAGATCATGCACCAGGTCAGCATCCCGGTGATGGCCAAGGCTCGCATCGGCCATTTCATGGAGGCGCGCATTTTGGAAGCGCTGGAAGTCGACTACATCGACGAGAGCGAGGTGCTGACCCCGGCTGACGAAGAGCACCATATCGACAAGCGCAATTACAAAGTCCCGTTTGTGTGTGGCGCGCGCAATCTGGGCGAGGCTCTACGGCGGATCGCCGAAGGCGCTGCCATGATTCGTACCAAGGGCGAAGCGGGCTCGGGCAATATCGTCGAGGCGGTACGGCATATCCGGACCATCGTTAAAGAGATGAAGCAGCTGACTGTTCTGGGTTCCGAAGAACTAGTAGCGGAGTCCAAGAAACTGCAGGCGCCGCTTGAGCTGGTGCAATGGGTGGCCGAACACGGCAAGCTGCCGGTTCCCAACTTCTCAGCCGGCGGCATTGCGACTCCAGCGGATGCCGCGTTGGTCATGCAGCTAGGCGCCGAGGCGGTGTTCGTCGGATCGGGCATCTTTAAGTCCTCTGATCCCGAGGCTCGGGCGCGCGCTATCGTGAAGGCGGCCACTTACTATAACGATCCGGCCAAGTTACTCGAAGCAAGCGAAGACCTGGGTGTCGCGATGTTCGGACTGGACATCGCCAAGCTGCCCGAATCGGAGCTGCTGCAGACGCGAGGCTGGTAATGGCCCAGCGAGCGAAGAAAAGGATCGGTGTGCTCGCGCTGCAGGGCGATTTCGAAAAGCACGAAAGGGCCTTGGCGCAGGTCGGAGCGGAACCGTTTGAAGTGCGCTCCGCCACCGATCTGGATCAAGTAGATGGGTTGGTGATCCCGGGCGGGGAGAGCAGCACCATGTTGAAGCTGCTCGAAGAAGAGCAAATGCTCGAACCGTTGCGCGAGTTCGGTGCGCGGCGATCGATTTTCGGGACTTGCGCTGGCGCGATTTTGTTGGCCTCGGAAGTTCTAAATCCTCCGCAGCGCTCTTTGGGGCTCATGGATATTGGCGTCGAGCGGAATGCATATGGGCGGCAGCTCGATAGCCGGATTGCGCGGCTGAAACCGGAAGGGTTGGAGGGCGACCTGGAAGCGGTGTTCATTCGCGCTCCAATTATCCGCCGGGTGGGCGATCAGGCCAAGGTGTTGGCTAAGTATCAAGGCGACCCGGTGCTTGTGGAACAGGGCCGGCATCTGGTGGCGACTTTCCATCCCGAGCTGACGGACGATTTTCGTATCCACAAAATGTTTCTGGATAAGGTCTAGTACTTCTATTAAATCGGTCCCGGCGGTAGTTTCGGTAAAATAAAGGCAAGTGTCTCATACCCGGGTCTTATTTCTTTGCATCGGGAATTCGTGCCGCAGCCCGATGGCGGAAGGCTTCGCTCGCACCTACGGCTCCGACGTCCTCCAGGCCTCCAGCGCCGGGCTTGCGCCTGCAATGTCCGTTGCGCCTTTGACCCATAAGGTCATGCTTGAAAAGAACATCGACGTGGGCAATATATATCCCAAGGATTTCAAGACAACGGATGGCCAGGCGGACCTCATCATTAATATGTCCGGGATGGAGCTGCCGGTGAAGCCCGCGGTTCCGGTGGAGCGATGGGAGATCCTCGATCCCATCGGTGAAAGCGAAGAGATCTATCGGGAAGTGCGGGACCAGATTGAACTGCGCGTCATGCAACTCATTCTAGGCCTGCGGGCGCGCAAGAAAACCAAGCCGGCCGCCCGTTCGAAGGTTGACACTCGCCGCCGCAGTCTCGGACAATAGAAACGGCCCACCACCGTGCGGATGTGGCGGAATTGGCAGACGCGCTAGATTCAGGTTCTAGTTCTCGCAAGGGAGTGGAGGTTCAAGTCCTCTCATCCGCACCAAACAAGTTAGGGGCAAAACGTCGAGCGGCGATTTGGGCGTCCGTAGCAAATGGTTTCACACATACCCTTTTCATGCTGTTCATCCAAGCTCGCATCGAAAACGCTGATCAATTTCTGAAGTCGTTGATGGACCGCACTCGCGTAGTTGGCAATGGTGGCTTCGACGGCGGTCCAATATTCGGTAACTCGGAAAGCACGAATTTTGGGAGATGCGGGAAATCAGCCATGTCCGAATTCTACATCCACTGAACTGTGTAATTGCTGCGAGGACGGACGATGCTCGGCGGAGAAGATCCTGCACCGAAGCGGCGTCTCCCCGCCAAGTGGGTTGGTTGCGGATAGGCCGTCATGGATGACCAACTGCGAGTGGGCGAGGAGTACACCAGTGTTTGAAAGGTACTGGACGTACTGAGCCTCCAAGGCAACCCTCAATAGACTGGCGACCCCCAATAAACTTGTTCCGAAGAGCAGATGGGTGTATACTCCCTCTGCTGGTAACGCCAAAATCGAAATCCAGCGAAACATCCAAAGGAGATAAGAAAATATGATAACGGGGAAATTGTGCGGAAAGCTAGCGATTGCGATGATACCGATTGTAGCTGCCGTGGTTCTCATTGGTAGCAGCAACCCCATGGTGATACGAATGCAGGGTCCTTGCGACCCAGCGTCGTTCAACGCCGCTGTCGGACCTGGAACGTGCATCGGGAACGGAACAATTACCTTTGCACATTTCGTCACGCAACTCACGAATGCTCAAAAGGCAGGCTCCTGGCTTTTCGATCCGTCGGCTGGAAGTCTGGAACCAGGAACGGTCCTGAGTTTGGAAAACCGTGCCGGAGAAGTACACACCTTCACGAAGGTCAAAGAGTTCGGCGGCGGGTACATTCCGTTCCTCAATAAGTTGTCTGGTACTCCCGTGCCAGCGCCGGAATGCGCCACCGTTGCGATGGGTGTTCTGATCCCGAAACCCGAAAGCCCTAGCAATATATTCGTAGAGGCGGAGACGACCGAAGTCGGTCCAGTTGCTGGTAGCGCCATTCTGCCGAGCGGAACAACAACCAAGTTCCAGTGCTGTATTCACCCTTGGATGCGGACGGAGTTGACAACAAAATAGCACGGAGCGCCACGATCCTTAGCCAGCACCAAGGGCGTTTCGATCGCGACGCTCGATTTGTGCCACGACGGGCCACGAACCGAAAATCTAGCGCGTGCATCCGTAACAAATCCGGCGCGTTTTTTTCGCCCACCAACACACAGTCTATGGGTGAACGATTCAGCACCAAGCCCTTGCTACTTGATTGCCTGTGCCCGGAACTGTGCCTGTTGACTCTGACTTATCCGGGGTTTCATAGGCTGCGATGGCTTGTCGAAGCTGCTGATGAGATTCAACCGGGAATGGGTGTTCGATCCCACTTCGCCGGGTTTTTCCTGCCAGACGCACTCGGCACGATCCATCGTAAACAGGCTATGGATGGCGTCTACAAGATCACGAATCATACGATCTCAGCCTCACCCTTCGTGGGCTGTTTTAAGTTCTACGGTTCGATCGTGAGGATTTGGGCATGACCACTGATCGGACGAAAAATGTTCACGTTCTGAACGTGCGCGGCTGAGTGCTCGTGGACTTCGGCGTTTTCGGCGCCTTCTTTGGCACCTTGCCTGGGAGCATCTTGCCGTTCAGTTTCTTCAATCGTTCGAATTCGTCGATCCATTGTTGCAGCGTCAAACTGCTGACATTCGGCACATTGACAGTTCTGTCCAGCCAGTTGTTTTCGTCACCCTTCCAAAAGTAAAAGTACCCATCGCCTTTCTCGATATGAACGTCGTGTCCGAGGCGTCGCAATTCGTCATTGATCATTTTGAGCGTAAGACCCATGGCATTGCTGGCCGTGGTGCTACTCACCGCAATCGAGGCTGCGTCGCTGGACATTTCCGCGACCGAAATCCCCCGGTATGAGGCATGGTGGTTCACGTTGAGAGAACTCTTCGGTAACAGTTGTTGAGTTGCTCATCGTCGAGCCGGTATTATCCAATGGCCGAACTCCATCCACCGTCTTGGAAGACGAGACACTACTGGGGATACAAGCCTTCGGAACAGACGCCAACTGGGGTTGCGTGAATCCAGATACAAGGCCAACGCGGGCATGTTCTGCGCGTACCGCGCCAAAGGCGCCGAAGTGCCAGCCCAAAAGACGAGATCGTTGGTACGCCGTGAGATTAGCTCCTCGATGAGATAGGAACGCAGCACCTGCGAGACTGAATCACGATCGTATTCTCGATCGTTATTCATTTGAAATAGCAACGTCGCTCGCCCATTCTCACGCCAACCGCCCGCGACACTCAGCCATTCACCGCTGGACGCTTGCAAGCCGACCAATAGCGGCTCGTGTATTGCCGACAGCATTTTGAGCGCTCGTTTGATCGCGTTCACATCTGCACGTATCGACGATTTTCCTTGGAGCTGCCATGCTGCCGCGCAGAAATGCTCGAACGATACCTGTCCTACGTAGTAACCTCCGGCTGCTTCGAACCGCCGCCTGTAGTAGCGAAAATTCCGCCGCGTGTGGGTACCCAGACCGTCCAAGAACTTGTTGTAGCTCGATGGGAGTGCCATATGACTGTGGTTGGCAATTTGAAAGGAAGCCATCTCCATGTCCAGCGAAGCGGCGATTCTCGACATCATCTGGCTATCGAACACGTCGAAAGGTACGACCAGTCTCAACGCTCGAGCCCTACCGGCCGTGAGAAGCGCTTGTACGGACAAGCTCAGGACGTGTTCTCGATGTACTGGCTCAGCGACGATGTTCGTCCCCAATGTTGAATCACTGTAAACGACGCCGGTCGGACAGCCAAAAAACAGTCTTTCCTTGGCATAAATAATGCCCACCACGTGGTTGTTGCAGGTGACCGCCACAGCACACGGCTTCCAATATTTTTCAGATACAGAAGCCAGGAAGAAATCTGGATGCCAGGTGCTGTGTCGCTCCAACAATAACGGTTGGACCTTATCGGCAAGTGCTCTGATTGCGGCCGCGCTTGTAAACAGCGTCGCCGAATAAGATTCCCCGACAGGAGATGCAGCTTTAACGACCAACAATATTATCCCCGCCTCGCCACAGTCTTTTTACGAACTGCGGTGTGTTGCTTGGTGTGAGGATATCACAGGTCAATACCGGGATTAGGTAACACATGAATGTAACGGAACTCTTCGATTTTGTAAGCCGCGGGTGCTCCGCTAACGGTTAGACGGCCGTCGGATGGTTACCATTTGTATAGTGGGCCACGTCTTGTCGGTGTCCCACAAAGATTCCCTGGCGGAGCCTATTGAAACTGCTGACTTTCTTTCTCTTGTTTGCCTCGTGCATAATTGCCGCCCGTGTTTTGGAAGTGTTGAAGATACAGATTCTGTGTCCAGTGCTCACACGGCTTCACATCCCAGCTCCCAAATTCACATTGAGTGAGATTATTGCGGCCGCGGCGCGCAAGCATCAGGTTAATCCCGCGTTCGTGAAGAGTATCATTGCGGCCGAATCGGGATTTTCGCAGGCTGCGGTGTCGACTAAGGGCGCTATCGGGCTGATGCAATTGATGCCTGAGACGGCCCGCGAGTTCGGCGCAGATCCCGCTGTTCCGGAGCAAAATATCGATGCTGGAACGCATTACTTGAGCTGGCTGTCGCGACGCTATGCGGGAAAGGGTGATGCGCTCAAGCGAGTGATCGCGGCCTACAACGCGGGTCCAGGGGCCGTCGAGCGCTACGGCGGAGTCCCTCCTTTCCGCGAGACCCGAACCTATGTCGCTCGTGTACTTCGGTTTTATAAGAAATACGAACCGGGTTACACCCTAGCGTCGCTAAGCGGCGCCGGCAATCGCGTCCATAAAGCGCTGGGCTGAGCGTCGCATCGTCTGCTTCGCATCGGCGATCACTGTCCTTTGCGGAAACGCCCCGTAAATGCGGTCGAAATTGTACGGCTCTAGCCGGGCTACGATGTCGCCTATGGCCTTCGCCCCGAGTGGAACGTAGTTCGGATAGCTGTACATGAACGATACCCACCGAGTATCCATGCAGACTTGTGGTTGATCGCCCGACAGTAGAACGCCTTTTCGATCGGCTCCGTTTGGCCAATGCAAAACCTGAAAGCCATCAAAATGACCAGGCGTGTAAATTAAGACCAGGTCATCGAGCAGCTTTTTGCTATCGCCCATCCAATGCTGGATGTTCGAGTGGGGCCGCGTCACCCACTGGTGGTCGGCCGAATGAAGATGAATCGAAGCATTATCGAAAGCCAGGCTCCATTCCACCATGGTTGTGTAATAGTGTGGATGCGAGATCGCGATGGCCGCGATGCCGCCGAGTTCACGAACGGCATCAATCGTCGGCTGATCGAGAAGCGCCAGGCAGTCCCACAGCACATTGCCATTGGGTGTCTGAAGCAGAAAAGCCCGCTGGCCGATAGCGAAGTGAGGCTCGGTATGGACGGAATAGAGCCACGCCTCCTCCTGGATGATCACGTTGTGGTGCTTTTGGGCGAGTCGCTCGAGGGTCGTCCATCGTTGTCCATCCAGACCAACGAACTGGCGGGAATCCTGGCAAATTGGACACTCAAGCGGTGGCTCGGCCGAGGCAGGAAACTGCGCGCCGCAGGTGAAACAAATAAAGGCTGTGCTCATTCAGAAGAAGGTTAACCTAATCGGAGCTCCTGGCCGAGTACTGCCGCCATTTGCTATGTTGGCAGCCATGTGCACCCGTCTTTTCTTACTAGCCGCCTGTGCCGTGAGCTGCTTTCCCGCTGGCTTTCAGCCGGCTGATCTTCAAAAGCTGCGCTCGGTCGGAACGGTTCAATTTTCGCCCGATGGCTCACGCATCGCCTACACGATCACGCGCAACGACGTTCCAGACCGGCCGGTGGGACAGCTTTGGATTATGACGCTGGCGGATCGAAAGTCGATTTGCTTGAGTGCCGCGAACGAGCCATCCGGGGATCCAGAATGGTCGCCGGATGGAAAGTGGGTCGCCTATTCCGGCAGACTGGGTGGCAAGTCGGGCTTAATCGTTGCACATCCGGATGGTAGCGGGAAGAAGTATCTAGGGCCGCTCGACGGCACCAACGCGCCGCTGCCGACCACCGGCAAAAATATTTCCTGGTCTCCCAATAGCAATAGCATCGCTTACGTCACCTCGCAGCCCGGCCCCGAAACCGCGGACTCGACCGGCGACCCGATTGTCATCACGCGCTATCTCTACAAACCCACAGCGTCCGAAGGCAATTCGCATTTCAACGACAATAAGCGGCTGCATATTTTTGTGGTTGACGTTGCTTCGGGCACATCGAAGCAGCTCACTACTGGTACGCACTATGAGCACTCTATCGATTGGTCGCCGAACGGAAAAGAGATCGCCTTTATCTCTAATCGTGAGCCCAACGAAGACCAGTTCTTCAATTACGATATTCTGACGCTCGATCCGGCCACCGGCGAGACGCGCAGGCTGACCGCAACGGAAAATGCCGAGTATCGGCCGCGGTGGTCGCCGGATGGCAAGATGATTGTCTACGAAGCTACCAAGCGTGGGCTCACCGACCTGGAGACCACCATGGAAGACACGCACGTCTGGGTGATGGACTCCGATGGAAAGAACCGGCATGAACTCACGGGCGCAATCGACAATCGGCAAGGCGACGCCGGTTGGGCGGACGATGGCCGAGCGGTGTTGTTCAGACTGCTGGAGCGGGGCAATGTGAGGCTGTATCGGATGCCGGTATCGGGTGGAGCGCCAGTCGCGCTAGTGAATGATCGCGGCAGCGTCGGCGCTTGGTCGTCGCACGGAAATCAGATTGCTTACGCGTTCACGTCGCCTGGCGACATGGCGCAGCTTTATCTGAAAAATGGCGAAGAGCCGCCGCAAAAGCTTACCGACTTGAATCGGGAACCCCTGAGTGGAAAAACGGTCGAGCAGGTGGAGTCGTTCACCTTCATCAGCAACGATAATCTGTGGACCGTGGAGGCGTTTCTCACCTATCCGGCTAACTTTCGCGCCGACCAGAAGTATCCGATGATCGTCAATATCCACGGCGGCCCTCACGGCCAGCAAGGTCCGGCCTTCGATTTTAAGAACCAGGTTTACTCGTCGCGCGGCTGGGCAACGTTGATGGTGAACTACCGCGGATCGACGGGCTATGGACAGAAGTTCACCGACGCGATCTACGGCGATCAGAATGGCAACGAGGCTCAAGATGTCCTATATGGTGTGAGCGCGGCGCTGCGGCGAAATCTCTGGCTCGATCGCGACCGGCTGGGCATCGAAGGCACCAGCTACGGCGGTCAGTTGACCAACTGGATCATCACGCAGTCCAACCAGTTCAAGGCAGCGATTCCATTAGCCGGAATCAGCAATCTGATCAGCTACAACTACATGACTTATTACAACCAATACGAGCAAATGGAGTGGGGCGCTTTTCCGCATCAAGGCAACCTGATGGATGTGCTTTGGGAGCGCTCAGCGCTGAAACACGTAGCCAACGTTCACACACCAACTATGTTCATCCACGGAGAGAACGACAACGATGTGCCGATCGCAGAGGACGAGCAATATTACGTCGCGATTCGGGACGTGGGCGTGGATTCCGTGATGGTCCGGTATCCCCGGGAAGGGCACGGTCTGCGGGAACCCAAGCATGTGATTGACGCGACTGAGCGGTCGATTCGGTGGTACGAGAAATATTTCCGGTAGCCCGACGTCTCACTTTCAGGCGTGAGTGGCCATTTATGGCCGAAACATCCAGAGAGGCCGAAGCCGGAACCAGTCGCGAGATCCTTCGTCACCTGAAGCTGTTCTCACGCCTGCACCTGAAAGAAATACCGGGCATTATCGAAGAGACCTGCAGCGAATGGAACAATGACAACGCCCAGCGTTTGGGAGCTTCATTGGCCTTTTTCACGTTATTATCGCTGGCCCCGCTGGTAGTCGTGATTGTTGCGGTGGGCGCGGCGGTTTTCGGCCCTGAGGCGGCCGAAGGGCAGTTTGCCTGGGAAATTCGAGACTTAGTGGGCCCGGTGGGAGCCCAGGCGATTCAGGAAGTGATTCGGGGAGCCTATAAACCTCAGGCCGGCGTAATCGCAACGATTCTCAGCCTGCTGACGCTGATCTTTGGCGCTACTTCAGTAGCCGTCGAGTTGCATGAGGCGCTTAACATGATATGGCATGTTCCGGTGAGTGCCGGCAAATTCTCCAGTCGCGTCGCCGACTTCGTGAAGGAGCGGTTCTTTTCCTTGCTACTGGTCTTAGGAGCGGGCTTCGTTCTGGTCGTTTCTCTGATCTGGAGCGTCTGGATTGTCGCGCTGGGGCGATATGTCGGCTCACTAGTGCCGCTGCCTGCGTTCGTTTTACACTTGGCAACATTCTTCGTTTCGTTTATCACGATTACCTTGATTTTCGCCGCCATCTATAAATTCGTACCTGACGAGCCGTTGAAGTGGCGGGATGTGATCGTAGGAGCTTGTTTCACCGCGCTGGTCTTCACCATCGGCAAGCAATTGCTGGCGTTGTATCTTGGCAAGTTGGGTTTGGGGTCGGCTTACGGCGCGGCGGGGTCCCTGGTTACCGTTCTGGTATGGGTGTACTATTCGGCGCAGTTGTTTTTCCTTGGCGCGGAATTCACGAAGATCTACGCCAGGAGATATGGATCCCACTTTGCCCGGAAACTCGAACTAGCCCCGCAGCAGCCACCGGCTGTAGTGTTGGCGCCCGACGGGCGAAGCACGCTCTCGGAGCAGGTTACATCTTCGGTAACACCGCGTAACTAAGCTACGCCCGCCGTGTCCAACAGGAGTGAACTTGGTGCCGCCGCGCATTCCCCACGCCCTAGTTGCGATCGCCTTCTTCTGTGGTC
>DATMMD010000251.1:0-5303 GCA_035569875.1 Bryobacteraceae bacterium
CGGGCCCAGCGTGTAGAAGGGTGCTTCGTGACACAACTGCAGTTCCTTCTCCACCTGAAGCTGGATCTGGTCCATGGGGATGTGGCCGGGGCCTTCTATCATGACCTGCACGTCGTAGTCCCAAGCCTTCCTGGTCAGTTCACCGAGGGTCTTCAGTTCGGCGAACTGCGCTTGATCGCTCGCGTCGGCCAGACAGCCGGGCCGTAACCCGTCGCCCAGCGAGAAGCTGACATCATGCTTCTGGAAGATCTTGCATATGGCGTCGAAGTTTTCGTACAGGAGATTCTGCTTGTGGTTCTTGACCATCCACTCGGCCAGGATAGCCCCGCCGCGGCTGACGATGCCCGTGATGCGCTTGGTAGTGAGCGGGACGTATTGCACCAGCACGCCGGCGTGAATGGTCATGTAGTCGACGCCTTGCTCGGCCTGTTCTTCGATCACTTCCAGCATCACGTTGATGTTCAGATCCTCGACACGGCGGACCCGGCTGAGCGCTTCGTAGATCGGCACGGTACCGATCGGAATCGGCGATTCAGCGATGATCGCCTGGCGGATGCGCGGAATGTCGCCACCGGTGGAGAGGTCCATCAGCGTATCGGCGCCATATTTCACGGCGTAGTGAAGCTTGGCGACCTCTTCGTCTATGTTCGACGTAGTGGCCGAGTTCCCAATATTAGCGTTGATCTTGCAACTGGAGGCGACGCCGATGCACATCGGTTCCAGATTGGTGTGATGAATATTGGCCGGGATAATCATCCGGCCACGCGCCACTTCAGACCGTATCAGCTCGCCGGTAACGTGCTCGCGCCGGGCGACATACTCCATCTCCTGAGTGATGACGCCCTGGCGAGCGTAATGCATCTGGGTTCGAATTGAATCGTTTAGCCGGGAAGAAATCCATTCCTTGCGCATACCGGCCATTTTAGCGCTTTTACCGGAGATGGCTAGGCGATCTTCTCCCAGTAGTTCATGCGGCCGAAGGGAGTGATCACCACATGCTTCAAGAATGTGCCGCGAGCATCGGTGAAAGTGGCTCCATCCGGATAGTTCTCGCCTGCGACCGAATTGTACAAGACGCCGATCGACTGCGGTCCCACCGGGTCGTTGGTAGCCGTCGGCGACGGCGTCACGACGGGGGGAGTGAACGGCGGATAATCCGCGAGGTTGATCGAGACCTTAATCGAACCGGCGGGAGGGTGTGCCGGATCATACGGGATTGTGCCTGGAGCAGATACACCCGGGGCGATAGAGACTGGAGGCTGCAGCGCCGCGGGTACCCATGTGTAACCGAAATCGGAGCGCTGCTTCATCACCAGGTAGGCGTCCCAAGACCAGACCATGATTGGGACGTCGATGACAAACCCCTTGGAGGCGAGACTAGCCCCGCGCGTAGCTCTGCTGTCCTGATCTGGTATCGAAGGGAGCGCTCGCACCTCGGGCGGCTGAAAGGCCCAGTAAGCTTGGTCGAATTCTGTTTGCGGGTCCATATGCGTTTATATTCCTTTCGTGCTGTTTGCAAAGTAGCATCGGCGGTAGACGGGCTTACGCGTCGGAACCAGCAAAACATTGAAAAGAAGGGGAACAAAAGCCGTGATCAGGAGTGATTAGCCGTTGAACTTTACGGAGCGCGCTATCTTCACTGCGGGATTCTGGAGCAACTCGGCGAGCACGGGCTCGGGCACGGGCTGATCGGTTTCGATCACCGATACCGCCTCGGCGCCGGCGCTCCTGCGCCCTAGTGAGAAGGTCGCTATGTTAATGCCGTTCTTGCCGAGCACGCCCCCGATGTATCCGATGACGCCGGGAACATCCTTGTTTTTCAGAAACGTCAGATGGCCATCGAGTAGCGCTTCGCAATAGATGCCATCCACTTGGAGCAGCCGCGGCTGATCGAGCACCACCGCTCCGTCCACGGAGGTCATTCCGGTATCGGTCTCCAATTCCAGACGGACGGAGTCGGTATGGGCCGCGCGTTTGTCATGGCGCTCGGCAACAGTCAGGCCGCGGTCACCGGCGATTTGCATGGCATTAATCGAGTTGGCCTTATTCGCGAGCGAACGCTGCAGCACGCCGGCCAGTCCTGCGTTGCGCACCAGGTGCGTGTTCAGTTCGGCGATCTTGCCGAAGTACAACAGGCGGACCGCTTTCGGATTGCCGCTCGAAATAAATGACGCGAAATTGCCCAGCCGCTCCGCCAATTTACTGTAAGGCCCCAGCGTCTTGTACTGCTCGGGCGTGAGCGCGGGCATGTTCACGGCATGCAGCGCGACGCCATTCTGGAGATACTCAACTATCTGCTCGGCGATGCGCACGCCGACGATCTCCTGCGCCTCTTCGGTCGAACCCCCGATGTGCGGAGTGGCGACGAAATTATCCATTTTCAGCATCGGATCGTCGCCGGAGGGCGGTTCCTGTTCGAAAACATCCAATGCCGCGCCGCCGACTTTTCCGGAAGTCAGTGCGTCGCGAAGCGCATCCTGGTCGATCAACTCTCCACGCGCGCAGTTAATAATGCGTACACCGGTCTTCATCTTGGCGAAGGCGTCGCGGGACAACAGATGGTGCGATTCCGGCGTCAGGGCGGTGTGCAGCGTAATGTAATCGCTCTCGGCGTAAAGTGTCGCAAGATCCACCAGGTCAACGCCTACGTCTTTTGCGGTCTGCGAATGAACATAGGGATCGTGGGCTATGATGCGCATCGCGAAGGCGGCGGCACGCTTTACCACCTCGCGCCCGATGCTTCCCAGACCAACGATGCCGAGTGTCTTTCCACGTAACTCAGTGCCGATGAATTTACGCTTCTCCCACTTGCCGGACTTGGTGGATGCACTGGCGGTGGGAATGGAGCGCGCTAGGGAGAGCATTAGCGCCAGCGTGTGCTCGGCCACCGATACTGAGTTGCCACCGGGCGTATTGAGCACCAGTATGCCGGCGGCAGTCGCGGCAGGCAGATCGATATTGTCGACACCCACGCCCGCTCGTCCGATCACTCGCAACTTCGGCGCGGCGGAGAGAACGGAGGCATCCACGGCGACGGCGCTCCGGACAATCAGGGCATCGGCTGATGAAAGATGTCGAGTGAAGTCCTTCGGGGTTGAAACAACAATGTCCCATCCCGGCTGGTTCTTCAGAAGTTTTAGTGCCGGGGCAGCCAACGGCTCGGCGATCAAAATGTTCATGTCAAGACCGGCTCAGGCGCTGACCGTTTCCTTGGCAAGTGCGGCGTCCGCGTAAACGTTCTGGACCGCGGCAACCCCGGTTCCGAATTTCACAGGGATCCCCTGCGCGGCGAGAATGATTTCGAGCTCGGCTATGACGCCGAACAGATCGGGGAAATCGAAATAGCCCAGGTGGGCGATGCGGAAGATCTGTCCTTTCATCGATCCTTGGCCGTTCGAAATAATGGACCCGAAGCGGCTGCGGAACTCTTTCACAATCACGCCCGAATCCATCCCTTTCGGCGCTTTCACAGACGTCACCGATGAGCCGGGCGAGTTGGGAACGAAGAGTTCCAGGCCGAGCGCGGTTACTGCGGCACGCGTCGCCTTGGCAAGCATCTGAGCGTTTTCTATCAGCTTGTTCATGCCGATCGATTGGACATATTTCAATGCTTCGGCCAACGCCAAAAGCAGAGAGGTGTTAGGGGTCCAACTGGATTCGCCGCCTGCTGCGCTCTTCTTCTCGCGCTTCAGATCGAAGTAATACCGCGGCAGCTTGGAGGTTTCGGCGAAAGCCCAAGCCTTCGTACTGACGAACAGAAACGCCAAACCGGGAGGAATCATGAAGGCTTTCTGCGAGCCGCCGATCACGACATCGAGGCCCCAGCGATCGATGTCGAGCGGCATAGTGCCGAGTCCGGTGATGGCATCGACCACAAAAATCGCGTTGGTCTTCTGAATGGCCTCGCCCATAGCGCGCACGTCGTGTGCCGCGCCGGTGGACGTCTCGGAAGCTTGTACGAAAACGCCGCGAATATTGGATTGAGACTTCAAAGTGTCGGCTACGCGTTGGGCGCTAACCGCGCCGCCATATTCTTCCTGCAACACGATAGCGTCCAGACCGTAGGCTTTGGCGATCTCGGCCCAGCGTTCCCCGAATTTCCCAGCCACGCACACGATCACGCGGTCGCCCGGCGAGAACAGATTCGAGACCGAGGCTTCCATCGCGCCCGTACCGGAGGAAACCAGCGCCAGAACGTCGTTGGAAGTGCCCATCACTTCCTTCAGGTCCGCCAGAACGGCGCGATAGAGAGTGCGGAAGTCTTCGGTGCGGTGGTGGATGTCCGATCCCATCATGGCGTGCAACGCCTTGGGGTAAAGCGGCGTGGGACCGGGTGTCAATAGACGTTGTTTCTTGATATACATGAGAGGGATTGATATTAGGATACCAAAACGATGCCTTTACTCGACCGGATTCAGAGCGACATGGTGGTCTCCATGAAGGCCAAGGACGAGGCGCGGCTGAATGCGATCCGCTTGATCAAGGCGGCGCTCAAGAAACACGAAGTGGATTCGATGAAGCCGCTGGATGAAAACAGCGAGCTGCAGATTCTCAGCACGCTCATTAAGCAGCGGCGCGAAGCCGCCGACATGTTTCGCAAAGGAGGCCGCGCGGAGCTGGCCGACAAAGAAGAAGCTGAGCTGAAGTTGATCGAGGGGTATATGCCGGCTGCGCCTAGCGATGCCGAGATTGAAGCTGCGATGACGGCTGCGCTGGCGGAGACCGGCGTGACGTCGGCCAAACAGATGGGCGTGGTTATGAAGGCGATTCAGGCAAAATTAGCGGGCAAGCGCGTGGATGGTAAGGCGCTCAGCGAGAAGGTGCGGGCGCGGCTGTCGTAGGTGGCCTTTAACCGGGTTAAGGTAAACTGGATTTAGATGAATCAGAAGGACAGGCGGCTTGATAAGGCGGCGAAGCAACTGGCAGATTTGATCGACAAGCATCTCGAAAATCTGGCCCCAAAAGACCGCGAACGAAAAGAACGGGCTTTCCAAAACGTTGTGTCTAAGGTCGGTAGCCGCGCCAAGGCATAGCCTTAATAAAATTCTCCTCGGTCGCCATCGTTAGAAGCTTTCGTAAATCCTTAAGCTTCTCGTCGCGCTTCCTTCTGGACTCCAGGTCTATTGGCCGACGCCTGCGGCGCGTCTCTTTTCGCATCACGTCTTCCAGGTCCTTTTTTCGCTGTTCATCCATGGATTGGGCCTGCTACGTTCTTTCCTTAGTTGTGCTTCTGGAGAGCACGGTCTTCCCTAATCCGAGATACTGTGGCGGCAACGACACTTCGAACATTTTCTCCTTCTCGT
>DATMMD010000252.1:0-54820 GCA_035569875.1 Bryobacteraceae bacterium
GCCGTAGGTGCTTTTAGATTGGGGGCCATCGGGATCGCAATTTGCACGCCGGTCTGGTAGAGTCTCTTTAGTTGGTATGAAATAGAGGCATCGAGTGAACACGGAAGGCCCTTGGGAACTAGGCGACTTACTTGAAGGTCAAGACCTCGTGCGGGACCTGATTGCCCGGGGTGGGTCCCTTCACCAGGTGCTCGACACGTTATTGAGGGTAATCCAATTGCAGTGCCCAGGGATGCTTGCTTCGATCCTTCTGCTCGACCCGGATGGCAGTCACGTCCGGCACGGCGGGGCTCCCGACCTTCCTGAATCTTATGTGCGCGCTATCGATGGGCTCTCTATTGGCCCGCAAGCCGGTTCCTGCGGGACAGCAGCGTTCACTCGAAAGCCCGTCATCGTAGGGGATATTGCGACTGATCCGTTATGGAACGATTATCGCGCTGTGGCCCTCAAGAACGATTTGCGGGCCTGTTGGTCCACTCCCATCTTCGATTCGGAGGGGCGTGTACTGGGGACGTTTGCCATGTACTTCCGCGCGCCTGGCCTCCCCAACCGTAGTCATCTGAAGTTGATCGATATCTCAGCACACATTGCCGCCATAGCGATCACGAAGCATCGGGCTGAGGAAGAGACCAGACGACGTGGGCGTTAGGCGTACACGAGAGTGGCATCGAACCCATGTACGGTTGCTCGGTCCATTCTGCTATCCGTACGAGCTGTCACAGCCTACCCCCCGCGCGGAAGCGCTCTGAGCCGTTCCGGGTGAATCGTCGCCGACTCGTCCAAAGGTATGAGAGGATTGGCCAAATACATCCCCGGAAGTCGGCATCGCAACTTGAATCTAAACCGGTGTGGGGATCAGAGACGGCTCTCCGTCGAAACTCTCGCGGCCAAGAGCCGTAAGTGGATCGCCAGACCAGGGGCGCGCTAAAGACTCCGCTACCGCACGGCCATGGTCACTGGCGAGCTCAACTGCCCCGCCTGAGCAATTGATAAGACCACCGCCGCGCCAGGCGTCACGCCTTCCGGCACTATCGCGTTCACTTGATACAAGCCCGCGAATCCAGGCGTGAGACCCGCGAACTGCACCTGCGCCGCAACTCCTCCGATGGTCACCGTCGCCGGATTCACGGTCGAAGTGAGATGATCGAACGGCGCGGGCATGCCTGCCGTGACGGACGGCGTCACTTCTCCCAATCCCGTGCAGTAGATCACGATGTAATCCCCGGCCGTCGCTGGATGCCCGACGTCCGCCAAGGTTTGCGTTGAATCCGAATGCGCGACATAGATGTGCCCCTGGCCCGTTCCCGATCCATCGGTGCTGAATACTCCCGGCGCGGCCGCTGCCATCGTAAGGCTTTGCGCGACCGATAAGCTGCTGCCTCGCGATATTACAATCTGCTGGCCGGCGTTTACCTGGATTCCATAGGGAATCATCGCGTTGACTTGGCCGTCGCTCGAAAACAACAACGGAGCCTGAACTCCCGCGATGAACAGCGAACTGCCTCCGAGATCCATCGGCAGGGGAAGCAAAGTTGCGCCGGCCTGGTTCTGCGCCAATTTCGATCCGAATACGCTGATCAGCGTGCCCGGCGCCAAGGGCGCCTGAGGAGCGAAACTGGCCGCGTTTACCACCGCTCCCGACCCCACTACCGGTGGTTGGGCGAACTGCTGAAAACCCACGCTTACCTGGGCTGTCCCAGTCAACCGCCGGGTCACATCCGCGGCCGCGGCCGTAACGACGGCTTGCGCGGCGGCAAATTGCGGGGTCCAGGTCGCGGCCCAAGTCCCGTCGTTCAGCGGCGTCAATGAGATTGGCGGATCACCGTTGGAGAAGCTCGCCGTAACACTCCCGGTGACGAGGGGCAACCCGCAGTCGTCCACCACCTTCACCGTGACTTGACCTGGGAACCCGACCGAAACGCTGGTTCCAGTCGAGAGCGCGGTGAATACCACCTTCAGCAGGCTCGGACATGCCGCGGCGGATGCATCAACGGCCGGCTGGTTAACTGGCCCGCCCAGCGCACCGGCCGTCACCACAAAAACGATTGTGACGCTGCGTATGCTGCCGTCGGAGAACGATAGCGTGAGCGTCCCCTGGTAGACGCCCGGCGACAGCCCACTCACTTGCGGCTGCACTACGATCGCCGCCGGTTGGCCCGCAGTCAGCGTCCCGCCAGGCGGCAATACCGTCAACCAATTCCCGCCCGAAGATGTGCTTATTCCAGAAGTGAAGGTCAGCTGCGCAGTGTTCAGGCTCTGCAGCAACACCGTCTGCGAGGAGGGCGACTCGCCGTTGGCCGACGCCACGAAAATCATTCCGGCCGGCTGTACTAACGGCCCAATATTGCTCCCGGGCGGCAACAGGTTTAGCACAACCGACACGAATTGCGGGCTGTTGCTCGCCCCCGGCGATGTCACTTTCACCGATCCATAATAGATCCCGGCCGTCAGCGTGCCGGGGACGACGTTCACGCGAATCTGCGGGGGAACGCTCGGAGAGGATGCGTCGGTTACGCCATTGGTGGGAAACGCGGCCAGCCAATCGCCCCCGGACAAGGTCGAGACCGAGGTGTTCCAACTCATCTGCCCCTGGCCTGCGTTGAGAATGTTGAAGGTCTGCGGAGGGGGCAGACCGCCCGATTGCACCGCGAAAAACGTCAACCCGTTTTGGGGGATGAGAATCGTTTGCGGCACCGCCGTCACGATCATCGTGACCGGAACCAGAACGCTCTGAGGCGGATTAGTGCTGGCGATCGTAATCGTGCCGGAATAAGCGCCGGGCCCCAGGCCCGCCGGATTGGACTGAATCTGAATCTGTGTTGCGCCGAATGCTCCGACGTTCACGCCGGCAACGCTGGCCGACAGCCATGTGCCCATGGTGGTTGAGGTTCGGACGCTCAACGGCAGGGATCCGCCACCCGCGTTCGAGATCGACAAGGTCTGTGATGATGCGGCCACGCCCGCGACGAATTGGAAGCGGAGCGCCGTGGGCATCACGGCCACGCTCGGAGCCCCTGGCTGCGTTACGGTGAAGGTCACCGGAACTGAGATTAGCGGCGGATTTTCGTTGGGAGCCAGGATGTTTACCGTCCCGCTATATGGTCCGGGCGCGAGCCCCGATGGATCGGCGGTCACTTGAATGCCGGCGGGGGCATTCGCCGATACCGGCGTCACGCTCAGCCAACTGCTGCCGCTGGCAACTGCCGCGCCGAAGACGAAATTCGGAATCGAGCCGGTCACGGAAATGGTCTGCTGGACCGCGCGCGAACCAGCCGGAGCCGTGAATGCTAATGAGGCTGGATTGGCCTGCATCGAAGGCTTGGTCGTCAAGACCTCGCGAATCCGGTTCGTATACAAATCCGTTATCAGCAGATTTCCACTCTTATCGAACGTCAGATCGAAAGGTCCTTCGAGCGATGCCTTTTGCGCGGGCCCGCCATCACCGCTGAAGCTGTAGAGGCCGTTCCCAACCACCGTGCTGATCACGCCTTGAGGGGTGACCGCTCGGACTACTGAGTTGCCGCGGTCCGCGATATATAAAACTCCCGAGGAATCGAACGCAAGTCCTACGGGCTGGTTCAGCGATGCGCTGGCCGCCTGGCCCCCGTCGCCAGAGTAGGCAGCCTTGCCGTTGCCCGCAACGGTATCGATGACGTATTGGCTATTAACGAAACGGATGCGCCGCACCCGATTGTTTCCGGTGTCGCTGAAGTAGAGCGACTCCTCGGTGGTCCCGGGAGCGAAAATGCGTAGTCCTTGCGGGAAATTGAGCTGGGCCGTGGACGACAAACCGCCATCGCCCGAAAAACCGGCGGCGCCGTTCCCTGCAGCCGTAAATATGTCGCCACTCGGCGGAATCACACGAATCGCGTTGTTTAAGCTGTCGGCGAACCAGAGGTCGCCTTCGCCATCGAGGTCGAGACCCGCAGGCTGGTACAACCTGGCTTGCTTGGCCGGTCCTGTGTCACCCGTGTAGCCCGAAAACCCGATACCTGCGATGGTCGTAATGATTTGATTAGTGTCAATCTTGCGGATTACATTATTAATGGCATCGGAGACATATACGTTGCCGGTGGTATCCGTGGCTAGGAACGCCGGAAACGCCAGGCGCGCTGAAGTCGCGGGACCATTGTCTCCGGCGTATCCGAAGAGACCGTTCCCGGCGAAGATCGAAATCGTCCCATCGGCCGCAATCTTGCGCACGCGGTTTAGAGTGCCTTCGGTGAAATAGGTGTTCCCGGCGGGATCGGTCCGGACTCCTTCGGCGTAGTAGATCGTGGCGCTGGACGCGGGCCCGCCGTTGCCGGCCAGACGATACAGTCCATTCCCAGCTACGGTTTGGACGAGGCCGGCGCTAACTTCGCGAATCCGCAGATTCTCGTTGTCGGCCACAAACACATCGCCGCTGGCATCTACCGCCACCGCGCCTACCGGAAAGTTGAAAGATGCTATTAATGCGGGACCGCCGTCGCCCATGAAGCCCCGCCCGCCGCCCGCAATCGTGGTAATAACGCCGTTGGTCACTTTGCGAATCGAACTAGCGTAGTAATCGGCGACGTAAAGATTCGCTGCCGCATCGACGGCGATTCCGGCCGGCAAAATTAGAGCTTGGGTTGCGGCAACGCCATCGGCGGTCGACTGGCCGCCTCCGGCAACCGTCGAAAGAATACCGCCCGGCGTCACTTTGCGCACCGTCAAATCATTGTCAATGAAATAGACGTTGCCGCCCGCGTCCACCGCCAGCCGCGTCAATCCACCGAGCGCGGCGTTGGTTGCCTGGCCGCCATCGGCCTTGCTACCGGTGATTTGTCCACCTCCGGCAATGGTGCTGATGGAGCCGCCGGGCGTAAACTTTCGAATCCGGCTGCTGCCTTGCTCGGTGAAATACACACTGCCGCTCGCATCGACCGCGACGTCGAACGGACGATTGAGTATCGCCAATGTGGCCGGTCCGCCATCGCCTGCGGATCCGAATGCGCCCGTGCCCGCGATGGTGTTGATATTTCCGTCGGGTGTGACCATGCGGATCGTGCCACCATAGTTTTTGCCACCGTATTCAGCGATATAAACATTGCCCGCGGCGTCTACCGCCACGCCATTGGCATTGAACAGAGCGGCGTTCACAGCCAACCCACCATCGCCCCAATGACCGACGAACCCGTTGCCCGCGACGACGTGCAAAATGCCGTCCGCACCGACGCTCATTACCATTTGGTTGTCCACGTCCGCGATGTAGAAGCTGCCAGCGGGTCCGGCGGCGACGTCGAGTCCCAGCGAACCGCCTATCGGAGCGTGGATGGCGATGCTGCCATCGCCGGGGAAGAGCCAGTCCGTGCCCGCGATGGAGGTGATGACCTGGCACCAGGCTGGGCAACAAAAAGCGAGGAACAGGAGAGTGTTGAAAAGGCGCGGAATCGAACGCGGTAACGAAACCACTAATGCGGCATTATAGCGCCGAGCCCGATTACGACGCAGCGGCGCGGCCGCCAGTCCGATAGCATGTAGAGACAGCTCGTCGGAAGAAAATGAAATGAAGCGCCACTCGTCCATATTCTGTACTTTGGGATTTCTGATTATGACCGGTTGCTCGCAGTCGCCGGCAACCGATAGCCGCGAGGCGGATGCCCGGGCTCTGCGCGAAGGCGAGGTTACCACCTTTGTCAAGGACTGGGGTGGCAAGGATGCGGACGGCATTGCCGCCCACTATGCAGATGACGGGAGCCTCATGATCCCGAATTCGCCGGTAATGACCGGCAAGGACGCTATCGGAAAAGGGTTGAAGGATGCCCTGGCCGATCCGAACTGGTCGCTTGCATTGCAGCCAGTGCAGGTGGAAGTCTCCAAGGGCGGCGATCTGGGATACACCCGTGGAACCTATGTGCTCATTGCCACCGATCCGGCAAGCAAGAAGCCGGTCACAGAGAAGGGCCGGTTTGTCACAATCTTTCGCAAAGAAGCGGACGGGGCATGGAAAGCCGTCCAGGATATCAACAACGCCGAAGCCCCGGCGACAAGCAAATAGCGTTCCTTCGCTCCCAAATTGCGATTATGCCGGGGGGCCTCGCACGTATCATGGTTTATGATGGGGCACGGAGGTCTTCTGCATATGACAAAAATATTTGTCCTCATTGCGGTTTTGAGCTGTTGGGCTGCCGCTACCGCGCCGGCTCAGGAAAGAAATCAAGCTTCCACGGCGATGGTTCACGCGCCCACCGACGTCAAGCCCGGCAGCATCACCTATGAAGAGATCGCCTATCCATATCCGGTGCAGTTCCTGCCGCTCACACTCTACGGCCAGGACGTGCGCTTGGCATACATGGATGTCCCGCCGGCCGGCCAAGCCAACGGCCGCACCGCGGTATTGTTTCACGGCATGAACTTTGGAGGATTCTACTTCTCCGGACCGATCGAGCTACTGCGTAAAGAAGGCTTCCGCGTGGTGGTGCCGGATCAGATCGGTTTCGGCCGATCTTCGAAGCCCATTATCCCGTACAACTTTAACGATATGGCCTATAACAGCCACAAATTGCTCGAGTCGCTGGGTGTCACGAAGGCTGTCATCATCGGGCACTCCATGGGTGGGATGTTGGCTGCGCGGTTTGCCGCCTCATATCCCGACATCACCGAGCGAGTGGTGATCTACAATCCAATCGGACTCACCGATGTGCGGTATCAACAGCCTTGGCATACCGCCGACGAAGGCTACAAACGGATGGTCGAAGCCACGCACGATCAGCTCTATCAGCAATTCTCCGCGACGATTCATCGCTACTTCCCGACGCCAGGCGCGTGGAAGCCCGATTACGAGCAATACGTCCGCATCCTCTATGCACCGACGCTCAGTAGCGACTGGCCGCGATTCGCGATGGTGCGCGCGATCCTGCAGCAGATTACTTATCTTGATCCGGTGGTTTACGACTGGGCGAAGATCAAGGTGAAAGCGCTGGTGCTGGGCGGCGACAAGGACGGTCCGGACTTTCCGGAACGCGCCAAGCATATCGCCGATACGATTCCAGGCGCGGAATTGGCTCTGCTGCCGGGCTTGGGCCACGTCCCGCATATACAAGCGCCCGAGGTATTCAATGCCGCGCTACTGAAGTTCTTACGGGAAGACGCGGGGGCGACTCACACGGCGGCGAAGTAGACAGGCGTTGGCACGAATGCCAACGCGGCACGCAAGAGTGCGAGCGCTACGGGACGAGTCCAATGTTCGGCCATCCGACCGGTCGGACTGTAAAATTAATTCGATTTCGAGTAACATATATACAGGTGGTTTAGACCAGCAGAGGATTCAAGGAGCGGGCTATGATCGATGCCAAGTTGCAGCGTCTAATGTTGCGCTGCATTGGAGTAGGCGTGCTGGCAAGCGGTGTCGTACTAATTGCTGGCGAGCCGGCCAGCACCGTCGCGGGAGCGGCCAATAAACCGGTGACCTTCACCAAGGACATCGTACCGATCTTCCAGGAAAAATGTCAGGACTGCCATCGCAAGGATTCGATGGCGCCGATGTCGTTAGTGACGTACGAAGAGACGCGGCCGTGGGCGCGGTCGATCAAGGAACGCGTCGTGACGCACCAAATGCCGCCATGGCATCTCGACAAAACGGTGGGCGTCCAACACTTCCAGAACGATCGGTCACTGAGCGACGAGCAAGTGGAAACGATCGCACGCTGGGTGGACGCAGGCGCGCCGCAAGGCGACCTAAAGGACATGCCGCCACCGAAGAAGTTCGCCGATGACAACACCTGGCAGCTCGAGAAGGTGTACGGCCGGCCGCCCGACATGATCATCAAGTCGGATCCGTATACGATGCAGGCCGTCAGCCAGGACCAATGGTGGAAGCCGACAGTCGATCTGAAACTGACTGAGCCTCGCTGGGTGAAAGCAGTCGAGATGCGCCCGGGGACGCCGGCCGGCCGCAAGATCACGCATCACGCTCTGGCTCATCTTATCCAGAACGATACCGATCCAGCCGCAAAGAATGGTCCCGATGACGACGCGGGTCCGGGCGCAGCGCAGGGCGGAGTCCTGATGGAATGGGCGGTCGGGAAGACCGGCGACATCTATCGTCCCAACACCGGCAAGCTGCTGCTGCCGGGCGCGAAGATCTGGTGGGACATCCACTATCATGCCGTCGGCGAGACGATTCGCGATCACGTGGAACTGGCCGTGTGGCTCTATCCGAAGGACGAAAAGCCGAAATACCGGACTTACTTGACTGGTTTCCAAGCGACCTCGAATGTCGGCACGCGTCTGGACATTCAACCCAACACGATCAAAGAGACCCAGGGCTTCCATGTTCTGAAGGCGCCGGCCATTCTGGGCAACTTCCAGCCGCACATGCACCTGCGAGGCAAAGCCATGGCTCTCGAAGCCATTCTGCCGGACGGCACTACGCAGATGATCAGCTACGTCGATCATTTCAACTTCAACTGGATGAACAATTACATCTACACCGACGATGCAGCGCCGGTGCTACCCAAGGGCACCATTATTCATGTGACGGCGTGGCACGACAACACCACCGCGAATCGCAACAATCCGGATCCGAACCAGTGGGTAGGATGGGGCGATCGCACGGTGGATGAGATGGCGCACGCCTGGGTAAATGTGACCTACATCAGCGATGAAGACTACAAGGAATGGGCCGCCACGCACAAGCCGCAGCGCTCGGCCACCGCGTCTAACCGGCAGTAATATGCAAGCAATTCGATGGAGAATGGCGGCTACGTCTGCCGCCTTCATCCTTTCCAGCGGCGTCCTCTTTGGGCAGTTGCCGCTCGAACCCAAGCACGATTCGGGGCAAGGCGTGACGGGTGCTTTCGAAGGTTGGTATAAGAATCCGGACGGCACCGCCAATATCCTGATCGGGTACTACAATCGGAATCTAAAACAGGATCTCGATATTCCGGTCGGCCCGAACAATAAGATCGAACCTGGCGGACCCGATCAAGGACAGCCCACGCACTTCTTGCCGGGCCGGCAATGGGGGGTCTTCACCATCACGGTGCCCAAGGATTTCGGAGATAAAAGGCTTACCTGGTCGATCACCGTCAATGGCAAGACCAATACGATTCCGGTGGATATCGATCCTTTATGGGTGGTGGCGCCGTTCGTGGATGCGGAAAATAACACTCCACCGGTGATCAGTTTTGACGACGGCGCGTCCACGTTGCAAGGCCCTCCGCACGGGCTCGCGAAGTCGCTTACGGCAACCGTGGGCGAGCCGCTTCCGCTCACCGTCTGGGTATCGGATGACGCCAAGGTGCCGGTAGGCGCGCTCAATGCGCCCAAGACTCCCGCCGCAGTCGTCACCTGGACTAAGTTCCGGGGGCCCGGCACGGTTACATTCGACAAGAACAAGCCGCCGGCCGAGAAGACTGAGTGGAAAGCCCCGCCGCCGGCAAACTTTATGGGCAAAGCGACGACCACCGCGACGTTCAGCGAGCCGGGTGACTACATCATCGAGGTCGCCGCTAACGATTGGTCAGGTGAAGGCGGCCGGGGGTTCCAGTGCTGCTGGACCACCGCTCAGGTGAAGGTCGACGTCAAGCCGAAGTAGTCATGTTTTTTAGATAGACCACGGCGTTGCGCATATCCGCGATGCGTTCCTGCTGATTCTCTGCTTCCCGCTCGATGTTCAAGGGGCCCTTAAAGCCAATTTCTTTGAGCTTTTCGATGAAGCGCGGAATCCCGACGCATCCCTTTCCCAGAGGTCTCTCCTTACCGAGTGCTTGCGGATGATCCCGAGGCGGCCAATCGCCATCCTTCACATGGACCGATAAAACCAGCGGCCCAAGCGTGCTCAGTGCTTCGATCGGATCACCTGTGCCGTAAAGAATCATGTTAGCGGGGTCGAAGTTGATGCCGATGTTCGGTCTGCTCACGTGTTTGAGGAACCGCTGCAGCACATGGGCCGGTTCTTGACCGGTCTCCAGCGCGAAGGTCTGCCCGTGGCTGGCTGCATGATCGGCGACGCGCCGGACCATCTCGCGCACAGTAATGTAATCGGGATGCGTGGCGTCTTCCGGAATGAATCCGACGTGGGTGGCGACGCTTCTGACACCAATCGCTGCAGCAAAGTCGCTGACTTGGGAGGTTCGGTGCTCTCGCTTCTCGCGCGTTTCGTGCGGTATGAATCCCACGGTGCGCTGCACGGTTGGGATGTCGGCGTAGTCTTCGCCTTGGTAAGCGGCAAACACGGTCACCACAGTGAAACCGGCCCGCTCCAGAGCCGATTTCCACTCGCGCGCCAGGTCTGCGTTTAGATCCAGATCGCCTGGAATCCCCAACTGTCCGCATCGCACGCCGAGCGACGCGATTTCTTGCAGATTGTCGCGGCCGGCCCAGAACATCACTCCGATTTCGCGCTCAGTCGAAGTTAGCACCGAATCTTTTCTCCGTTTCGTTGTCGTGCTTCGAGAATGCATAGCGCCAGGGCGACCGCATCGGCCGACTCCTCAGGCGGGCATAGGTTGGGACTTTCGCCCCGCCGGCAGCAATCCAGAAAATATTCGATCTCGGCGCGATAGCCATCCTGTTCTCGCAGGGGGAGCATCTCCATTTCGCCATCGGCGCGGTATAGCGTTGGCGCCCGCCCGAGCGAACTATATTCCACAGTGCCATTTTCCGCGACCACGGTATACTCCATCGAAAACGGATACGACTTGGGATGGTGCCAACCGCCAGTTATGACGGCAGTCCACGCGCCACCGTACTGGAGTGCCGCGGTGATGATGTCCACGCCATCGGCGAGCGCTTCATAGCCGGTGGCCGATACCGTTTCCGGCTTCCCGAACAGGTGCAGGCACAAGTCGATGTCGTGAATGAGTAAGTCGAAGACCCCTCCGCCGCTCTGCTTGGGATCACTAAGCCAAGCGCCCCAGGCAGGCGCTCCGCAGCGCCGCCGGAACATCGCTGAGCGCGGTGAGCCAATCCGGCCAGAGGATAAAATCTCCCCTAATGCCAAGTACGCCGGAAAGAACCGCAGGACTTGGGCTACCATAAGCACGCGCTCATGCTTTTTGGCTGCTTCGATCATTTGCCGCGACGTTTCAACATCCAGCGCCATGGGCTTTTCGACCAGAACGTGCTTGCCGGCCTGCAAGGCTTGGAGCGCGACGGGCGCGTGCAGATTGGTTGGGAGACAAATGTCGACGGCGTCGACATCGGGGTCCGCGATAACTTGGGCGATCTCGCGCCCGGCCGCAACCTCGACATCCGGAATCTGGCGCAGCGCTTCGAGGTGCGTTCTTCCCATGAACCCTCGTCCGAGCACTGCCACGCGCATAATATTTGAGTGTAGCTGTCCCTTATGTAGCTGGCCCTTATTATGCTAGTGCTCGCATCCAACTCACCGCGGCGCAAGGAGATCCTCACCGCGGCGGGCGTTCCCTACGTCAGCAGGGTTCCCGACATCTCCGAACAACGCCGGCCCAGCGAAAGCGCTTTCGATTACGTACGCCGGCTCGCCGAAGAGAAAGCTTTTTCCGTCCCGATGGAGCCGGGTGAAATCGTCCTGGCCGCCGACACAGTCGTAGTCCTCCAGGAACACATCCTGGAGAAACCGCGCGATCAAGCCGACGCCCTGCGCATGCTGCGCTTACTGTCGGGACAAGAGCATCAGGTGATCACGGGCATCTGCCTGCGCACGGAGGATAGGAAGATAATCGACGCCGCAGTGACTAAGGTCCGCTTCGTTTCGATAGCCGAGCGCGAACTGGCGGATTATGCCGCCAGCGGGGAACCGATGGACAAGGCCGGCGCTTATGGAATCCAGGGGCTGGCGTCGAAGTTTATAGATCGCATCGAAGGCTGTTACTTCAATGTGGTCGGCCTACCAATTTCGTTAGTCTATTTCCATCTGAAGAAACTAACTAAGTAATAGTTCTATTCCGCGCCCCGGCTGATCTATGTTATCTATAGACAGGGCGTGTTCCCGCGCGCGTCTCGGGGTTCTTGAGATCAGATGAAACATATTCAATCTATTGTATTTAGTACTGTCTTTATTGCGGCCGCGCAGTATCTGGAGGCCCAGACACAATTTAATTTGTGGCCATCGCGGATCGTGGGACAACCGGTATTGCAGCAGCAGGGGCTGATTACTGCCGCCGCCGTTAACCTGGTGGAAGGGCGAGAGTTCGACCTACCCCAATCCGTCGCGCTCGATACGTCCGTCAGCCCGCCTATCCTGTACGTGGTGGATGCCGTAAACAATCGCGTTCTGGCCTGGAAAAACGCATCTGGCTTTACCAAGGGCGCGCCGGTGGCCGACCTGGTGATAGGACAGCGCGATCTCCTATCCACCGCCCCGCAAGGCCCGGCGGCGAACGGCTCCAACCTGAGCACCGGATTATTTCAACCGGTCGGCGCCACGGTGGATGCGAGCGGTAACCTGTACGTCATCGATGCAGGGAACAACCGCATCCTCCGATATCCGACGCCGTTTTCACAGACGGGCTCTCTACTGCCGGTCGATCTCATTCTTGGCCAGAAGACCACGAGCGGCGGCTCCGCAAATCAAGGGCAGACCGCGCCCAGCCGAACCACACTGGCGCTGGCAGGCAGTTCCGGAGCCTTAAGAGCCGGCATCGCATTCGACACTTCCGGCAATCTATGGGTGTCGGATCCCGGCAATAATCGCGTGCTGCGCTATCCTCCGAGCGCGCTGACAAGCGGCGCCCCTTACGATCCGGCCGCCGACCTGGTACTCGGGCACAGCGACTTCACGACCGTTGCGCTGCCGACCACTTTAGATCCGACCCAGAAGAATTATCTGTTACAGCCCTCGGGACTGGCATTCGATCCCAAAGGCCGTTTGTTCGTCGTCGACGACGCCAACCGGGTGCTGGTTTATGCTCCTCCTTTTTCGAGCGGGCAACTGGCTTCCCGAATTATGGGCGTCGTCCTGCCCACCCAGCAGCAACCGACGCCTCCCGCGATTAGCGCCAGCACGCTGGGTTTTGTCGATAGCCTCGGCGCTCATCCTCCGCAAGGCGTGTTCTTCGTCGGCAGCAATCCGTATGTTGTCGATACCGGCTACTCGAGGATTTTGGGTTATCTCCCGTTCGATCAATGGGCACCAGAGACCACCGCTTTTTCACCGCCCGCCAACTTAAAGATCGGACAGCCCGATTTTATCAGTGGCCAGGCGAATCACAACCAGGCGAAACCGGACGCAACCAGCCTGAATCAGCCGGTCACCGGAGCATTTGTGGGCACGGATTTGTTCGTCGCCGACGCCATGAACAATCGCGTTCTGGTATTTCCGCAGCAGTCGGATGGAACCTTTAGCACTGCCAACCGCCTCTTAGGCCAAGATGATTTCCAATACAACTCGATCAACCTGATTGAGGGCCGTGAATTCGGTTTCGTATCGGGGGGAGCCGCGGTGATCGATGGGCTCTCGAATCCTCCACATCTCTATGTCGCCGACCCTTTGAATAATCGGGTGCTCGGTTTTATGGATTACCGGCAAGTGAACGCGTATACCAAGGCCGACTTGGTGATCGGCCAGCCTGATTTCTTCACAGCGCTGGTAAACTGGCCCAGCAACCTTTTGACGCAAGCCAACAATCAGGGATTGTGTTCGCCGGAAGGCCTGGCCGTCGATTCGAACAGCAATCTTTATGTGGCGGACGGGTGCAACGCACGCGTGCTCCGCTTTCCCGCCCCGTTCACCCAGGCTCCCACTGGCGCGCCGCCCCAGGCCAACCTGGTTCTGGGACAGCCGAGCTTTTATGGGCAGCCGATCAAGGATCTCAGCCAGTCGACTCTGTCCAGCGCGTATGGCTTGGCGTTCACAAACGAAGGTGACCTGGTGGTATCCGATGTCGCCTCGCACCGGGTCCTATTCTTCCGTAAACCCAAAGGTGGAGATTTTCAGACGGGCGCGGCGGCGAGCAATGTTATTGGGCAAAAAGATTTCATCTCGGGCTCAGCCGGCATATTTCGTTTCCCGCGCGGCATCACGATCGACGCCGACGACCAGTTATACGTGGCCGACAGCGGCAATAACCGAATCGCGATTCTACCCAACGTCCCAGTCTCCGGCAACAATCCGCCGCTGCTATTTTCTATTACCGGGCTGAATAGCCCTTATGACGTTTTTATAGACCTGGCCACCGACGGTATCTGGGTGACCGACACCAATAACAACCAGGTCTTGCGCTATCCGAAATATTCCAACGTCATCAACAACCCAGCTCCCAACGGCGTGATCACCTCGGTCTTCAACCCCATCTCTGTTGCCGTTGATCCTTTCAGCAATCCGGTGATCGCCGAAAATGGGACAAACCGTGTGTCGTTCTTCTATCCGGCGATCGACTACACCAGCTCGGCCGGCGGCGTGCCGCAACGACTTTCGGGAAACGCTGCCAATTATTTCCAGCGCTTCTCTCCGGGAATGCTATCGAGCATCTTCGCGTTTCCGGGCCAAAGCTTCGGCAGCCAGACGGTCGTCAATAGCAGCATTCCGGTGCCAACCACGCTAGGCGACGTTCAGGTTACCGTGGCCGGACTTCCGGCGCCGCTGCTGTATGTTTCGCCCAGCCAGATCAACTTCCAAGTGCCCGGCGCTACTCCAGTCGGCGACAGTCAGGAAATCCAGGTGCTGAAAGCTTCGACCGGTCAAGTGCTGGCAAGTTGGTTATTCCGGATCGACGCCGTGTCTCCCGGCTTATTCACTGTCAATGCCACGGGTTCCGGCCCGGTCCTGGCGATTAATAATCAGGACAATACAATCAACGACGGCGGTCATCCCGCTAAAGCCGGTACGTATATTTCTCTATACGGTACCGGTCAAGGCGTGATCAACGGAATGCCGCCCGACGGCCAACCGGCACCCTCCAGCCCACTCATTACAGCCCCGCTGCCCCTGGTCTTTATCAATGGTTTCCAGGTGCCCAGCACCGACGTTCAGTTCTCGGGTCTGGCGCCAGGCTTCGTGGGGTTGTGGCAGGTCAATGCCAAAGTTCCGGCCAATGTTCCTCCGGGCGCCGTAAGCGTGTATATCAGCATTGACGGTATCAACAGCCTCTTGGATGCGACCGGGACCATACGCCGCGGGAACACCATCTACGTGACGCCGTAATTACTAACGACCCGAGAATTAGTCACGGCCCGGGAATTACTGCGGCCCGGGAGTCATTGTATACTCGGCTCTACTAGAGCCTCTATGAAGAATGCTGTCGCTGCTTTCCTGCTCGGCGCCTGTGCCGCCGTTTCTCTCGCCCAGCCCATCTTGATAAAGACCACCACCCTCCTGGACGGTAAGGGCGGCGTCCTGAAGAACAAAGAAATCGCGATTGAAGGAAGCAAGATTTCGCGAGTCGCCGACGCGGGCGGCAACGCGGCTTACGACCTGAGCGGCCTGACGGTGATGCCGGGCTGGATCGACACGCACACGCATCCGGGTTGGTATTTCAATCGCGAGAATCGGCTGGAACAGGGTGGACGTGGCAGCATCGAAACGCCGGCGGCTTCGGCGTTATACGCGGAAGCCAACGTTTATGCCACGTTGATGGGCGGCTTTACAACCATCCAGAGCGTCGGCCAAGAGGTGGATAAGGACCTGCGTGATTTGATTAATCGCGGCGTGCTTCCGGGCCCGCGTATTATCACTTCCCTCCGCGCAGTCACCGAGAACACCGGAGATCCGGACAAGATTCGCGCCTATGTCGACAAGATGAAGGCCGATGGCGCCGACGTGATCAAGCTATTCGCGACCTCGAGCATCCGCGATGGTGGTAAACAGACCATGACCGATGAGCAGATACAGGCGACCTGCAGCGAAGCGACCAAGCTGGGGCTGCGGTCCGTAGTCCACGCGCATGCTCCAGGTGGCGCAAGAGCCGCGGTGTTGGCCGGCTGCACGTCGATCGAGCACGGGGCGTTTTTGGACGACGCGACATTGCAGCTCATAGCCGACCACGGCGCTTATTTCGATCCGAATTTCCTGGTGCTCCACAACTACCTGGAAAACAAGCCCAAGTTTCTGGGCATCGGCAACTACAACGAAGAAGGTTTTGCCTACATGCAGAAAGGTATTCCCATGATGGCCGACGTCCTGAAGCGCGCACGGGCGCATCACTTGAAGATCGTGCTCGGGACGGATGCGGTGGCCGGATCGCATGGGCGCAACGCTGAGGAGTTCATTTACCGCGTGCGCGACGGCGGCCAACCCGCTATGGAAGCGATTATAAGCGGAACGTCGCTAGCGGCCGAATCTCTGCGGATGGGCGACAAAATCGGGAGCATCGCCGCGGGCATGGAGGCTGACCTGGTGGCTGTGGCCGGCAATCCGCTGGAAGACATCACGGCCGTGCGCAATGTGGTGTTCGTGATGAAGGGCGGCAAAGTTTACAAGAACACGGCCCGATCGAGCCTAAATCGCGTGAGCAAGACCCAGTAGGTATATTGTTTAGGAGACCAACCCAACGATGACGCGACTACATACAACAATCCTGATCTCTTTCTGCCTGGCTGCGCCGGTTCTTGCACAGACCACTATTGGCAGCAGCACCTGCACTTCGTCGGCTCTGAACGGGACCTATGAATTTATTCTGAGTGGCCGCCAGGTCACGTCTACGGGAGCAACGTCGAAACTATTCCAGGCGGTCGGCACCGCGGCTTTCGACGGGCTCAGCAAAGTCACATGGACAATGACCGCCAACACCGTCACTACCAGCCAGGCTTTCGGAACGGCGCTGGTGTATTCAGGATCTTACAGCTTGCAATCAAATTGTCTGGGATCGATCAGTATTACCACCGGAGATACCGGCACGTTTACGCTGGAATCTTACAACGAAGGCAAGGCATTCGCGGTGATCGGATCGGACGCCACCTATGCCTATAACGGGACCGGCAACGCACAGCCGGCTACCTGCCCGTCGACATTAACGGGTGTACACGAATTCAACGCTAATGGCAGCGGTCTTACGGGCGCGTCTGTGACGGCTGTTCTGGATGTGGTTGGTGTGCTTCAATTCGACGGGCAAGGCAATGTAACCGCG
Source organism: Bryobacteraceae bacterium (assembly GCA_035569875.1). Classification (GTDB taxonomy): domain Bacteria; phylum Acidobacteriota; class Terriglobia; order Bryobacterales; family Bryobacteraceae; genus Palsa-89. The sequence goes on from DATMMD010000252.1 coordinate 17,013, forward strand.
AATTGGACCCAAGTGGCGAACCTGGCCACCACTAACGTCACGGCCATGGGAACCTATACCGTGAACGCCACCTGCGGAGCCTCAGCCACGCTTACAGATTCCCAGAACAATAAATATGCGGTCTCCATCAGCATCTATTCGACCGCGCCGAACTTTGCTCTGGCCGTCTCAAGCCCACAATTGGTTTTCGACGGAAACGGTGCGGCCGCGCAGGCCACCACCGGAGGAACTTGCTCGGCTTCAACGCTGAACGGGACCTATGAGTTGACAATGAATGGGCGCCTGGCTCCAGGAGGTATCCCCACGAAAATCCTGGCAGCGGCTGGCGCAGCGGTGTTCGACGGAACAAGCAAGGTAACCTTCTCCCTGACATCCAACGCTGTCAACGGAAGCCAGGCTTTCGGAACGCAGGTGATGTACTCAGGGACGTACACTCTCCAATCCAATTGCCAGGGATCGATCAGCATCACCAGCGGAGATACGGCTACCTTCACGCTGGTAGCTTTTTCCGTCAATGCGACAAACCAGCAGGCCCGGGCATTCCAGCTGGTGGGGACAGATTCCAACTACGCCTACAACGGAGGCGGCAATGTGCAGCCGAGCGCCTGCGCTGTCAGCACGCTGTCGGGCGAGTTTCCTTTCAGTGGAACGGGCAACTCGCTTGCCGGGGCCTCCACTACGGGGGTGGTCGACATCGCGGGTGAACTGCAGTTCGATGGTCAAGGGGATGTGACCGCCAATTGGACCCAGGCGTCGAACACGCCGACGGTCAATGTATCAGCAACTGGAACTTATTCGGTTAGCTCAGCGTGCCTTGGCTCCCTTACTCTTACCGATACCGCGAATAACAAGTATGCTGGGACAGTGTCGATTATTGGGGCGGCCGCGGGCAATTTTGAATGGGTTGCTTCTAACCCGCAGTTGCTCTTTACGGTGGCCGGGCGCGCGGCATCCGTCAACCCCGGGCAGGCGGTGGTGAATGCGGGGAGTTTCCTTCCCAACGAGACGCCGGCGGGCAGCGTCTTTTCGATTTTCGGAGTGAATTTGGCGACCCAGGTAGGGCAGGCCACTTTGGTCCCGCTGCCTGCGACTCTGCTTACCACAACGGTGACAATCAACGGGGAGCTGGCGCCGCTGTTTTACGTATCCGGGAGCCAGATCAACGCGCAAATGCCCGAGGATATCGAACCGGGCGTAGCGACCGTGATTGTGAAGAATGGCTCCTCCAGCAGCAATGCGGTGGCTGTCAGTATCCCGGCCACGGGAACGCCGGGTATCGTGGTGTACGGGAATAATCGGGCGGTGGTGGTGAATCAGGATGGAAGCGTGAACTCTCCGACTTCGCCAGCCAAGGTGGGCGATATTCTGGTGGCGTACTTCACTGGTGGCGGGCCGGTGACTGCCGCGGGTCCCTTGGTTACCGGGGCTCCCACGCCTAACGGGCTTTCGCCAGTCTCTGGAGACTACGCCGTGAAGGTAAGCGGGGTGGCAGCGACCGTCAACTATCTGGGCTTGACGCCCGGTTCTATCGGGCTATATCAGGCGAATTTTGCGGTGCCGAAGGTAGCGGCCGGGGATCACCCGGTGGTGATTACGATCGCGGGACAAAACTCGAATAATCCGTTGATTGCAGTGTCGAACTAGGAGATTGCTAGCGGGTAGTCAATGGATAAAGCAGGCGGTAAGCGCGCATGCCCAGTTCGGTTGACTTGAAGGGCTTCAGCACAAAATCGTCGGCTCCGTAACCGAAGCTGCGGGCCAGAGCTTCCTCGCTATCGTTGCCCGTTAGTACGATGACCGGTATTTCACGGAGTCTCGAGTCTTTTTTTAGAGCTTGGAGAATGTCGAATCCAGTGAGCCCCGCCAAGCCAAGGTCCAGGATCAGCAGGTCGTAAATGCCGGAGCGCAGCCGCGCCATAGCGCTGGCGCCATCGGTAGTGTGGTCGCTCGAAATCGTATAGCGTTCGAGGGCGAGTTCGACCAGCGGCGGGATGTCGGGGTCATCATCCACGACCAGGGCCGACGGTTTCCGCGCTTTCCATTTGCACCAACCCAGAACGGGGCTGGCTGCCTCTGAAAGGCGCGCTAGTATCGCCTGTTGAGGATGGGGCTGGTGTGGCTGCGACATATTCTTCTTAACGGCAATGTCAGCGCTTTTGATAGGGGAGTTCGCCCGACGCGGAGGCCAGGGCTTGGCGGTGGACGGAAATCATCTTATCGACTCGTTTAACGAGATCTAACGGCTGGAAAGGCTTAACGACATAATCGTCCGCTCCCGACCCGAAGCCCCGGGTGATGTCCTCTTGATGACCTCGGGCGGTCAGCAGAAGGACTGGTATTCGCCTGGTGTTCAAGTTGCCGCGGAGCCTCTTGAGAACCTCGAAACCATCCAGATCGAGCATATTCACATCCAGGACGATTGCGTCGGGCAGGCAGCGGTGAACGGCCTCCAGTGTTTGTTCTCCGCTGCGAGCTATGTCGCAGTGCATATCAAGCTGTCGCAATGTCTCAGCGACCAGTGCAATTAGATCGGGATCATCGTCGGCGATAAGAACGCGAGGGCGCTTCGAATCCGGCTCGGCGGCGGCCGAATGGCGGGGCGCTGTCTTCGCAATGAGCCGGCATACGCGGATGAGAAGTTCTTCGGCGTCCCAGGGGGCGAATAGAAAATCGCACGCGCGCGCAGGCAACTTCGAAAGGGATGGCAGCGAGGCGCGGGAGTGGATGAAGACCGCTGGCACGGACAGTTGTGGCTCCTGAGGAGCAGGTCGGCCGGAAGAGTCGCATTGATTGACAATGAGCGCGTTGTAATCAGACTGGTTTTCGATGGAAGTGATGTGCTCGATCAGAATTTCGGCACTCGCGCGGCGGGCGACACTCCGGATCCGATTCTCTTCCTCATCGGAACAATTTACCAGTCCAATTCGCATCCCCAACAGGCCATCGAGCAGTTCAAGCGGATGTTTCGGCTGTTGGCGCGCGGCGCTACCAAATCTGCGCACAGCGATTTTGATAGCGTTTTCGACGTCCCGGTATTCAGGGTTATCGGAGGTGATCAAGGCCTCAATTATCCGTGATTGATCAGAGATTTGAGGAAAGCCCAAGGTCGCGGCCATCCCCGCCCAGCGGTGCAGCACCCTTTCAATCAGCTCGGTGGAGCAGCCCGGATCCGATTTGAGGTCTTTCAGAATCCTGCTGGCCTGGTCCAGTCCTTCAGCCAGGAAATTGTTCCGGAGCTCGGCTAGCAGGTCGTGGCTGTCACATGGAACATCAGCATCAGAGTCCTGGTTGTGATTCAGGAAGCGGCCGATCCGGCGCGCGAAGGTAGCGGTATCGATGGGCTTCGAGATCTTGCCATTGCATCCAGCTTCGCGAGCTTTTTGGAGATCAGATGGATGGGTGTATGCGGTCAGCGCGATGATGGGGGTGGTGGCGTGGATAGGGTCGAGCCTGAGCACGCGCGTCAGCTCCAGTCCATCCATGCCGGGTAACTGGAGGTCCATGAGGATAAGGTCCGGAAAGAACGACCGTAAAATTTCGAGCGCCTCTTCCGCGTTGACGGCGGTTCGGACAACGTGGCCGGCTTCTTCGAGCAGGTAACGGACCAGCTTGGATTGAAGGTCATGGTCTTCGACGACCAGGATTTGGGTGGCAGCCATATTCTTATCAGGAAAGGATCTCGATCCGGCTGAGGCATTCCTCCAGCGCGGCAACCTGACGCCGGAGCTCGGACCCTGTCGCTCCCGATTTGCGGAAGCTTCTAATCTGCGCCGATTGCCTGATTTATCAGATCGGCTGCCGCACAAAGAGTATGAATGTCTACTGATCTTCTTAAGGCAGCCCGGGTGAGAATCTGGCACGGGAGACACTGCGCCAAATGATCGCGACCAGAAGCGCGCAGATGGCCGCGTAGCTCAGGTATCGGCACAGCCGCAGCTCCCAGCCTCCATCGTAATCGAGCTGAATCTCACAAAGACCGGAACAATCGGGCCGGAGCCACATCAGGCCCAGACCATCGCGGTGTACATCCACCGATCGATTTCCAGCCTTGGCATGCCAGCCCGGATGATAGGAGACCTGAATCGAAATCGCCTGTCCGGGATCGGCGATGGTCCGGACCTGAATGCTGTTCGGCCCTGCCCAATGGAAATCCGCAGGCGGGAGCGACGGGTCATCCAAGGCGCCAACATATTTCTCGATCTCTTCTGTATCGCGCGGTCCGGCGGGAGAGTGGCTCACGATAGCCGTTTCATTCACGACGTGCGCCAGCGACGCCGTCCGCTGCGGCACTTTGTAGATGGTCACGTCGTCTGCCCGCCACAGCACCGGTAGAAGACCCTCGAACTTAGCCGGATGAGTGAAAGGCTTCCAATATTCCTGGCTGTTCGGACCGCTCACAGCAATAGCCCCGACACCAAAGGCTCCTAACCAATCGAGCGCGACGCGGGCGTCCTGCTGGGGTGTGTCGCCACCGTTGTATATACTCGCGAGACCTCGCTGCTGGGCTTGGTTGTAGGCCTGGCTCCAGGAGCTTCCAGAAAACTGCCAGACGTCCGTAAAGTTGTTGGCCCACTGTGCAATTGACCCGGACAGCATGACCCGAATGCCCGGCAAGTTCTGACTGGCCCACGTAGCGGTGCGGTATTCGATGGTTTGAGTAACGTCAGCGGGCTGGAGAATGTTCTTCGCAAACTGGCGGTGACTTGCGATCTGCTCGCCGGCCAGCGCCAAAAGCAAGAACAGCAACGCGACTTTCAGCGAGAGCCGAGCCTTTTCAAAAAGCGATCGAGCTCCAAAGACCAGAATCAGAGCGATGGCCAGCTCCATCTCCAGCTTGTAGCGACCGGGCTGTGGTAGGAACTGGCGATGAAGATAGGACGCGATGACCGGCACGCTGCTAGTGAGGTACGCGAAGAGGGCGAAGAAACGCAGTCTCCAATCCGCGGTCCAGCGCCCCAGGACGTGCCAAAGGACGATCCACCCCAGCAGCACGATCCCCAGAGCGGTTACTGAGCCCGCAGTCCATCCCCCCTCGGCATTTGCCGACGCTTTGCGAATGGCAACCAGCATGGAAGGCGGAAGAAATGGCGCAACGATCGCGTAAGCCGCGAGGCCGATCGAGATCACGAGTAATGCATTGCGGGAATAATCCTTGCGCGGAAAAACAGCGATCAGGCATACAGCGGCAGTCAGCACCTCGACTGGTCCAAAATTACTGGCCAGAGCCATCAGCACGATCAGGAGCACCAGGATGGTGTAATAAACGGGCCGCCTTTTCCGGATCGCGAGCGTCAGGAACAGGATTACCATCGGCAAAAAAGCGACCGCGGTCAAGTGGGGCGTGTCATCCCAGACGGCGACCAGGTACAGGCGCCGGGCATCCCAGAAGTGGCGCCATGCGAATTCGGCGTCCGGAACAATGAGCTGCGTCGGCGAGGTGAGGGAATAGAGAAGCGCCGCCAGAAAACTGCAGCCCGGAGCGCGCGTCATCAACCACGCCATAAGAAAGAGGCTCAGGGGAGCCAAGCAATAGACGAAGCCGGTGATGGACTGAAGGGCCAGTTCGTGCGTGATCCCGCGCATACTGGACCAGGCCGCAATGAGGCCCGGGATCAGAGGCGCATAGGTGAACTCAAACGGTATGCCGCAGTCCCAGAACGGCCACCAATTCGAATGTAGCCAAGCGTTGCTGCCACGTTTGGCCAGGGCCACCCAGAATCCGTGCATGGAGTTCATGTGAGCCGCTTGAGCGGTGAACAGCTCACGGCATATGTAGGCATTGATCCAGACGATGATCACCGCATAAGCGCTAGCTGAGAATACTTGGCGCCCCGTGAGAGGCTTGTCAACTCGATCGAATTTGGCGATGGTGGCACTGCTTAGCATGCGCGACGGACCCTGCGATTATAAACGTTAACAATGCTCACTTGCTAGACTTTGGGATGACGCCCCGCTTACCGGCCCATCTGCGCTTTATTCGGACCGTGCTCCGCAAGCTGAACTATCATCTGAATTCCGGCTCTCAACCCAAATTTGCAGAGCCGTTCAATCCGGCACTGTTGAGGCAGGCCGAGGAAGCGCTGCGTAGCATGCCCATGCCGGACGCCGCGGCGCAAGCCTATCTAGAGAAGCACGTCCCGCGTCTGGCCCGGACCTTGGCTCTGGTTCCTCCGCCGCAAGCGACCGGCAGGGTGCTAGAGCTCGGTTGCTACATGCAGATTACGCCGCTACTTCAGCGGCTGTGCGGCTATCGCGAAGTCCGGGGCGCCTATTTCGGAGCCGCGGGCCGGGTCGATCACAAGTACGTTACGTTCCCTGACGGCGCGTTCGCCTGCGAAGTCGACCACTTCGATGCCGAGCGCGACCGCTTTCCATATCCCGACGGACATTTCGATCTTGTGGTGGCCGGCGAGATCATCGAGCACTTGATTTATGATCCGATGCATCTGTTGATTGAATCACGGCGGGTACTGCGCGAGGGCGGTTATTTGTTGGTTACGACGCCCAACGTCGGCAGCATCACCAGCGTCGCGAAAACCCTGGACGGGCACGACAATCCGCAGATCTTTTTCCTCTATAAGCGGCCCGTCGAAGGCGAAGAGCCGGACATCGGACACGTCCGCGAATATACGGCGTATGAACTCGGCGCAGCCGTAAAGGCGGCCGGATTCGAGGTAACGCAGCTCTTCACGACGTTTATCGCCGAATATTCTTCTCACTTGCCGTTGCTGAGGTTCCTGGAGGCCAGCGGCTACGATACGGAGAATCGCGGCGAACAGTCCTGGTGCCTGGCGGTGAAGCGCGCGTCACTGCCCGTGGACCGGTATCCATTTTTCATTTATAGCGGTTAGCAGGCAGTGATACGGCTGCTTGCTAATATGGTTTTTGAACCCTTCTTCAAAACCTCGCGTATCCGTAGTCAGTTATCTCAACACGGTCCCGCTGGTGTGGGGCATGCACCACGGAGAGCAGCGTGGGCTGTTCGATCTGTCTTTCGCGATTCCGGCCGAATGCGCCGACCGGTTGGAGGATGGCCGCGCTGACATTGGCATCGTGCCGGCGGTGGAACTGAACCGGCAGAAGCTTGAGATCATCCGCGGTTGTGGTGTAGCCTGCTACGGTCCGGTTCGCAGCATTCTGCTGATTTCCAAAGTGCCTTTTCCGGAAATTCGCACGCTTGCGACCGATTCGACGTCGCGTACTTCGGTGGCGCTCAGCCGCATTATCCTGTCGCGAAAATATGGCGTGGAACCGCAACACTGGCCGCAGGCGCCGCATATCGGCAAGATGCTGGAAAAAGCGGATGCGGCGCTGATCATCGGCGATACGGCGCTGCTGCTGGACCCCGCGACGCTTCCGTTTCATGTGCTGGATCTGGGCCAGGAGTGGACCGACATGACCGGGCTACCGATGGTGTTTGCGGTGTGGGCTGCCCGCGCGGGAGTGCCTCGGCAGGATCCAAAGTCGTTTATCGACTCATTGCAGTTTGGCCTTGAGCATATGGACGACATCGTGCGGGAGTGGCATCCGAAATTGCGGCTTTCTGAAGCTTTGGTGCGTGAGTATCTCACTCGCAACATCGTATTCGAGCTGGGCGAGCGCGAATACGCGGGCCTCCAGACTTTTCTACAATATGCCTCACAGCTAGCGAATCCCGCGGAGGCTCAAAAGGTGTCGGTATGATGACGCGTCAAGAGGCGATCGACCTTTTTCAGAGCAACGACCTGATCGGAATTGGAATGGCAGCCGATGCGGTGCGCCGCAAGCTGCATCCTCACGGTATCGTGAGCTACATCATCGACCGCAATATCAACTACACCAATTTCTGCACCGAGTACTGCAGCTTCTGCGCGTTTTACCGGCCGATGGGGCATGCTGAAGGCTACGTGCATCCCAAAGAAGTGATCTTCGACAAAATTCAGGAGACCATCGATCTGGGCGGCACTGGCATTCTGATGCAAGGCGGGTTGCATCCGGAGCTCAAGATCGAGTGGTACGAAGACCTGCTGCGATCGATCAAGGCGCGCTTCGGCGACAAGATCTGGAATCATTGTTTTTCGGCGCCCGAGATTGTGAACATCGCCGAGGTGAGCGGGCTCTCTCTGCGCGACACGATTGCGCGGCTGCGGGATGCGGGGCTGGAGTCGATTCCGGGCGGCGGAGCGGAGATTCTGGATAACGACGTTAGGCGCCGGATCAGCCGGCTAAAATCGTCCGCGCAGGACTGGATCGACGTGCACCGGACCGCTCATTCTTTGGGTATGCGAACCACGGCGACGATGATGTTCGGCTGCGGCGAGACTATCGAGCAGCGCATGAACCACTTCGACATCGTGCGCCAGATTCAGGAGGAGACCGGCGGATTCACGGCCTTCATTCCGTGGTCGTTCCAGCGGGAGAACACTTCGCTCGGCAAGTTTGTGAAGGAAGAGGCGACCGGCGTCGAGTATTTGAAAGTTCTGGCGATCTCGCGCATTTACCTGGAAAACATTCTGAACGTCCAATCGTCGTGGGTGACCCCAGGGTTGAAGACTTGCCAGGTGGGGCTGCGTTTTGGCGGCAACGATGTCGGCAGCATCATGATCGAGGAGAACGTCGTTTCAGCGGCGGGAGCGCATCATCGAGCCAGCGAAGAACAATTGCGGCGCCTGATCCGGGATGCAGGGTTTATTCCCAAGCAGCGGGATACGCTGTACCGGACGTATTTCCTGAACTAACACTTCAGCAGATACATCCAAGCTCGGAGCCGTCTGCCGGAGTCAAGCTGCACGGGTACGCTGGTGCGCTTGTATTCAGGACCTTCGTACTCATCCAGAATCGGAAGCAACTTGCTCGCGTCGTTGAGCTGGAAGACCTCGCCCGAAATCCATTCGCCCGGTTTGCCGGACCGGACCACGCCGCGGTGAGGGTACGAGCGCTCGAGGCGTCCCTGCATTCGCCCCGTGCCGAGAAACTCGGCATTGGCGTGGAACAGACGCGCGATTTTTATTTTAGAGCCCCGGCGGAGGGTGCCGTAGACAAAGAGGGCGGCGGGGCGCATTATGACTCCACCAACTTTTCGAGATCCCGCGAGCTGTGAACAACTCTGATGATTTCGATTCCTCGTTGAAATGGCAGATAAAACACCATATGTTGAGGGAAGTTCTTCAAAGGGAACATACGCGTGGCAATCAGGAAAGGGCTCGATAATTGTGTTGCCCGTCCGAGACGCGGATGGTCCAATAGAAGGCGAAAGGTCTCGGCGGCCGATTCATAGAACCGGAGTCCCATTTTAAGCCCTGAGGCATTAGCTAGATAGCGCGCCTGGTCGTCAAGGTCTCGGTTAGCGGCTGGCCGGATCACGACCTTGCGACGGCGATTCACTTTCGAGTCTTGCGCCTGCTCGCGATGAGCGCGACGCGCTTCTTATCCCAGTAAGACTGATTCACCTCAATGGGTTCTCCAGACGAAACGCCTTCTAGCAGAAGTGCTTCGATTCTTTCTAGAGCCTTGCGTTTTTGATCCTCTCGAATCAGCGTCCGGACATACTCGCTGGGAGTACTGTAACCGCTGCCCCTGACCTGACTTTCAATGTACTTCCTGAGGGTCTTAGGCAAGGACACGTTGAGAAACGCCATACCTACAACATAAACGGTCGATTGAACTCTGTCAATTATTGACAAAAACTGTCAGAATCGATCAACGTTATTTTCGAGAGGCGAGGGTACCCTGCAACTGACGCGCATAGCCTTCGATCTCCTGGGGCATTGGCGTGACCAGCGTTTTTTCGAAATCTTCGCCGGATTCGATCATGTGCTTCAAATGCAGCGCGGCAATTTTCAGACACCAAGCGTCAGTAAGCGGATGGCCGACGTTACCGCTTACGACGAGAAGCGTGGGATGCGGCAAAGCGATCACGCGCTCTTCGAACGCTTCGCCTTCGGGCGCCGCGGCAAACTTCACATCTACCGTGTCGGCATGGCGAATGGAGATCCCGGTCTGGAGCCAATTGAAGTGAACGTGCCAAGTGCGGCCGAACGGATCGGGGCCGGCGTCGAATTTGCGGAAGGATTGCAGCATCTAGCTTTGATTCTAGTAGAACGGATGGTTCCTCTGCGACACCAGCGAAAGAAACTCGTCGCGGGTTTCCTTGCCCTCGCGAAAAGCGCCCAGCATCGCGCTGGTAACGGTGCCGGAGTGCTGTTTTTCGACGCCGCGCATCATCATGCAAAAGTGGCGTGCCTCGCAGATCACACCCACCCCCCTTGGTTCCAGCACATCCTGGATGGTCTGGGCGACATCCTGCGTGAGCCGCTCTTGAAGCTGCAGCCGGCGGGCGAACATGTCCACAATGCGCGGGATCTTGCTCAAGCCGATGACCTTGTCCTTGGGCAGATAGGCGACGTGCATGGTGCCGAAAAAGGGGAGCAGGTGATGCTCGCACATGCTGTAGAACTCGATGTCTTTTACCACTACCATCTCGTCGACCTTCTGGTTGAACAATGCCCCATTGACGATGCTTTGCACATCGGTCTGATAGCCGCTGGTCAAAAAGCGGAGCGCCTTCTCGGCGCGGTCCGGCGTGCGAACCAAGCCTTCACGCGAAGGATCCTCGCCGATCCTCGACAAGATCTTCCTCATCATTGAAGCGATGGATTCTTCGTCCTGCTTCGGTTGCATCACTTTCACTACAGCTTCGTTGGGCTTCATCACTTTCAATTCGTCCTCAATTCGAATCGATTTCGCTTGGTCTCTTGCAGCCGGATGCTTTTCAAGTGCGGCCAATCGCCGGGAAAGACTCCTCGCCAGTGCGTGCTGAGCCGATTTTCGATCACCAGCAGAATATTTTCCGAGGTCGGGACCAGGTCGCCCAAAAACTCGCGCACATCGGCGTTAAAGTAACGGTGGTCGAAATCCCGCAAGATCTGCTCGTGCACTAAACGATCTAACGCCTGGACATTCACTACCTGGCCGGAAACAGCATCGAGCGGCCCGGCGACGCTCACTTCCAGCACATAATCGTGGCCGTGCCCATAAGGGTTGTTGCACTTGCCGTACAACTCGCCATTTTGTTGTTCTGAGAGACGACTGGAGTTGAGCCGGTGTGAAGCGGCGAATTTGTATCGGCGGGTAACCCGTGTCATTGATCAGCTCCGAGGCCGCCGCCCCCGTAATCCACGTACAGATCCTCAGTCTCGAAGAGCCGAACATTCTTCAGCCTGGCTCGATCGCCTCTTAACTGAGGCTCCAGCCGCTTCCAGATCTCCGCGGCCACGTTCTCGGCGGTGGGGACGATCTTATCGAAAGGAGGCACTTCATAATTCAGGAAACGGTGATCCATCGGCTCGACCACGTTCTTCTGAATCACTTCTTTCAGTGTTTTCAAATCGAAGATCATGCCGGTAATGGGATCGGGTTCGCCTTCCAGCGTCACTTCAAGCACATAATTGTGCCCGTGGCCGTTCTTGTTGGATGCCGCCCCGTACAATTCACGATTCTGCTCAGCCGTCAGAGATGGCTGGCCACAGACGTGGGACGCGGAGAATTCAGCCCGGCGAGTGATCAGCATTTCTTATTATGGGATGATTGAGGTCGGGTTTAGGATACTCTAATATTATAGAAGCCAGGACCGGAAACGTTTCGGAGCGGCAAACCCGGGCAGGTATCGAAATGACTCATTCCAAAGTAGATCAAGCAATTAAGATTGGTATCGGAGCGCTCACGGCGGCGCTCGCTTTCGTCATCGTCTACACGATGCAGGAGCATATCGTGCAGGAAGGCGACCGCGCCCCTAATTTCACTATTACGACTGCCAGCGGCAAGCGGATCTCGCCGCGCGACTTCGGCGGAAGAGTGCTGGTGGTGAACTTTTGGGCCACCTGGTGCGCGCCCTGTGTTGAGGAGGCGCCGTCGTTGAGCGAGTTTCAGAAGGAATTGGCTAACTCCGGCGTGGTAGTGCTGGGGGTCAGCGTGGACCGCAGGGCGGACCTCTACGAAAACTTTATAAAACACTTCCAGTTGTCTTTCCTGACTGCCCGCGATCCGGAAGAAAATATCAGCGCGTTGTACGGAACCTCTAGATTTCCGGAAAGCTATATAATCGATCGCAATGGCAAGGTGGTCCGCAAGTACTCCGGTTTGCCGGAACGGAACGGCCAAGCGATTCCGTGGACCGATCCGGAACTAATGGCGTACGTAAAATCGCTGCTCTAAGCATGCCGCGTCCCCGCGATTGGTATCCCGACACCGATCCCAAGGCGCTGGAAGTGTTCATTGAATTGCAGCGGAAGATGACGCCGGCGGAGAAAATCGAAGCGGTGTTCCAGATGAACGAAAGCGTACGTCGGATCCGAGAGACGCGGGAACGAAAGCTTCATCCCAGGGCTAGTGACCGTGAGATCTTCTTGCGCGTCGCTTCGCATTATCTTGATCGAGGCACGATGTTGCGTATTTATGGCTGGTATCCGCCGGTTGACAGCGACCTGCGGGGGAGTACGATGATCGCCGAAAAGAGATTTGTAGTTCACTATACGAGCGGCGAGACCGAAATCGTGCACGCGCTTCAAGCAATCCAAGATGATGAACCCGAAGGCTATCTTGGTCTCGTTGACTCCGAGGGCGTGATAAAGGCCCTGTTTCATAAGCCCATCGTCGACCGTTGGGAAGAGTCTGCAGCAGCATAGGCAACCAGTTGCAAACCGAGACACAGATATCGACCGTAGTGCTGACAGCCATCGACAAGCTGCTCGGCCCCCGTGGCTACCTCTCGCTTCCGGAAGACCTGACGCTGTACGAATACGACGGCAGCGTCGACAAAGCCCGCCCGGACCTGGTGGTGTTTCCGAAATCTGCCGAGGAAGTCGCCGCCATCGTACGTCTGTCCAAAGAACACAATGTACCGATTGTCGGCCGGGGCGCCGGCACCGGGCTCAGCGGCGGGGCGATCCCTCGCGCGGGCGGCATCGTCATCTCGTTTGCGCGCATGAATCGCATACTCGAAATCGACCTCGACAACGAACGAGCGGTGCTCGAGCCCGGCGTAGTCAATCTGGAAATTACGCAAGCGGTCCAGGGGCAAGGCTACTTTTATGCCCCTGACCCATCCAGCCAGAAGGCCTGCACCATCGGTGGCAACGTAGCCGAAAACGCGGGCGGCCCGCACACACTCTGCTATGGCGTCACCACCAATCATGTGCTGGGAATCGAGGCCGTCCTTGAGGATGGAACAACCATAACCACGGGTGCGAAATCCCCAGACCTGCCGGGCTACGATCTCACTGGACTGCTGACCGGATCGGAAGGTACGATGGCGCTGACGACTAAAATCACCGTCCGGTTGATGCGCCAGCCCGAGATGGTAAAGACCCTCCTCGCGATTTACGACAACGTGGACGACTGCGCCGATTCAGTGGCAGAGATCACCGCGCGCGCCATTACTCCGGCCGCGATCGAGATGCTGGACGGCGTGATGCTGCGCATGGTGGAAGAAGCCACCCATGCGGGATATCCGATGGATGCCGCGGCGGTGCTGCTGATCGAGCTGGAGGGTTTGAAGGAAGCGGTGGAAGAACAGACTGAACAGTTGGAGGCCTCGTGCTTGAAATGCCACGCGCGCGAGGTTCGCGTGGCGCGATCGGCCGAAGAGCGCGAGCTGCTGTGGAAAGGCCGCAAGAACGCATTCGGCGCCGTGGGGCGGGTCAGCCCGTCTTATTATGTGCAGGATGGCGTGGTACCGCGGACTAAGGTCGCTCCGACGCTGCGCCACATCCAGAAGGTTGCCGAGAAACATGGCCTCACCATCAGTAATATTTTCCACGCCGGCGATGGAAATATGCATCCCATCATCCTCTTCAATCCGCACCATGCGGGTGAGCTGGAACGCGCCAAGGCCGCGGGCGATGAGATTCTGCGCTTCTGCGTTGCCGAGGGCGGCTCCATCACGGGCGAGCACGGCGTCGGCATGGAAAAGATGGAGCTGATCGCCGAGCAGTTTTCCGACGACAGCCTGGAGATGATCCGCCGCTTCAAGAATCTTTTCGATCCGGCCTGCCGGCTGAATCCCGGTAAGATGCTGCCCACCGGAAAGGGCTGCATGGAGATCCGGCAGCCGGCCGCGATGGTCATTTAGTCCAGGGAACTTCCATTTCGATAAACCTTTTTACGCCTTCGCGCCCTTTGAGCGTGAACCACAGGGTATTTTTTTCGCTGTGTAGATCGATCTGGTAGTCAAAGAATGGACAGCACTTGCGTTCCAGCACGGCCCATTCTGCCACTTGGGCGATAGAGACTTTCCCAGTATCCATCTGGAATGAGTATCCGTTCGGCAGCTCACGCCGCGCGACCGCCGCGGATCTCAGTTGCGCGGTGAGGCGGTCGTGAGTTTTGCGTTCTTCGGGTTGGAACGCCTTCAGGTTGCAAGCGAATACGGACTGACCGGCCGGGGATTGAGCGGCCAAGATGAGCACGCCAAGAAGTAGAGGAGCGAGTTGTTTCATGTTTGGATCTTAAGACTTAAACTGCGCTTTAAGTCAAGTAAACTCTTCGTGAATACTTCAAGTACACTTTAAGTTATCAATGACAACTCCCGTTTTCATGACGATCGGAGAGGTTGCCAAGTACGCTCATGTGCGCGCATCGGCCATTCGGTTTTACGAGAAGGCGGGCCTGCTTCCGAAGCCAGGCCGCTCCGGCGGGCAGCGGCGATATGATCAGAACATTTTGCCGCGGCTGGCTCTGCTCGATTGGGCTAAGGGATGCGGATTCACGCTGGAAGAGATCCGTGAGCTTTTCGGCAAGGCGGGTGAGGCGCCCTTATCGCAACGTATGCAGAAGCTTTGCCTTAAGAAGATCGACGAACTCGAAACCCTTTCTCAGCGGATCGAGTTCATGCGAGGTCTTCTCGAACGAGCGCAGAAGTGCCAGTGCATTGACGTCCAGGAATGCGGCCGCAGAATCCTCAATCGGCGTCGAAGTTGAACCGGCGGGTGATATCGAAGTTGTACTCGTAGTCCGCGGAATTGACTCTGCGGCCATAACAGAGGATCGGCACCGTTAACTCGTGCAGTGATCCGTGTGAGCGAACCTTGACGTCCTTTTCGACGGTGTCCAGATCGCCGAGGACGTAATCTTTCTTGGCAAGCACCATCAAGTCACCGATGCGGTCCGGCATCAGCATGAATTTCGAAGCCGCTTCCGCGTTGGTATAAATCTGCTCGACGGCCGGATGCTGCCGGAGGAGCTTAACAGTCTGGTCGAGACCCTTCGAATTCTTTACGTAGATATAGGACGAACCGCCCAGATTTTGGGCGTGCTTCACATAGCGATCTTTAATGATCGGGACGGCGACCGCTGCCACACCTTCACGCGCCAGCAGGCGGCCCAAGTCCACCGCTTTGGATTTTGCATTCATGGCATGATCGGCGCTCATGTAGATTTCGATATTTGGATGATCGTCGACAATCGAACCCAGCAATTTGTCCACCTGATGCATGTGCTCCAACGAAGGCGCTTGATCCGGCGCATAGGTATGCATCATGTAATCGGTGGTGGAGAGGTAGAGAAAGTTGTAGCCTGAGCGCAACACGTGGCGGGCGGCGCGGAAGGTCCAATAGTTCAGATCGGCGGAATACACATCGGCCTGGGGACCGGCAACCTTTTGGAGCTCGGGCGGGGCCTGCTCGGCGGCGGCGGCGAGATCAGCTCCTTTTCGAAGCAACTCCAGCAGCTTGCCCTTGGACGATAAAAAGGCCGTGCGATATCCGGCCGCGCGAGCCTTTTCGAATATCGTCGGCCGCAGCAGGAACTCGGGCGATTCCATGTACGTTCCTTTTGCGGTCGCCCGGTTGTAATAGTAATTTCCGGTGATGCCGTGCTCGCGCGGAAAGCAAGCGGTGGCGATGGAGCTGTTGTTGACGTTGGTGACCGAGGGCATCACGCAATGGCCTTCGCGATACATCCCGGCTGCCATCATGCGCTTCAGATTGGGAACGTCGCTCAGTTTCAGGTAGGCCGGATCACAGCCATCCATGCAGATGAAAACGACCGTGCGCTTGCGGCCGGCGGCCCGGGTTCGAACCGCTCCGAGCGCGAACGTCGCGAGAACGTTTCGGCGCGTAACGCTGTGGGACACTCTCATTAGATTATCCGATGCATTCGAACATTACACAGGCTGTCGCCAGTTATCGCGACGCGATGGTGGAGCTGACGCGAGAACTCGTCGCCATCCCCACCGAGAATCCGCCGGGCAATCGGTATGGCGGAGCGATCGAATTGCTGTGCCGCCGGCTACGCGAACTTGGCTTCGCGGACACGCGCGTCGAAGGCGATTGCGTTCTGAGCTTCTCCGGCATTGGCGATCGAACTCTCTATTTCAGCGGCCACTATGACGTGGTTCCGGCCCAAAGTCCGGCGCAGTTCGAACCGTCAGTGAAGGGCGCGAATCTCTTTGGCCGAGGTTCATCAGATATGAAGAGCGGCCTAGCGGCGATGATCTATGCGGCTCGCGCGCTGGCGGATTGTGGAGTACCGCTCGATGGCCGCATCGGATTGGTCTTTGTTCCCGACGAAGAAACGGCCGGCCCGCGAGGCTCGCCTTATTTGGAGGAGCGCGGTCTGCTGGGCCAGAACGCCGTAGGCATGCTGACGCCCGAGCCAACCGGCGGCGTGGTGTGGAACGCGAATCGCGGCGCCATCACGCTGCGGGTGACGGTGAAAGGCAAGTCCGCCCACGTGGGACGGCAGCATGAGGGTATTAATGCTTTCGATCGGATGCTGGAAGTAGCTCGCGCGTTGTCGGCCCTGAAAACCGAAGTGGAGACGCGCACGACGGATTTTCATATTGCCCCCGATGCCGCGCGGCGATCGATTCTCATGCTGGGCGGGCGCACGGAGGGCGGAACTAACTTTAATGTGGTGCCGGATCGCTGCTCGTTCACAATCGACCGCCGCATGAATCCTGAAGAGGATTTCGATGAAGAAAAGCAGCGCCTGTTCGCGGTGCTGGAGCAGGCCCGCACCGCCGGGATCGATCTCGAAGTGGAAACGCTGCAAGAAGGACGATCGTGTGGCGTGGCGGAAGATGATGCGTTTGCGCAGGCCCTTGCGCGCAACATCGCGGAAGTGACAGGTAAATCCGCCCAATTCGAGATGTGCCCCGGTCTACTCGAAATCCGTTTTTATGCCGAGCGTGGAATTCCAGCCTTCGCCTATGGCCCTGGGCTGCTCACGGTTTCGCACGGACCGAACGAGTTTGTTCCAATCGATCGCATTGTGCAATGCGCGCAGGTATACGCGCTGACTGCGGCGGAATTGCTAGCCACCACATAGACCCAGCGCTGCCAATCCAGGATAGAGTAACAAGGTGGATTTGGCTGAGGAGGCGATTGATGGTCGGTCCCCTAAGGCACGCTCTCGTATGGAGTTTTCTTATGCTCGCGCCGGCTTGCATGGCGCAAGGTCAGCCAGTCCCACGCAGGCCGCGAGGCATCTACGCTGTCGTCAACATCGAAGACAATATCAAACAACAGCAGAAAGCGAATCCTTCGATCACGACCGCCGCGTTGAACGCCTTTATCAACAATCTTTACCGGGATCTGTTGAGCAATCCTGCGATCTCAGGGCTGACGCTGCAAGTGCATTGGGATACTCTCAACCCCAATCCTCCGAGCGCCGCTAATCCTTATAACTGGAGCTATGTGGACGACGCCTTCGCCCAGGTTTCGGCGTGGGATGCCCAAAATCCAGCCCAAATTCCGAAGACGATCCAGCTTGTCGGCGGGCTTTCAATCGCCCACATGGATGTTGGATCAGCTTCCCTCCTGCGACCCGTTGTTTCAATTCCCAACACCGGCTCCTTTGACCACGTGCAGCAAAGTGACCTTCGAAGCTTTCGTGGAAGGCGGTGACGGCATGGAGCTTCCGTTACCTTGGGATCCCACTTACAAGAACGCTTGGCGGACCTTCCTGACGGCCCTTGCCGCACGCTACGGGTCAAACCCGGCGTTCGTTTCCATCGCCGTCGCCGGACCAACGGCCGCCTCAGCAGAGATGCTGCTGCCGAGTGGAACCGCTCTTTCTCAATCCCAGTTCGGAGGCCTATCGCCCAATCAGGTGTGGCTTCAATTGCTGGCGTTCCGCTACGCCGGCATGACGGCGTACCAGAGGTCGGATCAAGCTTTCATTGATGAATGGAACGCGGCGATCGACATGTACGGGCAGGTTTTCAGCGGCGTGACGCTAGTCGCAACCACGGGCGACGGCCTACCCAATTTTGCAGGTGGCGCCTTCACAATTCCCAGTGCCTTCGCCAACGACTGCACTGGTGCAGCAGACATGGATTGCGGAGCCGAGACGACGATCCTGTCCCACTTCGTGGATCCCACCGTCGGAGGAGCCAATGCCAAAGCCACCCAGGAAAGCGGGATGGAAGCCTCGCGCGTTGGCCTCAACCTGGATGTCGCCAGTGTGAAGTTACTATCGCAGAGAACCGCGCAGTTGACGTTGCCTTCGGCTCAAATCCTGGGCGGGTCGCAATTCAACACGTCTTTTGCGAATTTCACCTTGCAGGAAGGCTGCACGAGCACATTCCCGCCCAACGCAAAGGACACGCCCGTCGCATGCAGCATTCCACCCAGTTGTACTGTACAAGCGTGCATTCCGGTCGCATGCATCCCCCAGGCCTGCCTGGCGCCCGGCGTCACGCAGGCGGATTTGGCAAGTTTCAAGATACTGAATCAGGTCCCTGCCAAGGACTTGATCCCGCCCGAACAGGCGGAATATAACGTACTCAATGACTACTTCAACGGAACGGCGGCCGCCTCGTTCTTCGGCGGAACCCAGGGCACCGCGCCCCTCAATTATCTTCAAATCTACGCTCCGGACATCCAGTATGCGACGGCTAGAATCAATGCGCCGGCTCAGGTGGTCGAGACCAGCGGCGTCACCGTCGCCATGTCAGCGCAGGGCCTGTTGAACCTGGCGAGCGAGAAGCTCTTAGCGATCGCCGAGCCCGCGCTTCTTCCGGCAATCGCTTCGGGTGGCATCGTACCCGGATCGATTCAGCCTGGCGAATGGGTATCGATTTACGGAATCAACCTGGCCAGCGGCACCGCAACCTGGACTGGAAACTTTCCGATATCCCTCGGGGGTACCAGTGTGACGATTGACGGCAAAGCGGCTTTCCTCTCGTTTGTCAGCCCCGGACAAATTAATTTGCAAGTCCCGAATGACACATCCACCGGCACTGTGCCGGTAGTGGTCACTACCCCGAGTGGGAGTGAAACTTCAACAGTAACGCTGGCTCAGTTTGGTCCTTCTTTCTTCTTGCTGGACTCCAAGCACGTGGCCGCCATCATCCTGAGATCGGATGGTTCAGGAACTTATGGCGGAGGCACGTACGACATTGTTGGGCCCACCGGGACTTCACTTGGCTATCCAACCGTGGCCGCGAAGGCAGGCGACGTTGTGGAGCTTTTCGGCACCGGCTTTGGGCCGACCAATCCGGTCGTTCTCGCTGGCCAGGCATTTTCCGGAGCGGCGCCAACTACTAATCCGGTGACGCTTTTGCTAAACAACCTGAGCGTGACCCCGGCGTTTGCCGGCTTATCGGGGGCCGGTCTCTACCAGCTCAACCTGACGGTTCCATCGGGTCTTGGCACAGGTGATGTCTCGCTGCAGGCCAGCGTCGCGGCGTCGCGACCCCTTCAGCCGTTGTGATTTCGTTACAGTAGCGGGCGCGGCTCGAGGCAGTGGATGTATACTTGCGGCTATCGGATGGCCCAGAAACGCATCCTCGCGCTGGTTGGACTCTGGAGTTTAAGCCAGGTTGCCTATGCCCAAGGCCGCGCCTACATAGCGAATTTTGCCTCCAACTCGGTCTCGGTGATCGACATATCCAGCAACACAGTGATTTACACGATCGCGGTGGGGAACCAACCCAACGGAATAGCCATCACGCCCGACGGAACACGCGCCTATGTGGCGAACGGCGGCGGCGAGGTCTGGGTACTCGCGACGTCGAACAATGCCGTGCTCGCCAAAGTGATGGTGGGAGGCTACCCCAGCGGGATCGCAATCACCCCGGACGGAAGGCGCGCTTACGTGACGCGGGACAACATGAGCTCCGTCTCGGTGATCGACACTTCGAGCAACACCGTAACCGCCAAGATTACCGTTGGGACAGCCCCCGGTGGTGTGGCCATCACGCCGAACGGAACTCGCGCTTATGTGACCAACGTCGGTAGCGTCGCCGGGGGCGGGTCTGTCTCAGTGATTGATACATCGACCAACACGGTGGTCGCCACGGTGAACGTCCCGGGCCCCGTGGGTGTTGCAATTACGCCGGACGGAACGCGCGCTTACGTGGCGAGCCCCAGTGGCCCTCTCTCGGTGATCGACACCTCGAGCAACAGCGTGGTCGCTACGGTGGCCGTTCCGAGTATTGAGGACTCTCCCTTTAATGTCGCCATCACACCGGACGGAAAACGCGTCTATGTGGTGACTTTCGGCTTTGGCGGCAACGGCCCCGTCAATGTGATCGATACATCGACTAACACCGTGGTCAGCACCGTCGGTGTAGGAACCGGCCCATCTGGGATCGCGATCACGCCGGACGGAACGCGCGCTTACGTGGCAATTGCAACCAACACCATTGGGAACGGCCCCGGCGCCGTCACCGTGATCGACACGTCGAGCAATACCGTGGTCGCCACGGTGCCAGTGGGGAGCACGCCTTTGGGAGTGACTATCACGAAGGGCAGTAGCGGGCCGGCGCCCACGCCGGTCATTCCCACGGCTGGCGTCGTACCCGGAAGCGTTGAGCCTGGCGAATGGGTGTCGATTTACGGAACCAATCTGGCCAGCGTCCCGGCAACATGGACGGGAAACTTTCCGATATCTCTCGGCGGCACCAGCGTTACGATTGACGGCAAAGCGGCCTATCTGTCGTATGTCAGCCCCGGACAGATTAATTTGCAAGTCCCGAACGACACAGCCACTGGCGCTGTGCCGGTTGTGGTCACCACCGGCGGTGGGAGTGCAACGTCGACGGTAAAGCTGGCTCAATTTGGCCCATCATTCTTCACGCTCGACGGCAGTCATGTGGCCGGCATCATTCTGCGGGCCGATGGCTCAGGAGCTTATGGTGGAGGCACGTACGACATCGTTGGCCCGACCGGAACTTCTCTCGGCTATCAAACCGTGGCCGCGAAGGCAGGTGACGTTGTTGAACTTTTTGGCACCGGCTTTGGGCCAACCAATCCGGCAGTTCTGGCTGGCCAGGCTTTCTCCGGAGCAGCGCCCACCACCAATCCGGTGACGCTCCAGATCAACAACCTGAGCGTGACGCCGCAATTTACCGGCTTGTCGGGCGCTGGGCTCTACCAGATCAACGTGACTGTTCCAGCGGGTCTCGGCACGGGTGATGTTACGCTTCAGGCCAAGGTCGGCGGCGTGGTGACTCCTTTTGGCGCCGTGTTTTCCTTGCAGTAGCGACAGCGCGTCATTTTAACGCGGCCAGTAAGTCTTCCATCGACCCGTTGTCGCCGAATGTCTTGCTGATGTGCGCGTAGCGGTCTATATTGCCCGGGGCGAAGACGAAGCTGCCGCCCAATTGGAACGGATTGTGTCCCAGCTTGTGTTGCCGAAATCCCCCGCCCTGTGCGCGCTTCCGCGCCTGTGCGTTGTCAGAGCGCAGCAGGTGAAAAAGATTGGCGGTCTTCAAGCCGGCCGCGTGATAGGCCTGCCGTTCGTCGTCAATCAGTAATGGAAATGTGATTCCAGTCTCTTCACGAAACAGCGCGGCATAGCGTGCATCTCCCAAGCCGATGGCGGCCAACTTGGCGCCTTTACTTTGGAGCTCGGCTTGGTGCTCGCGCAACTGCGCGACATGCTCGCGGCAGAAGATTCAGCCGTAGTGGCGAAGGAAAACAATCACGGCCGGATTCGTCTGCCACAGCGAGCCGAGCCTAACCGGAGCGCCCGCGGAATCAGGTAGCGTGATGTCCGACAGCGCCGCGCTCAGTGAGGAAGTCACAAGGGCAATCTAGCACAAGACGGGTTTATTCCACAGCGAGAGTCGCAACGTTACTGCTTCGAGTACCCGAAGTAACGATGACACCTGGCGCGCCCAGGGGAACAGGAGGCACGGCGGGGACTATGCAGTTGATCTGATCGAGGCCGACGTAGCCGGGCGCGCGGCCTGCAAAGGTCACCGGGCAATCTTGGCCTCCGATTGTTACGATCGGCTGTTGAGTGGCGTAATCCAACCCGTTCTGCTTGGTAGTCGCGCCTAAACCGGTAGCATAAAGCTCGACGTAATCGCCGGCATGTAACGGATTGCTGGTCGAAACCACACCGTTGTTGGCAGCCTTGATCGCCGCGGCAGGGCCGGTTCCTGAGCGATCTAAAGTGAAAATGGCCGGCAGGGCGGATTCGACAAAAACGTTTACGGTGTGCTTTCCGGCGCCATTGCTCACCATAAGCGTGGCGAGACCGCTAGCGGCGTTGTCAGGAATCACGCCGTTGATTTGCGCGGGCGACGCGTACGACAAGGGGATCGGCGTGCCGTTGAAGGACACCTGGGCGTCGCTCAACTGCGTTGGAAACGGCAGGCCCGTAGCCTGCGCCGGTTGAGCAGCAAGCAACTGGCCATATATCGCGACGAACATCCCGGGCGCCAAGCTCAGCGGAAAAAGAGTCGCGGCGGCCGGAAGCACGCGCACGATCTGCGGGCCGGCTTTTACCGTGTAGGGCTCCACTCCGCCCGCGGGAAGAGTGACGGAATTGGTGATAGCCAGCGTTGGAGAAAGGACCCTCAGCGACAGAGGCCCGGCTGGGAACAGATCCGTGTAGGCGACATTGTCAGAGGGAATGTTTAGTTGCTTCAGAAGACCTAAGCGTGCCGCGGTGACCGATGAGAGTGGCAAGCTAATGTCGTCGGCGTTGCGCGCTTCCACGATCAGGCCTCCATCCACCGACAGAAAAGGATCCTTCTCTGCTGCCACGCCAACATTCTTCCAAGCGTCGGTTCCATTGAAGAACGAGACGATCATCTGCGCCGACTCGTGCATCGCTGAATTGATGTTGGCAATGCCTTGCGCACTGGAAGAACAAAGGCCCGCAAAGCTCACGATACCGCCGCCATTTACGTGACAATACGGCAGCACGTGCGTCCGGCCGGGTTGATAGAACTGTAGCGACGCGCTAGTAAGTGCGACTACGCCATCATCAAAGCCCTTCATTACGGCTTGACCAGTTCCGCCGTTACCGGCTGCTGCGATGGCGTCGACGCCACGCAGGTCGTCGGCCCCTTGATTCCAGGTGCCCAAGTCGAATAAGAAAGTGCTGCCGCTGGCGAGCTCACGCAGTTGCGGCGTCAGGCCGAATGGCAGTGAGGCACCCGTCCCGAAATGTGGAGTGGCGAGAAAGACGACCTTTCGCACTTCAATCTGAGCCGGCGGTTGAAACACGCCGGAGGTATTCTGCTTTCCACTGAGATAACTGCGCAGCACCAGGCCGCCCATGCTGTGGGCGACGACATCCACTTGTTCCACGGGCATGCCACCGACATAGTGAAGATTCGCGAGAAAACTGCCCAAGGCAGCTCCCAGGTCCTCGATCGTAGGCGTGCCGGATACACTGCAGATGTTGAAGAAGAGGCTCACCTCGCCATTGGCTTGAAGCACTTGATCCGCGCTTCCGAACGTGTTGGAAAATGATTCGCCCGAGCAAACCAGCTCAAACCCGTTGATGAAAACGACGGGTGGCTTGGATGTTAGCGGCACGGCCGTACCGGGGGGAATCAATTGCGCAAAGGCGCTACAGGCGAACAGAGCGCCAGCGAAAATGCGGAGCTGGCCAGTCACCGGCGTCTTTACCGAGTGGGCACTGGCTGCATGACGGCGCGGTTGGAAATGATGCGATCGATCATGCCATACTCCAACGCTTGGTCAGGCTCGAGGATATAATCGCGGTCTACGTCGCGTGAAATGCGGTCTACCGGTTGGCCGGTGGCATTGGCCAGAATCTGGTTGAGCGACTCGCGCATGCGCAGGATCTCGCGGGCGTAAATGTCGATGTCGGCTGCCTGTCCTCCCAGACCGCTCATGGAAGGCTGGTGGATCAGGATGCGCGAATGGGGCAGACTATAGCGCTTGCCTTTCGTTCCACAGGCCAGCAGAACTGCGCCCATGGAGGCGGCTTGCCCGACACAGTAAGTCACGATGTCCGGTTCTACCAGATTCATCGTATCGAGAATAGCCAGACCAGCAGTAATGGACCCTCCCGGCGAATTGATGTAGAGCGAGATGTCCTTCTCCGGATCTTCCGCTGCCAGAAATAGCATCTGGGCGATGACCAGGTTGGCCACATTGTCATCGATAGGCGTCCCCAGGAAAATGATATTTTCCTTCAGCAGGCGCGAGTAGATGTCGAACGCGCGTTCACCGCGCGAGGTCTGTTCGACAACCATCGGCACCAGGACGGAATTGTGCATGGACGAAACTCCCTTCAAAACATCCATGATAGCGCGCTGGTTGGCGAAGCAGAACGTAGTCGGCTCGAAATCGCCTTCAGCATGCGTCTAGCATTGAATCATGAACACATTTCTTGCAGGAAAAAATGCGCTGGTCACGGGTGGTACACGCGGCATAGGACTAGCGGTCGCAGAAGCACTACTGGGCGCTGGCGCGGGCGTAGCCGTGTGTGGCCGCTCTGAGGAAAGCATGAAAAGCGCAGTAAGCCAGCTCACCAATAAGTCCAAAGGTAAAGTGCTTGGAAAAGTTGCCGATGTAAGAAGAAACACTGAGGTGGCGGATCTGTTTACTTCGATTGATCGCGAGATGGGCGCCTTAGACATCCTGGTGAACAATGCCGGTGTAGGAGTCTTCAAAAGCACCGCGGATCTTAGTGTCGAAGACTGGCAAAAAACCATAGAGACGAATCTGTCCGGAGTTTTTTACTGTTGCCGTGAAGCACTTCCCAGGTTGAAGCAACGAGGCGGCGGCTACATCATCAACATAAGTAGTTTGGCTGGCAAGAATGTATTCGCGGGTGGGGCAGCTTACAATGCGTCGAAATTTGGACTCAACGGATTTAGTGAAGCCATGATGCTGGATCACCGATATGAGAATGTGAGAGTCAGTTACGTGATGCCAGGAAGCGTTGATACGAAATTCGGTTCGGGCGGGGGCCCAGCGGATTGGAAGATCGCCCCGGAAGATATCGGGGAGATCGTACTGACGCTTTTGCGAATGCCGGAAAGGACGCTAGTCAGCCGGGTGGAGGTCAGACCGTCAAGGCCTTTGAAATGAGGCTTTAGAGGGTTCGGATAGTATGGCACGCAATTTGCTCTATGAAAGTCGGGAGTTGTAGTTGAAAGGGGCTCAGAAAATGTTACGGGTTAACGTTCCTTTAGATCCTTCGCGGACTGGAAGAGAAGCGGAAGCGCTAGAAACCAACCTGCGCCGCATGATTGTCGGTCAGGACGAGGCCATCCAACAGATTGTCAACATCTATCAGATGTACCTGACAGGGATGACGCCGCCCTCGCGTCCCATTGGGAACTTCTTGTTCCTGGGCCCCACGGGTTCCGGTAAGACTCGCATTGTCGAAGCGACATCGGAAGCGCTGGTGAAAAATGCCCGCGCGGTCATCAAAATTGATTGTGCGGAATTTCAGCACAGCCATGAGATTGCCAAGCTGATCGGCTCGCCTCCCGGATATTTAGGACATCGCGAAACACATCCGCTGTTGAGCCAGGAAGTGCTGAATCAGTATCACACTGAAACAATCAAGCTAAGCTTCGTACTTTTCGATGAAATCGAAAAGGCCTCGGATGCCCTATGGAATCTGTTGCTGGGAATTCTCGACAAGGGAACCCTCACGCTAGGCGACAACCGCAAAGTGGATTTCTCGCGCGCATTAATCTTCATGACCAGCAACCTGGGCGCAACGGAAATGAGCGCCTTGATGAATCCGCGGTTGGGCTTTAACGCCGGTGAAACGTCTCGCCAGAGCCAAATTGGAACACTGGACGAAAAGCTGAGCGCCAAAATTGGCCGCAGTGGTGTTGACGCCGCGCGGCGCAAGTTTACGCCAGAGTTCATCAACCGGCTCGATAAGATCGTCACCTTTAAGCCATTGGGGAGCGCCGAGCTCAAGAAGATCCTGGACATCGAGCTAAACATGGTACAGCAGCGAATCTTCAACACCGCTCCGGAGAAATCGTTTGTATTCAAGGCCAGTGACGGCGCCAAGGAATTCCTGCTGCAGGAAGGCACCGATCTAAAGTACGGCGCCCGGCATCTCAAGCGCGCCATCGAGCGGCTGCTGGTTCAACCTATGTCGAATCTGATCGCTACCGATCAGGTTCGCGGCGGAGACTGCGTGTTCGTGGATTTTGACGCTGAGAACAAAATGCTGAATTTCGTGAAGGAAGCCGAGGGTTTGGCGGTACATGCGATGGCCGACTTGGTGGACCGATCCATCTCGATCCCAGCCTTCGCCAATGCCGCCGGCGCACTTATCGAAGCTGCCAAGACTCAAAGCGCACGCTCGTCCAAGCGAGCGTAGGCGGCTCACAGAACCGGTTGGGTCGTGCAGAGAGTGTTGGGTCGCCCCAACACACCTTGCGGCCCAACTAACCCAGCGGCGAGGCTAGCGACGTTAGCTGGCGCATTCTCCCCGGCCCAGTTGAAGAGAATAACCCACCTCGTCTCCCCAGTCTTGATACATTTCCGGGAAGGTCTCGGCGGGCTTGGCCAAATCGTTGGTCATGAGACGAAATGTCTCCACTTTATGGCGTAGTACGTAGTCGCGGAAGGTTTCCCCAGCGAGCCGGTTTGAGACATAGTGCTCCAGCACCCTTTGGACCGCGGTAGGCGCTAGCCTCGCCGGAATGCTTTGTATGGCCACGCCAAAGCGCATGAGACCCGCCGAGTCGTACCCGCCACCTAGCAGCATCTGATAATAGGGAACCTCTTTGCCATCGATCTTACGCGCGTTGCCGTAAAAACCCAAGTCGCCGATCCAGTGCTGCCCGCACGAGTTGGGGCAACCGCTGATCTTGATCTGGAGCTTGCGAACCAGCGGATCAGAATGATCCCGAACTGTCCCAGCTAGTGCGGCCCCCAGACTCATCGCTTTGGTAATGCCCAAGTTGCAACTGTAAGCGCCCGGACATGTCGTGACGTCGTCGATTTCGCGGGCGCCTGCGTCAGCCAGGCGAATCTCACTCAAGGCCTTATAAACCTGAGGCAGCCTGCGAAGAGGAACATAAGCGAGCACCACATTCTGGTCCACCGCCACGCGGATAAGCCCATCGCCGGTAGTTCGAGAAAGATGCGCCAACCCCCGCATCTGATCGCCACTGAGATTGCCCTGCGCCACTTTCACGGTGACAATCGCATATCCGGTCTGCTTTTGCGGTCGAATATTGGTCTGGAGCCAGCGCTCATATTCAGGATGCGCGTGACCATTGGGGCCCAGAACGGGCAGCAGATCGCCAGTGCCCAGTGGTGGTGCAGATGACTGAAAACCACCAAAGCCGTCGGGCACCGTTTCCGGAGTCGGAATGCCGCCGTTGGTGACGATGTCGTGATACTCCTTCTCGATCTGTTCCTTCACCCAATCGAAACCGCGCTCTCGAAGAACAAACTTTAATCTGGCCTTGTTCTTGTTCTGACGATTGCCGTGCTTGTTGAACAGGCGAATGACAGCCTCGCAGCGATTGACGAGACGCTCCTCGGGCACAAATTCGTCCAACAAATGCGCCTCGCACGGCAAGGGACCAAGGCCGCCCCCGACCACCATCCGAAATCCACGCTTACCATTTCGAATAACGGCGCGCAGGCCGATATCGTGGATCGCGCACAACATGCAATCTTCTTTGCAACCTGAAAACGCGATCTTGAACTTCCGCGGCAAACTATCGGTGAGCTCTTTGTGCAGAAATGCGAACGCCACTTGGCGAGCGTAAGGTTGCACGTCGAAGGCTTCGTCTTCCAGCAGCCCACTCAAAGGGCACGCGGTCACGTTGCGGACGGTGTTGTAGCAGGCCTCGCGGGTCGTCAGCCGAACGTCGGCCAGCAAGTGGAGCAGCGGGGGAACGCGCAACAGCGGCACGAAGTGATACTGAATGTTCTGTCGCGTGGTCAGGTGACCTTTACCACCGCCGAACTCGTCGGCGATCAGGGCCAGTTGATCCATTTGCCGCGCTGTCAAAATGCCGCCAGGCACCTTGGTCCGGATCATCTGTACACCCGGTTGGCGTTGGCCGTAAATGCCCCGGCGCAAACGTTGGGCGCGGAACTGATCGTCAGTTATCTCGCCGGCTGTGAACTTCTCGGCATGGGCCCGGAACTCTTCAATATCGGCGCGGACAGTGGCGTCGTACTCCGCTTCAGTCTGAAGCTGGAGGTTCTCAATTTGAATGGCGTCTTCAGTCGTGGCCATATACTAGCATCCCTATAGAGATTACTATATTTGACCCCTAATTACAATCTGGCAGCTGGCGGCCGGCGTAATAGTTTAGTCCATAACGCAGAGACCGGTTTTCGTTAGCGACGCAAGTTATTGAATCCGGACTAGAACGCCACCGAGTTCGGGCCGACGCCTCGCGATCCAATGCAGGGTAGACATCGGTGACCAAGCGCACCACCGCAATCATCGTCAACAACGCGATAGCGGCAATCGCCCATTGGCGCCGGCCTTTCCACTCCAGCAGGACGCAAACGAAAGTAATCAGCAAGACCGGATAGACCCAGTTACCGGGGACAAAAAGAACGAACGTGCCAGGATGCGACAATCCCCCCGCAGCCAGTGCTGGTGGCAATAGTTCGCCTATCATGGGCGCCAGCGCCAGCAAAGCAGCACATGCGCCGAGCAGGCATGCGATCTTTATGGTCCGAGGCTTGGCCTCCGCGATTGCGACACCGATGAGCGCCGCCGCGGCCGGAAACAGCGGCAGCAAATAACCGGGAAGCTTGTTGCGCGAAATCGAAAAGAAGAGGAAGCCGAAGGCCAGCCAGGCGAGCAGGAACGCCGCACGTGGGTCCTTGAAGAGCCGTTTTTCAAACAGAAGCCACAAAAGCGGAGTCCAGGGAAAGAACCCCGCTACAAGAATGGGCACATAGAACCAGAAAGGCTGTTCATGTTGCAGCGCACCAGTCAGGTAGCGCGCGAAATGCTGCTTCCAGAAAAAGTCGTCGAGAAAGGGCGCGCCATTCCGCAGCGTTACCAGAACGTACCAGGGCGCCGCGACGACTAAGGTGACCGTTAGCAGCACCAATAGATCCGGCACGCGCTTTCGCCAGAACCATAGTGCCGGCAGAAAGAGAGCCAGCGGCACTAATCCCTTGGCGAGCACGGCCACTCCCAGAAGTACGCCGGCAAGAACACGAGCTCGTCCGCTTATGACCGTAATCATCGCGCCGGCAAAGGCCGCGGACATCGGCAAATCCGTCACGGCCACGCGACTGAAGGCGAGCCATCCGGTGGAGGTCCCCAGGATGGTCGTGGCGTAGAAAGCCACGCGATCGCCAAATTCGCGTCGCAACACCGCGAAGAAATAGATGAGGAACACGGCGCTCGTGATTGCGACGGGCAACCTCGGCGCGAGATCCAGGTCGAGTCCGGCTTTAAATCCCGACGCTGTCATCCAGTACAGCAGCGCCGGCTTCTCGAACCAAGGCTCGCCCCACAGTCGAGGCGTGACCCAGTCGCCGGTCTCGGCCATGGACCGCCCGACAGCCGCGTATCTTGGCTCATCGGGCCCCAGCAGACCGGTTCGCGTCAATCCGAAAAAGTACAGGAAGTATAGCGCCGCGGCGCCGAACAGCAGCAGCGCCCAGCGCTTCTGAACTGAGGAAAACAAGTCTTAAGTATAATGATTGGCGAGTGCGCCGATTCTTTATTCCCGCGGTACTGTTCGCAACGCTGGTTCTGCGCGCGGACTTCGTTACCTGCACTTGCGATGCAGCCAGACCGGAAACTCTCGAAGCGCGTCAGTGCAGCCTATGCCGGGAAGCAGAGAAGCAGCCTGCCGATGTCGAAGTCTTCTTCCTCAAGGATGCCAACCCCACTAAGCCCAACCGGTGGCTCGCACTCCCGCGAACGCATGAGCGCTCCATCGATTTATTGAATAGTCAGCAGCGCGCCGAGCTGTGGACCGCCGCCATCACAAAAGCGAAAGCGCTGTTCGGCGACCAATGGGCCATCGCGTATAACGCGCCCAGCGTCCAGACCCAGTGTCATGTGCATCTGCACATCGGCAAGCTGATTCCCGGCGTCGAAACCAGCCAATTTATTGCCGTTGCCAAGATCGAAGACATCCCGGTTCCAGCGAGTCGCCAGGGCTACTGGATTCATCCGCAAGGCAAAGTATTCCACGTCCACACTGGTGAACAAATAACCGAAACGGTTTTGGAGCGCTAACATGGGCCTGCTCGAGATTGCCAAGCTGCCGACCGCCGAGAACGCCGTGATTCACTTGAACGGGGCCGACAATATCGCTATTGCGCGGGTGCCGCTCTCGCCCGGCCAGGAGCTGCGCGTGAGCGGCCGGTTCATCACGGTGGAAGATCCAGTTCCGGCCGGGCACAAGGTCGCGATCGCCTCCATCGGTGCGGGCGAAAATGTTTTTCGCTACGGACAGGTGATCGGCCGCGCTCGCCTGCGCATCGAGCCGGGCCGGCACGTGCACACACACAACATCGCGTTCGAAGAGCTGTCGTTTGCCTACGAGTTCCCTGCCTCGGATACTCCGATTCCCAAGCCTCCGAAGGACACATCGGCGTTTCTCGGCTACCAGCGAGAAGACGGACGCGTGGGAACTCGCAACTACATCGCGGTGGTAGCCGCCAGCAACTGCGCCGCTCACACCGCTGAGCTGATCGCAGCCAGCTATGACGACGAAACTTTGCCGCCGAATGTCGACGGCGTCGCCGCGTTCCCGCACGGCGAAGGCTGCGGCCACTCCATCGGACCGGATACCGAGCAACTGCAGAAGACTCTGGCGGGGGTCCTCAACCATCCCAATGTATCGGCGGCCATAATTCTAGGCCTGGGCTGCGAGGTGAATCAGATCGATCATTATCTGGGTGAAGGAGCCCCGCATTCGGATCGCCTGATCGGCATGACGCTGCAATCCACCGGTGGGACGCGCGCCACCGTCGAAGCGGCCAGAGCTGAGATCGCCAAGATGATGGAACGGGCGGCCGCGGAGAAACGTGTTGAAACACCCGCGTCCAAGATTACGTTGGGCCTCAATTGCGGCGGATCCGACTCCTTTTCCGGCATCACTGCCAACCCGGCATTAGGCGTCTGCTGCGACCACCTGGCCGCGCTGGGTGGAACGGCGGTTTTGGCGGAAACCACTGAGATTTTCGGCGCCGAACATTTGTTGGTCAGGCGAGCGCGCAACCGGCAGGTGGCAGAAAAGCTGCTCGGGTTCATCGCCGGTTATAAGACCTATCTGAGTCGATTCGGCGGAAGCTTCGACGACAATCCTACTCCTGGAAATAAGGCGGGAGGCCTAACGAACATTCTCGAGAAGTCGCTGGGTGCGGTTGCCAAGGCAGGCACGTCGACATTGATGGACGTGGTCGATTACGCCGAGCGCATCACCTCACCCGGATTTGTTTTCATGAACACACCGGGCTACGACCCTATATCGCTCACCGGGCTGGCGGCCGGAGGCGTCAACCTGATCGCCTTTACGACGGGGCGTGGCAGCGCCATCGGCTTTCCCACCATCCCGGTGGTCAAAATTGCAAGCAACAGCGCGACCTATCGACGCATGCGCGACAACATGGACGTCAATGCCGGCCGCATCGCCGACGGTGAAGCGACCATCACGGAAATCGGGCGCGAGATCTTCGACCTGCTGCTCAAAGTAGCGTCGGGCGAAAAGACCTGCAGTGAGCGGCTGGGCCATAAAGAATTCGTGCCTTGGCGCATCGGACCCGTCCTTTGAAAATTTCGGTGCTTTGACAACTTCACAACGAGGCAGCTCATGATCATCGCGGATCTTTCCGAGATCGCCGGACGAGTCTACCCGGCACGGCGCAGGACGCAGAACCTGGTTGGCGGCGCTAGCCCGATCCAGGCGAAGAACTTTTCCATGGGGCATGTCACGCTCGAGTCCAATGGTGGCCAAGTTCCCTGGCACAACCAGGAACAGGAAGAGATTTATTTCGTCGTGGAAGGCACTGGAGAAATGTGTCTGGGTGATGAGAAAACCACTCTGGCGGCTGGGCAGGCCGTTTACATCCCACCGCGAGTGTTTCATCAATTGACCAACACCGGCCCCTTGCCGCTGCGCATGGTTTACTGCTACGGTCCGGCGGGCGACGTAGCGCACTGGCGACAGGAACTGGAAGGCACTTTGCCGCGCGCCGGAATCGAAGCTCCACCACTTCCGGCGGGTGCAAAGCCGCAGTGCTGCGAGAAATGAAGGAGCGAGCGTGAGTTCGAAAAAGGTTCATTCGGTCGGAATTATCATGAACGGCGTCACGGGGCGCATGGGCGTGAACCAACACCTGCGGCGATCGATTCTCGATATCTTGGCGCAGGGCGGCGTGAAGATTTCCGACAGCGAAACGATAATGCCGCGGCCATTGCTGGTCGGCCGGAACGCCGCAAAGCTCGAAGCTCTGGCTCAGGAGAGCGGCGGTCTTCCCTGGACGACCGAGCTCGCGGTCGCGCTCGAAGATCCCGCCTATTCGATTTATTTTGACGCGCAAACAACCGACCGCCGCGTGGACGCCGTTCGCCAGGCGATCGCCGCCGGCAAACACATTTACTGCGAGAAGCCCAGCGCGGACAGCTTACAAGGCGCCCGTGAGCTTTACGAACTCGCGAAGAACAAAGGAGTGAAACACGGCGTAGTGCAGGACAAGCTTTGGCTGCCTGGCTTGCTGAAGCTGAAAACGCTGCGCGAACTCGGGTTCTTTGGCCGGATATTTTCCGTGCGCGGCGAGTTTGGCTATTGGGTGTTCGAGGGCGACACTATTCCAGCTCAGCGGCCTTCGTGGAATTATCGCAAAGCAGATGGCGGCGGCCTTATCATGGACATGCTCTGCCACTGGCGCTACGTGCTCGACAATTTCTTCGGTCCGGTAAGAGCGGTTTCCTGCCTGGGTGCGACGCACATCCCGCGGCGTTGGGATGAAGCCGGCCGGCCTTATGATGCTACAGCTGATGACGCGGCTTATGCGACTTTCGAGCTGGAGGGCGGCATCATCGCGCATTTCAATTCCTCTTGGTGCGTGCGCGTGCGCCGCGATGACCTGCTGACCATTCAAGTGGACGGAACGCACGGCTCGGCGGTGGCCGGATTGCGTCACTGCTGGATCCAGCCTCATTCGGCCACTCCCCGCCCGGTTTGGAATCCTGACATCGACAGCCCGCTCGATTATTTTGACGGTTGGCAGAAGGTCCCGCAGCAGACTGAATTCGAGAACGCGTTCAAGCGGCAGTGGGAATTATTTTTGCGGCACGTCGTGGCCGATGAACCATTCCAGTGGAATTTGTTGGAAGGCGCCAAAGGGGTCCAGCTAGCGGAGAAGGGCTTGGAATCATGGCGAAAACGCGCCTGGGTGGATGTCCCGGCCCTGGAGGCTTAGCTACTTCGACTCCTCGTTCCGGTTATTGGCGATTCTCAAACGCAGGGCCGCTCCGATTGCCAGAAGCCCGAGGCCCAGCGTGGCAGCGGTGTATGGCTCCGGCGCGGTCGTCACGCTCTCCAGCAGAAAATCAGAGCCCGAATCGCTAGTTCCACGCTTCAGCGACGTTACAAAGAAATATCTGTCTGCTTGATTGATGGTGATAATGGGCGTGATCGACCCGACGCTAGAATTCGTGCCCTGCGCAATGGCCGTTAAGGACGACAATGTCGGCTGGGCGGTGTTGCTGCCGAAAATCGCGAAGCCATCCTTTAACCCGTTATCCAAAGAGGATAAGCCGATCGAGTTGACGAACGTCGAGGCGCCAAAGTCGAGCCGGATCACTTCGAAAGTGCTCCCATTGTTGTCGATTTCGTTGATGTCGCCGTTACCAGTGGTCGGGCAATTGGACGCCAGGCAGACACCTAGACCGAGTTCATCTGGGCCTTCCTGACGATTATTCAGAATGACGCCGTCGTCTATCCATATTGCGTTGTTGGTCTTGGAAACGTCCCAAGCGGACGCGGTAACCCCTCCGACTGTCACCGACTCACTCTGATGGCCGGCCGGCAGCGCCGTCGAAAAATTAATGGTGGTAGCGTCCGCGGGCAGAGACGCGAGAACGCCCGCCAGGGTGGCGAATGTGATTATGAACTTGAGCATGATATTGTTCTCCAGGTCCAGAGTAGTCGCGCAACGTCGTCCGGAGAAGAGTCCATTGCTCCCAAAGAGTGCCAGAAATTGGTACTGGTACCCAGCCTGAAGAAGAGATCCGCTAAGGTCGGGGGATAATCTGCGCGTGCAATGCCTGCGCCTGCTTTTCGAGTTTCCCGTGCATTTCTATAATTATCCGAAGCTGCAGGTCCGCTCCGGCCAAGTTGCCTTCGCCGAGCAAGGCTTTTGCCAAATAGAAGCGACCGGATTCCAGGTACGGTGTGTCGCCGCTAGCGGTCACATCCTTCAGCAACTGGACGCCCCCGGGACGATCATTGGTAAGCAGCAGGCAGATGGCGAGATAGAATCGCGCTTCCACCGATTGAGGCTGTGCGTCAGCGGCTGCCCGCAGGCCCAGCGCGGCACCGGCGTAATCGTGCCGGCGATAGCGCTCCATGGTGGCTTGAAATTCGGGCGAGCCTGATGTCTTATCGGCAGTCTCGTACTCAGGGGGCTCAAATCGGGCGAGTAGTGCGATTGTTTCGGGTGGAATGAGCCGCATGGGCGGCGGCGCAGCATTCGCGGTTCTGCCCAAACCCGCCTCACGATGCGATTGTACTGCCAGCCACGCAAACACTCCCACCGCTACGCCCAACACGAGTGCCGTAAACGTGTAAATCCAGACCCAGGGAAATCGAGGCTCTTGCTCTATATTTTATATTGTAGGGTACGACTACTCTTTCCAACGAGACACGATCGTGGGACATCAGGCAGCTCAGAATCGCCGTTCACGAATTTGAGCGGCGCCTGAATGCCGTGAAAAAGAGTTGCTCTTTGCCGTCTGGCAGAGAGTGGTATCCGTATCACACGCTTTCGACCATCGACCTATTAGAAGGCGTCCTGACGGGAGCGCGCAGGAAACTGTTAGCCTTGACCGAAGGTTACCCGGTGTTGGATGTCGGATGCGGAGATGGCGCGCTGTCATATTTCTTCGAGGACTTAGGTCTGACGGTGGACGCGATAGATCACTCGGCCACCAATTACAACGGCATGGAGGGCGTTCGGGCGCTCAAAGCGGCGTTGCACTCGGCAGTCGAAATCAGCGAGGTTGACCTGGACCGCCAATTCGCGCTTCCGCGCCAGACCTACGGCCTGGTCCTGCTTTTCGGCGTGCTGTATCATCTCAAGAATCCCATTTATGTGCTGGAGGAGCTTTCCATGCGTGCGAAGTACTGCCTCCTGAGTACCCGCATCGCACGACTTACGCCCGACCACAAGACTGAGCTGAGCGAGATCCCCGTCGGATACCTGGTGGGCGATCGCGAAACGAATGACGACTGCACCAATTACTGGATTTTCTCCGACGCCGGTCTGCGGCGACTGTTCGAACGGACCGGGTGGCGCGTTTGCGACTTCGCGACCGTCGGAGCAGTGGAGGCTTCCGACCCGGTGCACGCGGAAGGCGATGAGCGGGCCTTCTGTCTACTCGAGAGCAGCAACACTAATCTGGATCTGGATGCTCGTCTGGCCGAAGGCTGGTACGGGCAGGAGGGCACATGCCGGTGGACGGCGCAGACATTTTCGTTCGTCGTCCGCAGACCGCTGCTCACGCGCTCTACTCAGGAGTTATACTTTCGCTTCCTGCTGCCCGAGGTGATCCTCGCCGCGCGCCCGAGCGTGACTCTCACAGCGGTCATCAACGGATTCAAACTCCCTGCTCATAGCTACACCACAGCGGGTGAACACGTTTATCAGGAAAAGGTCCCGCATGCCGCCATGCGCGAGCAGCTGGAGATTACCTTCCAGACCGATGATGTCCTGCGGCCGGCCGCTCCGGATACCAGGACGCTCGGAGTTTTTGTGCCATTTGACGGATGGTTCCCGCTGACAATCGCTTGATATTGGTTGGGACACGGACCAACTACTGGCCTGGCTACTTCTTTAACCGAACGTCGCATTCCGCTTTTCCCTGGCAGGGCTTCCACGTTTCCGCCATTTGCTTGGCTTTCTCGATCTGCTCCGGGGTCATCCTGGCGACCACTTGGTCCAGGGCATCGACCGAGTCTCGATCACCCTCGCTTACCGCCACACTGAGCCACTTGACCGCTTCTACGTAATCCTTGGAGATACCGTGGCCGTTCACGTACATCACGCCAACATTCGATGCCGCCTCACGCTGTCCTTGTTCCGCGGCGAGTCTGAACCAGCGAAATGCCTGTTGGTCATCATGATCAAGTCCCTGGCCGTTGGTGTACATGATGGCTAGATTAAATTGCGCTTCGGCATGACCCTGATCGGCAGCGAGCTTATACCAACGTGCCGCTTCCTTGTAATCTTGCTCCACTCCCTGGCCGTTGTCGTACAGTGCCGCTATACTGAACTGGGCCTCCGGCATCTTTCGCTGGTCGGCAGCCAAGCGATACCAGTGCATGGCTTCTTTGAAATCTTGCGTGACGCCTTTTGCGTTTGCATACATGAGCCCTAGATTGTACTCGGCATCAACCATGCCTTTTGCAGCAGTTAGTTTATACCAGCGCATCGCTTCGCTATAATCTTGCTCCACTCCCAGGCCGTTGTCGTACATCACGCCTAAGTTGAACTGGGCCTGCGGCCAACCTTGATCCGCGGCGAGTTGATACAAGCGAGCCGCTTCAGCATAGTTCTGTTTGGTTCCCTGCCCGAAACGGTACATGTTGCCGAGAGCGCATTCGGCTTCCTTTAACTTTTGTTCAGCGCCCATCTGGTAGAAACGAAAAGCCTCCGAGTAATTCTCCTCGGACAGGTATAGATCTCCCAAGGCTAGTTGCGACCTCGCGTCGCCATCCAGGGCGCTCCTCATAAGACCGCTCCTGGTTTGAGCGAAGCACGCAGAAATCGTCAACAAGACAATGACAGCTTGATACCGCAAGATTGAAACTCCTATCAGTTAGGGTAGCGCGCAGCCTTGCCGTCCGTGCTACCGCCATGCGGTGCTATCGTAAGCAGGATGGCACGCATTGTAAAACCCTTGTTTTCGTATTTCGCCGCTGCCTTCGTGATGCTTTCTTTCACTTCGGCAGCCAACGCACAGCCGGTCGCGGAAGCGCAGAACATCTCGCTGGTCGGCCACAACGACCTCAACGGGAACGGCGACGGCGGCGAAGGTCTCGCCATCCAGCAATTTCCCGATGGCCGGCGCGTGCTCTATCTCGCACATGAGGGACAAAAAACTTGCCTGAGCATAGTCGACGTCACACATCCCGAAAATCCAGTGATGATCAACCAGATTCCGTCGCCAGCGCCCGGCATCACTCGCTGCAACTCGCTCGGACTCTCCGGCAACGTGTTGGTGGTGGCGAACCAGACGCTCAAACAGGGCCAAAAAATGGCGGGAATGTGGATCTTGGATGTGTCCGACTTTGCGCGCATTCAGAAAGCCAAGACCCTGCAGGATCTTCAGCTCTCGTTCGTCGATTACTCGGGGCCGAATTCCCGCGGCGTGCACTGCCTATGGTTTGTGGACGGCGAATTCGCGCA
>DATMMD010000253.1:0-5414 GCA_035569875.1 Bryobacteraceae bacterium
CTGTCCGCCGATACAGGAACTATACCCGACTACCTTCAAAACACGTCCGCAAACTACTGGTTCACTTACTCGGCGGCGAATCGCATGCTTTACTTCAAATATAATATCTGCGCGAACGATCCATCCAAGCCCTTTTTCACATTTGCCGCCACACTCTTGAGCACGGTCGATTCGAATCCCATCGACACTTTGGTGTTCGATTTTCGCGGCAATACTGGGGGCGATGACAGCGTCATCAATCCGCTCTTCAACGGCTTCGCGCAGCGCCTTCCACGGCTTGCAGCCAATCCCAATTTCGCGGTCTACGCGGCCATTGACAAGGGCACGTTCTCATCCGCGATGGACGACGCCGAAGTATTCAAAGAACCGGGCCTGGGTGTTGCCGTGCGCGTTATCGGCGAACCGACCGGCGGCAAGCCGGCGCATTTTGGCAATGTGGCCTCATTCACTCTGCCGGGTTCTCATATCCCCGGCCAATACTCGCATCAGTTCATTTCCGCGCCTTCTTACATCCCCGCTGGGGATTCGTCCTTCGAACCCGACATCCATATTGCAATTCGCTCCACAGACTATTTCGCGCGGTTCGACCCGGTGATGGCGGCGATTCTCGCGCGATCACAGGGGGCGGCGCCAGCTCCAACGGGGAGCGTGACCACTGTCAACGGCGCGAGTTATCGAACAGATCAAGGAATCGCCCCGGGGTCGATCGCCATTGCGTTCGGCGCCTTCTCGAATACTCCTGATGGAGTGCTTGTTTCCGGTATCGCATCTCAAATACTCGCCGCTAGCACAACGCAGGTGAATTTCATCGTGCCGCAAATGGTCGCTCTCGGCACGGCTGCCATTTCCATAAGGGCTACTGGCGATGAGATCGCTTCCGGAACGGCGACGATATTGGCGGCTAGCCCCGGAATTTTTGTTCTGCAGCCCGGGGACCCACAGCAACCCGGTGCTATCGAGAACGAAGACTCCAGCGTAAGCGATGCGTCGCATCCCGCGGCTGCTGGTACAGTGATACAAATCTATGCAACCGGCTACGGCGGCGATGCTCTACCTGTCCAAGTCTTTTTCGGTGACATCCCCTCCCAGGTGCTATACAGTGGATCGGCAGGCCCCGGTCTGTGGCAGATCAACGCAATGGTTCCCAACGGGCTATCCGGACGGACCCCGGTCTTCCTGGTAACGGGCGGACTGGCGAGCAATGCCGTCACGATCACCGTTGAATGAGTCTGTATCGTTTGCGATTTCGCGCTCAAAGGAAGGATTGAGTTCCCTCTGGCAGATCCATGCATAAATCGTCGGTAGTCGGAAAGGGTTTGGGAACGCACCCGACGCCAGCGGCTGGTAAACCGCCCAAACAGGATTCCTGACATCGGCGCCGCTGACAACGAGCACAAGCGCGATTCGACAATACGTCCAAGTGACAGTCATTCGAGGGCGCTGAATCCGTGGATGTACCTAGGGGAGCCAGAAGTCGATTCGAGTTTGATCCTGCTACCGCAAGGATGCCATCGGGGGAGTGCCTAAAACGTGAAACGCCCGCCCACCTGAATCGCTCGCGGTCCCCCGGAGCCGAACGTGGATGCCTGGCCGACGCGGCCGGTCGGCTGGCCGAAGGCGACGCTGTTGATCGTTGGCGAAGTGTTGTACGTTAGATTCGCGATATTCAACGCATTGAAGAATTCGCCAAACGCGCTGAAACGGTAGCGCTCCTTGATCGCGATTTCCTTCGTGATACGGAAATCCTGAGACAGAATCGGAGTGCCAAGATCGTAATTCGACGGCAGGCTCAAGGTCGGGACGGTTGCTCCGTTCATCGCCTTTTTGCCCGTGGATGCGGTGGCGACATTGGCGTTGAACGCCGCGATTGCTTTAACTAGATCCGACTTGTCGCAGCCGTTGTTGAAGCAATTGTAAGTAAGTCCGGGCACGGCTTCCGACAGCGGGAAGCTGGTGTTCCCCGACCCGTTCAAGTCGATGCCGGTAATAATCGGATTGGCCGGGCTCGCACTGATGATGGATGAATTCAAGCTCAGCTTGAACCCCCACGGTGCATCCACGACCGCCGCGATGTTCAGATTGTGCTTGGCGAGGGCCGGCCCATAGCTCGCGAAATAATTGTCCAGGTTAGCGCCCGCGCTGTTGACGGTCATCAGCTTCTGCAATGCGTAAGAAACGACAAACTGGTAGCGCTGCGAGAAGCGCTTTTGGACCTTTACCAGCAACCCGT
The DNA here is from genome assembly GCA_035569875.1 of Bryobacteraceae bacterium. Classification (GTDB taxonomy): domain Bacteria; phylum Acidobacteriota; class Terriglobia; order Bryobacterales; family Bryobacteraceae; genus Palsa-89. The sequence goes on from DATMMD010000253.1 coordinate 2,231, forward strand.
CGTACACGGAACGCCCCTCCGGCACCCAGAACGTGATGCCACCCGTGGAGCATTGGTCACCAACCTTGAAGTCAGGAGTTGTCGCACACCGTGGAATAATCGGAGACAAACCGTCAGCGGTTCTCGCGAATCGATTCAAGTCCTGTTCGCCCAGATTATTATGGACGCCTTGGCGGCGGGCCCAATCCATGGTGAGGACCACGTCATGTCCGAGCTCGCGTTGAACGCCGATCGAGGTCTGATAGCTGTGGAGCAATGGAAAATCTGAGGGATAGAGCTCGACGCCTTGCTTGGTCACGTCGATGTTGCTTACCGTATAGGGCCCGTTCTTCGGCGTGTTTCCAAAAAGCTGCGCTTGGAGAGCAGGAACCTGCTGGTTGATGATCTGAATGAACTGACCGAACGTCAGGTTACTCAGCGCGTTGACAGGGAGCGGCGCGCCGATAGCCAGCGGTTGAGGGTTCCCGAGAACGTAGATGTTCGGGAATATGTTTGTAAATGCACTGGCGGCGAGAGTGATTCTGCCGTCTCCCAGCGGTCCAATTGAGGAGTCCTGCCGGAATTGCTGCCACACCGGCTGCGTTTCCCAATACAACCCGGCGCCTCCCCGAATCACCGTCTTCTTGTCTTTTCCCACCGACCAGGCGAAGCCGACCTGCGGCGCGAAATCGAGTTTACGAGATGGTGTGCCTCCGAGCCCGCTAGGGACGCCCCCGGTTTGACCCTGCAAGATGGGCGCCAGGTACTGCGGCCGGCTCAGGAATGTGGAAAAGAGGCCGGTCTCGAGATCGTATCCCAGCCCCAAGTTGAGCGTGAAATTCGTACGGACCTTCCACGTATCGGCAACCCAAGGGTGGACGCGATGATTGATCCCGCCCTGGTCGTGCAGGTAAGATCCCGGATAGGCTCCACTGCCAAGCCCGACGCCGCTGTAAAGAGACGCCGGCGAATTGAAAACGGGCACATTCAGCAAATCCGCGGTGGTCCGAATCACCGTGGGAAGAGTTGCAAAAGCGCCGGCCGGGAACGATGCCGCCTGCGCTCTCGTTGATTCCGGCGAATAGAGCGCGACACAGGCCGGATCACAGACGTCCCAAGGCGTGTAGGCCGTATGCATCTGTTCGTAATCCATTCCAAACCGGAAGCGATGACTGCCTTTCTGCCAACTCAGCGTGTCGCTTACTTGATAGGAGCGCGACTGATGGAACTGCGGCCCGTTTACTTCATTGCCCGCGCCATACGTGAAGGTGCCAGACCCGACCATGGTTGAGATGCCCGGCAATCCGGCGCCTATGCAAGGGAGCTGGCACTCGTCCGCTGTCGCGTTGGGTCCTTTGTTGGCCCAATAGTGATACTGGGCGCGAAGATCGTTGACCAGGCTGGGTGTCAACACGCTGGTGAGCCCCATGATGCTTTGGTCGCTCCAGTTGCTGTTGTGAATCCACGCGGAAGGCGCGCCGGTGCCTGCGTACGGTCCAAAATCGGCATTGCCATCGTGCGAGAAGCGCGCGAACAGCGTGTGCTTCTCCGAGAGACGGTAATCGAACCTCGCGGTAAGCCAATTGTAGTGAAGCGGGCTGGGCCAAATCGAATTCAATGGCTGGAGCGAAGGCAGATCGTTTTGTTCGGTGATGACCGAAGTTTGGTTCAAGTGCTCGTAGCTGAAGAAGAAAAAGAACTTGTCCTTGAGAACCGGTCCGCCGAGCCAAGCGCCCGGATTTCGCCGGGCAAAGAACGGGTTGGGGTTGAAGGCGCTGCGCTTCAGGCCCGGGTAAGCCGCCATGTTATGGTCGCGAAAAAAGAAATAGGCACTGCCGTGAAAGTCGTTGCTGCCGGACCGCGTGACGATGTTGACCGCGCCACCGACAGCGATCCCAGTCGAGGCGTCAAAATTTGCGGACGCGATCTGGAACTCCTGCACCACTTCTTTCGAGAAGTTCATGGAGGTGCCGCCTTCCACCTCGTCGTTGATGACGCCACCGTCCATGGTGATGATCGGACCGACGCCGCTACCTGCGGTCGCGCCTCCATTCGACCCAAGTATGCTGACGTTGAACATTGCATTGAATTGAGAGGTCGCTCCCGCGTTTACGGTGACGCCGGGCTCAAGAGACGCGAGTTGAAGCGAGCTGCGGCCGTTGAGCGGCAGATCCTGTATGCTTTCGCGCGGGATCACGCCGGCCACGGTGTGGCTGTCGTAGGTAATCTGCGCGGTGGCGGCTTCGACCGTAACGACTTCTTGCGTGGTCCCGAGCGACAGCGTCATATCAACCGTTGTGCCGCTCCCGGCCACTACGGTAGCCGCGCGGATCACCGTGCGGAAACCCTGCATTTCGACGCGAACTTCGTACTCGCCAGGCACCAAGGCAGGAGCGCTGAAGAGGCCCTCAGCATTGGTCGTGATCGTACGGTTGAAATCTGTGGCTTTGTTCGTGATGGACACCGTCGCGCTAGGAACTACCGCGCCGGATTCGTCCTTCACGTTGCCGGAAATAGTCCCGGTGGGCGCTTGGCCGTATGCAACACATGAAAATACCAAAAGCCCAAATGCGAACAGCAGCGACAAGGCGGCAGTTCTCGACATTGGATTCACCCCTCCTGCTGACCGAGCAACGTCGAATTGGGTCGATTCTATATGAGATGGGTTCTGGCGTCAAGCGTTTGGTGGCTTCGTGTCGTGGGTGGCTTCCGCCATATTTCCATCTAAGCGGCCAAAGGGACTCCAGCTTTGCGTCACCTGCCATGTTTGAACCATTGATTGGTGCTCCGGCATAAGTCCGAGTCGCGACAAACCCCGTAAACTTGCGCGTCAGGCATGAGCTGCAGCAAGAGTAAGCTGGGAAGTTGTGAACAGATAGATGACAAATATTACTGGCCGTGAGCCTGTGCGGCCGTGATACCTTGATCCCAATGACGCGTCGACAAGCCCTGCTGTTGCCTTTAAGCGAATCAATCATCGCTCAAGTTAGCGGCCCCGCACCGGCGTCAAGGGGTAAGATGCTGATCCAGTCGCCTCCGTCCGGCGCACATCCTCAGGAGGTAATGGTGCGATGGAATCCTCACCCGGTTTTCAACGGGGCCCCGGTACTCTTTACGTCGAGGTCTTTCTCCGGCCCTGGAGACTGGCTCGGCAAAAAGATCGAATTCCGGCCCGATGGGGACGCGTTCTCCGCCCTTGCTGGCG
>DATMMD010000254.1:0-3492 GCA_035569875.1 Bryobacteraceae bacterium
CTTTTCCCGCGCCATCATCCTCGCCGCCAGAGCTCTTTTTTCCCCATAGGTGGAGCGTATTACGTGCCCTATCCGGTTCCAGTGGAAACGGACACGGGAGATGCCGCGGCGGATGCGAATCAGGAAGACGACTATCGTGGCGGCCCGACCCTCTTTGATCGCCGCGGGCCAGGAACACCAGCGCGCTCGTATATGGATGCTTATCCATCAAGGACCAGCCGGGTTCAATCAGGGACGGAATCGGCTGCGGCAGCGCCGCCTGACAGTCCGGTCGCGGATCAACCCCAGACCGTGCTTGTCTTCAAAGACGGCCACCAACTGGAAGTGCAGAACTATGCCGTGGTGGGCAGCACGCTGTATGATTTAACTCCTGGACATTACCGCAAGATCGCGGTCGCTGATCTCGACCTGAACGCCACCGCGAAGCAGAATGACGACCTCGGCATTAATTTTCAGTTGCCGCCGGCGCCGGAAACGGGCAAGTAAATGCTTAACCGGTTTGTTGTCGCAATTTCCGCCATCGCCGTCGCGATCCTGATATTCGTCTTGCCCGTGATGGCGCAGGTTCGCGGTGCGGGTGCCGGAGCTCGTGGGGCTGGAGCGGCCCGGTTCGCGGGATCAGGGGTTCGCGCCGGCGGCGCTCACGTTCATCGCGGACGCTCGTTCGGGCGGGGTTCGCTCCTGCTGCCCTATCCCTACTATTCGGATTACGAATTTGACTCGCAGGAACCTGCTCCGCCCCAGGTGGTAATGGTGCCGGCTGCAGCTCCGGTGCAAACGCCGCCTGCCACGCCGCTCGAGCCTTTGCTCATCGAGTGGCAGGGCGATCACTTCGAGCGCATGACGTTAACCCAGAAGGCATCAGCAGCGGGACAGCACACGCCTGATTATTCCGACAAGTCTTATTCAGACAAATCGGTGGCTTCTTCTTCGAGTTATCCACCAGCGAGGGCCGCAGCCGCATCTGGCTCCTCGGCGGGCAGGTCGTCTTCCTCATTGACCCCGCGTAAGACGGCGGCTCCACCAGCCGCGCGCGAGCTTCCGCCGGCTGTGCTTGTGTTTCGTGACGGGCGGACGGAGGAAGTCAGCGACTACACCATCATGAGCGGGACGATTTATTCCAAGGCGGATTATTGGACCAGCGGATCGTGGACGCGGAAGATTCAGATCGCCGACCTCGATGTGCCAGCCACCCTCAAGCAGAACCAGGAGCGCGGGCTGAGCTTTGTGTTGCCTTCCGGGCCCAATGAAGTCGTGATGAGGCCCTAGTTCTGTTTTTCTTCGCTTACGATCCCGCGCCACACCGGCCAAACTCTCAAAACAGAAGTCAACGACAACGGGCGAGGGCGCCCGCTCCACACAAAAACTGAAACTCAGATATCAACTGAAATACCAGCCCCCATTCGGATTGACAGTTTGCCCCGTCATATAGGCATTCTCCGCCAGCATCAGCACCACCGACGCCACTTCGTCCACGGTACCGAAGCGCCCGATCGGAATCACGCTGGACGTGGCGCGAGGGTTGGCTCGCAGCATCTCGGTTTCAACCAGCGCCGGGCAAACCGTATTGGCTGTGATGCCTTCCTTGGCCAGTAGCGCGGCATAGGAATGAGTGAGTCCCAGCATCCCGGCCTTGGACGCGGCATAGTGAGGCCCTACCAGCCCGCCAGTCTGGGCAGCCACGGAAGAAATGTTGATGATTCGTCCCCAGCGCTGAGCCCGCATCTGCGGCAACACCGCCTGCGTGACTAGGAACGCGGATTTCAAGTTCACCGTGATGTGTTCGTCCCAGTCGGCTTCTGTAATGTCCTCTGGTTTAAGCTGCCGAGCTATCGCCGCATTGTTTACCAGAATGTTCACCGCCCCCAGCTCGCGCTCAATCTGCGCGACCATTTTTTTCACCTGATCGGATTGCGACACGTCAGCCTGGATCGGCAGCGCGCGCCGTCCCAGTTTGCGAATCTCGCTGCAAACCGCTTCGGCGGCGTCGGAACGTGAGCGAAAATTGATCACCACATCGGCGCCGGCGCCGGCAAGCGCCAGCGCAACCGCCGCGCCAATACCGCGGCTACCACCAGTGACGAGCGCCAGTTTTCCCTTCAGCGAGTCCATGTTGATTATCGAAGGTTGAAGATACGACCGGATTATCCCATTGCCGCGGGTGCCTTCGCACTAGGGCCCTTAGGGCATCGGATTCGGCACCTCTACGCGTTCCGAAGGACCTACATCGCTAGCCAAAGTCATGGTATAATTTTCGTATCGCGAATCCATCGTAACATCCTGTAAATGCAATTGTTTAGGGGTATAAAAGCGGCCAGATTGTCAGGGGTTTGGGCAGACAGCCTTGTCTGCCCGGCTTCGTGGCGTCCGGGCCAGGCTAGTAGCTAGGAGCTAAAAGCTTTTATGGCTGACGATCAAAATCCTGAACTTCCCTTGACTCCTCCGCCCGGCGGCGGAGACGGCACCGGCATTCCCGGCGCGCTCAACATTCAACCCGTCAATATCGAAGAAGAGATGAAGAAGTCTTATCTCGACTATTCGATGTCGGTGATCATTGGCCGCGCGTTGCCCGATGTGCGTGACGGATTGAAGCCGGTACACCGCCGCATTCTGTACACCATGCAACAGATGGGCCTGTATCCCAACCGGTCCACGCGCAAGTGCGCCAGAATCGTCGGCGACGTGATGGGCAAGTACCATCCGCATGGAAACCTGGCAGTGTACGACGCTCTCGTCCGCCTGGCCCAGCCATTCGCCATGCGCTATCCGCTGGTGGAAGGCCAGGGCAACTTCGGCTCGGTGGATGGTGATCCGCCGGCGGCTGATCGTTATACCGAAGCGCGCCTGGCGCGTGTCTCCAACGCGTTGCTCGAAGATCTGGATAAGGCGACGGTCGATTTCCGCCCCAACTACGATGGCAACGAAATCGAGCCTGACGTTCTTCCCACGCGTATTCCCAACCTGCTGGTGAATGGATCGGACGGAATCGCCGTAGGCATGGCGACGAAGATTCCGCCCCACAACCTTACCGAGATCGTGGACGCGACCATCACCCTGGTCAACAATCCCAACGCCCAGCTCGCGGAGCTACTGAAATTTGTGCAAGGCCCCGATTTCCCCACAGCCGGAATCATTCACGGCAAATCCGGAATCGTGGACGCTTACAAAACCGGGCGTGGCCGCTTCATCATGCGCGCCAAGGCTGGCATCGAGACCTTCAACAAGGATCGCAAAGCGATCGTCATCACCGAAATCCCTTACCAGGTAAATAAAGCTCGCCTGGTGGAGCGCATCGCGCAACTGGTGAATGACAAGATTGTCGACACCATCTCCGACATCCGCGACGAAAGCGATCGCGACGGCATGCGCATCGTGGTCGAACTGAAACGCGATGGCGAGCCGCAGCTGGTCCTGAACCAGCTCTACAAGCACACCCAGATGCAGGAGAGCTTCAGCATGATCCTGCTGGCGGTGGCGAACAACCAGCCCAAG
>DATMMD010000255.1:0-16352 GCA_035569875.1 Bryobacteraceae bacterium
GCCGGGCTTGAGCATGACAGTTGGCGTGCGGTACGACCGTCAGTCGCTGCCACGTCAATTTCCCGTCAGCGATCGCAATCTGGCGCCACGCCTCGGGGTCGCTTGGCAGCCCGGTGGCCGCTCGGGTTGGGTATTCCGCGCTGGCGCCGGGTTGTTCTACGATCGCTACCCATTGGAATTTCTAAACTATGGCTTTCAAAAAGATGGGCGGCAAGGATTTGAACAATATCTGACCGGGTCAGATGCACAACTCGCCTTCACGTTAGCTCTTGGCGGCACGTTGCTTCGGCCTCTCGCGGCCCGCCCGGTTCAGACCTACACGCCGACCGGCGCCTTCCCGAGCACCTACAGCCGCAAGGTGGTCTTGGGCGCGGAGCGGCGTATCGACAAGGATACAACTGCCACCGTCGAATACAGTGATGTCCACGGCCTGCATCTGCCGCGAATCCGCAGCAATTATCCGAACGGCTACTGGCTGGAACAGAGCGCCAGTTCGACTTACCAGGGCGTCTCGCTAACGGTCAACCGGCGTTTTAGCAAAGAGGTCGCATATTTGGCCAGCTACAACTACAGCGTCACACACGACGATGCTTCCGATTACGGCGAGCAGCCACTCGATCCCCGCAACACTCGGCTAGATTGGGCGCTCTCACGCCAGCACCAGCCGCAGCGTGTCAGTTTCAGCGGTGTGTTCGACCTGTTCGAGAGTGGTTGGTTTAAAAACACCACGCTCGCGCCCGTGTTCACGTGGGGCAGCGGCCGGCCACTGAACACACTACTCACTACCGATGCTTTCCGCACCGGGGCTTACCCGATCTCGGCGCGACCTCCGGGTTTCCCGCGCAATGCGGCTTGGATGCCAAGAACCGTTTCACTGGATGCGCGAGTGATGAAAACTATCAAAGTGAAGCACGAGCGCGCACTACTGCAGTTCGGGGTGGAAGCTTTCAACCTGTTGAACCATACCAACCGCTTGCGCGTCAGTCCCTATTACACCGCGACCTTCGGAGGACTCATCGAAGCTCAGAACCCACGCCAGGTGCAATTGATGGCGCAGTTTGAATATTAGCCAGCGCCGCCGACGTCCCCCACTCTCACCTGATATCCTGTGTAAAACATGGATTTCAACCTCTCCCCGCCGGAACTCAAGTTCCGCGACGAGCTCCGCGCCTGGCTCCAAGCCAACGTCCCTCCCGACTGGGAAAAACATCGCACTGAAGACGAAATGCTCGCGCGTTTCGAATTCCTCCGCGACTGGCAAAAGAAGGTCTACCATGCCGGCTGGGCGGGCATCGCCTGGCCCAAAGAATATGGCGGACGTGGCGCGTCCCTGATGGAGCAGGTCATCTTCACCGAAGAAATGGCGCGAGCCGGTGCGCCCCCGCTGGCCAATGTGCTGGGCCTGATTCTCATCGGGCCAACCGTCATCGCGTTCGGTACCGGCGCTCAAAAGAAGCGCTACCTGCCGAACATCCTCAACGCCGAAGAGATCTGGTGCCAAGGATTCTCCGAACCCAACGCCGGCTCCGATCTCGCCAACGTCCGCACCGAAGCGCGCCTCGACGGCGATCATTACGTCATCAACGGGCAAAAGGTCTGGACCAGTTACGGCTGGGCGGCCGACTGGTGCGCCCTCCTCACCCGCTCCGATCCCGCCTCCACCAAGCACCACGGACTCACCTACATCCTCGTGAACATGAAATCGCCGGGCGTCGAAGTGCGCCCGCTGCGCCAGATGACCGGCGAGAGCGAGTTCTGCGAGCTATTTTTCCGCGACGTCCGCGTCCCTGCCGAAAACGTGCTGGGCAAGGTCGGCGACGGCTGGAACGTGGCCATCGGAACGCTGATGCACGAGCGCGCCACGCTCGGCGCCGGCATGCAGATCACCTTCAAGCGCCAGTTCGATCGGTTAGTGGAACTGTCGCACACGGTCCAGCGCAATGGGCAGCCCGCCGCGGCCGATCCCGTCATGCGGCAAAAACTCGCGCAAAGTTTTGTTGACATCGAAATCATGCGGCTAAATCAGATGCGAGCCATCACGCGCATCAACCAGAACGGCGTGCCCGGCCCCGAGGGCTCTATCCAAAAAATCTTCTGGACTGAGCTGAACCAGCGCTTCCAACAGGTAGCCGCCGAAATGCTCGGCCCCTACGTTCAGTTAACTAAGGGCGACGGCCATGCCATCGACGACGGCGCCTGGGCCTATTCGTTCCTCCGCGCGCGCGGAAACACCATCGAAGCCGGCACCTCGGAGATCCAGCGCAACATCGTGGGCCACTTCGTCCTCGGCCTTCCTAAGAGCTACTAAGAAGGAAACTATCGTGCAATTCGCATTGACAGAAACTCAGCAGACTCTGAAGAACACCGTTCGAAAATTCCTGGCCGCCGAATGTCCGATGACAGAAGTCCGGAAACTCATGGAGACCGCGACTGCTTTCGATCCGCTTCTGTGGCGCAAGATCGCCGAGCAAGGCTGGAACGGGATGCTCCTTCCGGAAGAGTACGGCGGATTTGGAATGGGCATGGTGGAGATGGCGGCCAGTCTCGAAGAAATGGGCCGAACGCTGCTGCCCGGTCCATTCTTCAGTACCGTCCTGATGGCCGGTCCGCTGCTGGCGGGCACTTCGAATAGCCCCGAGAAACTGAAGTATCTCAGCGCCATCGCGAGCGGCGAAGCGAAAGCTACCGTAGCCTTGCTCGAAGACTCGGCGTCGTGGTCGCCCGACTCCATCCAACTGAAGGCCACATCGTCGGCCGGAAACTACACACTCGACGGCCGCAAATTGTTTGTCTGGGACGCCGCGGCCGCCGACTTCCTGATCTGCGCCGCGCGCCTGAACGGCGAACTCGCGCTCTTCCTTATTCCAGCAAAAGCTCGCGGCCTCGGCATTACCGATCTTCCCGCCATGGACTCCACGCGCAAGCTGTACGAGGTCGCGCTGGATGGCGTTTCCCTGCCCCGTGAAAGCCTGCTGGCCGAAGGCAAGCCGGCGCGAGCCGCTCTCGATCATATGCTGGACGTCGCAACTGTGGGATTGGTGGCGGAGATGACCGGCGGCATGCAGCGGCTGCTCGAAATGACGGTCGAGTATGCGAAAACCCGCAAGCAGTTCGGCCGGCCGATCGGCCAGTTCCAGGCCGTTCAGCACCTCTGCGCCGACATGCTCGTGTATACAGAGAGTTCCCGCTCGGCCGCCTACTTCGCCGCTTGGGCGATCCAAGAGGGTGTACCCGAAGCGGGCCTAGCCGTGTCAGTCGCCAAAGCCTATGCCAGTGATGCCTATCGCGAAGTGGGCAACCGCGCGATTCAGGTCCACGGCGGTATGGGATTTACATGGGAAAACGACGCGCATCTGTTCTACCGCCGCGCCAAGGCGTCTGAAGTCGCTTTCGGCGACGCGACGTATCATCGCGAGCGAATCGCCCGCCTGGTGATCGACGCCGGGCCCGTTCGGCAAGACGAGCCGGCCTTTTCAGCCGTGCATTCCTAAACAACTGAAGTATTGGGCTCGAACATCCGAAAGAAGGATGTTGGAGTATAAGCATTTCAACTTAGGGTTTGTAGCGTGGCTTACGCTGCTGGCCACCGCGGCTATCTGTCAGACTCAGCCGCTTACCATCACAACCACGCAGTTACCTTTTGGACAGCTGAACCTGCCCTACAATGCGCAATTGAACGCCACCGGTGGCGCCCCACCTTACACGTGGAGCTATCTTGGAGGCGGGCTTCCGCCAGGCCTTTCTGTAAGTCCATCGGGTGTGATCAGTGGAACGCCTACCGGACCTGGTGATAATTTCCTCGTCCAAGTCACCGATGCAAATTTCCCTCAATCGATGCCAGCACAAACCACGTTGTTCATTGGCTTGTGCGGCACTACCGCGAATCCATCTTCACAAGGCCATACGTTTGAAGATTCTGGCGGATCCGACGTCCTGGGCGTGAGCAATCCCTGTGGTCCGCTGACACCGGGTACCACCGTTCCATGGATTAGTATCACCGGAATTCTCAACGGCGACGGCTTTGACAACATAAACATCACAGTGGCTCCAAATTCCACTCCGCTCACCCGCACCGGGAACGTGACGTTTACCTACAATCAAGTGTCGCCGGTGCTGGTGATCAGCTACTCCATCACGCAGTATGCGAAGCTTTTGTTCTCTACTCCATCGCCGCTGCCGCTGGGCGTAGTCGGCGTGCCCTATTCACACATGTTGCAAGCCACCGGAGGCAGCGGCATCAGCCGCAGCTTCGCGCTCACCTCGGGATCACTTCCACCGGGCCTCTCGTTCAGCGGACAAACCATCAGCGGAACGCCGGCTCTGCCGGGAACATCGGCATTTACGGCTTCAGTAACCGATCAGGATGGATTTTCCGGGACGCCGTTCTCCGCATCCCAGAATTATGCCCTGCCCGTCGTGCCGCCTCTGACTATCACGTCGGCAGTGCTGCCGGGTGGCATCGTGGGTCTATCTTATTCGACCACGCTGGCAGCAACGGGCGGCGTGCCGCCGTATAGCTGGTCCGTCGCCTCGGGCGCATTGCCGTCCGGACTCTTGCTGAATCCGGCCAATGGCGCCATCGGTGGAACGCCGGCGCTCAATTCTCAGGGCTCCTACGCATTCACGATCCGGGCGGCTGATTCGGCCGGCCTGGTCTCCACAGTTCCATTCCAGCTGCTGGTCGATCCTCCACCACTGGTCATCCGCAATCCCTCCTTAGCCGCTGCCACCGAAGGCACTGCTTATGGAGCGACGTTAACCGCTACCGGAGGGACGCCGCCGTACTCCTGGTCCGCTTCCGGGCTTCCACTGTGGTTGTCTCTAACTTCTGCGGGACAACTCTCGGGCACGCCACCTCTAGGACTAGGTTCGGCTGGAAGCTACAACTTCACGATCACCGTTGGAGACAGCGGGTCGCGATTTACCGGCGTTTCGTTTACGCTGCAGGTGAATCCCGGTCCGCCGGTCATCACCACCGGCTCGGCTTTGCAGCGGGCGAAGGAAGGCACTCCGATTAGCTTGGCTTTTCAAGCCAGAGGCGGCGTCAGTCCTTACACCTGGACGGCGACAGGGCTTCCCCCCTTCTTAAATCTCTCCGGCGCGGGACAGTTGAGCGGTACGCCTCCAGTAGGAAGCTCGGCCGGATCTTACAATTTCTCAGTGACGTTAGCTGATGCCGCGGGAAATAAGACGAGTAGCGCGTTCAGCTTATCAATCGATCCAGCGCTGTCTATCACAACTACTTCTTCCCTCCAAGCCACTGAGGGCCAGGCACTCTCAGCGACATTCAACGCTTCCGGCGGCACGGCCCCATACTCGTTCTCGGCAAGCGGGATGCCTGGATGGGCGATCATGTCGGCAGCGGGTGCTCTTAGCGGAACTCCACCTCTCGGCTCGGCTGGCGGTTCCACGCTGGCAGTGGTCGCGACCGATGCGACCAATCATACAAGCAGTGCGTCTTTTGCGCTGACAGTGCTTTCGTCGAACGGCGGACTCACCATAACTACTCCATCGCCTCTTGCGAGTGCGGGTGTGGGCAACTATTATCAAGCAACGTGCAGCGCGACCGGTGGCTCGCCGCCTTATCGCTGGTCGGGCTCCGGAATCCCTGCCGGTCTCACGTTAAGCTCGGGCGGCCTGTTGAGCGGAACGCCAACCACGGCGGGCAATGATACCGTGACCGCGCAGGTCACTGATTCCAGCGGCAAGGTCGCTTTCCAGGCGCTGAGTCTGAGTGTGACGCCGGTAACGCAGCATATCCTGACGCTTTCGCCGCTAGCTGCGGCGGAAGTAAGCGTCGCCTATTCAGTCGCGTTTCAATCGGTCGACGCAGCGCGGCCCTTGGTGTGGAGCGTCTCTGGCCCGCTACCGCCCGGCATGACCTTCGATTCAACCGGGGTGTTGAGCGGAACTCCCAGCGCTCCTGGCGATTTCGTCTTCACGGTGCAAGTCACCGACTCGACCGGCGCAACCGCCAGCGCTGGATATGAAGTGTTGGTGCGGCCATTCGCCCCAGACTTGCTTGTGTCGGCGGGCGGCCTCTCATTCACAGGTGTTCGCGGCGCCGCCGTGCCTCCAGTCCAAACAGTCTCGGTCATTTCGACTACCCACGACTCAGTTCCCTTCTCCGCTTCCGTTGACGCGCCCTGGATCATCGCCACAGCCAGCGGCACAACGCCGGGGCGCATCGACGTCAGCGTGGATCAAACCGGACTTTCCATTGGAAGCTACTCGGGGTCGATCACCGTCAGCGCACCCAATCGGGCCGCGCTATCCATTAAAGTTGGCCTGACCGTCACCGGCGCGCCGGCAATTTTGCAGGCGTCACCACAGGCCCTCGATTTCTTCAGCGACGGGACCCTCGCGTCACTGAGCCAGAACATTTATATCCGCGACAGTGGACCCGGCAGCTTGGCCTTCACCGTTTCGACTGATGTGCTGCGGATGAGCGTGAGTCCCGGGTCCGGAACAGTGAATCCGAGCGCGGATGCGATCCTGACAGCGACGGTGAATGTTCAGCAACTAGCGCCGGGCGCTTATGCGGGGAACATCGAAATCGACTCGGCCAACGGGACCGCCAGGATTCCGGTCAGCTTGCTGGTCTCGTCCAAGCCTAAGTTGATCTTGAGCGACACCGGCATTTTGCTGCGCGCTCGCCAAGGCAACGGCGTGTCCGGGCCAACGCCTCAGAGCTTCGGCGTATCAAGTTCAAGCGGCAGTACAATCAACTTCACAACGCAGCAGATCGGCGGCGATGGTTGGCTGCAGATTCTGAATGACCCGCCCCCTGGAACCGTGCAATTCACCACTACGAGCGCGGGTCTGCAAAAAGGCGCTTACTACGCGTTGGTCCGGGTCAGTTCGCCGGACGTGTTCAATTCGCCACAGGATTTCGTGGTCGTGTTGAACATAGTAGACGCTGCCAGCGCTCCCGTGCCCAACACTTTTCCGAGCGGCCTCGTATTTAGGTCGTCTGGCATTCAAAACGTGTCGGTCTATAGTAGTACCGATCAAACGGCGCCATATCAGGTCGCCGTATCTACCGACAATGGCGCCGGTTGGCTTTCGGCCACGCCCGCAACCGGCACAATCTCGACAACGGCGCCCGCGCAGCTGGCCGTCTCCGTGAATGGTGCAAATCTCCTACCAGGAATTTACCGGGGACGAGTCCACATTTCAATCAGCAACCTGGAGGTCCGGACGGTCAACGTAACTTTCATCATCCCCGGATCGGCTCCCCAAGCGGGCATGATCGCCGCTCTCGCGGATACCCCTCAAGCAAACTGCACGCCCGCAAATTTAGTAGTGACCCCAACCAGTCTGGCGGGCAATTTCTCAACTCCGGCCGCTTGGCCCCGCACGGTAGCAGTCCAGCTCGCCGATGATTGCGGCAATTCGGTTTCGAGCGGACGAGTGGTCGCCCAGTTCTCGAATGGCGATCCACCGCTGTCGCTGAACTTGAGCAACGCGTCTTCAGCAGCCTATTCGGCCACCTGGACTCCATCGCATGCCGCGACCCAGCTCACCGTGACAACTCAGGCGACAGCGTCCGGGCTGCAAACCGCCTCGGCGCAGATTCTCGGCGCGGTGAGCGACACTGTGGCTCCTGTGTTGGCCCACAACGGCATACTTCACAACCTTTATCCGCAACCAGGCACGCCGTTGGCGCCGGGCACAATCGTGCAAGTTTTCGGCTCGGCTATGGCCTCCACCACCAGCAGCACGGGCATCCCACTGCCCTCCGTGCTGAATGGAACCAGCGTTCTCATCGGAGGCGAATTGGCGCCGCTCTATTATGTCAGCAGCGGCCAGATCAACGCCCAGATTCCGGTGAACCTCGTACCGGGCCAGCAATACCAGGTGCTGGTGGTCGCGAACAACGCTTACACGATGCCGGATACGATCAACATCGCTCCAGTCACGCCTGGCATCGCGCGGCTGTCTAACGGGCAAGTGATCGCCCAGCATGCCGACTTCAGTCTGGTGACGGAAGACGCGCCCGCCAAGCCCGGAGAATATCTGGTAGCGTATCTGGCCGGCATGGGGTTAACCGACACGCCGGTCGGCACTGGTGCGCAGGCTCCATCGTCGCCCTTAGCCGCAGTCAACACCACGGCCTCGGTAGCGATCGATGGTGAGACGGCGCCTGTTCTGTTCGCGGGATTGACGCCGGGATTCATCGGTCTTTACCAGATCAACTTTCAAGTGCCGGCCGACGCGCAGAGTGGCAATCGAAAACTGGAGATCTTCCAAGCCGGCCTGGCTGCGAACACCAGCGTTCTTCCGGTTCAGTAGCTTTCTCAGAGAAACCAGCTCAGAGAACCAGCTCAGAGAACCAGCAGGTCCGTCAACCCCCGCACCAGCTTCGCGTCGTCGTGCCCCAGCCGGCACTCGCCCAAATCGATCCAACCGCAGTCGCGCGTGTTCTGCACAAATACCGCCTGGTCCACGCGGAACCTTTTGGGATACGAGCATTCGGCCCATCGGGCTCGCGCCACGCGAGTAAGCTCGTCCACTTGATCGGGTTGAAGGTTCTGTGCCAGCGTTACATGCGGGTGGTAGGAGAAAGGTTCCGGGAATCGCAATCCATCCGCGTTCATGGCCTCATGCATTTTTGTTAACTGCTCGGATCCGGCCGCGATGTTGACGAAAATCACATCCGAGACCGGGAAGACCTCCACGCTGGTCAAATCCACTTCGAACGGCGCAAACTGGGGTGCGAACCATCGAACCAGATCCCACGCCGCGCCGGGCGACGACGAGATGGGCCGCGGCGGGAGAATCGTCACGTGCGCGCGCAAAAAGCAGTCCGGCACCAGTTCCTGCCGCATTCGATCCAGAAAGCCTGCCAGAGGCTCGGGAATATAACTTACGAGAGCGAAGGAATTGACCCGATCCCACATAGCGGGATCTTTATACATATAGTTAATTTCTATGTTACCTCCAGCGGCGCTGGGGCGGGCGA
Organism: Bryobacteraceae bacterium; assembly: GCA_035569875.1. Taxonomy (GTDB): domain Bacteria; phylum Acidobacteriota; class Terriglobia; order Bryobacterales; family Bryobacteraceae; genus Palsa-89. The sequence goes on from DATMMD010000255.1 coordinate 8,966, forward strand.
TGGAACCGGTTCTGGTACGTACCAGCGCGCCTCTTCGAATCCGATGTATTTTAAGATGCGAAGTTCGCCGCTCTCGAGTTCTAGCAGATCCCCAACGTGCAGCTCCTCTTCAGTTCCACGCGAAGCAAGCCAGACTGCATACGGGCTGGCTGCTTCGACTACGCGTCCTTTTTCGTAATCCCGCGGTTTGGCGATCGTGACGCCCGAAGTGTGGGGCGCCCATCGGAACTGCTGTCGCTGACTGTCTTTCAAAAGATGAATCTGGTATGCCGGCATCTCAGGATCTATTCTCGCTCAAAACAATTCACAATGGAATGTTCTATCCGGGAGGCGTCCTCTTGCCCCTGCAAAATCCATTGGGCTGCGTTCCGATGACTCCAATACAGCGACTCGAGCGGACGCCCCAGAAGCGCGGCCGGCGCGATCCGAATCACTTCTATCCCCGGCGGCACGATGGCTCGAAATGGCGATAGCCTCCGCATTGCACCCACAAAAGTCTTAGCCACTATACCAGGCGGCTCCGGCAGGACGTCGATGACGACGGCCTTTCGCGCACCAAGCTCCGCCGCGGCCCACAACGGGACTGCCGACAGTAAACCACCGTCCGAAGTCAGCCGGCCGCCCAGCCGCATCTGATCAAAGATTCCGACGATTGCCGTCGTCGCCACCAGGTGCTGCCAGGTAACATCGCGGCCCCTCACAATTCGCGGCCGTAGCCTGACCAGATCCGTCACCACCATTGCAAATTCGACGCGCGATGCAGGATCGGCACGAGGTGGATAGGATTCGTAAATATGGCGAATGGCACGCTGCAGGGGCCGCGAGTCGAGCACGCCTCCGAAAATTCCCGAAGGGATCTTCCAACGGTAATGTGCGGCCTCTTCCAGGTTCAGCCAGCGGCGGATTAACTCGTCCGGCTCGCACCCGCCGGCAATCGCCCAGCCGTTCACCGCGCCGATGGACGCGCCGACGATCAGGTCCGGTCGAAAAATCTCAGCCAACACTTTCCAGGCCCCGGCCTGATAGGCTCCAAACATTCCTCCGGCTCCGAGCACCAGGGCAGTCATGTCTGGAGCCAAGGAATCAAGGAGTCAACGCCGCCCGCGGCGCCGTCCGCACAATGTCCACTGGAATTACGTTGTATTCGGCCATCCGCTTTCCGGTGAACCGAACGTCGCCGATCCACCCACGCTGGGTCTCCTGCTGCTGGAACTGATCGAAAACCAGGTTCCCCAGCGAGTAGAAGATCACGCCTTTGCCATAGCTTTCCACCGGTTGCGTGACGTGGGGATGATGCCCCACCACTACACCCGCGCCGGCATCGATAGCGGCGCGCGCAAACTCCTGCTGCTGGATGTTGGGACGGCGCTGATACTCGACCCCGGCGTGCATCGAAACGATCACGACATCGGCGCGCTCCAGCATGCTCTTCACGTCGCCCACCAATTGGCCAGGTTCCATCATTGCGATGCGGTCGTCCAGGTCAAGATGGTTTCCGTTGCACTGGTCGTAGGTATACGCTAGAAAACCAAATCGAACGCCATTGCGGTCCAGCACCGTTCCCTGGCGCGCTGCCTCGGGCGTAGCCGCGGTTCCAACGGCCGCGATCCCATGTTGTTGAAGCCAATCGAGAGTGTATTCCACGCCGTACCGGCCGCAATCGCGCGCATGATTGTTCGCGGTGGATACGATATGGATCCCGGCTAGCTGCAAGGCTTGAATCATTTCCGGCTCGGCCTTGAACAGCATTCCTTTGTCGACTACGCGGCCGCGGTCGGAAAACGGCGATTCGAGGTTCGCAAATGCGATGTCCGCCGACGAGAGCAATACCGAAACATCATGCAGCGGCCATCCAGGATCACCTTTTGCACGGGCGACAATGCCCACGTAACGGGACAGCATTACATCGCCACCCAGCAAAATGCGGGTGGCCGGAATCGACGGCGGCGGCACCTCACGGCTTTCTGCCTTTCGAGGCAATAAGCCCAGCGCCTGCAGCAGTAAAAAGGTCCGCCTGCTGGCGGTCACCGAATCTCCCTGGCCGCTGCTTTATCTAAAAACCACATCACGTTCCCGTGCGATTGAGTCACGATTTGGGCAGGATACTTCTTGGGATTGTAGGGCTCCGCGAGCACCGCGTGGAGCGGTCCGGCTTTGTCCTCGCCGGCTACCAACATTATCGTATTCCGCGCGGCGAGAAGCACGCCGGGCAGCAACGTGATCCGCCATTGCTTCAATTTCTCGACGTAGGCCGCCGCCACCAGATTTTCACGATCGTCGATCAGCGGCTCGCCGGGAAAAAGGCTGGCGGTGTGCGCGTCCGGCCCCATGCCCTGATGAATGATATCGAAAGACGGAAATTCCCCCGGCTTGAGCGAGAAGAAACTGCGAATCTCGTCCGCATACAATTGCGCGGCGCGCTGAGGATCTAACTCGGCCTGAATCCGATGAACAGTGCGGGCCGGAAATCCGGCCGGATCGATGAAGTGCTCCTTGGCCAATTTATAGTTGCTTTGGTCATCGGTTGGCGGCACGCCGCGCTCATCCACCCAAAACAGATGCGTCCGGGTCCAATCGAAACCCGACTTAGCCATTTCGGCGAACAATAGCTTGGGCGTCGACCCGCCCGACACAGCCAGTGCTGCCCGGTCCTTCTGCGCGAGCGTTTCTTTCAGCAGATCGAGGATCTTTCGGCTACAGGCCGCGGCAGTCTCGGGCGCAGCCTCGTATATGTACCACTGGGCACTCACCAGGAACACTCTCGAAAAGTACACGCTGGATTTACAATTCGGCGCGTCATTCCTGACATGCTAAAATAAATCTGACCCTCCACACAACTTGTTGGTGTTCCAAGTTAGTTAAAAGATACATTCAGGAGTATAGGCACAGATCCCAAATGCACACGCGGGAGAAGAAAAAGATCCTGGCCGTAGTGGACGACTTGCTGTTCACGGTCAAGATCAATGACGCCGCCAAACGCGTCGGCCTGGACGTGGAGTTCCTAAAGTCGGCACACGACGTGGTTGAAAAGGCCACTCACGAAAAGCCGCTGCTAATCATCCTCGATCTGAATAACAACTCCGTCGACCCATTGCCCCTGATCTCCAAGCTGAAGGATAATGGCGACCTGAAGAACATCAGCATTATCGGATATCTGTCGCACGTGCAGGGCGAGCTCAAGCAGAAGGCCCATGAGGCCGGCGCCAATATTGTGATGGCGCGGTCGGCATTTTCTCAAAACTTGCAGCAAATTCTGAAGCGGCACGCCGGCGTGCGGTAATTGATCAGAGGCTAGAAAGCCTGTGCCACTCGAACGTTCCTAAAATAACCCTCCGTTCCAGGCCCGATCCACAGCGCTACACCACCGTGGCTTTCTCCGAGCTTGAGATCTTTGACAACCAGGCATGGCTGCGCGGCGCCCCCGATATAGAGCTCGGCTTCCTTGCCATGCACAACCACTCGCATTTGAATCCATTCCCCGGCTTGCATGTCCGCATAAGATTCGTATTGGCCGGGCGTCTCCGTTCGCAGCCTTTGCCAGGTCCATTCCGGGGGCGACACGTATTGAACCGAGTGGTTGCGGTTCAACTGGTTGCCCGCCCGACCGTTGGTGGGGCGAAGGTAAAAGCTCTCGGCATGCGAGCCGTCCGCCTGAATGCGAAACATGACCCCGATGAAGCCGCGAGCGGTGGGATACGCGGTTTTAGAAGGCGCCCCGGAGACTTCCAGATCAATCTCGCCATCGCGAAATTCCAACCCCTTCAGAAGTGCCAGGCCGCCGCCCGGCCCGGATTCCTTCTCGATCATTTTGAGACCGACTTTGCCGTGATAGGTTGTGGTTTCCGCCCGGACATTGTCTAGGCTGAGCAGCGACATATCATCGATGCGGATTTCGGCTGAGTGCAATCCTGTTGCGGCGATCAGAGTGAGAACAAGAAGCCATTGCATGGTGCATATGTAGACGGGGAAGGGCGGAATCGGTACCGCTAGCCGTGAGCCTCGAAGTCATGAGTGTTGGCTTGCTCGGAACGGTTTTGGCGACGAAGAAACGTTTCGATCTGGTCGTTCGAAAAAACGAAGCCATCTTCGGTGGGATGGTAGGGGAGGTTTTCGGCCTTGTGCATTTTCAAAATCTTAGCGGCCTTCTCGAGCTGGCGCTCTTCGGCTGCGCGGCGATCAGCCTGGATTTGGCGGAGCAGAGCGAGGGTCCGTTCGAACTGGCGGGCGAGGCGCTGGCTTTGGGTGCTGATGTTGGCGAATGCCCGCATGTGTTCGCGAAATGCCAGGGCCATCCCGAGTGCGGCTTCGGCCTCCGGATGGTTGACGCGGATGTGGTCCTCCATTTCGGTGATGCCTAGCGAGAAGAGATTAGTCTCGATAGCGGCGGCGCGGTTTTGTCGCCAGGAGGTATCGATGAGGGACTGGACGAGTTGAGTTTCGGTGGCGTCTTTAGGGTGATATTCGTTCAGGAAGGACTTCGAGTGGCTCTCATAAGCGGAGTGGTCCTCGGCGGGTAGGACGACGGTTTGGCCGGTTAAGCCATGGCGGAAAGCGTTCATTTTCGAGCGCTGCTTGCCGGCTTCGGTGCGGGGGCCGGTAGATTTTTGTGCGTTCGCACGATTAATGGCAGCACGACCGGCAACGCGGTTGAGGCCATTGACTGTCGGTTCTGTGATCGGGTCCATAACTTTGGAATAACACGCGCGTGGGATTCGCAACGGCGCTGTGATGTGGAAACGATTGAAGACGAAAGGAACAAAGGGGAACGATTTGTGTCACTAGGTCCGGCGAATGCGGCCGGTTAGTCTACAGGGCGGCGACGTTACGACCGAGTGAATCCGAGCGGCCGGTAAGCTTGCGTGACCGGAGTTTCCTTTCTTCCTTTCGTCTTCAATTCACCTCTTCTTTGCATCCATTTTCTGCCTCGTTGCGATGCGCCTCGACTCGCCGTTGCCAGCCGGTCCACTGACCTTGATCCAGCACGTCGGCCTAGTCAGTTCCCGAGCCGCTGCTGGCGAAGTACCCACTCCGAACGTATAATGCGGGATTTTTTCGCGCACGTTCTAAGTCTTCTATGACGTACCGGATTCACACCGGTTCATAAGACTAAACGGTCCGCGATCTGCCGATCCGGACTTGCCGAGGCAGAATAGTGAAGAGAACGAATCATCGACGTCATAGAGGCTTGCTGCTTCCGAGTGTCCGTCTCGCCGCCCTGGTGGCGCTGCCCATAGCATTCGGGTCCGAGGCGTGGGGGCAATGCGCTGGGGCATTGGTTGACGATGCTGCCAGCTTTCAATGGATCTACGATCGCGCAGGCGCCGGAGTTGCCCCCGGTGAGATCGTTACCCTCCTGGGACAGAAGCTTGGACCCGCGCAATCCGCCGGTTTCGAATTGAATCAACAAGGCCAGGTACCTACGACACTCGACGGCGTGCAGGTTCTGATCGGGGGAATACCGGCACCGGTTATCTATGCGTCCGCAAATCAGGTTTCAGCGATCGTCCCTTTCAACTTCGCGGGTGGGTCCGTGAGCCTCTCCGTAAATGGCGTACCGAGTTGCTTTTCGATTGCCGCCAATGTGCTAACCGCCGCGCCGTCTATTTTCACGGCTAATTCCCAGGGCTTTGGGCAGGCCGTGGCCGCCAATGCAGATGCTACTCTCAATGGCGGTTCAAACCCCGCGGCGCCCGGCTCCTTCATTACGTTCTATATCACGGGTGCCGGTCAAACCGATCCTCCGTCCGTCGCGGGCGCGGTGGCTCCCGGGGTTGCCAATATCGTCCTGCCGTTCAGTGTATCGATCGGCGGGCAACCGGCCCCAGTCTTGTACGCAGGAATGGCTCCTGGGATCGTTGAGGGTATTTCCCAGATCAACGCGATTGTGCCTTCCAGCCTGCCATACGGCGGAGACTGGCCGCTTGCCATTCAGGTGGGCGGAGTCTCCAGTCAGGCCGGTGTGACGGTCGCGGTTGCCGGCCCGCCACTGGGCGCCACGCCCCCGGCGCCGGACGACCTGCGATTCAAAGGGATCCACGCATCGGTTGCCTTCAACGAGGATCCGCTTTGCAACAATCCTGAAGACTGCGAGGTTCAACTGGGAAACGGCCTTAGTGTACCGGATATCGCGTCTCTGCCGGCCTTAACGCCCAATGGGAGCGAATGGCGATTCGATCCGCTGCAGCCCGCCGGGCTCAAGACGCCTGTCACCGGGATCGTCGCATCCGGAAACGGATTGTTCGCAAACGAGGCGGCGTCACTAATGACCGCGTCTACAGTCATAACCGCGATCGATTTTGAAGCTGCCGGTTATGCCATCGCTGCGATGCGAACGAGCGCTACCGGCGGCTTCGACGGAGAACTTCAAACGGCTGCCGCCGCGAATTTCGCCGCTGCCGCATCTCAACAGGCCTCCCAGGGCCGGGTCATTACAGCAGTCTCATACTCATCGCCGGGAACGATTTGCTTCCTGTCTTACAGCCGGCAGAACGATAGTTCAGCTTATGAAGCGAGTGTGGCGACCGCCCCGACAGCGGGCGAGGCTATCGCCGCTGCGACCAATCTCGCCGCCTCCGGCTCCATCATTACGGGATTTGGCGGGAACACGGTGAATGGATACGTGATGGTTGGAACCCGTGTAAACGGAAACGCGACGCCCCGTCCTTTGCAGGTTGCGCAGTCGGCGGGCTCCTTGCCTTCTCAAGGATATGTCCAGGTAGGATCTGTCTCCGATGCAAGCTTTGGCCCAACTATATTCATTTTTGAAAAATAGGCATGCGGTTCCCGAAAGCGCTCCAGATGTTGCCCACGCCGCCGCGTATATCGCGCGTAAACCTCTTGCCGAGTCCCGTTGCGTTCTGTCTGGCGCCTCTAGACGAATCAGGCGCTACTTGTAGGCAGGCTTTTCGCGACGGTACCGCTCGAAGCTCTGTCCAGTTTTCTGACACTCGCCCGGAGACGTTCAACAATGGCTCCCGAGCCAGCTTCCGAGAACGCACCGTATGGGACGCAATCCTGCGAATACAAACCAACTGACACCCGAACAAGATCCGTCCAACGATTTATCCAGTATTGTGCAGTCCGGCTGCGATGCCGTTCATGGTCGAGGCAAGGGCGCGGTCGATTTTCTCGTCGATGTCTCCGCTGCGCTTCCGGCGCAACAGTTCGACCTGAATCAAACTGAGCGGGTCCACGTATGGATTACGCAGCTGAATGGAGCGCGCCAGAACGGGATTGCGCTCCAGAAGCCCCGACGTCCCCTTAATCGAAAAAATGACACGTTTGGTGCGGTCGAATTCTTCGAGCAGCATGCCGTACACCCGCACGCCGATCTGTTCGTCACTAACGAGCGACGAATACAGCTTGGCAATGGACATGTCTGCCTTGG
>DATMMD010000256.1:0-31941 GCA_035569875.1 Bryobacteraceae bacterium
GGATGCGTTTTTCGTTTATAACTCCGATTCTAAGTGGACAGATCAGCCGTCTGGTTTGATAGCCTGGGGCAGCACTATTATTAGCCATAAGAGTCAGTTAGCCGAAGCGGTGGCGGCTTCGCTTCACCGTTGACGTCGTTCGACTTGCTGCCGCAGTTCTAGGCAGTCACCTCCTATCGAGGGGGCTGCGATTTGAAGCTGTACGTGCCGTTCCAGGCGAAATTTGGCCCTCCAGTATGCGATACATCGACACGGGCGTGGAAGCCGGTGAACGGCCCGACCCCGTCCGAGAACGTGCACAGTCCGCTACCGGTACTCCCATCCAGCGTGCAGCGGCCGACGGCCCAGTTGCCGGTCCCGACGTGGAGGACGACGTTACTGTCCAGCATGCCCGCCGGAATGCCCGCCTGCTGGTCATAGAAGACCTTCGCGCCCACTGTGATCTCGGGGATGTTCGACGATGTGATCGTGCAGAAGGTACCGGGCATGCCCGTGTTCTGCGAGCACTCCTTCGTCACATGGAGTTCTCCGTTTCGCGCGGACGACGCCGATACCGAAGGCGCTCCGATGCTCAGCGAGAGAATCAAGCCTAGCGCGAGGGCGAAGGCAAAGATTGTGGTCATAACTCTGAATTTCATTTAGTGTCCTTTCTCACAGCTAGCACGGTTTTTTATCACGGCTGGGACACCGGGGGCAATCCACGGTGTCACATTTGTGCCCAACTTTTGGCACACCATCTATTTATCTGATTTTGTGGGGCTTCCGGCCAAACCTCATCTAAATGATGTGATAGACTAGCTGGGCGCTGCGCTCGATTCTATGGATCCTGCCAACACGCAGAGTGGCCGGAGGCGTTTCGGTGTATTCGAGCTGGATACCCGTTCCGGAGAACTCCGCAAGAACGGCGTGAAGGTGAACCTTCAGGAACAGCCGTTCCAGATTCTACAAGCACTGTTGGAGCGTCCCGGTGAATTAGTCACACGTGACGAATTGCGCCGAAGAATATGGCCGCGGGACACCTTCGTCGCCTTTGACCACGGTCTTTATAGCGCGATGACAAAGCTGCGCGAGGCCCTGGGCGACACGGCCGAGAATCCCCGCTTCGTCCAGACGCTTCCGCGCCGAGGGTACCGGTTCATAGCGCCTGTGGACGGCAACGGAACAAGTTCAAAACCTCAGGAGCCCCTGGCTGTGTCGGTGATGAATATCGATCCTGCACCGGAACCAGCGCGGACTTCCCCGGTTAAGCCCAAGCTGTCATGGCGCGTGGCTTCACTGCTATTGGCTTTCATCGCCGCCGGTGCCTCCTGGGTGGCATGGCGTGCGACCCGGCCCGGGCGACAACCGCTGATACGTCTGAGCGTCGATCTTGGTCCAGACGCCCGGACCGGGCTCGACACGACGGTCGCCATCTCGCCTGATGGAACGCGAATCGTTTTTCCGATCCGCGGGCCCGACGGCAAACCGCTGCTTGCCACTCGTTCGCTCGACCAGGCAAGTACCACTCTGATGCCCGGCACTGATAACGCTAACGATCCTTTCTTTTCACCGGATGGACGATGGTTAGGTTTCTTTGCCGATGGCCAATTGAAGAAGATCTCGCTAGAGGGGGGCGCTGCAGTGCCTTTATGTGCCGCCGCCAACGGAAGTGGCGGTAGCTGGGGCGAGGATGGAACTATCATCGCGTCGTTGGGCACCACATCCGCTTTGTCGCGCGTGCCCACCAACGGCGGTCCGCCGGCGCTGCTAACCAGGCTGGACAGCGGAGATGCCACGCATCGCTGGCCGCAGCTGCTGCCCGGAGGCCAAGCCGTCCTCTTTACTGCCTCGGTTACCACCGTGGGCTTGGATGACGCGACGATTGAGGCCTTGGAATTGAAGACGGGGAAGAGGAAACGTCTGTTGCAAGGAGGCTATTTTGGGCGCTACCTGCCGAGCGGGCATCTAGTCTACGTTCATCAGGGATCGCTTTTCGCGGTAGCATTCGATTTATCTCGTCTCGAGGTCCGCGGCACGCCCGTTCCTGTGCTGGAAGACGTGGCAGGCAATCCCGTGAAAGGCGGCGGGCAATTCGATTTCTCGCGGACCGGAATCTTCGTTTACCTGGCAGGCAAGAGTGCGAGTCAAAGCTGGCCGGTGATGTGGCTGGACAGTTCCGGCAAAATGACGCCGCTAGTAGCCACGCCCGGCGTCTATAACAATCCGCGTTTCTCGCCCGACGGTCGGCAACTGGCGCTGACGGACGGCCGTGACATCTCCATATACGATCTGGGGCGCGACAAGATGACACGGCTGACCTTCACCCAACATGGGACGGTACCGGTCTGGAGCCCGGATGGAAAGCACATTGCGTTCCGGTCGATCTCCAACGACACTGCAGAGCTCTCCTGGGTGCGCGCCGACGGCGGGGGAGAGACGCAACGATTGCTGGCGAGCCGCAACAACGTAACTCCTTATTCTTTTTCTCCCAACGGCCGCGAGCTGGCTTATTTTGAGTTAGACCCTAAGACTCGCATGGACCTTTGGACGCTTCCACTGGATTTGAGCGATCCTGATCGTCCCAAGCCGGGCAAACCTGTTCCATTTCTGCAGACGCCTTTCAACGAATTACTACCGGCCTTCTCTGGGGACGGGCGCTGGATCGCGTATCGATCCGAGGAGTCGGGAAGCAGTGAGATATTCGTGCGGCCGTTTCCCGGGCCTGGCGGTAAATGGCAGATTTCTACGAATGGCGGGCTGTACCCGATTTGGTCCAGTAATAACCGGGAACTGTTCTATGAAACTCTGGACTATCGGATCATGGCAGTGGACTATATGGTAGACGGCGCATCGTTCGTGGCCGGCAAGCCACGCCTTTGGTCCGACCGACAGCTCTTATCTCTCGGCGTGGTAAATCTGGCCCTGGCTCCCGATGGTAAGCGCTTCGCAGTGTTCCCGATACCGGAAGCGGCGGGAGAGAAGACGCCGGTGCGCGAGACGTTCCTCCTGAACTTCTTCGATGAACTGCGGCGCCGCGTGCCGGCGAATCGCTAAGCGTCGAAATTTCGACGTTGGCGGACTACCTTCAAAAAAATCTTCAAACTAATCCCGATACCGTTCGATATGGGCAACGTATGGTTGCCGGCACAGCCTCCCAGGTTCTAAGCGCGTGGAAAAACGGGCAGCGCCTCCGTCTTGAGGCTTGGAGGGCTCAGGACCTGAACGCCCTCGAAACCGAGCGCATGGAAGTGCTCGAAAGCGTAGTCGAATCGCTTCAAAAGCAGGACAGTCTCTCCTCTGACCGGGTCCGCGCGGCGGTGCGGCTGCTCGAACATCTGGCCCAAACACCCACTGCCTCGGCTCAGGACTGAGTTTCGGACGCTTCTTCCACCATGAATGCCCGGCGGGCGCCCGTACTGACGATCTGCCCGCTAAACCCCGCTTTACCGTTCAAGGTGCAGACCGCTCGGCGTTCCACGGGATGATCCAGCTTAACGATTTGTCCCTCGCGTAATTGCAGCAGGTCTCGCAGCCGCATTTGTGCTCCGTCCAACCACACGTCGACGTTCACCTTGGCCGGCAGCATCAACTGCAGAGTGGTCTCCGCGGAACCAGCCATTTCCGTCTTCTCGTGGCGAACCGGCTCTTGCTCCTGGATTGCACTCTGGAAAAGTTGCGGCGGCACGATGAGCGAAAGTGACCCGGTTTGCTCGCCTACCGTCAAATCAAAGCGGATGACCAGCACGGAATCCGTGGACTGGATGGCGCGCGAAGGGCCGCGTCCTACTTCGACCGTTATGGTTTCGAGCTGTGTTTTTACGAGCGGAAGCCAGCACCGATAAGCTTCCGAAAGGATCAGCCGGAACAAGATGTTCACCACTTGCAGCTCAATGTCGGTGGGCTTCCGATCCGGCGACGCGAAGCTTCCGGTCTTAGCCCCGAGGGCGATGCCAATCAACTGGTAAAGCACCGAGTAATCCAGCTCAACCAACAATGTGCGATCGTCCGGCCGCACTAAGACAGTGGCCACGCACGATTCGCTCTCGTTCTTGTGGATATCGCCGAAAGGATGTTCGTCCGTGTCCTTCAAAACGGAGGTCACCGAGCAGCGTAGGAAAGCTGAAAGGCTGAGCCCAAGCTCGCGGCCCAACACTTCCAGGGCGGAGCGTAGGACATCGCTGGAAGCACCCTGCAGCTTGCCATAGTTTCTGAAGTCCGCTTTTGTCCAGGTGGATTCCATTAGCCAGATTGTTTTCCGTTGGATGGATAAACAGTATTCTGTGGATCGGCGGTACCAGACCAACACTTTATGTTTGGAAGGCGGGATGCAATAAGGGGTTGAATCATAAACGTTTGGCCTCAGTCGGTCGATAGAACTGCGAAGCCAACATATTGGAGCTACAGATGATACAGCTCACGAGGCTGAACCATGTCCCGTTGATTTTGAACGCGGACTTGATCGAGCATGTCGAAGTTACGCCGGATACCGTCATCGCTCTGACGACGGGCCAGAAATTTCTGGTCCTGGAATCCGCCGAAGATGTCGTGCAGCGAGTGATCCAGTTCCGTCGGGCGATAGTGAGCGAACAGGGTTGTCCGCTGAAGAAGGACGGCCGTTTCGTGCATGGCGAAACTGTGCCCCCGTCCTCAGGATCCAGCGGCCAATAAGAACACTTCATGCCAGACCCGAAACCAAAGAAGGCTTCCACCCGTCCCGACATCGCCACGCTGGGAGGCTTGTTGCTGGCCGCCGGAGGAATTCTGGGTGGACTGGTGTTGGAAGGTGGAAAGCTCACCGATATCGCCCAGGTGACGGCCCTGATGATCGTGCTCGGGGGCACGCTGGGCGCGGTGATGGTTACCACGCCGCTGAGCACGCTGATCAGAGCCGCGAAATGTCTGGGCGCAGTCTTTTTCGAGCATGCGCAGGCGCCCGCCGAGGTGATTGAAGAGATCATCGGCTACGCCACCAAAGCGCGCAAGAACAGCATCATTTCCCTGGAAGCGGACCTGCCGAATATCGCCGACCCTTTTTTGCAGAAAGCCATCTCGCTGAGCGTCGATGGCACCGATCTCCAGGAGCTCCGCAAGATGATGGAACTGGACATCGCGATGGAACATCGGGGCGGCGAGGCAGTAGCCAAGGTATACGAAGCCGCCGGCGGCTATGCCCCGACCATCGGCATCATCGGCGCAGTGTTGGGGTTGATCCAGGTGATGAAACACCTGGAAAATATCGAGGAAGTGGGTCGCGGCATCGCGGTAGCCTTTGTGGCCACGGTCTATGGTGTAGCTTCAGCGAACCTGTTCTTCCTTCCGGTAGCCAACAAAATCAAGGCCCGGTTCCAGCATGCCATGGAAGCCAAGGAGCTAATGCTGGAGGGTGTTTGCAGCATCGTGGAAGGCCTGAATCCGAAGTTGATCCGGGTCAAACTGGACGCTTTTGTTCAGGGTCAGGCCGAACCGTCCAAGAAAGCCAAGGCGCCCAAGCAGGCGGCTCAAGCTGCCGTGGCTCAAGGCTAGCGCATGGCATTCAAGAAAGAAGCGCCGCAGCCGGAGAATCATGAGCGATGGCTGGTCTCTTACGCCGATTTCATCACTCTGTTGTTTGCGTTTTTTGTGGTGATGTTCGCTTCTTCTCAAACTGACAAAGCGCGGGCCAAACAAATCTCCGAAGCGGTGGAAAAGGCGTTAGAGAACGGCAAGTCCGTGGGTGTCCCGCCCGCGGTCGCGAAAATATTGGGCGGCACCGTGGACGACAAGGGGCAGGGCAACGCCATGATGAAGGGGCCGGGAGGCGCGCAGCACTCGCCTAAGGAGACTCCCCAGGACAACGTGATTGAGTTGCTACCCTCGCTGCAAAGATTGACTAAAGATTTGGAGGCTGAGATCAAAGCCGGAAAGCTGGAAATGCGGCTGGAGGCTCGAGGCTTGGTGATCAGTCTGAAACAGTCGGCCTTCTTTCCCTCCGGACAAGACGCGCTCGATAAAGCGAACCTTCCGACCCTCAAGAAAGTTGCCGACGTGATTCGGGAACTTCCCAATGCGATTCAGCTTGAAGGGCACACCGATTCGATTCCCATTCATAACACCCGCTTCAAAAGCAATTGGGAGCTATCCTGCGCGCGCGCCATCGCCGTAATGGAAGCGCTCACCGACACATTTGAATTGAAGCGGGAGCGCTTCTCGGTGGTGGGTCGCGCGGAAACCTCCCCGGTGGACAGCAATGAGACACCCGAAGGCCGGTCGCGCAATCGCCGCGTAGATGTCATTATCGTAAACAGTCTGAAGCTCAAGGCCGCGGCCCCTGCAATTGCGGCAGCCATAGCTAAACCTGGTGCTGCCAAATAGGCCTTTGGCCGTCGTTTTCTCATATTCCTATCACCTTCGTCGATCCTTGGACAGTACAGCATCCCCTGTATGGGGGTAATGCAGAAACCTACAAAAAAACGTGAAAGAGTACAGGAAATCATCGACAAGGTAAGTGCACGCTGAATGAAAACTGGCGTGGGTTCGGCGAAGCCGGACAGATCAACGGAAAAGGACAAAACTATGATTTCAATTCAAACCAACGTCACGTCGCTGTTCGCTGAGCAAAACCTTGCAACAAACACGGCTTTTGAGGCTAATACGATTCAGCAGTTGACGTCGGGTTATCGCATCAACAGTTCCGGGGATGATGCCGCCGGCCTCGCTGTCGCTAATCAATTCCGGAGCAGCATCGCGGAACTCAACCAGGGTGTTCTGAACGCCAACAACGGTCTCAGCTCATTGCAGATCGTGGACGGCGGACTGAACAACATCTCTACCATTCTGGACCGGTTGAAGACGCTCGCCACCGAATCGGCTAGCTCGACCTTCAGCGGCGACCGCAACACCCTGAACACCGAGTATCAATCACTGCTCGGTGAAATTACGCAGCAAGCCAACAACATCGGGCTGGCTGCTAACGGCAAACTGAACGTTGTAAATGGCGTCTACATCGGCGGCGGTAACACAGTCGCCAACTCGCAAGTCAATATCGATCTCAGTGGCACGCAGAACCAGGTGGATTCTAACGGCCTGGGTTTGGGCACCACCAGCGTGGGCGGCGGCGGAACGGCCCTGGCCACTAACACAGTGCGGTTGGACGCGCCTGGGGCAACGTTCCTGGCGACGGCGGCGCAGACCTTCGCGTTTAACCTTTACTCCCAGAACGGCGGCGCGCAGACAGTCAACGTCAGCGTCGGCGGGTCGGGCGCTCTGACCGAACAGCAGGTCATCGCCAGCCTGAATAGCCAACTGTCCCCATACGGGATCAACGCGTCGGTCGGCAGCAATGGCCAGTTGAGTTTCGGCGGTTCGACACCCTTTACCGTCACGACCGCCACGACGGCCACGGACCTCATCGCAACTGCGACCGGGACAGCGACCAATTCGGGCGTCTATAGCGTCGCCGGCGCCGGTAGCTACACCACGGGCACGGCGGAAAACTTGACCTTCCAAAACGGCCAGGGGACGGCTCACGTCGCCCTAGGAGCCAGTGAAAGCGTGTCTACTGCGATCTCCAAGATCAATGCTCAGACCGCTCAGTACGGTATCTACGCCGTGGCCAACACCACCGGGAACGGTATCTCATTTCAGAGCGTGAACAACTTCACAGCCTCCACTGACCAGGCCGGCAAAACCTTTACAGCAACCGGCGCGCAGACCACCACCGCTCCGGCCAGCACCGGAACAGTGACCGGCAACGCACAAGCGGCCATTACGGCGATTAACACCGCCATCGCTAATCTCGGATTGGTGCAAGGACGCGTGGGCTCCGGCGAAAACCAGCTGAACTACGCTATCAGCCTGGCGACTTCCCAAATCACCAACTTCTCGGCAGCGCAGTCCCGCATACGCGATGCCGACATCGCCTCCGAAGCTGCCAACCTCACCAAGGCGCAGACCTTGCAGCAGACTTCCATTGCCGCCCTGGCACAGGCCAACGCGGCTCCCGCGGCGGTCCTCAAGCTGCTGCAATAATCACTAGGCTAAAGCTAAACCAGATCTGGGCCGATCTTTAACCAAGACCGGCCCAGTTT
Source organism: Bryobacteraceae bacterium (assembly GCA_035569875.1). Classification (GTDB taxonomy): domain Bacteria; phylum Acidobacteriota; class Terriglobia; order Bryobacterales; family Bryobacteraceae; genus Palsa-89. The sequence continues at coordinate 8,046 of DATMMD010000256.1, forward strand.
CATTTCTTGAGGACTCTGAATGAGCACCAGCAGCATCCCCTCGCTTGGCACAACGGTTGGTGGGAGCACGTTCGGCCCCGACTTACAGAATGCCCTGAATCGTGCCATCGCCATTGCTTCGCTGCCCATCCAGCAGATGACCTCGGAGCAACAGCAAATCCAGGCGCAAAGCACCGAGCTCAACACCATCAGCGGGCTCTTTACAACTCTGCAATCCGATTTGCAATCGTTCCCTACCGGATCTGGAAGCAGCGGCCTGGCGGCTGCGGTATCGGACCAAACCGTATTACAGGCCAATCTTACCGGCAGTTCCCTGCAAGGCTCCTATTCGATTAAAGTGCTCGATCCTGGTTCCTCTTCGACGGCCCTGAGCAAAGCTGGCTCTACCCCGGTTACCGATCCCACCACCCAGAACATCAGTTCCAGCACCTCCTTCACGTTGACCGTGGGAACCACCAACTACACCATCACGCCGGGCTCCCAGAATTTGAATGCCCTGGCGGCCGGCATAAACTCCAGCGGCGCGCCCGTGCAGGCCACGATAGTCAATCTTGGTTCACCCTCGGCGCCGGACTACCGCTTGGCTTTGCAGAGTACCGAGCTTGGGAACATCGCCCTGCAGTTGAACGACGGCACTACGAATTTCATGACCGCACCCAGTCCCGGCGCTAGCGCGTCCTACACGATCAACGGGCAGCCGCCCGGCGGAATTACGAGCAACACCGATACGGTCACGATCGCACCCGGGCTTAACGTGACTTTGGAGAAGGCTGGAACCGCTACGGTCACCGTTTCCGCGAATACATCCGCCTTGTCCAATGCACTGAACTCGTTCGTCAGCGACTATAACGCAGTACTTGCGGAACTGCAGAAACAGCATGGTCAAAGCGCCGGTCCCCTGGCTGGGGACAGCACCGTTCTCACCATGCAAACTTCGCTCCGGCAGTTGGCGAACTATACCGGTGGAAGTGGCTCGATTACTTCCCTCACCCAGTTGGGAATCCAGTTTACGCAGCAAGGAACCCTCTCGTTTGACTCCACCGCCTTGAGCGGACTCTCCTCCGCGCAAATCTCGGATGCTTTTTCATTTCTGGGAGATCCGAACACAGGCGGTTATCTGCAGTCGGCGACTAACACGCTCAAAGGCCTGCTGGATCCCACCACCGGCGTAATCCCGAACGAGGCGCAGAACCTTCAGACCCAGAACCAGCATGAAGCGCAGGCGATTAGCGCCGCGCAGGATCGGGTGAATCAACTGAATACCAACCTCACAGCGCAGATGGCCGCCGCGGATGCTTTGATTGCGACGCTCCAGAACCAGACGCAATTCATCGACGGCTTGTTCCAAATCCCAACCCTTAACTCCAATGGCACAATCGGGAACAATGGCTCTTCGGGAGGATGACGGCCTGAGAGCCGTACTCGAGCGGGCGGCACGTGAACTGCGGGCCGCGGTGATTGCCGCGGATCACACTCGGGCGGAAGGCGCGGTGCACCGCTACGTAGAAGCCGTGAGGCAGAGTTGGGAAGCGCTATCGGACCACGATCGCGGTAGCTCGTCAATTCCAGCCAGGGCCTGTGAGCTGCTCGCGTGGGCACGTCAGATGACGCTCATCCAGCGTAACCTGGCCGCCGACCAGCACGGTGTAGTTCAAAAAGCAAGCCGCTATCATAGCGCCGTGAGCCGGCACGCCGGTCTGCAGGTCAAGGGTTAGCGCCAGCGCCCCGTCGGCCGCCGTCGAGATCTCAACGCTCAGCGTCACGGCTACAACGCTGCAGCCCGGCAATTCATTGAAAACTAGCGCCGTTTTTGTGGCAGCGGAATTGCAGCGGCAACGCCATTATGGTGGAGAACATCGGCGGAGGCGTCGAGCGCTACATGAATCTTCTGAGCACTCGACAGAGGCTGGTCGCCGCCAACATTGCCAACGCCGATACGCCGGGCTTCCAAACCAAAGACATCGATTTCCAGAGCGAGCTAGCAAATCAAGTCTCGAATTCGAATCCCAACGTCTTGGAAGTATCGGGCCTGGTGACGAAGAACGACGGAAACAACGTAAGCGTCGACCGTGAGGCTAGGCTGTTGGCTGAAAACGCGCTGCGCTTCAGCGTCGCCTCCAATCTGGCGCGCGGTCAGCTCTCCACGGTGAGGATGGCAATCGAGGAGGATAAGACCGCGTGAGCCTGTTCTCCTCTCTGGATGTCAGCGCCTCCGGAATGGCCGCTCAAAGAACGCGGGCGCAGTTATTGGTCGAAAACCTCGCGAATGCGGAGACCACGCGCACCCCCGAAGGCGGGCCGTATCGCAGAAAAGATGTCGTCTTCGAATCGGACTCTTCGATGGGAACCTTCTCGTCGGCCTTCCACTCGGCGCTGGACGATAATGTCACGGGCGTCAGAGTGAGCGAAACCGTGATCGACAATAGCGAGCCGGACCGGCGCTACATGCCCGGCCATCCGGACGCCGATAAAGAGGGCTACGTAGCCTATCCCAAAATCAATCCGGCCGAAGATATGGTGGACTTGCTGGGTGCGTCACGCAGCTTTGGAGCCAACGTGGCGGCGATATCGGCGGTGAAAGACATGATCCAGAAGTCGATCGATCTGTTCCGTTGATCCCCATGATTCCTCCCATTTCTTCTATCCCGCCCATTAGCCTCCCGGATGTGGCGCCGGTAAATTCCCCGGGGCCGGGCGCGGGTGGATTTCAGTCTGTTCTGGAAGGCATCGTCGGACACGTGGAACAGTCGCAAGCGCAAGCGCAGCAGGTGACCAACAACTTTCTGAACGGCGGAAACGAGGAGCTGCACTCCGTGGCACTCGCGGCGCAGCGGGCGTCTTTGGAGTTTGAGTTGTTCTTGCAGGTTCGCAATAAAGTCACGTCGGCATACCAGGAGATTATGCGCATGCAAGTCTGAGCGTGACCGGCTTCCCATTCCCGCCTTCCCATGAACCAAGCGAAAAAGCTTCTCTCATCTTTGTCTACTCAGCAGATCACTGCGATCGTGCTTTGCGCCGCCGCGGTGGCCGCGGGCGTGTTTTGGTTCTCGCACTGGCAGCGTGAGAGTGGTCTCCGGCCGTTGTATACCTCGTTGGCGCCGGAAGACGCCATGGCCATGGTTCAAAAGCTGAAAGAAGCGGGCGTCGACTATCGCGTGACCGACAACGGAACCACGCTGCTGGTGCCCGAAGACAAAGTTCCCGAGCTGCGGCTGGAAATGGCCGGCCTGGGGCTTCCGCAAAAGGGCCGGATCGGATTTGAGATCTTCGACAAAACAAACTTCGGCGTAACCGACTTCGCCGAGCATGTGAACTATCGCCGCGCCGTCGAGGGTGAGCTGGAGCGGACCATCATGGCGCTCTCGGAAGTGCAGCAGGCTCGCGTGCACGTGACGCTGCCCAAGGAGTCGGTCTTTTTAGAATCGCGCGAGGCTGCCAAGGCCAGCGTGCTGGTGGGGCTTCGCCCGGGCGCCAGCCTGTCATCTCAGAACGTGGCGGCGATCGCGAACCTGGTGTCCAGCGCGGTGGAGGGTCTGACGCCAGAAGCCATATCCATTGTCGACATGCGCGGCAATCTGCTGAACCGCGCGCGGCGAGACGGTCTGGCGGACGGCGCGCAGATTACCGAAGCGGCGCTGGAATACAGGCAGGCCATTGAACACGATCTGATGTTGAAGATCAACAACACGCTGGAGCCTTTGCTTGGGCCGGATAAGTTCAGGACCGGCGTCTCGGCGGAAGTTGACATGTCGAGCGGTGAGCAGAGCGAGGAGAATTTCGACCCCACCAAGTCCGTCATGGTGACCTCGCAGAAGATGGAAGACTCGAGCGGCGTTACCCGTATTACGGCCGGACAACCGGGCACGGCCTCCAACTTGCCTCAGCCTCCGCCGCCGAGGCCGGGCGGAAACACCACCGGATCGGTACGGCGTACTGAGAACATCACCTACCAATCCAGCCGCACGGTGAAGCATCTCAAACTTCCGCAGGGGGCCTTGAAGCGTCTATCAATCGCGGTGCTGGTGGATCACGAAGTGAAGTGGCAAGGCCAGGGCGCCCAGCAGAAGCGCATCGTAACTCCGCCGTCGCCTGAGAAGATGAAGACCATCCATAGCGTGGTGGCTACGCTGGTGGGGTTGAATGCGCAGCGCGGTGATCAATTGACAGTGGAGACGCTGCCGTTCGACATGACGGTTAATTCCGAGCCTCCCGCGGCTGGCGGAGCGCCTGTACAGAAAATCCCGCCGCCGGCTGGATTGGACGCGCTGCTGAAAAACAAACCGGTACTTTACGGTGGCATTGCCGGAATAGTCATCATGATCGGCGTAGTGATCTTCGCCGTTTCACGCGGCGGACGAAAGAGCGATGTGGAAGTCGATATGGGGGAGGCCCTGCCGCCGCCACCGGTGTCGACGCCCCTGCCGCCAGGAAATGCCGGGATGCACGCCCTGCCGTCGAATGTTCCCGCACTCATGCCGTCGCGCACCGAAGCACTGCTGGCTCAGCTCCAGGAAAACGGACGGAATAATCCAGAACAGTGGGCCAATGTCTTACGCGGATGGCTGGCGGAAGAGGAAGCGAACTGACCTATGGCCGTTAATGGCGAGAATGGAAGCAAAATCTCGGGGCCCCAGAAGGCGGCCATTCTGCTGGTTACGCTGGGAGAGCGACTGGGCGGCGAGATCCTCAAACTGTTGAGCGAGGACGAAGTAAAGTCGGTTAGTAAAGCCATCGCGCGGCTTGAGAGAGTGACGCCCAACCAGACCGAATCGGTGCTCGAGGAGTTCTGCCAGTCTGCCTTGGGTGGCGGAGGGCGGGGCGGATTCGATTATGCCAAGAGAATGCTATCCAGCGCCTTTGGACCCGAGGGCGCCCGGAGGCTGGCCGAGAATCTGCCCAAGGGCGCGAGCCATGGGAACAAGAACATTGAATCGCTGCAGAAGGCGGATCCGGCGCTATTGAGCCGCTTCATCGAAGGCGAGCATCCTCAAACCATCGCTCTGGTTCTTTCGCATCTGTCCGCGGCGCAAGCCGCCTCGCTCATCGCGAATCTTCCGCCGGCCCTGCGGTCCGATGTGGTGATTCGGATCGCGGAACTGGACCGCGTATCCAACGATGTCGTGGCGCGCATCTCGCTGGTGATCGGCGAAAAATTGAAATCGATTGGAGAAGTTAAAACCGAGCCGCACGGCGGGCCGCGCAGCGTGGCCGAGATCCTGAACCGGATGGATTCGGCGGTGAGCGAAGAGATCCTGACCAATATGCAGGAACAGCAGGCGCTGGTAGATGCGATCCGCCACTACATGTTCGTTTTCGATGATCTGCTGCTGATCGACGCCACTGCCATGAAGGAGCTGGTGGCCAAGATCGACCGCAAGCTGCTCACGATCGCGCTCAAGGGCACCAGCGATCAACTGAAAAACCACTTTATGCAGTGCATGTCCCAGAGAGGTGGCGAGATGTTGCGCGAGGATATGGACGCAGCCGGTCCGGTGCGCATCCGGGACGTGGAGGCGGCGCAACAGCAGATTCTGGCAGTCGTCCAGCAAATGGAGTCCGAGGGAGTTCTCAGCCTGAAGGGCGGCGGTGGCGATCAGTATGTCGTCTGAAATTCTGGCGGGCGGTGAAAAGCCCTCCGCGGCGGTGTCGTTCTGGCGTGTCGTGGATCCGCCCGGCGACTTACGCGGCCAGGGACCCGCGCGCAAGGACGCTGAGCGGGAGGCGCAAGTCCTGGATCAGGCGCGGAGAGAAGGATTCGCGGCGGGAGTTGCCGCCGGCCGGCGCGAGGCTGAGGAGCAGACCCGTCCAGCGATGGACGGTTTGGCGCGGAACTTGGCGGAGTTGGCCCGCTTGCGCGACACCCTCCGGGAAGAAGCCACCCACGACCTTGTCCGTTTGGCGGTCTCTATCGCGGCGCGCGTTCTGCACCGCGAAGTTTCACTCGATCCCGACGCCCTTACCGGGCTGGTCAAGACTGCTTTCCTGAAAGTCCAATCTCGCGAGGTGCAACGAGTGCGCATGCATCCAAGCCTGGAATCGCTCGTGAAGAAATCGCTCGAACACTGCGGCTCTCCCCAAAACCTGGTTTTGACGGCGGATCCGACGCTGAAACCCGGCGAAGTATTCCTGGAAACATCGCAGGGCATTCTGGACGCCTCGGTGGATACGCAATTGCGAGAAATCGAACGTGGCCTGATCGACCGTCTGGAGAGATAGAATGGCATCCGCTACCAATTCGGTTTTCGGCCAGCTGAGCGCTCAACTCGGTGACATCGAATTAATGCCGTGGATCGGAGAAGTGACCGAGATGGTCGGACTCCTGATCGCCTCCCGCGGACCGGTGGTATCGATCGGCGACTTCTGCGAGATTTGCACCTCGTCCGGGCGCACCATCCGCTCGCAGGTAATCGGATTCCGAAACGATCGAGTGTTGTCGCTGCCTTTAGAAGAAATGGATGGCCTGCAGCTCGGCGATCGTGTGATCGCGCGCAAGGAAGATGCGCTGCTGCGTGTCGGCCCCGCGCTTCTCGGTCGTGTTCTGGACGGATTTGGCCGGCCGATCGACGAGGGCCCGCCGATTCAGACCAGCGCCGCTTATCCTCTCTATGCCGTGGCACCGTGCCCTATGGAGCGCGAACATATTCTTGAACCCTTAATTACTGGCGTTCGCGCTATCGATGGCATGCTGCCCTGCGGGAAAGGACAGCGCGTCGGAATCTTTGGTGGCAGCGGCGTCGGGAAGAGCACTCTGCTGGGCGCAATGGCCCGCCACAACGACGCCGACGTAAGCGTAATCGCTCTGGTGGGAGAACGCAACCGCGAGGTGCGGGCATTTCTCGAAAACGAATTGGGTCCTGAAGGACGAAGCCGTTCGGTAGTGGTGGTGGCGACCTCCGATCGGCCGGCGCCTCTGCGCATCCGGGCCTGCTTTGTAGCGCTAGCGGTGGCCGAGTACTTCCGCGATCAAGGCAAGAATGTTCTGTTGGTGGTGGATTCGGTGACGCGCCTGGCGATGGCCCAGCGTGAGATCGGTCTCGCCGCCGGAGAGCCGCCGAGCCAGAAAGGCTACACGCCATCCGTGTTCGCGCTGCTGCCAAAGATCTTCGAGCGGTCCGGCCATTTCAAGAAAGGCTCCATCACGGGATTCTTCACTGTCCTGGTGGAGGGAGACGATTTTAACGAACCGATTTGCGACGCCGTGCGCGGTATTCTGGACGGCCATCTGATTTTGTCGCGAGAGCTAGGGGCGGCGGGTCACTATCCCGCCATCGACATTCGCCATTCCATCAGCCGCCTGACTTCGCGCATTGCGTCCCCTGAACAGATTTCGCAAATCCAGAAGTTGCGCGAGGCGCTGGCGCTGTATCACGACTCGCACGATCTGATTCAGTTGGGGGCTTATGTCGCGGGTACCAATCCCAAGCTGGACGCGTCCATCCGATGCCGCCAGGAGATCATGAACTTCCTGAAGCAGGATTCGCATCAATTCTGCAGACTTCCAGAGACGCTGGAGCGTTTGGAAAAACTGGCCGCCGCGGTTGGATAGCGGCCGCTGGGGAATCGTCGCGACGTGGCACAGTTTCATTTTTCGCTCGAAAAAGTTCTCCGCTGGCGATCGCTCGAGTTGGCATCTGAAGAGGCCAAGCTGGAGCGCCTGCTACGCGAGCAGCTAAGACTGCAGACCATGCGGGCCGATCTGAGCGCCGAGAAATCGAAGCTGGACCAGTCGCTCGATACGCTGCCTGATCTGCGGGGCGCCGACCTGCGGGCCGTCAGCGCACATAGCGTAAGTCTTAAGCGGCAGGCGGACAATCTGGTGAAGCTGTTGGCAAAATCCGATCGCGATCTCTCCGAGCAGAAGAAAGTCTATCGCGCCGCGAAACAGCGTTTTCGGCTACTAGAAGAGTTGCGGGCTAGAAAGTTCGAAGAGTGGCGCCAGGAACAGGCCCGGGAGCAGGAAACGCTGGCGACCGAATCTTTTCTGGCGGTCTGGAATCGCGACCGGTAACGGACTCCATCTGGCCATGGCTGCTAGAGCAAACGTTTTTCGAACCAATGGTGCGCATATGGCTCGGCATTAAACGCGTCCACTTCGACGTATCCCGAGCTTTGATACAGGGCGATGGCTTCGCTCAACGTGCGATTCGTCTCCAGACGAAGCACGGCGACTCCCGCTTCGCTCGCATGCCGCTCGATCTCCCGGAGAAGCCGGCGTCCTAAGCCGATCCCGCGCGCAACCGGGGCGACCCACATTCTTTTCAATTCCGCCGAAGCGTCGGCGTGAAACTTGAGAGCGCCGCAACCGACCGGCCGGTCGTGCAAGCGCGCGATCAAAAGTACACCGGCTGGTGGCGTGAGCTCAAGTGCGTCCGCGGAGATGCTGAGTGCGGGATTGAAGCCCTTTTCAAAGCGCGCGTCGAGTTCGGCAAAATATTGATCGAAGCACCACCGGGCATCGGGCGTATTGGGATCCTCGATGGCGAAACGAACCATGGCCGCTTGTAACAGATGCTCGACCTCTGTTACAGCCGCCACCAGTGCTGCGCGCTGCCTAACGCTCAGCGGTTCCAAAATTCGCAGGGCTAGGGCGTCCGATCGCCGGTCCAGCTCAGCGCGCTCGGCGAGCCCTGCTTCGGTCAGAGAAGCGCGGCCCACTCTGCGATCCTCCGGACTCGAATGCACCTGGACCAGTCCCTTCTGCTCGAGGGAGTACAAGAGCCGAGCGACGTAACCGGAATCAAGGTCGAGTAGTCCTCCTAGCGCCCGAACTTCGGCGCCGTATGGTCCGATCTCCCACAACAACCGAGCTTCACCCAGCGGCAGGGCTCGACCCAGGAACTGATCGTCAAGGGCGCCAATGCACTCGGTTACCGTTCGATTGAAACTCCGGATTTGTTGAATTGCGAGCGCGCTCATTCCTCTGACTATAGTCAGAGAATACGCCCACTGCAATCCGTGAGCAGCCGCTAAAATTAGCCTGCTGAGTCCGTCAGCGCCAGCCAGGCTTCCACGCCTTCCAAAATTTCCTGGACCTGCACACCGGTGAAGAACTCGCTGTTCGCCCCATACTCGCGCAATCGGCAATGCCGGACCTCGGCTACAATGCGGCACTCGCCGAACTCGATTCCCAAGGAAGTTCCCGGAACGAGATAACGGGAGCCGATAAAGCACAGTCCGCCTTCCGATATATCGACCATGCGGGCAGTTTCCGTTTGGCGCGCCGACCCTTTGGTAGTAGTCGAAACGCGGATAGAATGGTCGGCATCCCGGCGGGTTTGGCGTCTTTGTTCAGGGCCAGGCATAGCGGGCAGGGACGTAAAGCTCCCTACCGGAGTATCGGCGGCTTTGGGCCGAATCTGTATGACCAGCGTGCCGCGCCAAGCTAGATAGATGCGCGGGACCCGGGATTGTTTCTTGCTATAGGCGCAAAGGCCGCGCGCCCGCGGCGCTTATAAAGAAAGTTTTCCCGACCAAGCAGAGCGGGGCGCGGTCCGTTTTGCGCGAGTTTCGTTAGAACTGCAGCCGCAGCGAGAGCTGGATCTGCCGGGGACCGCCATACGGTCCGGCGGTGGTTCCCACCGATGTCGCCGTCGCGCTGCCTACGGTCTGCGTGATTTTGCCAAACGTCGACGTGCTCGACTCGTTGTGGCCCGGGTTAGAGAAATTGGTGTGATTGAAAAGATTGAAGAAGTCCGCACGGAACGTCAGACGGCTTCGATCGCCCCATATTGCAAAACTCTTCAAGGCTGTGAAATCGTAGTTCACCAAGCCTGGACCGTAGTATTGATTTCGCCCCGATGTGCCGACCCGTCCGGTGGGCGGGATCGCCGAAAAGTAGCTGGTGCTGAACGCAGCGTCTGGATTGGTGTTGTTCTGGGGCAAGGTTCCCGACCCAATGATATCCGGACGGTCCGCCGTCTGATTGAATCCGCTGAAGTCCGCGGCTGTGTCGTAAACCGTGAACGGCTGACCTGTCTGAGCGCTGGTGATACCTGAGACTTGCCAGCCACCGAAGACTTCCCGGTTGAAACTATTGTTCCAACCGAGCAGCCTGTGGCCGGGGCCAACCGGCAGATCCACGTTGTATACAACTACAGCCCGTTGGCGAGTATCGAACGACGACGGGCCTCGATCCAGGTTGATGTGATTGCCGTCGGAGATGACGCTGAGTTCGCCGGTAGAGCCGAAGAATGCGGAGTTGTTGTCGATCGATTTGCTGAGCGTGTAGGAACCTTGCACGAAGTAGCCGTGCCGCGACTGGTACTTTATGGTGGCTACCATGCCGTTGTAATTGGAGTTGCCAATGTCCTTGCCAACAGTCACGCCGCCGAACGTAGGATAGGGGTAGATCTGCACGTTGGGCGCCTGGTTTCCACGCACGGCCAGACTATTTACAATCACTTGAGGCTGGTTGTAGTCCACAAACAGACCCAGCTTGTGGCCGGTGCTCCCCTGGTAATCCACCTCAAACGAAAGACTGTTGCCAATCTTCCGCTGAATTCCAAAATTGTATTGGTACACATACGCGCTCCGGATGTTGGGATCCTCGGCGCTGAAGCCCACCAGGCCCACTACCGGCTGGCCGGCCGAATTGAATTTCACCAGCGGGACGTTCTGGTTGAAGCCGGTGGCCCAGGGAAACTTTCCGGTCTGCGTGACGCCGGCTGTTTGCGTGGTGCTCAGGTTATAGGGGGCATTTAGTCCCATATTGGCGGGGATGTTGTTGAAGATATCGTCATAGCCGACGCGGAAGCCGGCGCGAATCACTGTATCGTCCTTGCCGAAGAGCTTCTCCGAGAAGCGCGGCGTGTATGCAATTCCGACGATCGGCGCCCAATTGTTCTTGTCGACGTTGACGCCGCTGTTGCCGAGTTTGGTGGGCGCTTGCGTCAAAACCAGCGAAGCTGGCCCGACCTTAGTCGGGTCGATGGTCAGAAGCTGGTTGGTCCCCAGCAGGACCGGTCCGACGCCCGGAATAAAATTGGTCGCATCCTGACGGGTTTGGTAGATCGCCGATGGATACTCATAGCGGATTCCATAGTTGATGGTCAGATTGTCTTTGGCCTTGTATTGATCCTGCCAATACAAGTCCCAGGGAAAACGGTCCCAATAGGCCAGCGTGCTGCCGGTCTTGAAGCTCGACGAGTTGACCTGGCCCGCGGCAAAATCGGCCCAGCTCAGGAAGCTGAACGATCCGCGCTCCACGCTGTCCAAATACCGGCGAGCCTGCTCGCGGCGAATATGGTAACCAAAGCGGAAGGAATGCTTGCTGGCTCCAAAGGGTGCGACCCAGGACATATTGTCGAAGAGTTCAGTGGTATTGGTAATGCGCCCTTGCGGCAGGTTGGTGGTGCTGCCGAGAGTAGCAAAGCCACCGCTGATGCTGACCGTGGGCAGGCCGGAATCCTGGACGTTCTTGGTACCATCGACAACTCCAGCCAATGGCTGCCCGTTAGATTGGAAAATGCTGGCGGCATTCAGGCCGATATCCTGCACCGTAATGAACGTCTGGTTCCGGGAGTAACCCAGGCGGAATTCGTTCAGCAGCGTCGGCGAGAAGGTATGGGTCTCGGTGATCACCCCATTGCGGCTGACCGGCGTGTTGCCGTTCCCGCCTTCAGTCGGAAGTGCGCCGGGGGTGAACGTGGCTCCCTGATAGTCGGCAAAGCGGCCCGTAAGATGATCGTGATCGCTGAAATCGTGATCCACGCGGATCAAGCCGGTGTAATCGAAGGTAGTGGAGCCTACGTTGGCTATGAAATTGTTCGCGCCGCTGGTATTCGGACTCGGCCAGAACTTCAGCAGCGCCTGTGAAATCGGATCGGTGACCTGAGCGCGCTCGGCAGCGGTGGGCACACGGGTCAGACTGACAGTGGGCGCCACTTGCCGGTACTCCTCATAGGAGCCGAAGAAGAAGGTCTTGTTGTGCTTGATCGGACCACCGAACGTGCCGCCAAACTGGTTCCGATGGAGCGGCGTCTTGGTGCCGCCCGATTTGTTGATGAAGAAATCGGTGGCGTCCAAGTCGGAATTTCGCAGGTATTCGAACAACGACCCATGAAAGGCATTGGTGCCGCTCTTGGTGACTTGGCTGACTTGGCCGCCGGTTCCGCGTCCGAATTCCGCGGTCGAAACGCTGGTCTGAACCGAGAACTCCTGAACGGCATCGGCAATGCGGAAATTGTTGAGGTTTCCGTTGACCTGCGTATCCATATTGCTGACGCCGTCCCACAAGTAGATGTTGGACTGCGATCGCGCCCCCGCTACGTTGAAGCTAAGCACCTGCGTGCCTCCGGCGGTCGGCAGGACTCCGGGCGTGATCAACGCTAGATCCAGTGCCTGGCGGCCGTTCAAGGGAAGAGCGGAGATGTTGCGGCTGTCCACGACGCTACTCAGCGTGCTCTTGTCGTTCTCGAGCAGAGGCGCCACTGCCTCTACCTGGACCGACTCACTTAGGCTTCCCACTTCAAGGGTTAATTCCAAGTGCGTGATCTGATCCACTTCGACCAGGACTGACGAGACATTGATCTTCTTGAAGCCCTGAGCTTCCGCCACCAAAGAATAAGTTGCCGGCGCTAGTTGCAGGAACTGGAATTCGCCATTCGGATTGGTTGTCGTCTCCAGTTTGGCGTTGGTAGACGTGTTGGTCAACGAGACCTTGACGCCCGCTACCAACGCACCGGACGAGTCCTTCACGAAGCCCGAAACGCTTCCCACCGGGGAAGCCGACAGCCAACCGGCGCACAGCAAACCTAGCACGGTCGCCATAAGCAGAGATACAGATATAGCTTTTCTCATTTTGTTGCCCCCTTGTACCTTTTGCGACGGGAACGGCTACCCTCGAAAACCTCACCGCACCCGGTTAAACACGTTATAGACCAAGTAACTTGGGGTTAGTATACACCACAATGGGACGGTCTGATATCAAAGAATAAACATCTATGGAATTAGTTTTTTTTATAAGACAAGCACCGGCCGCGGCGGCTCAACGTGATTGGGGCCATAACCTAATATGGTTGTTCCCCATCCGCTGGATCGTGATTTGGGCCGTGATGCTCTACCGGCTGACCGTGGAAATCGGCAAACTCGAAGCCTCACCGGCGATCGCAGGCTGCAGGCGCTGCTGATCGGATTCGCGTTCGGCTCCATCGCGATTCCCGTAGTTACGCTGGTCGGCGTCACGGGACTGCCGCTCGATCGGCCAAGCGCCGGAGTCGGCTGCATCTGCGCTCCGATGTCGCTTTTATGCGCCTACATCATTCTCGCGGCCTCGAATTTGAAACCCGCGGCGCAGATCGTATCACCCGCGTGAGGGTCGTCGATGCTAAGGGGCAAACTGCGGCGCCACGTATGCGTAAAAGAGAGCAAGAAGCCCCATCACCATCGCCAGGAACACGCTGTGCCGAAAGGTAAACCGAAACAGTCTGGTTTCTTCCTCGCGTTTCATGCCCGTAGCCGCTGAGGCCACCGCAACGCTGGTTAGGCTGATCATCTTGCCCATTACTCCTCCGGCGGAATTGACGGAGGCCATCAGCACGGGATTCATTCCCAGCCGGTTCGCTGTTACTTCCTGCAGGCTCCCGAACAGCGCATTAGCAGAGGTATCGCTTCCGGTGAGGAACACGCCCATCCAGCCAAGCAGCGCGCTGAAAAACGGGAAAGCTGCGCCCGTAGCGGCGAACGCCAGCCCTAAAGTGCCGGTGGCCCCGGAATAGTTCATCACGAATGCCAAAGCCAAGACCGCTGCCAACGTGAGTTCCGCCAGCATCAGTTGCTTGCACGTATTCATGAAGGCTTTGAGGAATTGACGCCAGCTCATACCTACCACCGGAGCGGCTAACAGAGCCGCGAAAAGGCACGCTGTCCCGGCCGCGGACAGCCAGTTAAAGTTAAAAGTCGCCGGATAGGGCGAAGGGGCGGCCACTACAGGTTGCATACGCTGTACTTCGTTATGCAGCCAAGGCCAGCGAAACACCACCGTAGCAGAGTTCAACAGCTTGGGCATAGGCGTAAATGGCAAGCTCCACAGCAGCACGAGAACCACCAACAAGATGTACGGGCCCCAAGCCACGAGTAGTTCGCGGGCCGGATAGTGCGCCTCGGCGACCTTCGATTGAGTCACATGTTTTTCGTGGAGCGTAAAAGAATCATGAGGCTTCCAGAAACTTAACAAAATCACCAGTCCAACAATGGCGGCGATTGAGGCCAAAATGGCGGTCAATTGAGGGCCCACGTAATTCGAGATCAGGAATTGAAATACTGCGAAAGCACCGCCGCAAACCGCGACTGCCGGCAGAACACCTTTGAGAGCCTTCCAACCGCCCATGACCAGGATGATGTAGGCCGGCAGGAAGAGAGCCACGGGCGAACACATGCGCCCCACACCAGAGCTGAGTCGGTCCAGGGGCAGGCCGGTGGTTGCTGCAAGCGTCACAATGGGAATTCCTATGGAACCGAATGCTACCGGGGCCGTGTTCGCCAGCAGGCATAGCCCGGCTGCGTAGAAGGGCGAAAAGCCAAGCCCGGCGAGCATGGTGGAGGCTACGGCAATCGGAGTTCCGAAGCCTGCGCCGCCTTCGACGAACCCGCCGAACGCGAAAGCGATGAGCAGCACTTGCAGGCGGCGGTCGTCGGTAAGATGACCGACGGAGTCCTTAATAACTTCAAACTTTCCGCTCTCAAGCGTGACGCGATACAACAAAATAGCGCTAAAAACGATCCATCCGATGGGGAACAGGCCAAAGGCCGCTCCATCTGTGGCGGCGCCAATGACATTGCGCCATGGCATTTGGTAGACAAACGCAGCGACCACAACGGCGGCAAAAAATCCACACAACGCCGCAACCCATGCCGGTTTCCGCATCACGCCCAATAGGACCAGCATGGTCAGGATTGGAACGGCGGCGGCCAGCGTCGAAAGAGGCAGACTTCCCGCGAGAGGAAAATAGTTTTGAGGCCACATAGGCGGACAACAAATTTATCACAGATTCGCAGAACATCCAAGCGGCAGTCGAATTCGTGTCAAGGTAAACTAGAGATGTCCCCTCGCTGGCAAAGTAGAAAATGTCCGGTTCCGTTCCGAAGGCATCGATTGTCGCCTCACTTTACGGTCGCTTTTTATACTCGGCTACATCATCCTGGTCATGGGCGGATGGAGAACACTCAAGACTATTCTGCCGGCATTCCTGCACGTGTCTCTTACGCGTAGCTGGATGCGGTCGCGCGATTCTTCTCGGCCCGCTCGGCCGTAATTCGCTCCAGATAGCCGCTGGCTCGAAAAGCGGCCAAAGGATCTTCGAACAGGCCGTGGGATCGGCGCCACTCCGCGATCGCCGGGCGCACGTCCGTAGAGAAGGCGTCCTTCAGACAGTTCTCAGCATCCACTAACGCGCAACTCTTTTGGTGCCGCGCCAGCTTTTCGCGATCCACCAACGCGGCCTTGGCATAGAGCTCCTGCGCCGTCGCGACGGTCTGGATCATGGCTTCGATCTTGCCCTTTAGGTTGTGGCTCTGGTCAATCATATACGCGATATCGGCGCGACTCGCAGTCTCCCATTCGTACATCGCGATTTCGTGGAAGATGCGGAACACCTGGTAAGGATCGATCGATCCCAGCGTCAGGTCGTCGTCGGCGTAGCGGCGGTCATTGAAGTGAAAACCGCCCAGCATGCCATCCGCCAGCAGCCAGGCCGCAATCTGCTCGATGTTCTGCGCTGAATAATGATGGCCCGTATCCACCAGAACTTTCGCCTGTGGGCCGGACGACTTTGCCAGCGCCAACGCCATCCCCCAGTCGGCGATATCGGTGTGATAGAACGCGGGCTCGAACGGCTTGTACTCCACCAGCATCCGCTGCTTCGCGCCGAGCTTCCCGTGCACCTGCCGCAGGCCATCTTCAAACCACGCCCGGCGCTGGCGGATATTAGCCGTACCCGGATAATTAGAGCCGTCGGCGAACCAAAGCGAGATGTCGCGGCTTTCGAGACGGCGCCCGATTTCGATACTTTCCAAAATATGCGCGACCGCCGTACGCCGTATATCCGGAGCTGGATTTCCCAGCGAGCCATATTTGTATATCTGATCTTGAAAAACGTTAGGATTGATGGAGCCTGGCCGCACCGAATATTTTTCCGCCGATGCCTTGACCTGGTCAACGCTGTCGAGTCCGTTTGGAAAATCCCATAGCACGTGCAGCGCGACTGTCGGGCACGCGCCGGTGCAGCGATGGACTTCACCCGCGTCGCTCAGCTTTTCCTCAATCGTGGTGGCTGCCGCGGGTTGCAGAAACTTACCGAATCGGGTTCCGGTGTTTGCGAAGCCCCAGGATGGCAGCTCGATCCGAAATGAATCGAGCGCGGCCCACACCGACTTGCTATCTTGAGTGTTCATCTATCTACTGGAACAGTCTGCCACAGGTAGGCTCCCAGGATCGTCCCGCGTCGCGCCGAACATGGCGAATAGGAAATTGAAGCGCCTTCCCATCTCTGGGCTTATTCTGATTGCTTCGCCGGCCATCGCACTCGCCCTCCTTTTGTACGTCTACGGCGTGGATGTGCCGTTCTGGGATCAATGGTCCATCGTTGGGCTGGCCGAAGCTTTCCACCTCCACATCCTGACATTCGGACAATTGTTCGCGCAGTATAACGAACACCGGCTTCTCTTCCCTCGCGTGCTGATGCTGGGAATCGACGCTCTTGCGCACGGCAACGTCAAGTGGGACCTGGCGGCGCTGTGGCTACTGGCTGCGGTCGTGCTGTTGAATGTGTATCGGCTGGCTAGGTTGACTCTGCAGGGAACCGCGGTTCGACTGCTCACTGGAACGTTTCTCGCGAGTCTGCTGATCTTCAGCCCGATTCAATATGAGAACTGGTTATGGGGCATGCAGGTGGATATGCTGCTGCCCGTGGCGTGCCTGAGTACGGCACTCGTGGTCTTGTATTCCAACAGTGGAAAGGGGCTCAAGCTGGCGATCGCGTCGGCGCTCGCGACGATCGCGGGATACTCTTATTTGAATGGGCTGAGCTGTTGGGTTTTGCTGATTCCGGCGGTATTGCAGCAGTTCAAAGGCAAGCCGGCCAAGCTGTGGGCTGCGTCCATTTGGATCGCGCTGACTACCCTAAACGTCGCGGCTTTCTTTTACCATTACCGGTTTCTCAGCAGCCGTCCCGAGATACCAAATCTATTGGCCCACAGTGAACTGGTGATCATATCGTTCCTCGGTTTCCTGGGAGCACCGCTGAGTTTAGGAACGGGGATCAACGAAGAAAGGTTGGCGCATTTCATCGGTGCCGCAGTAGTGCTATTAGCCGTGCCAACCGGTCTGAGACTCATCGATTCCCGGCGAAGGCCAGGCATGCTATGGCGCTGCCTGCCGTGGTTGACGATCGGAGCGTATTCGCTGGTCACCGCCGTGATCGTGACTCTGGGAAGGGCCACTTCGTCTCCGCAACGCTTGCTCGAATCACGCTATACCTCGTTCTCGGTTTACCTGTTGGTGGCTCTGATTTTCCTATTCCCGATTTTGTTCGCGCCACCGGACGCCCCGCCGTCAGGATGGAAGCGCGCGAGCATCGAGGGCTCGGTGGCCATGATCGTGTTTTTGCAGCTCTTCACAGCGTTGTACGCCATAGGGCAAATGAAGGAGACGCGCACCGACCGGCTTGAATCCAAGGCCTGCCTCGCATTCTTCAATCTCATCGATGATCCCTGCCAGACGCAGCGCCTGGATTGGGACCCCATGCTACTCAAGCAACGAGTGCAGTCTCTCGAGCGTCTGGATTTCTTTCATCCGCCGCTGGTTCAATCGCCCGATCTGAGACTTTTGGCGGGCTCTGCCGATCCTTTGTCGAAACAATTTGGCGTTTTCGAATCCCTGACGAATGCCGGTAGCGGCTTCTATAGAGCGTCAGGCTCCGGAGCTGCCGACGCCGTCGTCCTCAGCTACGTTGGCGCCAACAGTGCTCCAGTCGCGTTTGCAATGGCCGACTGGATGAAAGTAAACGCCAGCCACAATCCAACCGGCTGGGAGAAATGGTTCGAGCTACCGCAGGGCGCCGATCGGATCCAGGCCTGGGCGTATGACGCCCTCGCCGGGCGCGCGTTCCTCTTGTTCGGTGAACAGCGAGCTTCGGGCTTGCCCGTGACCGAGGTGCGCTTTATGGGCACAGCTCGCGGTTTCCTCGATACAGTCGATTCTGGCGATGTGCTCATGATGAAGGGCTGGGCTGTGCTGTTAAGCCAACACAAGCCCGCCGACATGACGCTACTGACTTGCGGCGACAACCACGCGATTGTGGCCGCCGGCCAGCCCTGGCAAATTCGTCCGGACGTGGTTCGCGAGTTGGGCGATGGTCGTTTTCTAAAATCCGGTTGGCAGATTGCGATCCCACCCGGGAAATTGCCGCAAGGTTGCGAAGTGAAGGCCTGGGCGTATGACGACGCCTTGAACGAGGCCGGTCTATTAACGGATTTGACAAAACTTGGTCTGAATATTAGATAGGCTATTTCTCGTATCCAGCTTCGCCGCCGAACTTAATGGTCGAATCGACGGAGTAAACCTTAACGCCAGTTGCTAAGGGGTGCAGCATTTGCAGCACGATGGACTGGCCCTCGGTCTTAATAGAGAAATGCGAGTTGCCTTCATGCTCTACCGGAAATTGGCGCGAGGCGAAAGGCGGAATCTGAACATCGAAGGCAGCCGAGCAGATCAAGGTAAGTTCCGTTTTGGCGCGCGAGTCACTCGGCAGCGAATAAAGATTCCCGGCCGAGTAGCAGAGCGAGGCCTTGGCCGCGACCTCTGAAGTGTTGACTAGCGAGATAAGATTGCCGTGCATCTCCTCGATATCTCCGGTGAACCACGGGTTGCGAGTGGGATATGCGACTTCGCGCGGCGTGCTGCGCAACTGATTGTCCTCCGCGCATTCAGCCCGGCCCGACACGGCGATCACCGGGGAGAGTTGGGGCGACGGAATCCTTTCGCGGATCTTCACCCACGCGCGCCCGGTCTCCTCTAGGATTTCGAGGCGATAGTCGGCGCGCTCGCCGGCCTTTAACCGCGTGATCGATTGCCAGTGGCCCGCCAGCGCCACCAATCCGCCACTGGCCCGATGAGGCTGGAGCTCCACAGTGACTTCGCGGTCGCCAAGATTCTGGAGCTGCAGGCTGGACCAACACATGGGGCCGTAGTCGAGTGACGGTAAGATGCTTTCCAGCACGCGTTCGCCGGCGTGGGCGACCGCGCTGGCCAACAATAGAACAAATGGCAGAATACGGCCCATCCCTTGTTCTCTTCGGCCGAAAAGCAATAAAACTGCAATTCAGCCGCGTTGGCCTGCTACCGCAGTATTCCCTAATAGCCCAGCCAGCCACTGCAAGAACTCCTGCACAGACTCTTGCATCTCGATGTAATACGCCGCGCAGGTGCCAGCGGTCCGGCCGACACTGATGGTGATGCCGTCCGGCAGCGCTCGAAACGCGTCCTCATCGGTTAAGTCGTCGCCCAGGTACATGGCCAAAGCGTCGCGTCTTCCCAGCGCTTCCCGAATCCAGCGAACTGCCAGTCCCTTGTGCCAATTCACACGCGGCCGGATTTCGAAAACCTGCAGCCCTTGGGTCACCTGAAAAAGGCTGACGATCGGAATCACCGCATCTTGCACGGTTTTGTGAACTTCATCCAGGCTACTCCGGGACGCTCTGCGGAAATGAATGCTGGCGGTGAACACCTTACTTTCCACCTCGACGCCGGGAATGTGCCGCAAGCGTACTTGCAGCTGCCGAGAGAGTTCCTCCAGCGCTTCCACCCTTCGGGCGGCGGTGGGCTCGATGAAATGCATTCCGGGGCCGGTGATCTCGAGCCCATGATTACCGGCGTAAATGATTTCTTCCATTCGAACGCGCTCTCTAAGGTCAGGAAGCGCCCGTCCACTGATGATCGCCACTGAGGACCGGTGGCCTGCCTCCAAAGCCCTCAACGCCCGCCGGCTTTGGAGCGGCATCGTGGCCGCGCCCGGGTTTACGTTGATAGGCGCCAAGGTACCGTCGAAATCCAGCGACAGAAAAACGTAGGAGGCATCACGAATGGACGAAGCAATCTGGGGCAAGTGGTCGAATAAAGGTTGCGGCATCACTTCAAGCCGGCTGGCCCTTGACTCCTTCCGGTAGCTCGACGCGAATCTCCGACACTGCGGCGATCAAATTGGCCGCCCAGCGATAAATGTTATGCTGCTTCACGGTTCTCCTCATTCTGCGCATGCGCTCCCGCCGTTCGCGCGGGTCCATGGCGACCGCCCTGTGGATCGCGTCCGCGAGTTCCTCGGTATCGTAAGGATTCACAATCAAAGCGTCCTGAAGCTCACGGCTGGCGCCAGTGAAGCAGCTCAGGATCAAAGATCCGCCATTGTCGTCACGGGCGGCTACATATTCCTTGGCCACCAGGTTCATTCCATCGTGCAGCGAAGTCACCAGGCACAGGTCCGATAAGCGATAGTAGGGGTCGATCTCGGAATGGTTGTGATGCCTTTTCAGGAAAACGATGGGCTTCCAGTGTTTGCTCTGGAACCGCCGGTTGATGCGTTCCGCTTCGCGCTCCACTTCGACGTTCAGGTCCTGATAGCGATCGATGTGCGTGCGGCTGGGCGCTCCGATTTGTACAAAGGTAAAGCGTCCGTTGTAGGAGGCGTACTTTTCCAAGAACCGTTCAATGCCGCGAAAACGTTCTGGAATTCCCTTGGTATAGTCCAGACGATCCACGCCGATACCCAATAA
The DNA here is from genome assembly GCA_035569875.1 of Bryobacteraceae bacterium. Classification (GTDB taxonomy): domain Bacteria; phylum Acidobacteriota; class Terriglobia; order Bryobacterales; family Bryobacteraceae; genus Palsa-89. Next base: position 28,809 of record DATMMD010000256.1, read on the forward strand.
GTCAGCCTCCACGCCGAGCTGTTTGAACAGCGCATCTCGCTCCACACGGATTTCCTTATGCTCAGCTGCCTGCGTCTCCTTGAAATCCACGCTGATTGGAAAGGGCCGCACCAGGGTGAAGTGGCCGCCCTTGTTTACAGCGAAGCGCTCCCATTCGATGCGGGACTCGAGCGTCCGGTCGATGGTCTCAAGAAAGTTGTTGCAGTGGGATTGAATGTGGAAGCCGATGAGATCGGCGCCCAACAACCCTTCAAGCAATTCACGCCGCCAGGGGCAAATACCGAATGACTCGGGGTTAGGCCAGGGTATGTGCCAGAAGATAGCCACGCGCGCGTCAGGCCTTTTTTCCTTGATCAGGCGTGGAAGCAAGGCGAAGTGATAATCCTGAACCAGGACAATCGGGTTTTCGGCGCCCTCCATTTCCTCCAGGACGGCGCCGGCAAACTTGGCGTTCACTTCGCGGTAAGCTTCCCAGTCCTCGGCGCGGAAGATAGGCCGCGTATGGGCGATGTGGCAGAGCGGCCACAGGCCTTCATTGGCGAAGCCGTAATAGTATCTTTCTTCTTCTTCTCTGGTAAGCCACACACGCCGGAGCATGTACTGCGGCTCGTCCGGTGGAACCCGCAGCCGATCGTTGGCGTCGACGGCCTCATGATCCGCATCCCCGGCGCCCTGAGCGATCCAGGTGCCGGCGCAAGCACGAAGAATCGGCTCCATGGCGGTCACCAGGCCGCTGGCCGGCACTCGCACCTCGATCGTGCCATTGCGATGGACATGTTCGTAGGGCTCACGGTTCGATACGACGAACAGGCGGCTGTCTTCGAGCGTGGCTTGCTGAAAAACCCGCAGCCGTTCGGCGGTCCAAAGCGAATCCGCCGCTTCGCGCAGCCGGGCCTCTTCCTCGGCCGATGCTCGCGCGATCCGCAGGCTGGTGGCCAGGCTCGTTACTTCGCGCGTAATCGGCTTGAGCACGTCTTCAACGGGAAGGTCCGGATCGGTTACGTGTTCGCCGGTGCGAAGGTCTTTTAACCACTGCGCCATGCGCGCAATGGGCCGCTCCATGCTCCAGCGGACGATCAACAGCGTGATCGCGGAGATCAGCAGCATTTGTACCAGGACATGTTTAAATGTGTTGCGCCAGATCGCCATGTCCTGGCCATGAATGTCGGATGCGTCGTGGAAGACAGCCAAAGCCCAGAGCTGGCCGTCATGATGCACCGGCACGGCGTACACATGGACGGAGTCCTTCCCGGCCTGGAAGAAGAGGCTGGAGTTGTGACCGTCCATCAACGTTTTGGCCACGGCTGGAAGTTCTGGGCCCAGGCGCGCCGCCAGATTCGGAGTCATCACCACCGGATGAGCCTGCTTGTCGTAGATAGCAATACCGTCCAATCGCTCCCGGTTGCCGAAGCGCTCGACGATTCTTTGCAAGCTGTCTTGGGCGCCCTTGGCAAGAAGGGGCTCGACAGTCTCCTGCAGGCTTTCGGCTAAGACCTGAGCCCGCCGCTCGAGTTCGTTCTTCCGCGACCTGTCTTCTGCCTGCACTTGATAGAGCGCGAAAGCCACCGAGACGATCGTGACTGCGACCACAAGGGAGACGATCAGCCGCAGTCTCAGACGCATAAGTTCTTTCAGAGCAAGGGGAGTGCCAAGACGGTAAGTTAAGCTTTCTTAAGGACTGGAAATGTTTCCAGGGTCCCAAAGTCGTGTGCGTTACACGAATTTTTTACCTAAATTTCGCAGCGAAGTGTATGAAAAGCCGACTCGCTCGGGTTCGTTTCGTAATCTGGCTTGGAAGGCGGGACCGGAGTGATATGTTCACCGGCCAACAGTGTACGCGTTGGTTGGTCTGGCACCCGAGACAGTGCAAGCCGCCGGTGAAGTATCCTCAGAGGAGATGCCGCTGGTTGACTCTATTCTGCGCGTACTCCCACGGCGCCGGATTGCCGATCTACCTTTGAATTTCTCCCGGCTGCCTGCGTACCGCGCCGAGTATTTTCCCGACTCTGGACCCAAGCCTTGGCTCGATCGCGATAATTGGTCCCAGCAGATCGAGACCTTGCCTGCCGAACAGGCCGCACTCTGCCGTCACTGGGCCGAAACTGGCTACGTCATCCTGCCCAAGCTGATTCCCGATTCTCTGCTGGATGGCGCCTGGCAGGCGTATGAGCAGTCGGTACAAGGCGGGAACATCACGCTTGCGCCGGAGCCGGCTGCGGACGGAGACCCACTCCCGGGGCGGTGTTTGAATCCTCACAAGCGAGTCCGTCCGTTTTGCAGCGTGGCTAAGCGCCCGGAGTTGATGCGCTGGCTCCAGCGCCTGCTGGGCCATCCTGTGAAGCTCCTGCAGACCATCGCGTCGCATAAAGGAAGCCAACAATCCGCACATTCGGACTCAATTCACATGACCACCTATCCGCTGGGTTATCTGGCGGCGGCCTGGATAGCCTTTGAGGACATTCGAACGGATTCCGGCCCCTTGGAGTTTTATCCAGGCAGCCACCGCCTACCGTACGTGTTCAGCCGCGATTTGCAGATCTCGGTGGACGACATGAAGAAGGACGGCTATACGTCGTATCGCGCACGCTACGAACCGCACGTGCAAAGATTGATCGCGGAGCATGGGCTTCAGCCGAAGTATTTCGAGGCGCGTAAAGGCGATGTCTTGATCTGGCACGCCAATCTGCTGCATGGCGGATCGCAGCGTCGCGACCTTGGTTTGACACGCAAGGCGCTGGTGGGGCACTACTTTGCCACGGGCGCGTTCGTATACCACGACCTGTCGGCAGTGTCGTCGCGGCAGCAGTACTTTGGCGGTTGCCTGGTGCGCTAACCCCGATACACTGCTTTCGGGAGACAATGGTCGCGTTCGCCTTTTAGTTCCGCTTACTGCACTGCCATGGTGACCGATTGCCCCACTTGGCTGGCGTAGCCCGCGGCGTAAATCGTGATGGGGACGGCGGGCCCGACGGGTGCAGTCTGCGGTAGCTCGACATTCACCTGTGTCGCTCCGGCGATCAGGCCCGGCGCTTGGCCCGCGAAGGTGACCTGAGCATCCACGCCGCCGATCGTCACGCCGATACTCGCCACCGACGCTGGGAATGGAGGAACCAGCGGCCCGATTGAGCCGTCG
>DATMMD010000257.1:0-13762 GCA_035569875.1 Bryobacteraceae bacterium
GTTCAGCGTGCCCAGCTAAATGCAGTAGTGGTCGGCGATACGTTTTTCTCCGGCCATAGCTCGCGTTGAACTACCACCGCAATGCTAAAATTACGACAGATAACAGTGCGCGGGATCGCTTACGGTCGCGCGCTTGAGAAGCAAGGAGAGAAATGACAATGAGATTGGCGAAAACGGCATTACTTGTCACGCTGGCGACGGTGGCGGCCTGGGCCCAGGTTAATGTGGGAGAACAGAAGCCCGAAGCCAGCCTGCCCTTCACCATGACCACGGTGGCCACCTTTGAACTGCCCTGGAGGCTGGCCTTTCTGCCCGATGGCCGTATGCTGATCACCGAAAAGGTCGGGCCCGTTTGGCTGGTGTCCCGGGACGGACAGAAGATCCCGGTGGGCGCTACGCCCCCGGTCTATTGGCAGGGCCAGAACGGCATGCTTGGCGTCTTCGTCTCGCCTCGTTACGCCACCGACCAGAGTATCTATCTCACCTATGTCGAGCCGGGCGACTATGGCGGCGGCCTGGCGCTGGCCCGCGCCAAGCTCAACGCTACCGCTACTTCGGCTAGACTGGGAAACTTCGAGGTGCTGTGGCGCCAGATGCCCAAGGGCAAGGGTGGCCAGGAAGGCGCGCAGATCGCCTTCTCGCCCGACGGCCAGTATCTGTTCCTCTCGGTTGGTGACCGTCAGCGCATGACCCCCGCCCAAGATCCAGACCAGCCCGAAGGCAAGATCCTGCGCCTGACGTTGGACGGCAAACCCGCCCCCGGCAATCCCAACTTCGGCAAAACCGGCGCTGCCACCATTCCCCTGATCGATCCTCCCCGTGACACCGAAGCCGCCAAGACCGCGAAGGTGGTCAGCATGTATACCTTTTCGGCCCCGAATCTGACGCCGGCGGAAACATGGGCCAGTGGCGTCCGCACGCCCTACGGCCTGGCGTTTTCGCCCACCGGCGAATTGTGGGAGGTCGAGCATGGCCCGCGAGGCGGCGACGAGCTGAACCTGATCGAGAAAGGGAAGAATTATGGCTGGCCGCTCGTCTCCTATGGCCAGAACTATAACGGCGTGCCCATTCCCAAGCCCGACACGCTGCCCGACCTGGCGAAGCCCGTGCTTTATTGGGTGCCGGTGATCGCGCCGGGCAATCTGATGTTCTACCATGGCGCCCAGAGCTTCCCGCAATGGAACGGCAGCGGCTTCATCAGCGGCATGGAGACCAAGTCGCTAAACCGAATCATCTTTGACGGCCATGGCGGCGCCAAAACCGCTGAGCGCTGGGATGTGGGCCACCGCATACGCGATGTGGAAGAAGGGCCCGATGGCTCGCTGTGGATGCTGGAAGACGCCAATCCCGGGGCCCTGATCCATGTGACACCCCAAGTGATCACTACGCGTTAAGCGAAACAGAAGCAAAGGGAAGTAGCGATTCCTTCTTGCTTTGCCGCTTGTGTCAGCTCACGTTGCAGAAAGGCTAGATTAGAGTAAATGGCGAGTGGAGTCAGCGGCAGAACTTTCAACGGTTGAGATGTCGGCACTCGTAGAATGAGAAACGCTCTCTGTTCCGCCAATCGTGCGGACAGGCACTCGCGTGGCCGACGCGATGAGGACTTCAGGGGAGCAATCGGGCTAGGTCCATGACTATATCGGCTGCCAGTTTCCGGACTGTGAATTGGGCCCAATTGCCGAGCGGGCTGCGAAAACGTGCTCGGATTTAACCAGGCAATACCAACGGATGCTCACGATGCGATAACCACTGGTCATAACACTTCTCGAATTGCATCTGACCAACAGCGTCGACTCCAAAAACTCGCGCGACGGACTGTCCCAGGCTTCTCAGTAATACTACTCCGTCGGGCCTGCGTTCCAGACCCTCAAGTAGCGACCGCGTGACGCCACATCGGTCAGAACGCGCGATGGGGTTCCTGGAATAGCTTTTGGATAAAACCGACGAATATCGTGAATAACCTTTGGCCATTGGCCTGGGGGTCAGCGAAGATCTTAACGAACTGCGCCGCGGGAGGCACATGCGACAGCCATCCGGCTAGCCGAAAGCCGGCCAATAAAGACGAAGCATCGAACATGGTCGTTATGAACTCCATTCCGATGAGCCGCGATGAAGCGTCGGTATATTCCTCCAGGGAGATCAGCCCCGCGTCCGCCAGAGTTCCCAGGAGAAGCTGAGTCCAAATGCGACGAACTCCAAACTCTTGGGCTGAGACTTGAGCTTGCAAATGCGCGGCACGCGGAGAGCCACGCCGGCCACATTCGCGAGATCCGAAGCCTAACGGATTTCCCATCCGCTTAATCGGCTGCGCCGGTTTCGGGCTAGTTCGGCGGCCCACGGCATCCCTGTGCACTTGCGCGGCGGTAATGAGCGTGAATAACCCGCATGAGTGGCCTCGAAAAAGAGATGATACTACCAGTGCGTCCTCTCACGATTGCGGTCGGCAACTACGGCGTCACGAGAGCTTTGAAGAATGGCAGCACCGCGACTGGTCGCTTGCAGTTAGAGCATATTGCAGTGGATTCCGCGGTCGCTGGCATGCGCCGCATGGTGCGCGGCCTAGAGTTCGACATCTGCGAAATGGCGTTCACCACCTATCTCTGCGCCAAAGCTTATGGCCTGCCTATCACGGCAATTCCCGTTTTCATCACCCGGAACTTTCACCACCGGGCCAGTTTTTTCCGCGTAAACTCCGGGATCAAGGAAGCGAAAGATCTGGAGGGCCGAGTGGTCGGGGTGAATCGCGGCTACACCGTCACCACCGGTACTTGGGCGCGTGGAATTCTTCAAAGTGAGTACGGCGTGGATCATCGAAAGATTACTTGGGCGCCCACCAACGATGAACACGTGGCGGAGTTCCACGCGCCATCGAACGTGGACTACAGGTTTCGCGGCCAGACCGTTGCCGAGCTGTTCGATTCCGGCGAGATCGACGCGGCGGTTGGCGACATTAAGATCAACTCCCCGGAGATCCAGCCGCTGATCCCGAATGCCCGCGAGGCTGGCTTTTCGTACTTTCGCAAGACGGGTGTCTATCCGATCAATCACACGGTGGTGATCGCGAATTCGGTTTTGGAAGCCGAGCCTTGGGTAGCCGAAGAGCTTTATCTCGCCTTCCAGGCCGCTAAATCCGCTTATCTCTCTCGTTTACGGGCGGGAATGGAGCTGACGGCTGCGGATGAGGCGGCGATCGAGGTGTCACGCGTGGTTGGTGACGACCCGTTTCCGTTCGGTGTGGAAGCGAATCAAAGGCCGGTTGAAACGTTGGTTCAGTTCGCGGTTGACCAGCATATCATTCCGAAGGCGTACGCACCCGAAGAGCTGTTTGCGTCCAGCACGCTGAAGCTGGAATAGCTATCCTTATCGAAAGGGAGAATCTATCACGTGAGCATCGCCGCGACTACGCTGAAGCAAGTCAGAGTTTCGATGATGAACGCCATCCACGATCTGCCGTTGTTGGTGGCGCGGGACCAAGGCTTCTTCCGCGACGAGGGGCTGGATGTTGAGATTCTGAAGACGCCCGGCACGGCGCAGCGTGAGTCCGGCCATCAGGCGCTGCGGACCAACATCTTCGAGCGCACCATGGAATCGCTCTACGAGCAAGGCAAGTGCGATCAGTTTCGGATGTGCGAGTGGGGGATCATGAAACGCGCGGTGGAGTCGAACGTCGAGTCCGGACATCGACCGGCCAAGATCGTGGCTCTGGGCTCGGCGATGTCATCCTTTGCAATCGTCACTCATCCTAAGAAGGGCATCTACGAGCCAGAGCAACTGAAGAACACGCCAATCGCGGTGAGCCCTTTCAACGGCTCACATTTCACCATGCTGAAAATGCTGGAAGGCTTTTTGAAGCGGGATCAGATCCAGTGGGTTAACGCCGGCACGCACAAGGAGCGTTTGGAGGCCTTGATCAAAGGCGATGTGGAAGCGGTCAGCCTGATGGAGCCGTGGATTAGCGTGGCCGAGAAGCGTGGATGCCGCGTGCTCATTGAGTCGCGTTCGACCCGAAGCGAGGCGGCCGGCGACGAGCTGGATGGTCCGACATTGGCGAAGATGTTCCGGGCCGAGGCCGAGGCGGCCGAAGCGATTCAGAAGGATCCGGGACGTTACGCGCACTACATGATCGAGGAAGCAGGTGGGCTTCTGCAAAGCAATGAGCTCAATCTGCACCGAATTCTCAATGCGCCGCCCGAGCCGTACACGCGCGAGCGCTTCGATCATACCTATCAGTGGACCTTAAGCTGGGGGTTGGTCGCACCCGGGGCGACATATGAAAATACGGTCTCTAATCGAGCGTGGGAGTAGAGGCAACGGCTCTAATCGGCGCTTCGTGCCGAACTAGGCTGTCTAAAGACGCTGCTGTGCAACCGGCTATACACGCGTCTCGAATTGCCCTCGAAGATCTTCTGTTTGTCCTTATCGCTGAGGCGGGGAACCGCGTCGATGTAACGCTTGGTGTCGTCAAAGTGATAGCCCGTCTCGGGGTCGATGCCTTTTACTGCGCCTACCATTTCAGAGGCAAACAGGATGTTGTCGATCGGGATCACCTTCGTTAACAGTTCGATTCCTGGCAGATGATACACGCAAGTATCGAAAAACACGTTGTGGAGTAATAGCTCACCCAGAGGCGGCCGTTTCAAATCCTGGGCGAGGCCCCGATAGCGTCCCCAATGATACGGCACTGCGCCGCCGCCATGCGGAATGACAAACTTCAGTGTCGGGAAATCCTTGAAGAGGTCGGATGTCAGAAACTGCATGAAGGCGGTGGTGTCGGCGTTGATATAGTGCGCGCCGGTGGTATGGAAGTTGGGATTGCAGGATGCGCTGACATGTACCATTGCAGGCACGTCGAGTTCGACCATCTTTTCGTAGATCGGATACCACCAGCGATCGGTCAGCGGCGGATCAGTCCAGTGGCCTCCGGAGGGGTCGGGGTTCAGATTGCAACCCACGAAGTCGAGTTCCTTGACGCAGCGCTCCAACTCTCCGGCACAATTGGCGGGAGGGACGCCGGGCGATTGGGGCAATTGGCAGACGCCGACAAAATTATCAGGGTAAAGCCTGCATACACGATAGATCAGATCATTGCAGACCTGGGACCATTGCAGGCTCGTCGCAGCGTTGCCTAGATGATGTCCCATGGCGGAGGCGCGGGGAGAAAAGATGGTGACATCGGTCCCGCGCTCGCGCTGGAATTTGAGCTGGGCTTTTTCCAGGCTCTCGCGAATCTGGTCATCACTGATGGCCGGCGGCGCTACCGAAATATCGTTCGGATTGGCAAGTTGACCCTGCCGCCAGAGTTCCAATTCACGCGGCGCAGTGGTGTAGTGCCCGTGACAATCGATGATCATATTGTCACCAGGCGAGCCCTCAGCAAGGCTGATTCACGCTGCATGGTCGGATGCTAGCAAGCCCGCCGCATGTCAGTCAAACGAACTAAAGCTTACCCGACATCGATCATCTCCAGCGGATACCCGTGCGCGCGCCAGGCTTCGATGCCGCCCGCGAGCGGCCGCACGCGGATCACTCCTTTACGGAGCAGTTGCAGCGCCGCACGGGCGCTGGAGGCTTCGTTTGGTCAAGAACAATAAAGGACGACGTCCTTATCGCGAGGGATCTCCTGCTCGCGCGCGTCCAGTTCGTCCAAATCGATCCAGATCGCGCCCGGCAATTTTTGGCTATCATGTTCCACTTCGAGCATGCGCCGCAGATCCACCACCGCCAGATCTTCGCCGGATTCGATCATTTTCATCAACTCTTCGGGCGTGACGCGGTCCACGCGCAGGTCGCGAATGAATCGCCGGCGTTGATAATATTTCCAGGCGATGTAGCAGGCGAGTAGGCCAGCCAGGAGAAGCAACAACCAGGAGCCCATGTGTCCAACCTGCTCGGCCGCCAGCTCCAGCTGATCGCGGAACAAGTACCCAACCACGAGAGCGCTTCCGCTCCAGGCGGCTGCTCCGGCAATATCGGCGGCTAGGAATTTCAGCAGCGGCATGCGGATGAGTCCGGCCATCGGAGCGGCTGCGGTGTTGAGACCGGGAACGAATTTTGCAAAGAGCAGCGCCAGCGCGCCGAACCTGCGGAAAACAGTTTGGATATTGCTTACACAGGAATCGGGCTCCAGCGATATGCGGCACAGAAGATTAAGAATCGAATGGCCACGAACGCGGCCGAGACGGAACCAGATCAGGTCACTTGTTAGAGCTGCGCAGATCGCTAAGGCCAGGGCCATTGCGAAAGAAAAGTTGCCCAAGCCGGCTAGCGCCCCCATCGCGAGCATCACGGGAATAGCGGGGATCGGCAACCCGGCCTGCTCGGCCAAGACGTTGGCAAAGAGCACCCAGTAGCCGTGCCTGAGCAGGAAAGGGATGATTCCGTGCATTAACTAGATTGTAGATGCTACGAGAGAGGGGGATGATTCAGAGCTGCGCGCGGCTTACCCGGGTTTCCGCTCGACGTTCAGGTCCGGCTGGGGTCCATTCCAGTTTGCACGCAATGCGCGGATATACTCGTCGGCATCAGTGTCTGCCCAGATTTCCTTGCCCACTCCGAGCATCTGAAGAATCGGATCATTGTCCTCTGGGTTATCTGATGGGTTATCTGAGCTCGTACAGATATTATCGGCTGATTGTGGCGCTATAATTCCCACTTGAAGAACTTTACGTTGCTTCTCCTCCTTGCGCTTGGCGCATCGGCCCAGCCTTACGACCTCCTCATCCGCAACGGCCATATCGTCGACGGCACCGGCTCGCCGTGGTATTCAGGCGACATCGCGATCGCGGGCGGACGAGTGGCTGCAATCGGGCACTTGACCGAAGTGCAGGCCAAACGTAGCATCGACGCCCATGGCCTGGTGGTCGCGCCGGGATTCATTGACATGCTGGGCCAGTCCGAATTCACGATCCTGGTTAACCCGCACCTGCCCTCGAAGATTTTCCAAGGCATTACCACCGAGATCACCGGCGAAGGCAATTCCATCGCGCCGCTCAACGACAGGATCGTGAAAGCCGACGCCGCGACCTACGACCACTTTCAAATCAAGCCGGATTGGACCACGTTTCGCCAGTACTTCGCGCGCCTCGAGCGCCAAGGCATGGGCATCAATCTAGCCAGCTATGTAGGAGCGACCACGGTTAGACGCATGGTGATCGGCGACGACAATCGCCTGCCGAATCCCTCCGAACTTGAGCGCATGCGCCAGTTGGTTCGGGAAGCCATGCGCGACGGGGCGGTAGGGGTGTCGACGTCTCTGCAATACGCCCCCGCACCCTACGCCTCGACCGACGAATTAATTGCGCTTGCCTCGGAAGCCGCTAAGATGGGCGGCATCTATGCCACCCACATGCGGAGCGAAGGCGATGCGATCGTTCCCGCTATAGACGAAGTGATTCGAATCGCGCGCGAGGCGAAGATTCCCGCAGAGATCTGGCACCTGAAAGCCGCCGGCAAGGCCAACTGGGGGCGGATGCCGGAGATTGTAGGCAAAATCGAAAAGGCGCGGCAGTCGGGCCTCGATATCACCGCCGATACATACGCGTACACAGCGTGGTTCAATACATTTTCGGCCTTCATCCCGCCTTGGGCGCATGATGGCGGCGATGCGAAGTTGATCGAACGGCTCAGAGATCCGGCCATGCGCGCGCGAATTCGCAAGGAGATGGAGACCCCTAGCACCACCTGGGACAACGAGTGGCAGGAGATCGCGGGCCCGGACGCCATCCTGGTCAGCGTGGTGCACAACCCCAAGCTGCGGCCGCTTCAAGGCAAGACCATCGCCCAAATCGCGAAGATCTGGAACAAAGATCCGATCGACGCCACATTCGATCTGTTGATTGAGGACGACGCTTTCACCTCAGTGGCCGTATTCGGAATGTCGGAGCCGGACGTCCTGCTGGCGCTCGAGCAACCCTGGGTTTCCCTCTGCAACGATTCGCAGGGCACCGCGCCCGACGGTCTGCTCGGCCGCGAGCATCCGCATCCACGCGCTTATGGTACGTTCCCGCACATTTTGCGGAAGTATGTTCGAGAGGATCAGAAACTCAGGCTTGAGGAAGCCATCCGCAAGTTCAGCGCGCTTCCGGCCCAGCGTATGCGTCTGACGGATCGCGGAGTGTTGAAGCAGGGCATGTGGGCCGATATCGTGATTTTCGATCTGGCCACGATCACTGATCGCGCCACGTTCGAGAATCCCAATCAGCTATCGGAAGGTATGCAATACGTGTTAGTGAACGGCAAGCCGGTTATCGAGAAAGGGAAACAGACCGACGCGCTGCCGGGCCACGTAGTCCGAGGACCAAGCTACGTTCCGTAGCTCTTACTGATACAGGCGACGCTCCCGGCGCATGAAAGCCGGCACTTCCAGATCATCCGTGGGGACGGTCGCTGGCCCCTGCGTCTCCTGTGGCGGCGGTGGAGGCGCAGGCGGTATGTCACGGAATAACGACGCGTGATTCATGACTGCTTCCATCACTGGAGCGGGAGGAGGAGGCACTGGCTCCGGCATTACGGACTCAACCGAGGCCACCGCCCTTCGCGCCAGTTGTGGCAGGTTATCGCGCTGGAATCCGGTAGCGATCACCGTGATCTTTACCTCATCCTTGAGCGATTCGTTCAGAACCACACCGAAGTTGATCTGCGCGTCTTCATTGGCGGTCGCGGCCCGAATCAACGAGCACGCTTCATTCACATCGTGCAGACTCAGGCGGCTGGATCCAGTAATGTTGATCAGCACGCCGCGCGCGCCTTTCACTCCGCCCTCTTCCATCAGCGGCGAACTGATGGCTTGGCGGGCCGCCTCGATGGACGCATTCTCGCCGGAAGCCGCGGCGGTGCCCATCATGGCATAGCCCATGCCCAACATGATCGCCCGAATATCTGAGAAATCGCGATTGATGAGACCGGGCGTGGTGATGATGTCGCTGATGCCTTGGACGGCCTGTCGCAAGATGTCGTCTGCGACGCGGAAAGCCTCGAAGAAACTGGTGCCGCGCGGGACCAGTTCCAACAGGCGGTCATTCGGCACCGTTATGACGGTATCAACCGTGCCGCCGATCTCCGACAGTCCGCGATCGGCCTGTTTCATCCGGCGCGGTCCTTCAAAGGCGAAGGGTTTGGTGACAACCGCGACCGTGAGCGCGTTCAGTTCCTTGGCCAGCGAGGCGACCACCGGCGCTGCGCCAGTTCCGGTGCCGCCGCCCAGACCCGCCGTCACGAACACCATGTCGGCGCCCTCTAAGACCTCGATGATTTTCTCAGTGTCCTCAAGCGCGGCTTGCCGGCCCAATGCTGGATCGGAACCAGCTCCCAGACCGTTGGTCACCTTCGATCCGATGGCCAGCTTGTTCGGAACCGATGAAGCATTCAACGCCTGGACATCCGTGTTGAGGATGTGAAATTCAACGCCGGTAAGGCCCTCGTCCATCATGCGGGCTACCGCGTTTGACCCGCCGCCTCCCACGCCGATCACTTTGATCTTGGTGCCGAGCAGCGCCTCTTCCTGGATGGCAAATTTCAATGCGTCCATTCAAACCTCCTCATAAGACAGGCCTCAGCCTGAGTTAGCAATCACCGAAACAACATCCCTACCAGCCCGGGAGCCTTACGCCGGCCTTCCCGATTCGTTTTTAATCGCGCCGAATATCGCGCCAGACCGGCCACTGTGGCCCAGACCGGATTGCACAGCTCTTCGGGAAAGCTCCGAATTCCGGTTGGCAAAGCATTGCGCGCCGGACAATTCAAAACTCTCTCCGCCATGTCGCACATGCCGTTGAGCATAGCGCCGCCGCCCGCTAGGATCACACCTTCCAGCAGTTTCTGATCCATCCCGATGGTGACTAGCTCCGAGCCCACGTAAATGAATAACTCTTCGGCCCGCGCTTCCAGAATTTCGTTTAATTGCTTGCGCGGTGCTTCGCGTGGCAAACGGCCCTCGGCCGACGGAACTTCGATATAACTGTTGTCGGAGGTCAGACCGAGCATTGCGCAGCCATATTGGATCTTCAGTCGTTCGGCATCGTTATATTGGACTGTCAAACCGACCGCTACATCGCGCGTGAAGTGATCCGCCGAGATTGGCAGAGTGCGGGCCAGCAGCACCGCTTCGCCGTCGTAGACAACCAGGTCGGTGGAGTGCAAACCGATGTCGATCACCGCGACTCCGCGGTTGCGTTCTTCCTCCGAAAGAGCGGAATAACCGGCTCCAACGGGCTCGAACATCGTCTCTTCGATGGCATAGGAGGCTTGCTGAACAGCCGCGATAATCGAATCGTGCTCCTGTTGGGAAACAGTGACCAGATGAACATTCGCCTCCAGCCGCGAGCACGTCGAGCCGCGCGGGTAGCGCTTTCCGGAGCGGCCATCCAGTGTGAAGTCTTGGGGGAACAAATGCAGGATGGCGCGATCCTGCTCGAGCCGGACCTGCTCGCTCCGCTCCACTGCGTAGGCCATGTCGTCCAACGTTACGGCCCGAGGCCGGCCAAATTCATACAGCCCGCGGCTGTTGTGACCGTCGATGCTGCTCCCGCCAATCCCTACGACCATAGCGTCCACCGGAACGCGCGCTTCCATTTCGGCTCGCCGCACAGCCGATTGCACGCAGGCGGTAAGCGCTTTTTGATCCACCAGCCTACTCTTGCTCCATCCAGTGGATTCCACTTCGCCGTGGCCCAGGTATGCCAAGCGCCCGTCTTCCATCGCCAGAATTAAACACCGTGTCTGCGCACTGCCCGCATCAAGTCCAACAGCGATCGTGGTCTTATCGTGCATTGCCCGCGGCCTCCAATCCCGTGATCCGGTCGTCGAGCCGCAGATCAAAAGTCGACGCCTGCGGCATCCGGGCGTGTATGTCCTGATAATGATCCAGGAAGTTTCGGAGTCGCGAAGAAAAATTCCGGTCTCCCAACATTAGCGACACTGCCGTTCCCTCGACCTGTTCGGTAATCTTCAAATCGTCGAGGTCAGTCACGTCGATTTCCGAAACCTTGTCCGCCAGCCGTCCCAGATCCTTCGTGAGACGCTGCATCCGTCGCACACGCGTGCCGCGCTTCTCCAGACTCTCACTAGGGCGAATGCCAGCCAGCACAGGCAAGCGGAAGACCGACTTGGCCGGCGGGTCCAGAATCACGCCTTCATCGTCAATCAATGCCCAGCGCGCGATGTTGTCGGCGGGCAATTTCACGAAAGCCGCGGGTTGGCGCTCGATAATTCGCACGGACAGGCGATTCGGCCAAATCCGCAACACGGTGGCTTCGTGCACCCAACGCACGCTCCGAAGCGTCTTGCGTCGTTCGGTCAGCGGAAATAGATACAGGCTCCGGCCATAATCCTGGTCGAAAACGCGCAGGACCTGCGCGCGAGAAGCGTACTTCACTCCTATGAGCTCGAGATTAGGACTTTCCATGCCATAATCCGCTGGGCCAGGCAAAAAAAAGCGCGGGTCCCGAATCATAAACTGCTGAAATTGTTGTGATGCGTAGATGCCACCAGCCAGCGTGACGCTGATCGCGGTTATCAGAAGCCCGTAGCGCAGAATTGTGCCGAGGTCCGGTGCGTGGCGTTTCTTGGCGGCTGCTGGTGGGGCCATTTATGCGGCCTCCCTCAGCCTTTCGAGGACTTTCTCGCCGGCCTGCCATACGTTGCCCGCGCCAAGAGTCAACACCACGTCCTTTTCGCGGACCTTCGCCACCACCATCTCCACCGTTTGCTCGATGGTTCCCGTGTATTCGACCGAGCGATGGCCAAAATCGCGAATGCGCTCGGCCAGCACGCGACCCGTGACGCCCTCGATGGGCTGCTCGGATGCCGCATAAATGTCGAGCACGTACACCACGTCGGCCTGATGAAAGCTCTTGGCGAATTCATCCATCAGATGCTGCGTACGCGTGTAGCGGTGCGGCTGGAAGACCGCGTGAATGCGATGAAATTTGCACAACTGCGCGGCCGCCAGCGTGGCGCGGATCTCGGTGGGATGGTGGCCGTAGTCGTCGATGACGGTGACGCCTCGGGCTTCGCCGCGGATTTGAAACCGCCGGTCGACGCCCGTGAATGCGGCGATACCTTCGCGGATCGCGTCCAGTTTTATCTCTAGCTCGAGGCCCACCGCGATCGCCGCCGTGGCGTTGAGCACATTGTGAACGCCCGGTACGCGCAGATGAAACCGTCCCAGGTCGTGGCCGCGCAGGCGCACCGAAAAGTGGCTTTCAAACGATCCGCAGTCGGCTTCGGGAATGCTGAGGACCGCTTGATGGCTGCGCCCATAGGTGATGCTGCGGCGATTCACGCTCGGAAGCAGCTGCTGGACATTCTCGTCATCCAGGCAGAGGATCGCAGCTCCGTAGAAGGGAACTTTCTGGATGAATTCGAGAAACGCCGCGCGGATCTCGTCAATCGATGCGTAATGATCCAGGTGCTCGCGATCGACATTGGTAACAACCGCCAGAATGGGGCTGAGCTTGAGAAACGACCCGTCGCTCTCGTCTGATTCCACTACTAGAAAATCGCTATGGCCAACGCGCGCATTCGAACCATCCATGGCGGCGACCTTGCCACCCACAACCACTGTTGGATCGAGCCCGGCCGTGCTTAGCACCGAGGCCGTCATCGATGTTGTTGTGGTTTTTCCGTGGCTTCCGGCGATCGCAATGCCGTATTTGAGCCGCATTAGTTCGGCCAGAAGCTCGCCGCGCGGAATCACCGGAATCTGCAAACGGCGCGCTTCCACTACCTCTGGGTTTGCCGCATCCACTGCAGAACTCACCACCACTGCCTTGGCGCCGGCGACGTTCTCCGCCGTATGCCCCTCGCGGATTCGGGCGCCCAGACGGGCCAGCCGCTCGGTGGTCGGGCTCAGTTTCAGGTCCGACCCGCTGATTTGGTAGCCCAGATTGAGCAACACCTCGGCGATCCCGCTCATCCCGATTCCACCGATGCCGACGAAGTGCAGGTGTTGGATCTTAAAAAACATTCTAAGCTCGTATTGTTTCGGCTTTCGGGGCGGATGTCAATGGCTTTCTCACCGTGTTAACTCCTCCCGTGTTAACTCTTCTATGATGTCAGCGGACCGCCGCGCGGCATTGGGATGCGCAAAAGCTCGCGCGCGGTCGCCCATCCGCTTTAATAATTCCGGCTGGGCGGCGAGCTTGCCGGCCTCTTCAAAAAGCCGCCCGCCATCCATATCCTGATCGAGAATCAGCCTGGCCGCGCCCGCTTTGTCGAAGGCCTCGGCGTTGCGAAGCTGGTGCTGATCAGCGGCGTGCGGCAGGGGAACCAGAATGGACGGCTTGCCGGCGGCGGCCAACTCCGCAACTGCACCCGCACCCGCGCGGCAAATCACCAGATCCGCGCGCTGGAACGCCCCCGGCATGTCATCGATGAACGGCATTATCTCGCCATCGATGCCGCTCTCCGCGAATTTCTTGGCCAAAGCCTCATAGGTCGCCGATCCAGTCTGGTGAATAAATCGCACCGGAAATCCGGCTTCTCGAAAATAGCGCCAGCTTCCTGCGGCGGCCTGATTCAAAGTCCGCGATCCCTGGCTTCCCCCAGTGATAAGGATGGTCAATGTAGCCTCGCGTGGCTTGGGCTGGATACTGAAGAATTCCGGGCGTACGGGAAGCCCCGTAATCTCAGACTTACCCTTCGGAAAGAAGCGCGCCGCCTCCGGAAAGCTCAGCAACGCGCGTGATACGAAACGGCCTACCTGGCGATTCGTCAGCCCGGGCATCGCATTCGGCTCCATGACCACCAGCGGTAAACGTTTCTG
>DATMMD010000258.1:0-5068 GCA_035569875.1 Bryobacteraceae bacterium
GCGGAATTGTTGCGCAAGCGGTTGATCGGGCGAGTACGGGCCCAGGTTGATGTCGTCCGGCTTGTGGCCGTAAGCGCCCCAATATCGTTTGAATTTTCCGCTATCGGCGTCGAAGACGATAACGCGCTTGTTGCCGTAGCCATCGGCGACGTACACTTCGTTGGCCTTGGGGTCGACAAAGATTTTGGCGGGCAATCCGAGATTTTCAGTATCGTTGCTGCCGTGGCTCTGTCCGGCGGTACCGATCTTCATCAGGAATTTGCCGTCCTGGGTGAACTTCATGATCATGCTGTCGTGGTAGAGCGGCGGACCGCCTGGCGCTCGACCGCGAGCGGTTCCAGCTTGCTCTTCGGGCGGCGCTTGACCGGGAACGGCTGCTCCTCCTCGTCCACGGCCTCCGGCGGGGGCGTTCATGTCCGTTTTGGTGCGGCCGTTGCCCCCGATCCAAACGTTGCCCTTATAGTCGACCGTGATGCCGTGATTGGAGGCCGGCCATACATAGCCATCTCCATCCTGTCCGCCCCAGCTCGCGAGCAGATTGCCGGCCTCGTCGAACTCGAGCACGGGAGGCGCCGGCTCACAGCATTCCGACTCCACTTTGCCGCGCTGGCGCTTGGCGCCGGGCGGGTTGGCCGCGCCGTAATCTTCCATGGCTTCGAGTGAGCCTTGGCGGTGAATAATCCAGATGTGATCTTTGGAATCGACCGAGACGCCGATCGTATTGCCCATGAGCCAATGGTGGGGCAGCGGTTTTGGCCACATGGGGTCCACTTCAAAGCGCGGCGCCTGTGATCCGCCAGCCGCATGAACGACGGCTCTTTTTTCGAGTATGAAAGATCCGATTCCGAGTGCTACGAGGGCTGCGACAAAGATTCCTCCAACATAGAGGTTACGCTTCATGCTTCTCATTGCTCCTTTCACGAGATGGTACGCTATTATACACGATTCGGTTGTACAAGCGACCGTTTACTGCCAGTAGTTGTTTTAGCCATGCCGAGAACCAGCCATAATTTCGTAGTTGCCGCATCGTTAGCGGCCATGATGCTTTCGCCCCACGCCCGAGCCCATGAGATCCCCAACGATGTGACCGTGCAGGCGTTCTTGAAGCCGTCGGGAGATCGGGCGCATCTGCTGGTTCGGGTCCCGCTCAAAGCTATGCGCGACCTGATATTTCCAGAGAAGGCGTCGGGTTATCTGGATTTAGAACGCGTCGCCCCCATACTCCCCGACGCCGCCGTCCTGTGGATTTCCGACTTTATCGAACTCTACGAAGGCGATACGCGGCTGCCAAAGCCGAAAGTAGTGGCGACGCAAATCTCGCTGGAGTCGGACCGGTCTTTTGCAGATTATGAGACCGCTTTGGCGCACGTCACGGGGCCGCCGTTGCCGCCCGAGACCACTGTCGTCTGGAACCAGGTGATGCTGGACGTCTTGTTCGACTATCCAATCCAGTCGGATCGGTCGGACTTCTCGATTCATCCCGGCCTCGCCCGGTTGGGCCTGCGCGTGGTCACCGTTCTGCGTTTTCTTCCTCCGACAGGCGTAGTGCGGGCGTTTGAATACGACGGCGATCCGGGGTTGGTGCGCCTGGATCCGCGCTGGTATCAGGCTGCGCTGCGTTTCGTCAACCTGGGATTTTTCCACATTCTGGATGGAACCGACCATCTGCTGTTCCTGTTTTGCCTGGTGATCCCGTTCCGGCGGTTCGGCGCGCTGATACCGATTGTGACGTCGTTCACCGTGGCGCACTCGATCACGCTCATCGCCTCGGCTTATAACTTCGCGCCGGACGCATTGTGGTTTCCGCCGTTGATCGAGACGCTGATCGCCATGTCGATTGTCTACATGGCGCTCGAGAATATCGTCGGAACCAGCAACGTCCACCGGCGCTGGCTGATCACCTTCGGATTCGGATTGGTGCACGGCTTCGGGTTCTCATTCGTACTTAGGCAGACCATGCAGTTCGCGGGATCGCACATGCTGACGTCGCTGCTGTCGTTCAATATCGGCGTGGAGCTGGGGCAATTGCTGGTATTGGTGCTGTTGATTCCGGCGCTGGAGTTGTTGTTCCGCTATGTGGTGGCCGAGCGGATGGGGACAATTATACTGTCTGCGCTGGTGGCCCATACCGGATGGCACTGGATGATCGACCGCGGGTCTCAATTGAGCCAGTTCCGCTTCCAGTGGCCAGTGATCACAGCCGCGCTGCTGGTAACCCTGATGCACTGGCTGATGGCGCTCGTATTTCTAGCGGGCCTGCTGTGGCTGGCGTTCGGAGTCTTGCGGCATCGCACGACACGGGTTGCGGAGCCTGCCCCGAGCGAAGACACGAGCCTTGCCGAGCCGGAAGACGTCCGGACTTGAGAGTGGTCTACTTGGTCCCGTAGCCGGCCGGCAATACTTTGTGAGGATCGAAGCGGACCACCAGATACACGATCTGATCGGACGAGATCTCGCTAAACCAGTGCGGCGTGTTGGGCGGAATGATGACCACGTCGCCCGGCCCGACCTTGCGGCTGGTTCCATTCAGGATCGCTCCACCGCCCGTGCTGGGGCCATTGAGAACCTTTACAACTACGCTGGTGGCGGGTGTTTCCTTCGGATTCTCGATGGTGCCCCCAGTTACAAACGTCGCGTTGCCCGAGATCACATGATAGACCTCGGTGATCTGGCTGTGCTCGATGCCGTTGGCGGTCTGCGGGCCGCTGGTCCGGGAGCGATGCACCACGCCGACGCCGACGTTATACTCACCGGCGACATTGACCACGCGGATCTGTTGATCGCTGACCTTCGCGTCGGGTGTCTTGGCGACGGTGGCTTGGATTTCGTCGTTGGTGACGTCGGTGGCCGTGCCGCGCGGCGTGTGCTCCTGCGCGAAGAGGTGGACGCCCACCGACAGGGCGAACAGGGCCGTAATAGTACCTAGCATTAGCCTTTTCATTGCTATCTCCTTCTGGGTTTTGTCCTATTTGGGTATGTCGTCGGTCGAACTATACAATAGGCGGTCAACACAAGGCAAATTTTCCTGCTTGGGCGTAATGTTGCCGCGCGGCACCACCAATACCTGCAACGACCTACCCGACTGGCCCTCCAACTGCCGTAGCAGTGCGACGAGGCGGGAGAGCCCGCGCTATTGGAGGAAGTATGTCTTTCGCACTTTACATCATTGGGTTCGTGGTGCTCATCGTTGGCTTAGCGGTTGGAGCACATCTGATGCACATTCCGCCGCAGTGGATCGGCGTGGGCGTTCTAATACTGATCGGCCTGGGCGTGGTGACAGGCGTGACGCATACCCGGCAACGCGATTCATCCAGTTAATCGGCCGGCTTGGGCTGCCACGCCTTGACGATCTGCGCCTGAACTTCCGATAGCATCTCGCGGACTGTCTTTCCAGTCGCCGGATGGCGCAGGTCAGGAGCCAGCTCTGCTAGCGGTTCCAGGACAAAGCGGCGCTCGCTTATGCGCGGATGCGGAACCTGCAGTTCTCGCGTCCGGATGACGTAGTTTCCAACCAATAGGATGTCGATGTCGATCGTGCGGGGGCCTTTCGACACAACTCGCCTGCGGCCCATGCCGAGTTCTATGGCTTGCGCGCGCGCAAGCAACAGCCGGGGAAAGAGCTCGGTCTCCACTTCCACCACCAAATTCAGAAACCAGGGCTGGTTGGGTAAATCCTGGGGCTCGGTTTCGTAAATCGACGACCGGCGGAGGGTGTGAATGCCGGCCGCTTCGAGCCGATCTAAGGCATCGAGCAAGTGCGCCTCACGGTCGCCGAGATTGGATCCGAGGGAAAGAAAGGCGTGCTTCAAAGACTTAGAAAAGCGAATTTTGAGCGGTGCCGCGCAGCTTGCGCGGAATCTGAAAGTATTCGAACGCGCGATCGGTGCCGATGCGGCCGCGAGGAGTGCGGTCGATGAAGCCGAGCTGCATCAGATACGGTTCATAGACTTCTTCGATGGTGTCGGCCTCTTCGTCGATGGAAGCGGCGATGGTATTCACGCCTACTGGGCCGCCGCTATATTTTTCGAGCAGCGTCAGCATGATTTTCTGGTCGATTTCATCCAGACCGAAGCGGTCCACTTCGAGCAGATCGAGCGCGCTGGTGGCGATGGCAAGATTGATGTGGCCTTGGGCGCGGACCTGCGCGTAGTCGCGAACCCGGCGAAGCAGGCGGTTGGCGATGCGGGGCGTGCCACGGCTGCGGCGGGCGATCTCTTCGGCGCCGTCGGGGTCGACTGTAACGCTGAGCAATTGAGCCGATCGCAGAACGATGGCGGTAAGCTCGTTGACTCCGTAATGATTGAGTCGTAGCACCAAGCCGAAGCGGCCTCGTAGTGGCGCGCTGACGAGGCCCTGACGCGTGGTGGCGCCGATGGCCGTGAAGTGGGGAATAGAGATGGAATGGGTGCGAGCGCCTGGGCCGGTGCCAATGAGAATATCCATGCGAAAATCTTCCAGCGCCGCGTAGAGGATCTCTTCGACATCGCGAAGAAGGGCATGAACTTCGTCGATAAAGAAAACCTGGCGGGGACGAATGTTGGTGAGCACGCCGGTGAGATCGAGTTTCTTCTGAAGAATGGGACCGGAGGTCTGTTCGAAGCCGACACCAAGCTCAGCGGCGATGATGGTGGCTAGCGTGGTTTTGCCGAGGCCGGGCGGGCCGTAGAGTAGAACGTGATCCATTGCTTCGCCGCGCTTTTTGGCGGCTTCGATGGCAATGGAAAGGTTCTCCTTGAGCTTGGGCTGTCCGGTAAAATCGGCTAATTTCGTGGGACGGAGCGCGGCTTCAAACTGGCGTTCGCCTTCAAGCGGCTCAGACGAAGCGATTCCGATCTCACGCATGTGTTTCTAGGTTAGCAAGCGGGACTGTCAGCGAACCAATTCGAGTGACTTTCGAAACAGCGGCTCGAACTCGGCCGGCGCTCCCGCCGTTTTGGCTTTGCGGACGGCCGCTTCCGCTGAAGCGCGATTGCAGCCTAGGTTCAACAGGGCCGACATCACATCCTGCTCGATAACACTCAGGGCCGAGGCGGCGAGAGATGCCGGGACACCCGCGGCCGCCATGGCT
>DATMMD010000259.1:0-48564 GCA_035569875.1 Bryobacteraceae bacterium
AAGGCGGTCAACCTGCTCGACCAGCTGGGCTTTCCCAAGGAGCGTTTTCAGATCATGGTGAACCGCATCAATAAGCGCGATGAAATCGGGGGAGCGGACTTTGAAAAGCTATTTAACTGCCCGGTTCATTCGCGCGTTCCGAACGATTATTTTTCTCTGCATCGGGCCGTGACACTGGGCCAGCCGGTGGATGGACATTGCGAGTTGGGCAAGGCCATTCAGAGCCTGGCGGAACGGCTGTGCGGCGGCGGCTCCAATGACCGGAAAAAGGCCGCCATGACCGACTTGAAGGCGGTGCCTTCGGCGGTTTAGTAAGAGTCTTTTATGTTTCCGAACCTTGAAACCAAATCAACGCCGCAGATCAGCTGGGAACAGCGGCTCCTGAAGAACGGCGGCAAGTCCAAGGGCGCGCTGAAGCCCGAATACCAGGAATTGAAGTTTACCCTCCACCGCAAGCTGGTGGATAAGATCAACCTGGAGGCGCTGGCCACCATCGACAACCAGCGCGTGCGAAGCGAAGTTCGCCAAGCCCTGATCTCGCTCATCGACTCCGAGCCGACGCTGCTCAGTTCGCTCGAGAAGCAACAGATCTGCGATGAGGTTCTGGACGAAGTTTTCGGCCTCGGGCCACTCGAGCCGCTCCTGCAGGACCCCACCATCTCCGACATCCTGGTCAACACCTACAAGCAGGTCTACATCGAACGCAAGGGCTTGTTGGAGCTGACCTCGGTGAGTTTCCGCGATAACCAACATCTATTGCGGATCATTGACAAGATCGTCTCCCAAGTCGGGCGCCGCGTGGATGAGTCCACCCCCATGGTGGACGCGCGGCTGAGCGACGGCTCGCGCGTGAACGCCATCATCCCGCCGCTGGCGGTCGACGGGCCGCTGCTCTCCATCCGCCGTTTTAGCACCGACAAGCTGATGCCGCCCGATCTGGTAGACCGGCGCGCCACCACGCAAGGCATGATGGAGCTGCTGGAGGGTGCGGTCAAGGCTCGCCTGAACATCATCATCGCGGGCGGCACCGGTGCCGGTAAGACTACGCTGCTCAACGCTCTTTCGGCCTTCATTTCTCCTAAAGAGCGCATTGTAACCATCGAGGATGCCGCCGAGCTGCAGCTCAAGCAGCCCCACGTTGCGCGCTTAGAGACCCGCCCGGCTAATCTCGAGGGCAACGGCGCGGTCCGGCAGCGTGAACTGCTGGTGAACAGCTTGCGTATGCGCCCCGATCGCATCGTGGTGGGCGAGGTCCGCGGCGAGGAAGCCCTGGACATGCTGCAAGCCATGAACACCGGTCATGATGGTTCGCTAACCACGGTCCACGCCAACAGCCCTCGCGACGCCGTGTCGCGCCTGGAAGTAATGGTGTCGCTGGCTAATTCCAACATGCAGCTGGTCTCGATTCGCCAGCAGATCGCCAGCGCCGTGCATCTGCTGGTGCAGGCTTCCCGCATGAGCGACGGCTCGCGCCGGGTAATCAACATTACCGAAGTGACTGGCATGGAAGGCGAGGTGGTGACTTTGCAGGACATTTATGTCTTCGAAAAGCGAGGCTTGAACCCGGATGGCCGGGTAGTCGGCCGCTTTGCCGCCACCGGCATTCGTCCCAAGTTCTACGAGAAGTTACTGGCCGCCGGGGTCCGGCTTCGCACCGATCTGTTTGATGAAGTGGTGGAGGTCTGAACGCTATGTTCGTGATCATCGCCATCGCGGTTTGGGTTTGCGCGCTCGTGCTGTGGTGGCTCTTTTCCAACGCTTTTCGGCATTCCGACATGGATCGGCTGAAGAGCCGCCTGCTCGGCGCCAACAAGCCCAAGAAAAGCAAGGCGACGGCTCAGAATGCGTCGCTGATTCAAACCGACGAGAACAGCAATGCGCTGTTGTCCACGAAATTCCTGAAGCGCTTCCAGCTCCAGGCCAAGTTGCAAGAGTTGCTCGAGCAGTCCGGCATGAAATGGAGTACGCATCGGCTGGTCAACACCTGCCTACTGGCCTTCGTGGCCGGTGGCGCGGTGGCGTGGCTGTTTCTACCCGGGCAATTCCGGCGATTTGCTTACGTTCCCGCCTTGGTGGTCGGTTCTTTCCCCTTGCTCATTGTGATGCGCAAGCGAAAAGCCAGAATGTCGCGTTTCGAGGAACTGTTCCCGGAGAGCCTGGAGTTTGTGGCGCGCTCCATGCGCGCTGGACACGCATTCTCGGTTTCGCTCGAAATGATACATCGCGAGTTCCAGGAACCCCTGGCGGGCGAGTTCCGGAGAACCTTCGAGGAGCATAACCTGGGATTGCCGCTGGACGTGGCCTTGCAGAAGTTGGCCAAGCGCATTCCCTCCCTGGACGTGCACTTCTTCGTCTCCGCGGTGCTTTTACAGAAGCGCACCGGAGGCAATCTGGCCGAAATTCTAGACAAGCTGGCCTATGTAATACGGGAGCGCTTCAAGCTGCGCGGCCGGATCCGGGCCATCAGCGCGCACGGCAAGATGACCGGAGCGGCGTTGAGTTGCATCCCCATCGGCGTGGCCGTGCTGATGTTCTATGCCAATCCCGATTACGTCCGTTTCTTCTTTCTAGACGACGTCGGCAATCTCATGTTAGGCGGGGCGGTGATATTGCAGCTCATCGGCTACGCCATCATCCGGCAGATCGTGAAAATCGAGGTTTGAGTCATGGTCATTCTCTTTAGCTTTCTGATCTTCTTACTCTTCGCGGCCGGACTCTCCTTTGCGGGAATGAAGTTGTACGTCAAGCCCAAGGAAGCGATCGAGCGCGTCGCGGGCACCGCGCTCGACGGCCATGATGCCGCTCCCGTGCATCCCAGTCTGATGTTCCATGACATGGTCAAGCGGCTGGGCGCGCTGGTCCCGGCCTCTCCGAAAGACGTTACCGTGATGCAGCGCCGGCTCATTCGCGCCGGCTACCGCAATCCCAACGCTCTGAAGGTGCTATACGGCGCCAAGGTCGCATTCGCCGTTCTGTTGCCGCTCATGATGGGAGCGGCCGTGCTCAACACCTCGGCCGATCAAACCAACAAATTTGGCGCGATCCTGGCCTCCATCGCGGTCGGCTTTTTCGGCCCCAATGAGTATGTTCGAATGTCCGCCAAGCGGCGCCAGAAGCAGATCAGTCGCGGACTAGCCAATGCTCTCGACCTGCTGGTGGTTTGCGTTGAGTCCGGCTTGGGGCTCGATCAAGCGATCCTGCAAGTGGCCAAGGAGCTGGAACACGCCCATCCGGAAATCAGCGAGGAATTCGCCATTGTGAATCTTGAATTGAAGGCCGGCAAGCGCCGGGCGGAAGCTTTGCGCAACCTGGCTGACCGGACCGGAGTGGAGGACCTCAAGAAACTGGTGGCGGTCTTGATTCAGGCCGACCGGTTCGGCACCGGGGTGGCGCAGAGCTTGCGCGCCCATTCCGACTATATGCGGGTCCAGGCGCGCCAGATCGCCGAAGAAAAAGCCGCCAAGCTGGGCGTCAAACTGGTTTTCCCGATCTTTTTTTGTATCTTGCCCTCCTTATTTGTGGTTACGGTGGGACCGGTGGTTATGCGTATCATCCGGGAACTGATCCCGATGATGAACAACATGTAGCGGAATTCATTTCGCGGGAAAGGAGAAAGAACGATGGATAGCTCGATGATTCGCATCGTTTGCGCGGTAGCGGCAATCCTGTTTCTGGGGTTGATCGTATTGCGCCGCAAAAAGGGCGCTGAATAGCACCCTGGCGCACCAGGCGCCGGCATTTATTGCGTCAGGCACGAAGGCATGCCATGGCGCTGGCTTGGTGCGCAAGTTCGTGAAGACTGAGGCGCGGCCTGCCCGTTGTCGCGCCTCGATACCAGTTCCGGCTGGACAAACTGGAAATTTGTTTTCAGGGAGCTAATTGTTATGCTGAGCAAGTCTTATTGGTGGAAATCCGCTTTGGCCGCTTCGCTTGCCGCCGCGGCTTGGGGAGCAACCTTCGGTAACGTCGTGTCCATCGGAGGACAAGCCTCCGACTTGGCGCTGGATGAACCCCGCGGGGTTCTCTACATCGCGAACTTCACCGCTAATCGCGTGGACGTGATGTCTCTAGGCTCAAACGCCGTCCAGACGTCTATCAATGTGGCCGCTCAGCCTAGCGCACTGGCCCTTTCGCCCGATGATCACTACTTGGTGGTCGCAAACTATGGCAACGCCGCGGCCCCGGCCTCGCCGTCCAACGCGATAACAGTGATCGATCTTACCACCAACGGCAAGCAGACCTTCGCTTTGGGCAGTCCTCCGCTGGGCGTCGCTTTCGGAATCGACGGTCTGGCGCTGGTGGTTACCACCACTGACTTCCTGCTGCTCGATCCGGCCTCCGGCACCACTACCGAGCTGGACACCATCGCCGGGGTCAGCGCCAAGACGCTGCCCCAGCCGGCCGCTAGTTTTCCGACCAATATCGTCTCGGCGTCGATGGGCGTTTCCGCGGATGGCACCAAGATCTATGGATACGGCAGCACCTTGCTGTTCAGCTACGACGTGACCTCGCGCACGCTGCACTCAGGCCTGTATACTTCCAGCCCCACCCTGGGGCCGCAGGCCATCAGTGTCGCCCAGGATGGCTCCTACTTCACCATCGGATGGGCGCTCAAGGATCCGCATTTCTACAATATTTCGCAGTTCGCCAACATTTCGGGGGCGCTGAATATCGGCACCAGCGCGATCGACTCAGTGAACAACATCATCTACGCCCAGATGCCCCCGCCCGGGGCCCTACAGTCCCCGGTGATGCAGGTCGTCGACTCCGACAACCTGACCGTGCGCAACTTAATCAATCTTCCGGAGAATTTCGCGGGCAAGAGTGTGCTTTCCAGTGATCAGAACACCCTATACGGCATTTCCGACAGCGGAGTGATGGTTCTCCCGGTGGGTTCGCTATCGAACGTACATCAGTTGACCGCCCAGCAGCAGGATATGGTTTTCCGCGGCAACTTCTGCGATCGCAGCGTGGCCACCCAGACTCTGACCATCACCGATCCGAGCGGCGGCAATGCAGCTTTCTCGATCTCCAGCGACACCACCGGCTTAACCGTGAATCCCAGCAGCGGTGTAACGCCAGCCATCGTCACGGTCAGCGTCGATCCCAACGTCTTCGCCAGCCAGACTGGTACTGTGATCGCACATCTGAAACTGCAATCTGCCCAGGCAGTGAACGTGCCGAACCCGGTACGCGTGCTGATCAACTCCCATCAACCGGCGCAGCGCGGTACTTTCGTCGACATTCCGGGGACGCTGGTTGACCTTCTCCCCGACCCTTCCCGCTCGCGTTTCTACATTCTCCGTCAGGACAAAAACCAAGTCCTGGTGTTCAACTCCAGCAACAATACCCTGATCACCACCCTGCGCACGGGCAATACGCCCATGGGAATGGCTATCACGTTTGACGGCAACTACCTGCTAGTGGGCTGCGACAACTCGCAGTATGTCAATGTTTTCGATCTAAATGCCCTGCAACCCAGCCAGCCGGTCCGGATGTTTAATGGCGATTACGTACAATCGTTGGCCGCATCTTCCAATGCGATCCTGGCGGTCACGCGCAACGCGTCGGGCGGCAGCCCAACCGTACACCGCATCGATCTGACCACCCTGGCCAGTTCGCGGCTGTCCAGCCTGGGCGTCTACCAAAACCAAGTCGCCTTGAATTCAGTGCTGACAGCCTCCACGAACGGCTCTAGCATCATGATGGCTTCCGCGGACGGCAGCGTCATGCTATACGACGCCAACGCCAATTCGTTCACGGTCTCGCGCAAGGACTTCACCGCTTTGTCCGGTTCCTATGCGGCCTCGAACTTCAATCAGTATGTCGTAGGCAACAATTTGCTCGACTCCTCCTTGGTTCCGGTGCTTCAGTTTGAAACCGGCACGGGGAACTCTTCGGGATTCGCGTTCGTGGATCGGGGCGCATTCCGCAGCACCGCACCGGCGGCGACGGCCGGCGCGCAGAGCACCGCGCCCGGCATTATTCAGCGGCTCGACCTCACCAACCCGCACAGCAGCGTAAGTCTGGCGACACCCATCGTGGAAGCTCCGCTGCTTGGCACTTCCACCCAGGCCTTCACCCGAACCATCGCACCGATTTGGGACCGCAGCGCGATTATTAACCTCACCGTCTCCGGCTTTACCGTCCTGGCGCCCAACTACGACGCATCGGTCGCCCCGCCCCAGATCACAAGTGTTGTGAATGCGGCGAATTTTAATTCCACGATTGCCCCCGGTGGTTTGATCTCCGTATTTGGAAATCAGCTTAGCCCGGTCAACATGGCCACTGCCGACGTGCCCCTGCCGACCGCGCTGGCGGACAGTTGTCTCACCGTAAACGGGCTCCCTATGCCCATTCTGTTCGTTTCTCCCAACCAGGTCAACGCGCAGATCCCGTTTCAAACCGTCGGCAACGTGACGATGATCCTTCGGACCCCCGGCGGAACCAGCAACAACTATAATTTGCAGATCCTGCCCGGCGCCCCCAGCGTTTTTATGGTTGATGTCCCAGGGCAGAGTGCCGCCGTACCGGCCGTCATCCGCAACGACGATGGTGGTCTTGTCACGGATTCCCATCCGATTCACCGCAAATCTAACACCGCCTTGATCATCTATGGCACCGGACTCGGGCAGACCGCTCCCGCCGTTCAGAGCGGGATGCCGTCGCCGGCGAGTCCTCTTGCCGTCGCGCTCAACCAGCCGACGGTCACTCTGGGAGGCGTACAACTTCCGCTCATTTACTACGGCCTCGCGCCGGGCGAGGTTGGCGTGAACCAGATCAATGTCTCAGTTCCAAGCAACGTCCCGGTTGGGTTTGAGACCCTCGTGATCAGTCAGGGGGGCTCTTCCACAACACTTACCGTGCGCGTTGTCGATTAGAAGAGGGTAAACAATGAAACATTTCCTATCCATTACGTCTGTTACGCTGCTGGCCATGGCGCCTGCAGCTTTCGCTCAAAAATGGGAAGTCGGCGTGGCTGGAGGCGGCAGTTTCTCCACTTCGCAAACCATCAAGAATGCCATCGGCGACGCCAATGGCGGCTTCTCTCCTGGCTTGGCTGTAAGCGCCTGGCTGGGTAACAACAGCAACGGCACGATCAGCGGCGAGCTGCGCTATGACTACGAGCACACCGATCTCAAACTCTCCTCGGGTGGAACCAAAGTCAACTTCGGCGCAATGACCAATGCCATTCACTATGACGTCGTCCTGCATTTCGCTCCCAGCGAGTCCCATATCCGGCCCTTCGTCGCGGCCGGCGCCGGCGTGAAAGCGTTCACGGGAACCGGCCAGGAACAGGAGTTCCAGCCGCTCTCTAATATCGCCCTGCTCACTAAGACGAGCCAAATCGAACCGCTTGTCTCGGTCGGCGGAGGCGTGAAGATCGCCCTGAGCCCCGGTCTCCAATTGCGGCTCGAAGCCCATGACTTCCTCAGCCCCTTTCCCAAGAATGTCATCGCCCCATCACCGGGCTCCACCGTCGGCGGATGGCTGCAGGACTTCGTAGTCATGGCGGGCCTCAGTTTCACCTTCTAGCTAACTATTTTCAGGATACGGCGGCGTCTTCCCTTGAACAAGAAAAAGACTGCCGCCGTTTTTCGTTGCGCGCGATTAACTTGGATTCTTCGAGGCTTCCACTATTCCGCCCGCCCCTTGACCCCGATCTCCGATCGGAACTATCATGCTCTGGACGCCCGATTACGCTACCAACTCAAGAAGCTCCCGTTCTCGGCCTCCGCCCAGGAAAACTACAACGTGGAAAGCAATCCTCTCGTCGCCCATCACAACGGTTACCTTTACACCAACCTGGACTATCATGCCACCGGCTATACCAGCCTGCTTTGGTCATCTGACTTATGAAGTCTGACGCGCTCACGGTAACAACCGCACTGATAGTCGCGTTCGCCCTGTTTGTGGTTTACACGCGGCTCAAAAACTGGCTCGACAGCAACGTCCCGATCTTCTTCTATGTCATTTTGATTGCATTTATGAAATCGGTGGACGGCGAAGTCCCGCTGTGGTTGATGTTGACCGCGTTCGCGCTGGGGCTGGTGCTGCGTTTCGAGTTTATGAACGTCACCTTCGCGAGAGTGGTGAAAGTGTTCGAGCTATGCGCTCTGGGTACGATTATTTATTTCTGCGTGCGAATGATCCTATTCGACTAATTTCACTTTTCCAGCGGCAAGCCCGAACTCTGAAATGCCCGCCATCCGCCGTCCAGCGAAATGACATTGGTGTAGCCCATTTGGCGAAGCGCGTCGGCCGACAGCGCCGAGCGGAAACCACCGCCGCAGTACAGCACCAGTTTCGTATCCTTGCGCGGCACTTTGGTCTCGATATCCCGCTCGATGATTCCCTTTCCCAGATGCACGGCGCCGGCTGCATGGCCCGCCGCCCATTCGCTTTCTTCGCGTATATCTACCAGTACGTGCGGATCCTTGGAAGCGACCATTTGTTTGTACTGTTCGATGTTGATCTCACGGATTCGGGACCTGGCCTCATTCACCAAGGCCTGGAACCCAGGGTTATGTCCCTTCGGTGCGCTCATGTGCTTAATTCACCCGCTCAATCCGCGCGCCGGCGCGCGCCAGTTTTTCTTCGATTTTCTCATAACCGCGGTCGATGTGATAAACGCGATCCACCACGGTCTCGCCGCGACCCACTAGCCCGGCCAGCACCAGCGACGCGCTGGCTCGCAAATCCGAAGCGATCACCTCTGCCCCTGTGAGTTCTTCCACTCCCGCTACGATCGCTTGCCGCCCTTCCAAACGGATGTTCGCGCCCATGCGCGCCAACTCCTGGGCGTGCATGAAGCGGTTTTCGAAGATCGTCTCGGTGATGAAGGAAATCCCTCCGGCCAAAGTCATCATGGCCATATACTGCGCCTGCAGGTCGGTCGCGAAGCCTGGATATTCTTCGGTGGTGATGTCGGCGGCATCGAGCCGGCGTTTGACACGAACACGCACCGCGTCCGGCCGCAAGGTTGACACCTCCGCTCCGGCCTGCCGCATCTTGCTCGCCAATGCATCCAGGTGTTCGGGCACACAGTCCGAGATGGTCAGATCACCGCGAGTCATCGCTCCCGCGATCAGGAACGTGCCGGCCTCGATGCGATCGGCGATGATGGTGTGCTCGGTTCCATGCAGCTTGCTGACGCCTTCCACGTGGATGGTCGAAGTCCCGGCGCCCTCGATGCGAGCGCCCATCTTGATCAAGAGCGCCGCTAGATCCTGCACCTCCGGTTCGCGCGCGGCGTTCTGAATCATGGTCTTGCCTTGGGCCAAAACTGCCGCCATCAACACGTCTTCGGTGCCGGTCACGGTGATGCGGTCAAACTGGACCATGGTCCCCTTGAGTCCGTGCGGCGCTTCCGCTTTCACATAGCCGTGCGACTGCTTGATCTCCGCGCCGAGTTGCTCCAGAGCCGAAACGTGCAGGTTGATCGGCCGCGCGCCGATCGCGCATCCACCCGGCATCGAAACGCTCGCCCGTCCGGTTCGCGCCACCAGCGGCCCCAGCACCAGACTGGAAGCGCGCATTGTCTTCACTAGATCGTAAGGAGCTTCGGGCCGCGCCAGCTTCTCGGCCCACACCGTCACCACCCCGTCCTTAGACTCCACACGTGCACCAGCGTGTTGCAGCAGCTTCTGCATGGTCGCGATATCACGCACCGGCGGAATCCGGTTCAGTTTCACCGGCTCCCCGGTTAGCAGGCAGGCAGCCAGTGCCGGTAGCGCCGAGTTTTTCGAGCCGCTGATCGCGATTTCACCTTCCAACGGCCGGCCGCCGCGGATCCGAAACTTGTCCATCCTATTCCTTCACCGCCTGCAAGGCCTCCGCGATGCACCCGCCCGCGGCCGCCAGCCTGGCTTCGGCAGCCTCGCGATCAATGGCCAGCCGCGACATGACGATTGCCACCTTCACGTTGCCGGCAGATTGGCCCAACAGTTCGCCGGCGTGCTCGTAATTCACCCCGGCCGATTCGGCAATGATACGCTTGGCCCGGTCGGCGAGTTTGCTGTTCTTGGGCTCGATGTTCACCATCAGGTTGCCGTACACGTAGCCCAGCCGGATCATAACCGCTGTGCTGATCATGTTCAGCACCAGCTTAGTCGCCGTGCCAGCCTTCATGCGAGTCGAGCCGGCGATCACTTCCGGACCCACCAATGGCGTGATCGCGATCTTGACGGCGCGCGAAAGTTCCGAATCGGGCGTACAGCTGATCCCGATGGTCAGCGCCCCCAATTCCCGCGCCGCAATCACTGCACCCAGCACGTACGGCGTCCGGCCGCTGGCTGCGATCCCGACCACCGCATCGCCCGCCGCGAATCCGCGCGCCATCAAATCGCGCTTGCCTGCCGCCGGATCGTCCTCACTCGCTTCGGTGGCTCGTGCCAGCGCCGCTTCACCGCCCGCGATGATACCCTGCACCAAATCCGGCGATACGTGGAAGGTTGGCGGGCATTCGGCCGCGTCCAAAACGCCTAGGCGCCCGCTCGTCCCCGCGCCGATGTAAAAAAGTCTTCCGCCTTTCCTGATGATTTCCAAAACCGCGTCCACCGCGCCGGCAATGCGCGAAATCTCGGCCGCTACGGCCCCAGCAATCTTTTGATCTTCTTGGTTTATTATCTGTAGAACCTCAACCGTCGAACAGCGCTCGATTTCTCGGGATGCCGGATTCACTCGCTCAGTGAGGAGTTGGTCAAGTTTCATTAAGTCTTATTAATTAACCTTAAGGCCGCAATGCAGCTACAGACGAAAAGAGCGCCGGGAGAATCAATCTCCCGGCGCTCGTCTGATCCGTCAACGCTAGTTCTTAGACACTAAAGGAGCTGCCGCATCCGCATGTACTTTTGACGTTCGGGTTGTTGAACTTGAATCCGGCACCTTCCATGGACTCCACATAATCCACTTCAGCCCCATCCAGATAAAGCATACTGGCCTGGTCAATAAAAACCTTAAGCCCATCGAAACTGTAAGTCTTATCAAGCAGATTAGGCGTATTCTCGAAGGCCATCGAATAGCTAAAGCCGGAGCAGCCGCCCCCTACTACCGAAATCCGCAACCCTGCGGGCTTCGGCTCCTGCCCCCCTAAAATCTCCTTGACCTTGGTTATGGCGGTTTCCGTCAGTTGCACCATATGCGTTAGGATCTCCTTGTCCAAACTAGCCCGAACTTTTATTATCCCCCTAAGAGGTCGACCTGGCAAGCCCAGAGCAGTCATTCTCACCACCGTGGCTTTTCGCCCGCCTGCCCGTGATTTCTACCCGCGTGGCTGCTTCGCTTGCCCTGTTAGTTGGATGCTAAACTCCACGTTAGGATGCGACAATCCATCGGGAAACAACGGCTCCGTCCCGGCGCCAAATTATGGCCCCAAATGCTTGCAACCGCATGTGGTTGGGATACGTCGGCTAAGATGTATGAGCGGTATTGCTGGCATCCTTCCGTTTCCGGATTCGATCTCGCAAACTACTAAGGCCAAGACCCGAGTGGATCACCGCAACACTGAAGAAGCCGCTCTGGTGCGTCGTATCCAAGCCAGGGATGAAATCGCTTTCCGCGAGATCGTGGAACGTTATCAAGCTAAAGTCTTCTCGATCATTCACGGGATTCTGCGCAATCATAACGACGCCGAAGACATCGCGCAGCAGGTCTTCGCCAAGATTTATTTCTCGATCACCAACTTCGATTTTCGCAGTTCGCTTCTAACCTGGATCTACAAGATCACAGTCAACGAATGTTACGACTACCTGCGCAAGAAGCGGGTGCGCAAGCTGGTATACGAGAGTGATTTTTCCGAAGAAGACGCTCAGCGAATGCAGAACGTCGATACTGCCACCTCGCAAGCGCCGGCGGTGGATATGCAGTTGGCGCAAAGAGATTTGGTATTGAAGCTTTTGGACAAACTGTCCAATGAAGATCGCAGCCTGTTACTGCTCAAGGAAGTGGAAGGGCACTCGGTGGAAGAGCTGTCGCAGATGACGGGCATGAACGAGAATACGATCAAAGTGAAGTTGTTCCGATCCCGCCAGAAGCTGCTCAAAGCTTCGCAGCGGCTGCTCCGCGGGAGCGGACAGACAAAAGTGTAGTGTGATACAACTTATGCAATGTGTGGGAACCACTGTTGTAGGTAGGACGTTATAAGTACAAACGGACGATCGATCCGTCATGGGTTTTGACTAGCAGTTTTTTGAGGGAAGAAGCTATGCATCAGCCAATCAGGGATAGCCTTGAGGAATACCTGAAGGGTTCCGCCCGGCAGGTTCCGCAAGCGTTTCACGCGCACCTCGTAGCGTGCGAGGAATGCGCCAGCGAACTTCGTCTGCTTGAAACACAGGCGAATATGTTGCGATTGCTCCGCTCCGACGCCGAGGTCGGACCAAGCGCCGGTTTCTACGCTCGCGTGATGGAGCGGGTAGAAGAACAGGATCGCGGCTCCATCTGGTCTGTATTTCTTCAGCCCAGCTTCGGGCGCCGTCTGGCGATTGCTTCGGCGACATTAGTTGTGCTTCTGGGGACGTATCTGGTCACAACCGAAGCCGGCGATCAAAGCGTAGCAGCGGTTGCCCCGGCCGTCGCCACCGACAGCGTGAAGGTGGCCGCGCCCGACGCCGGTGCTGTTCAGGATAGCCTGCAGCAACAGCATCGGCGGGATGCAGTGCTGGTAGATTTAGCCAGTTTCCACGAATAGCCCCTATGTTTGCGGCTGAGCGTGCCTCCTGGCAGAACCCACGTGTGCTCACGACTTTGGTGTTAGTGTTCCTGACCGGCGCTATGGCGGGCGCCATCACCATGCGTGCTGGCCTGCACGACAAAATGCATCGCAGCGCTACCTATTGGCGCGATGGAAGGAACGAATTCTCCTACGATAGGCTGAAGAAGGATCTGGACCTCACGCCTGAGCAATCTGAACGGCTCAAAACCATTTTGGACGATTTTGACAAGTATCACGAGGATTTGCAGGCCCAGATCGAAGACGTGCGTGCCACCGGCAAGAACCGGATCATGCAGATGCTGGACGCCCGCCAGCGCCAGCGTTTCGAGCAGCTCTCCAACCACCTTCCTTCTCAATAAGTTACGAGGAGTGGACTCACTGGTTGCCGTAGTTCAAGGCAGTTTCCTATTGCATTCTCCCAATGCCAATGATATTCTGGGGTCGGAAACGTGGATTGATTTAGGTTCTGCCTCGCGGCAGGGCTGACTAATTGCAACCACGCTAAAAAGTGCTAAAGGTGAGTCGGTCTTCACGAAACTAAACCCCCTGTGGCACTCCGCAGGGGATTTTTATTTGTGGGGTCCGGGTCGCCGGAGAGGAACTTCTATGTCTGTCCGGCCCGATGATTCTGGCCTTCCATTTACCCTGTTCGGCCTCGAGGGCGAACTCATATCCTTGCGAATTACGGTAGAGCCCCGGCTCCTCGAAGACTTGCTCGAAACCCTGTCTTCGCTGGACTTTCCGGTGAACCCTCAGCTCTATCATCGCCAGGCCCAAGTGTCGGTCGAGTTCCCGGCCTATTCAGCGCAGGTAGATCAGGTCCGCGACGCCCTGGATCGGAACGGCTTCAACCCCAAGAGCCTCGAATTATCGGCGGTACTGACCCTAGCGCACGGCAGGTAATGGTCACGGGCTGATTCCAGGCTTTCGCGCCGCCATCTTGCGCTCTACTGCTTTCAGCAGCCGCGCCTGGACCTCCGTGGGTAAGACCTGTGGCTGCATCCCTTTATAAACCTGGATCGTCTTGCGCGTGGTGTCCAAGATCACAAAACAATTCGGACACTCCGAGATGTGGACCTCGATCTTACGGCGGACTTCGATGTCCACCGTCTCGTCGAGATAGTCGTTCAGCTCCTGCATGAACTCCTTACAGGTAAGCAAAGACGTCGTCCCCTTTCCGCTTGAAGAAACGCGTCAGCCTCTCGCGAAGCTGTAGCCGCGCTCGTAGCAGCCGGCTCTTCACCGCAGGAACCGAGATCCCCAGGGCCTCGGCGGTCTCTTCGGTGCTCAGTTCTTCGATGTCGCGCAGAACAAAAACGGTGCGGAAAGCTGGTTTCAGGCTTTCCACCGATTCCTCCAGGATTTTACCTAGTTCTTCCCGGGAATACTGCTGTTCGGGGTTTTCGTCCCAAACCGCGATTTCACGTACTACCGTGTCCTCGCCCGTATCCAGCGGTTCGTCCAGCGGCACGGTCCGGTCCGACTTCCGCTTGCGGAGCTTCATCAAGGACTCGTTGACGGCGATCCGCACAATCCAGGTGTAAAACTTAGACTGCCCCTGGAAATCGCTGAGATGCTCGAAGGCCTTCAGGAAAGTCTCTTGCAACACGTCTTCAGCATCCTCATCGTTCTGGGTGATGTGTTTCGCCAAGCGATAGATCTTCCGGGAGTAGCGTCCGACCAGCTCGTTGAAAGCTGTCAGATCACCCTCGCGAGCTCTAGCGACTAACGCTGATTCATCGAAGATACCCGTCTCGGTCGCGGCAGGCATTACCTCAATCTTAGCAAGCCCAACCAGAGTCCAGAAACCTGAAACTTGATACCCTGAGATTTACATGAGCGAGAGCTTTACGATCACTCTGCCCGACGGCAGCCAGAAGAGCGTCCCATCCGGTACCGGTCCCATGGATATCGCCAAATCCATCGGTCCGCGGCTGGCCGACGATGCCGTGGTAGCGCGCGTCAATGGCCAGCTCTACGATCTTACCCGTCCTTTTGAATCCGACGCCCAGCTCGAGATCCTGACTTCGAAGAATCCGGAGGCGCTGCAGGTCTACCGTCATTCCACCGCGCATCTCTTGGCGGCAGCGGTGCTGGAGTTGTTTCCTGAGACTAAGCTCGGGATCGGTCCACCGACTGACACCGGATTCTATTACGATTTCGAGCGCGAGACGCCTTTCACTCCCGAAGACCTCGAAAAGATTGAAGCCCGGATGTTGGAGCTGCAGCAGAAGAACCTGCCTTACGAACGGAAGCTGACTCGCAAGTCGGATGGTCTGCAAAAATATGCCGATGACTGGATGAAGGTCGAGCTCATCAAGGAAAAGGCCGACGAAGTTTTCTCCGAGTACACGCTCGGCCCGCATTTCATCGACTTTTGCCGCGGCCCGCACGTCCCCGGCACGTCGCGCATCAAAGCATTCAAGCTGCTTTCGGTGGCCGGCGCTTATTGGAAAGGCGACGAGCACAATCCCAAACTGCAGCGCATCTATGGAACGGCGTTCTTTAACAAGAAGGATCTGGATGCGTACCTCGCGCGTCTCGAGGAAGCCAAGAAACGCGATCATCGCAAACTCGGCCAGGAGCTCGATCTGTTCAGCATCCAGGAACTCGCCGGCCCTGGGCTGATATTCTTCCATCCCAAAGGCGGACGCGTCCGCAAGATCATCGAGGACTGGATGCGCGATCAGTACTTGGCGCGCGGCTACTCGCTGGTCTACACTCCGCATGTCATGCGCCGCGATCTTTGGAAGATTTCCGGCCACGCCAATTTTTACAGCGATAACATGTTCAAGCCCATGGAGCTGGACGACGCCGAGTATCAGCTCAAGCCCATGAACTGCCCCGGCCACATCCTGATCTACCGCGACAAGATGCACAGTTATCGCGATCTTCCGGTGCGCCTGGGCGAGCTCGGCACTGTGTATCGATACGAACGGTCGGGCGTCATGCATGGGTTATTGCGCGTGCGCGGATTCACGCAAGACGATGCACACATCTTCTGCACCCCCGATCAGATCGAGGACGAGATCGTCAACTGTCTACAGTTCGCCATCGATGTCCTCAACACTTTCGGGTTCGACGATTACGAAGCGGAGCTATCCACCTGGGATGGCGGAGCCAGCGGAAAATATGACGGCACCCCCGATCAATGGCAGCTCGCGGAAAACGCCTTGAAGCGGGCCGCCGAACGGCTCAACGTTAAGATCAAGCTAATCCCCGACGAAGCCGCTTTCTATGGCCCTAAGATCGACATGAAACTGGTCGATGCTATCGGCCGATTGTGGCAGCTTTCCACCATCCAATTCGACTTCACTCTGCCGCGGCGCTTCGAGCTTGAGTATATCGCCGAGGACGGCAAGAAGCATCAGCCGCTCATGGTGCACCGAGCACTGTACGGTTCCATCGAGCGCTTCTTCGGCATCCTAATCGAACACTATGCGGGAGCCTTTCCTGTTTGGCTTGCTCCCGTACAGGCCGTCGTCCTGCCCATCACCGACCGTCACACGGAGTACGCTCAAAAAGTGACGAAGCGGCTCGAAGACGCCGGTCTACGTGTTTCTCTAGATGATCGAAAAGAAAAGGTCAACCTCAAGATTCGCGACGCGCAGTTGCAGAAAGTCCCTTACATGCTGGTGGTGGGCGATCGCGAGGCCCAGAATGATAGCGTCTCGGTCCGCAACCGCAAGCACGGCGATCAAGGAGCGCAAAAGGTGGACGAATTTCTGGCCGCAATCTCAAAACTGATCGAAACTAAAGCCCGGACCGAATAGTGTTTGCCGCGGCGATTGTCTTGGGCTGCCTACTAGCCGGATCGATCGTCTATTGTGTTCTGATAGTCATCGCTGCGCGCGATTATCTTGCTCAGCCCATCCCCGTTAACGGGCACCTCCCGCCTATCAGCGTGTTGAAGCCACTCGCTGGCGCGGATGAGGGCTTGGCGACAAATCTTCGCAGCTTCTTCGATCAAGACCACCCGGAGTTCGAGATTCTGTTTGCGGTGCGCGAAGAAAGCGATCCCGCCGTCCCCGTTGTACAGGCACTTCAAAAGCGGTTCCCGGCCCGCGCCTCGCGCCTCATCGTCACCGGCGAACCACCCTATCCGAATGCGAAGGTCTTCAGTCTGGACCAAATGCTAGCGGTCGCACGGCACGAGCTGCTGGTTATGAGCGACAGCGATATCCGCGTCGGACCGGGCTTTCTCACGTCGTTAGCAGCCGAGTTCGCCGATCCGAAAATCTCCTTGGCCACCTGTCCTTATCGCGCTGTCGCGGGCCGAAGCCTTTGGTCGGATCTCGAAGCCGAAGGCATGAACACGGATTTCCTGGGGGGGCTATTGGTCGCGCGCATGATCGTAGGAGTCAAGTTCGCCGTAGGCCCTACAGTCGCGGCGCGTAAGCCGGTGCTTGCGAAGATCGGCGGATTCAATACTCTCAAGAATTACCTCGCGGAAGATTTCGTGTTAGGTAAGTTTGCGTCTCAGGCCGGCTTCGGGGTTATCCTATCGCGTAACATCGTTGAGCACCATATCGGCAGCGAGCCTTGGCGGGTCAATGCCGCCCATCGCCTGCGTTGGGTTCGCAGCACGCGCCGCTCCAGGCCGCTGGGTTATATTGGCCAGCTTTTGACTCATCCGCTCCCGCTCGCAATCATTCTTTGCGCGCTCGCCCCGAGTTGGTGGCCGGCGCTGATCATAGCCGCCGCCTTCCGCGCGCTCGCGGCCTGGTCGACCTCAACTTGGATCTTGCATACCCGGCCACGCTGGCGCCTTGTGATCTTGCAGGACATCCTCAGCTTTGGCTTTTGGCTAGCCGGATTTTTCGGCAACACCATCGTGTGGCGCGGCCGGCGCTATTATCTCTACTCCGATGGACGCTTCGAGTTGCGGTAGTAGCTCGGTTTCTACCGCGCCTCCACCGCCAGCGTCGACTTTACATCGATGTGCTGGAACTGCATCGGAAAACTTCGGCCGTAATAATACGCATCCCACTGGTCCTTATAATGCCGCGACAGGATTTGCCCCGATTCCCCGATCGTAATGTTGTTCAGGGACTGGTCCCAATTTGCAAAATCCGCCACAAACCGCATGGACGGCCCTAACCCGGCATTGATCTGTTTGATGGTCGTCGGCGAGCCGCTCATCTCCACCGGCCCGGCGTTGAAATACGCGCCGATCAGCGGCAGTTGGGCCCCCACCGGATGCCGGATCGTTAGTTGATTGTATTTTCCGTAATCCCAAAGCTTGACGTCGCCGCCCTGCGTCTGCCGCCCTTCCGCAAGGGCATCCACGAGGGCGCTCATGAGCGTATCGTTCTGGTCGTGAAACCAGCCTTGCGGATTTTCCAAAATATCCTGCACGATTGCGGGCGCCATCTGCACCTCGTAGAGCCGCGAATTTCCCGGCGATGCGCGCTCGGCAATCCTCTTACGCATTTGCTGGTACACCAGCGTGACCACCAGCGGAGCCGCCAGCTGCTTTTCCATTTGCCCGTTCCAGTTTCGAAGCACCGCCACTGCATCCCGCAGCTCCGCGCCGGCCGGCTTTTTGCGATCGTAAGCCGCCACAATCTTACGCGCCAGATAATGCGAGAAGGCGGAGTAGACGTCCTTCGCCAGCGCTATCATCTCCGCCGGCTTCCAACCCTCGTGCGCGGTTAGTTGGTCCCGAATCTCGAGGGCGCGAAAGGGCGACGCAAAGTTGCCATGCACACGATACTGATAGTTCTGGGGAAACGGATTCTGGTTCGCCGTGATGATCCAGCCCTGTGGCGGGTTATAGAACGTGGGCAATTCGTCGAACGGAATAAAACCCTGCCATTCATAATCGCCCGAGCTTCCATCCACCGGAACATCACCGTCGTACGTCTTCCGAATCGGAAGCAGACCGGTGGCGTGATAGCCGATGTTTCCATCCACATCGGCGTACACAAAGTTCTGCGCGGGCCCTGGGAACCGCCGGAGCGCCGCGGTGAACTCCGGCCAGTTGCGGGCCCTATTCAAGTCCAGAAACGGCAACTGAAATGATCCCGGTTCGGCAGCGCTCCATCGCAGCGCCACATAACGGCCTTCTTCAGTACCGCTCACCGGACCGTGCCGTGTCACCCATTGCCGGAATTCCACCGGGCGTGCCCCCTTCACGGGGATGCTCTCAGCTTCCGCCCGAGCCTGCTCCAACTGGGCGCGAAAAACGTAACGGCCGCTGGCTGGATCGATCCTCTCGATGTAAAGATCCTGCACATCAAAGCCGAGATTCGTGACTCCCCACGCGACGCGTTCATTATGGCCGATGATCACGCACGGAACGCCCGGAAGTGAAAGGCCGATCACGTCCAGATCCGGCGCCTGCAAATGAACCTGATACCAGGTGGAAGGGATTCCAAATTCGAGGTGCGGATCGTTTGCCAAAATGGGCTTGCCGTTGGCCGTGTGTTTCCCGGAAATGGCCCAGGCGTTGGAGCCGGGCTGGAACTCGAAGCCGGCGCGGGACGAGAACAGAAAATTGACTTTAGCCGGATCGCCCGAGGCCAGCATGGCTTGCTTCTGCAGTTCCGTCCGCCACGTGGTGGTAAGGTTGCGATACATCTGCAGCCCGCAAAGCAGACTGTCGAGCACCGTCCACGGCCGCGGATCGTAACGCAGCAGCGTGAACTCGAGCGGCAGATTGCGGCGATGGGTCTCGATGAAATAGTTGACTCCCCGCGCGTAAGCCGCCATTACAGCGCGGTCGGCGGCAGGCAGCGTTTTGTACTGCTCTTCGGCAATGTGCCGCATTCTCAGACGTCGCGCCTCGCGATCCAACTCCAGCGTCGATGGCCCGATCACTTCCGAAAGTTCTCCGGCTGCCAGCCGCCGCAGCGCATCCATCTGCCATAACCGGTCCTGCGCCGTAACAAATCCTTGCAGGAAGATGGCATCTTCCCAGGTTGCAGCCACAAGGTGTGGTACTCCCAAGGCGTCTCTCGAAATCGTCGCCCGTGACGAAATAGGGGCCGTAATCTGCCCTGAGGTCTGTGGCAGAGGACGATACGCCACCCAATAAGTTGCGGCCAGAACCAACACAAGCAAAACCGCTATGCTCAAGTTGATGTACTTGAGGACTTTTCCGTTTGGCACTGAGAAGATTCTAACGTACCGTCGCCGGCATACCCGCCAGCCGCGCTCATCATGCCTTTGAGGTTCATCATCCTTGCGGCCGTCCTGTTATTGAACGGATTCTTTGCCGCCGCCGAAGTAGCGCTGGTTTCCGTTCGTAAGAGCCGATTGCGTGCGCTTGCGGCCGAGGGACAGGTGGGCGCTCAGTCCGCTCTCAATCTTCTCGCCAATCCTGCGCGCCTGCTCTCGGTCACCCAAGTTGGCGTGACGCTTGCCAGCCTCGGGCTTGGGTGGGCGGGTGAAAACAGCGTCTATTCTCTGTTTCTATCGATCTTCCAGCCCTGGATGCCGGCGAAGCTGGATCCCGTGCTTCACGCCGTCAGTTTCGGCCTGGCATTCCTGCTGATCAGTTTCGCGCACGTGGTGCTGGGCGAAGTGGTGCCGAAAAATCTGGCCATCGAGAAAGCCGACCGGCTCGCCATCCTGGTGGCACCCGCGTTGCTGGTCTTCGACCGAATATCTTCTCCCTTTGTCTACTTCGCCGCCCGCTCTTCCGCGGCCATTTCCCGATGGATCGGGCTGCGTGGGCTCCATACCGGCGGCGGACACTCGGCTGAAGAGTTGAAATTCATTGTCAGCTCAAGCCGTCTGGAAGGCCACCTCCATCGCTTCGAGGAGGATGCGATCCAGGCTCTGCTCGAGCTTCCCAATTACTATGTCCGCGAAATCATGGTGCCGCGCAACGCCATTGTGTCGGTGTCGGTGGACGCAGGCCTCGACCAGGTGATGCGGCGGATGCGAGAAAATCAGTACTCCCGCTTGCCGGTCTATGAAGGGTCACCCGAGCACATCATTGGGTACGTTCATTACAAAGACATCATGCGAATTTGGGAAGAGCGGCGAATCGCAGCCGAGCGGAATCGCGCTCTACGCCCATTTCATCTCTCGCGCGTGCTGCGCAAACCGCTGGTGGTGCCCGAAACCAAACCGTTGAATGATCTAATTGATGAGTTTCGCAAGACACACAAGCACATGGCCATGGTGGTGGACGAGTTTGGCACTATCGTCGGGCTGGTCACGCTGGAAGATGCACTCGAACAAATTTTGGGCGAGATCGGTGACGAGCACGATGTGAAGCGGCCGCGCCAGGCGGCCGAATCGACAGTCTTTGAGGTGGAGGGCGCCACCACGATTCGCGACCTAGATACGCACAACGGTCTGGAGTTACCCGGTGATGCGGGCTTCGAAACTCTTGCTGGTTTTCTGCTTTTTCAACTAGGTTATATTCCCAAGACGGGCGAGTCGGTTGAATATGGCGGCCGCCGCTTCACCATTTTGGACATGGACCACAACCGCATCGCTCGCGTCCGCATCGAGCGCCTGCACCCAGCTTCCGATGCCGCGGCGGAACGGGTTAAGGAACCGCAGCGAAGCTGATCTCAGTCCTTATGATTCAGCAGGCCGCGCATCCGAAACCAATTCGCCAGGAGCTCTGGCCACAATGCTAGCGCCGGATCGCGAAGCGCCAGCCCGACGCCGTGAGGCCCTCGTTCGAAGATGTGCATTTCCGCCGCCACGCCGGCTTTCCTTAGGGCCAAGTAAAAGAGCACGCTATTTTCGACCGGCACGGTCTGGTCCTCGGTGGTATGAAACAGGAAGGTGGGCGGCGTTTGCGCCGTCACCTGCAGTTCGTTCGACAGGCTCTGTATCAGCTTCGGATCGGGATTATCGCCCAGGAGATTATGCAGCGATCCCTGGTGCGTGTAAGGCGTGGTGAACGAAATCACCGGATAACCGAGGACTAGAAAATCGGGGCGGCTGCTCGCGCGCTGCATCGGATCGGGATCGGCGGCGTTTCCGTTATCGAAGTGCGTGCCCATGGTCGCGGCCAGATGTCCGCCGGCGGAAAATCCCATTACGCCTAAGCGGTCCGGTGTGACGCCGTATTCTCCAGCGTGCGCACGAACCAGCCGAATGGCCCGCTGTGCATCGCCCAGTTCAATGGGGTGATGATAGCGAGGTCCTAAACGGTACTTCAACACGAACGCAGCGATGCCGAGCGAGTTGAGCCAATTAGCCACCTGCCGGCCTTCGTGATTGCTGGCCAGCGCTCCATAGCCGCCGCCCGGGCACACAATCACCCCCGTACCGTTGGCTTGATTCTTTACGGGCAGAAAAATGGTGAGGGAAGGTTGATCGCTATCCTCATTGCCCAGCGCGCCGGGCGCTCCGTTGGGCCAGAGCAAAACAGTGACCGGCTCTTGTGCGCGGGCAAGCGCCGCGAGAAAAAAGAAAACGAGGACTAAACGCCAGTGATTTTGTGCTGCCACGGTTTGTGCGCGTCGCCTTCATCGCGGTGCTCCACGCGATCGTAGAGATGCAGGTCCGAAGTCGTGCCAAGACTCTCGTTATAAAGGCTTGGCAAACCCAGGCCTTCTTTCAAATCTTCTTCGAAATTGTGGAGGTTCTTCAATTGGGATGCCTGGGCGGGGACACTCCGGCCACTCGGCGTTCTCCAGAACATCTGGTAACCGGCGTTCACCAACAATCCGATCTCATCACCAATCATGAAGCCCGCTCGATTCACGTGCGGCCGCTGTCCCGGTCTATCTTCGACGATCGCGGCGATTCCGTCGCGGCCTACGCGCGCGTGCCCAGCGTTCAGAAAATTCACTGTGAATCCAAGACCCTTCAGACTCTCGAGGCGTTCCTTGAATCCAGGCTCGTGCGGCGTTATTCTACGGAAAAACATGTCACTTACTATAATGCCAGAGTGCCTTTTCTCCTGTCTCTAGACGAAGGAACTACCAGCGCCCGGTCCGCGCTATACGACGACCAAGGCCGCCGCTTCGCGCTCGAAGCCACTCCCATCGAGTGCCGCTATCCGCAGCCGGGTTGGGTGGAGCAGGACGCCGAGGAGATATGGCGATCGCAATTAGACGCCGCACGGCGGACCATTGCGCAGTCTAAGGG
This sequence comes from Bryobacteraceae bacterium, assembly GCA_035569875.1. Lineage (GTDB taxonomy): Bacteria > Acidobacteriota > Terriglobia > Bryobacterales > Bryobacteraceae > Palsa-89. The sequence continues at coordinate 22,781 of DATMMD010000259.1, forward strand.
CGGGCCTGGGTCCATTGCCGCGCTGGGCGTCACCAATCAGCGCGAAACCACCATTGTCTGGGACCGCAAGACCGGAAAGGCCGTGTCCCCGGGGATCGTCTGGCAATGCCGCCGCACAGCCGATTTTTGCGATAAGCTGGGGTCCTCCGCTTGGGCCGCTTCGATCACGGAGAAGACTGGTTTGGTGATCGACGCCTATTTCTCCGGTAGCAAAATCCAGTGGATTCTTACGCACGTCACGGATGCCGAGCGCAAGGCGCGCGACGGAGAACTGCTGTTCGGCAATGTCGACGCTTGGCTGATCTGGAAACTGACCAACGGGGTGGTGCATGTTACCGACTATTCGAACGCCTCTCGCACCATGCTGATGAATCTAGCCACCGGCGAGTGGGATCACGAACTGCTCGATACCTTCGGAGTGCCGCCTGCGATGTTGCCGAAGATTGTTCCATCCAGCTCGGTCGTCGGCGCCGCGGCAGCCGAACATCTGGGGGCCGAGATTCAGATCGCCGGAATCGCGGGCGATCAGCAAGCGGCCTTGTTTGGACAAGCTTGCTTCAGGCCTGGACTTTCGAAGAACACGTATGGAACCGGATGTTTCGCGTTGATGCATACCGGATCGCGACAGCCGGTTTCTCAGCATAAGCTGCTGGCGACGCGTGCCGCCGCGACCGACGCCACACCGCAGTTTGCCATCGAAGGAAGCATCTTCATCGCCGGTGCGGCGGTCCAGTGGCTGCGCGATAAGCTCGGGATTATCAAGACGGCGGCGGAAAGCGGCGAAATCGCGGCATCGGTCCGGGATACCGGCGGCGTCTACTTCGTGCCGGCTTTCGTCGGGCTGGGCGCGCCACATTGGGATTCACAAGCGCGCGGTATGCTGTCGGGACTTACGGCTGCGAGCGGACGGGCGCAGATCGCGCGGGCAGCCCTGGAGGCAATCGCTTACCAAACCCGAGAGTTGGTGGAGGCAATGGAGGCCGACAGCGGCGAACAGCTCCAGGAGCTTCGCGTGGATGGCGGTGCGGCGGCGAGCGATTTCCTGATGCAATTTCAGGCTGACATTTTGGGAAAGCGAATCGTGCGCCCGGCCGATGCCGAAACCACCGCGCTCGGGGCCGCCTATCTGGCCGGACTCGCGACCGGATTTTTCAAAAGCTTGGGTGAGCTGGAACAATTCTGGCGCGCCGACAAAGTATACGAGCCAACTATGCCCGCGCAGCGCCGCGAGGATCTGTACCGCGGCTGGAAAGCAGCGGTAGCTCGCTGCCAGTACCGCCTACCGTAGATGCTTGCCCAGGAAATCCGCAGAAGCCTGGTAAGCCTGTATCCAGCGCTTCGTGGTCAGGAACCCGTGTATCTCGTCGGGGAAGATCAGTTCTTCGAATTCGACGTGCTGCTTGCGCAGCGCTTCGACCAGCATGACAGTCTGCTGGAAGTTGACATTGCGATCGTCATCACCGTGGATGAGCAATACGGGGGATCGCCAGGTGCTCACCGATGCCATGGGCGACGATTCAAAGGCGGTGCGAATATTCTGATCCCGCTCGGAATCGTTGGGCGTGATGGCACTGCGCAACGTGCTCCAGTCGTGGACGCCGTGGAAATCGACGCCCGCGGCAAAGAGGTCGGAAGAGCGTGATAGTCCAAGAGCCGTGAGATAGCCCCCGTAGGATCCGCCCCACAGCCCGATGCGCTTGGGATCGACATCCGGACGGCTGCGAAGATACAGGCCGGCGCCGAGGACGTCATTGAATTCGCTGGCACCGGCAGCGCCGTAATTGAGCGCCTCGCGGAAATCGAGACCGTATCCGATGCCGCTGCGATAATTCACCGCGAGGACGATGTAGCCCAGGCTAGCCAGATACTGATTCATTCCGTAGGCATTGTGATAGTAGTCCATGTAATGCCAGCCCAGCAGCATTTGGCGGCGCGAGCCTCCGTGGAAAAAGACCATTGCGGGACGTTTCTCGCCAGGCGCTAAGTCGGGCGGCAGAAAGATCTGACCGTGGATGCGCATCCCATCGGCGGCGGAAAGGATCACCTGTTGGGGAACAATCAGCGATGAAGAAGGAAACTCGGCCGGGATAGAATCGGGAGCGAGGTCACGCACATCGCGGCCGTCGATTTTTATGGCGGCTCGCGCCGGATTCTTCGCATCGGAACGCAGCATGGCAACCGCTTTGCCATCGCTTAGCTCTACCGGCGACCACTCGATACCTTCGCCGCGAGTGACCGGCATCAGTCCTTCGCCCAACACCGATACTCGCCAGAGATGCCGGCGATCGATGTCGTCCTGATTGGAAGAGAACAGGACAGTCTTACCATCGCGAGAAAGCGAAACGTGCTCGGTCTCGAATTGGCCGTTAACGTTCAGCGGTGTGGGCGCGTCGCCGTGGGTCGAAATCGAATAAAGATGCATGTAGCCGGTCTTCTCCCACGGGAAAACGATGCGGTCGCCCTCGCCCCAGAACAACTGGTTTTTAGCGATCATGGCGTGGAACGCGCTGCCTGGACCTGCGGTGGCATGCCAGAGCTCGCGGCCATTTCCGGAATCCACCGCCGCCAAACGAATCGACCACGGCTCCGCGGTGCGACGCGGACCGAAGAAAATGGTGCGCATCGTAGTGGGCTGGCGGATGAAGGCGACTTGTTTTCCATCCGGTGACCACACTGGATTGGAATCGTGATCGACGCTGGGGTCGAGATAGACCAATGATTTGGCGTTGAAGTCGTAGACTCCGACGAACGAGTGTTCGCTGCGATTGGTGACAAATGCGAGCTTGGAACCATCGGGTGACCAGCGCAGCTCATCCTCCATACCCTTGGCGTGAATCAATTGGGCCGGCTTGGCGTTTTCGTCCAGGCCGACGGACCAGATTTCATTCTTTCGAAGAAAGATGATCCGATCGCCTTTAGGTGAAATAGCCGGCTCGTTTCCTTCGGCGATTTTCCGCGGAGCGCCGCCGGAGAGGGGAATTATCCAGATGTCCTGCTCGACGCCCTCGGGAAGACTGGCCGGATTCGGGTTATCGCGAAGGGTTTCGAAGTCGCCGCCGCGAACGAAAATGATGAAACGGCCATCAGGGGTGAAGGTGATCTGGTCGATCTCCTGGCCGTCGTCATCGCGGTAATTGGTGAGCTTCCGGCCCTTATAATCCGGTGCTTCCGCGGCCCAGAGGTTGCGCGCACCTTTTTGATTGAGCACCCACGCGATGGCGCCACCCTTGGGCGCTGCGGTGAGATCGGTCGGGAATGGCGCGCTCATAATTTGCTCGAGCGTGAAGTGTTTCGCGGGCGCGGAAAAGGCGACAGTGCAGGCAACAATAGCGGCTAGGGAAATCCGGAAAGTCATACGTTAATTGTATGATGCCTCTATGCTGAGCTACTCAAAAGGGCCAGACGTGCAGCTCCTCGACGATACGATCCCGGAAGTCTTCCAGAAAACGGCCCGCCGTTTTCCGAACCACGACGCGCTGATCGTTCGTCATCAAGGCGTCCGTCTGACGTTCACGCAGCTCGACGCGGAAATGGAACGGGTCGCGCGCGGCCTTCGAGGCTTGGGGCTCGCCGCCGGGGACCGCATCGGAGTGTGGTCGACCAATTGTGTCGAATGGGTGTTGTTGCATCTGGCGTGCGGGCGCGTCGGCGCCGTATTGGTGAATGTGAACCCAGCTTATCGGGCCTATGAGCTGGCGTTCGTACTTCGGAAGTCCGGGCTGAAGGCGCTGTTTCTCTTGGAAAGAGACGGCCGGTCGGATTATCGAGCGATCTTGCAAGAGGCGATGGCCGGCCAGACGCTACCGCTCGAAAACATCATTTATTTCGGAACTGATTCGTGGAGTGAGATGCTGGCCAACGGCCGTGAGATTCCGAAGCGCGCCGCGTCGGCCGATGAGGTCATCAACATTCAATACACCTCTGGAACGACCGGGTCGCCCAAGGGAGTTTTGCTGACGCACCGGAATCTGGTGAACAACGCGGTGGTTTGTTCGTTAGGGATGAAAACCACCGAGCGCGATAAGATCTGCGTGCCGGTGCCGTTGTACCACTGCTTCGGCTGCGTGATCGGAACGCTGGTTTGCGTGGTTACGGGCGCAACGCTGATCCTTCCGTCGCCGACATTCGATCCGCTGGCGACGATGCAAGCCATCCACGATGAGCGCGCGACCACGATTTACGGCGTGCCGACCATGTTTATCGCGGAATTAGGATGCGCGGAATTCTCGCGGTTCGACTTCAGGTCTTTGCGCACCGGTGTGATGGCGGGCGCACCGTGTCCGATCGAAGTGATGAAGCGGGTGGTGAATGAGATGCACTGCGCGGCGATGACGATCGCGTATGGACAGACCGAAAGCTCGCCGGTGATTACGATGTCGGGCGTAGATGATGGCCTGGAGCATCGTGTCTCAACGGTGGGGCGCGCCTGTCCTGCGACTGAAGTCAAGATAGTTTCCGAGGCGGGCGAAACGGTTCCGGTGGGCGAGCAGGGTGAACTTTGCACGCGCGGATATCTGGTAATGAAGGGTTACGATCAGGAGCCGGAGGCGACAGCGCGCGCAGTCGATAAAGATGGATGGCTGCACACGGGCGATCTGGCGACGATGCGGCCGGATGGATATTTTCGAGTAACCGGGCGCGCCAAGGACATGATCATTCGAGGCGGTGAGAACATTTATCCAAGGGAGGTGGAGGAGTTTCTCTACACGCATCCCAAGGTCGCGGACGTGCAGATCGTCGGCCTGCCGGATGAAAGGCTGGGCGAAATAGTGGCGGCATGGATCCGGCTGAAAGAGCCGGCGACGGAGGATGAGATCCGTGATTTTTGCCGCGGCAGGATCGCCCATTTCAAGATTCCTCAACATATCCGCTTCGTCGATTCGTTCCCAATGACAGTGACCGGGAAGATTCAAAAATTCAAGATCCGGGAAGTCGAGATCAAAGAGCGGGGCCTGGAAGGCGTGGCGGAGATCCAGACGGCGTAAGCGGCACGGAGCTCAACGCGGTTGCGTGACGACGTCGATCAGGGCCGGCTCACCCTTCATCGCGACTTCGACGGCGCGCCCGATGGCGGGGCCGAGATCCTTGGGATCGGTAATGGGGCCCTGCGCATAAACGCCCATGCCTTGTGCGACCTTAGCGTAATCGATGTTGGGGTTGTCGAGCGTGGTGCCGATGCCACAGTTATCGATGCCCCGCTGGTGGCGGTTGGCCATGCGCTGCAGATGCATGAGCTCTTGATGATACGCCCGATTGTTGTGCACGACGCTCAGGAGCGGAATTTTGTGATGCGCGGAGGTCCACAGGATTCCAGGCGCATACATGACGTCGCCGTCGTTCTGGAAGTTGACCGTCAAGCGGCCATGTTTTCGATTCGCAATAGCCGCGCCGGTAGCCGCAGGAGCGCCGTAGCCGATGCCCGCGCCGCCAGCTCCACCAATATATTGATAGTGTTTGTCGAACGCCCACAGACGCAGCGGCCAGTTGCTGATGGACGAAACGGCCGAGACCACGGACCAATCCTTGTCCTTGATTTGCGCCCACATTTCCGCCGACAAGCGCGAGGTGCTGATGGGGCTCGCATCCCAAGCGTAGGCTGCTTCGGTGCGGGCGCGCTCGACCGCTTGTTGTTTGGCGGTGGCCAGCTTGGCGCCGCGGTCCTGGTAGGCGCGCTTTCTATCGGCATTGATTAAACGCTTGACCTCTTCAGTAAGCGCCGGAAGCGTGGCTTCGGCATCGGCCGCAAGGGCGAGGTCGACTTCGGGGAAGCGTTGGAAGTCTTGATAGTTGCTCTTCGTATAAAGGTCGACGGATGTGATGCTGATCAGTTTCGCGCCGGATTTGGTGATCGGTTTCGAGGTGCGATGCAACTGGTCGCGGTAGGAATTCACGGTGCCCCAGAAGTCGGTGAGCTCCAAGCCCACGATAACGTCGGCGTTAGCGATTAGCGCGCGGCTGCGATCGGTGTGGTTAAGGGTGTGGCGCGTGGGGAAGTTCATTCGCTCCCCTTGATCGATGACAGGGGCCTGCAGCACTTCAGCAAGTTCAACCAGTTGCTTCATGCCGGTCGGCGTGCGGGCGACACGACCAGCGACCAGCACCGGATTCTCGGCTGCGACCAGGAGCTTCGCGACTTCGGCGACGGCGCTAGAGTCGCCTTGCGGCGGGGCTGGAATCACGAGCTTGGGTATGCGCAGGCGGGCATCAGGGGCGATGGAATTCTCCTGCAGATCGCCATCGGCTACCAGCACGACAGGCAGCATGGGCGGCGTCATCGCGATCTTATAGGCGCGCACTGCAGATTCGGCGAAGTGGGTTAGCGATGCCGGATTGTCGTCCCATTTAATGAAGTCGCGTACCATGGACGCGGCATCCTGCACGCTGTGATTCCATTCCGCTCCGGGGCGGCGCGAGGTGGCATCCATCAGGTTGCCGAGAACCACGAAGACGGGCACGCGGTCGCAATAGGCGTTGTAAAGCGCCATCGAAGCATGCTGCAATCCAACGGTGCCGTGAGCAAAAACGCAGGCCGGTTTGCCTTCGATCTTGGCGTAGCCGTGGGCCATGGCGACGGACGATTCTTCATGGCAGCAGGTGATGAATTCGGGGCCCTTGTTGGCGCCATAGACGGTGATGGATTCCTGCAGTCCGCGAAAGCTCGATCCGGGATTGGCGAAAACAAACTCGAATCCGAGCGACTTAATGATGTCGGTCATAAAGTCGGAGCCCGGGCGATCCGCGGTGAGTACTTCGACCGTTGGCGCGGGATCGGTTTCGGTCGGCGCCGGGCGAGCGGCGGCATAGCGCGGGGGCTCGGTCTGTTGAGCTTTTACAGGTTGCTGGCCGCCTGCGAGAGCGGCCGCACCACCGGCGGCACCCTTGAGGAAATTACGGCGAGCGATCGAAATCTTCTTGGATTTTGCCATGGCGCTCCTTACTCAGCAGACCTGAGGTGCAAGCCGAATTGGAGAAATTATAGCAAAGACGGGGAGACAGAAGACCGGAGGAAGCAGAAGGCAGCGGGAACAAAAGTTGTATATACTACTAATCGTGACCGATCTACCGTGTGCGTGCGCGACTGCGCGGCGAGTCGCCAGGGTTCTGACCCAGTTGTATGACAGCCGACTCCGGTGCACTCATATGGAGGCGCCCCAATTCGCGCTGTTGATGACGCTGCAGCAGCAGGGACCGTGCGGTCCTGTCGATCTTGGCCGTCGCTACGCCCTCGACAAAACGACGGTTTCCCGGAATCTCCAACTGCTGGAGCGTAAAGGGTGGATCGCATTGTCGGCCGCGACTGACAAACGTAAACGCGAGTTCGTGCTAACCGCCGCGGGGCGGAAACGGTTGGCGGCGGCCACGACACAGTGGAAGAAGGCCCAGAATCAGCTGCGGTCGGCGATGAAGGCCGAGCAGTGGGACGAGATGTTTCGTGTGTTTAGGACCGTCACCCAGACGGCGCAGGCTCTACAAGATGACGTCAGGCAAAAGGAGAGAAAATCATGAAATCACGCAGTCCGAGCAAATGGATGTTCCTGGCCGCTTTATGCGCAACGTATGCCGCGGCGCAAGGTTTGGCGCCCGCCGGTCAAGATCACAGCGCGATTGGCGGACGAGTGTTAGCGCTGCCCCGCGATCTCGAGATTCGCCTGGCCGTCAACGCACTGCCCAAGCAGTTGCGCGCTGGTGCGACCGTCCTGGTCATGGAATCCTCTGGATATCTCGAGGCGCGCCACGGCACCAATCCGTTTACATGCATCGTGAGCCGCCGTGGAGGCAATTTCTATCCCGTGTGTTTCGACGAAGAGGGCGCTCGCACGATCCTGCCGGCGTTCGAGGATGATGCAGTGCTAAGGCTAAAAGGGGTGACGGACGAAGAGGTGGAACGTCACTTGGCGCAGGGCTTCGAGCAAGGGCACTATCGTCCACCGGCACGACCGGGAATCGCCTACATGTTGTCTCCTGCTACATACATGCTGGCAAAAGGAAAGCTTACCCGAAGTGTTCCACACACGATGTTCTATGCACCGTTCTTGACGAATGCTGATATCGGAGGCGTAATGGGCCAAACGGCATTTGTCGATCGGCCGGGTCCACACGGGATGATCATTGTGATTGCCGGACAGAAGGAACGCGAAGCGCTTCTCGCGGACTCAAAGGAATTGGTCGATGAAGTTGAGCTGCATATCGGGTTGAAGTAGTCAGGCGATCGAGCGGACCACGCCGCCATCCACGCGCAGGGCCGTGCCATTAATGGCGGCGGCGAGCGGACTACAAACGAATGCGACGGCCACAGCGACCTCCTCGGGAGTAGCGAAGCGCTGGATGATGGAGCTGGGGCGGGCGCTGCGGAAGAACTCACGCTCGAAGGATTCGCGATCCGTCCCTTGATCTTTCGCCAATTTGTCGACGAATTGGACGACCCCCTCGGAAGCAGTCGGGCCGGGGAGGACGGCGTTGACCGTGACATCAGTGCCGGCAGTCGTTTCGGCGAGGCCCCGCGAGACGGCGAGCTGCGCGGTCTTGGTCATCCCGTAATGAATCATCTCGGCTGGGATCTGAAGTCCGGATTCGCTGGAGATGAAGACGATGCGCCCCCAATTGTTCTTCCGCATAGCGCGGATGTAGTGGCGGCTCAGACGGACACCGCTGAGCACGTTCACTTCGAAGAAGCGGCGCCAATCGTCATCGGTGATCTGATCGAAGGGCTTGGGTTCAAAGATCCCGAGGTTGTTTACCAGGATGTCGATGGCGGGGAATCGGGCGATCACCTCGGCAGCGCCGGCTTCAGTTCCCAGGTCGGCCGCTATGCCATGCGCGGCGCGGCTCTTCTTAACGGCTTCGTCGACGCGCGGCTGCGTGCGGCCGTTCACGATAACCGATGCGCCTTCTTTCACCAGGGCTGTTGCGATGGCAAGGCCGATGCCGGCCGTAGAACCGGTTACCAGAGCCGTTTTATTCTTGAGTTGAAGGTCCATGTTGGATTAGATGCTCACGGGTATAGGATGGCGTCGGGTGCGAAACCTTCGAGATCGGCCGCCACGGGTTGCTGCGTGTAATAACCCCGTAGGCGCGTGGCTGGGAAATAATAGTGGATCATCGGAAGGTCGCTTTGCGGTACAAGCAGAGCTTTGTCAGTGAGATTGGCTTGTCGAATATGTTGGAGCACCGCCGAGGGATGCGGGTCCGAGCGGTAAGGGCGGTTGAACGCCTCCAGAACGGCGGCCACGAAGAGCAAGCCGGCGATAGCGAGCGTAGCCGGTCTGCGGATCAGAGAAAGGGCTGGGGCAAGCGTAATTGCGGCGAAGAGGTCGAGAGCGGGCATGAAGGGCAGGGAATAACGAGCGGAGTCGCTCAAGACACGCCCAGTGGCGGCCAGCATCAGGATTGCAAAGATCAGGACCGGATAAACGAGCCGATGGTCCTTCTGCGATGGCCTGCGAAGATAAAGAATCAGAGCGAAGGCCACGACGGCCCACTCGAGCGGCGAGCTCGAGATGCGGTTGCCCCAAGTGCCGAAGAATCCGGTGTTTCCCCACGAACCTTTCCGAGCCAACGCGAGATAAGCCATAAAAATATAGGACTTCACGAAGGTCAACTTGAAGATGGCGGCGGGCCAGACGATTAGCACGGTAGCAATGAACAACATCACCGATCTGGCGGCAAACCGCCAATCCATCTGGAGGCGTTCACGTTCGATATAACCGCAAATCATCAGCGTAAGTATGGCGACGAAGGCGACTTCCAAGGTGCAGAATGCTAATGCGGCCATGATCACCGCCCCGTACCAATCCGAACGGCGGCCTGTGGCCACGGTCTTGGCGAGAAAGATCAGGCAAGACAGGTAGCAGAGAGCGAAGAGCTGATGAGGCGCAAGCTCAGTGGAGCGGAAAACGGTAAAGCTCGACAGGAACAGCACACTGGCGAGAAACGCGGTGAGTAATCCGAGCGTACCCGGCATGAGCCACAAGCATCCGAAATAAATCGCGAGAAGCGTCATGACTGGGATGGCCAGCAGAGCGGTGCGAACACCATGTTCGTTCAGCCCAAGTCGCGAAACGGGAATCAAGAAGTAATGGTAGAAAGGCCCGTGCCAGTGGCGATAAAAGACGATGTCGTTGCTTTGGCGAATGAACTCCGATAACTCCTGGCGACCACCGGTTTGCCGGCCGCGGCTCAGTCCAATACGCAAGAAATCGGGGAGCGGGAGAGTGGGCGTGTCGGTCCAATTTGCAAAATATCCAAGGGAAGCGGCATACATATAATCGGCTTCGTCGTAGACGTAGGGATCAGACGAAACATTGCGCGTGATCAGGAACAGCAGCAGCGCCACCAGAGCCGCAGCCGCAAGAAAGTGCTTCATGGAGGGGCTGGCCGAGTCCCAATTTAACACGCGAGGCTGAGGCAAGGGCGGCTGAGGCGGGAGACGCGGTTAGAATGGATAAATGTCTACCGCGGCCGATGCCAGCAAGCCGGGCTTGCATAATCTCAGTCGCCGGCAACTGGCCGGAACCATAACCGGTTTGCTGCTGACCCTGTTGCTGGCGGCTCTCGACCAGACCATCGTGGGCACGGCGATGCCGCGGATTATCGCGCAACTGAACGGCTTCGACCGTTACCCGTGGGTGACCACGGCGTATCTGCTCACATCGACGATTGCCGTCCCGATCTTCGCCAAGCTATCCGACATTTATGGGCGGAAATGGTTTTTCCTGGCGGGCAACGTTTTGTTTGTTGCTGCGTCGGCCTTTTGCGGCGCGGCCGGCGAAGTCCGCTGGCTACCCGGCGACGGGATGACGCAGCTCATCGTTTTCCGGGGCGTGCAGGGGCTAGGCGCCGGAATTGCGATGGGGCTGCTATTCACGATCATCGGCGACATTTTCGCACCGGCGCAGCGCGCCAGGTATCAGGGTCTGTTTGCGAGCGTGTTTGGCTTGGCTTCGATCTTCGGCCCGACGCTGGGCGGCTGGATCACGGACCAATTTTCGTGGCGCTGGACATTCTATGTGAACTTGCCGGTGGGCTTGCTGGCGGCGGCAGCCATCTTTTTTGAGTTCCCGTATTTTCGGCCCCAGGGAGTTCGGCGGAAGATCGACTGGTGGGGCGTGTTTACGCTGACCGCGGGGCTGGTGCCTTTACTGCTGGCGCTGACGTGGGTGACCGATTACGGATGGGGATCGCAACGAGTGCTGTCGCTGCTTGCCATCGCAGCCTTGATGCTGGGCGCATTCCTGTTTGCCGAGACACGAGCGGTGGAACCGGTGCTTCCGCTTTCGCTGTTTCGCGATCGGATCATCGCGGTGTCCACGATCGCGGTGTTTCTTTTCGGCATGGGGATGTTCGGAGTGATCGTGTACGTTCCACTCTTCATGCAGGCAGTTCTAGGCGTCTCGGCGACCCGCTCCGGATCCCTGCTGACGCCTCTGATGCTGGCTTTTGTAGTGGCGAGCATGGCATCGGGAAACATTATGGCGCGGACTGGACGTTACCGCGTCATGGCTCTGGTGGGCTCAGGATTGGCCATGGTAGGAATGTTTCTGATGGCGGCCATGGACGGAAACACGCCGCAATGGGTTGTGATTCGCAACATGATTATTGCCGGGCTGGGGATGGGCATCGCGCAACCGATTTATACCTTGGCGGTCCAAAATGTCGCGCCACATGCGCAGATGGGCGCGGCGACAGCATCGACGCAGTTCTTCCGGTCGATCGGAGCGACGTTGGGCGTGGCGGTTTTCGGGTCGGTGCTGCTGACTATGTATCATGACCGTTTCCAGCGCAGCATCCCGCCCGGGACGCCTACGCGATTGGTGTCGTTGTTCGATAATCCGCTGCTGCTTCAACGCGGCCTGCCCGCGATGGGGGGGGTGCCACCCGGCGCGATGGTGATGCTGCGCCAGCTTTTGGGTAACGTTCGTCAGGCGTTGCTGGCGGGATTGCATTCGATCTTCGTGATGGGCGCGATCCTGATGGTGGTGGCGGTGGCGGTGAACTTTTTCCTGAAGGAAGTTCCGCTACGGAAGAAGCATCACGCGCCGGTAGGGGAAAGTTAGACGCGTCGCTCGGCCTCCTGCGCATCGACGACAGCAATGGCGGCGACATTCACGATCTCGTTGACCTCTGCGCCACGCTGCAGGACGTGCACAGGTTTGGAAAGGCCAGTGAGGATCGGGCCGATCGCCTCAGCGGCGCCTAAACGCGACAGAAGCTTGTAGGCGACGTTCCCAGCTTCGAGATTCGGAAAGATCAGAATATTGGCGCCGCCTTTGAGCGAGCTGAAAGGATAATCGTGCTCGAGGATTTCCGGCGTGACGGCGGTGTCGGCTTGCATCTCGCCGTCCACCATCAGGTCCGGCGCCCGTTTCTTGATCAGTTCAACGGCCTTGCGGACCTTGTCCGCTAGCGGATGACGAGCGCTGCCGAAGTTGGAGAAAGAGAGCAGCGCGACGCGTGGTTTTACGTTGAAGCGTTCGGCGGTTTCGGCGGCTGAAATCGCGATCTCGGCCAGATCCTCACCGGAAGGCTCGATGTTCACAGTAGCGTCGGCGAAGAAGTAGACGCCCTTCAGCGTAATCATCATGTAGACTCCGGCGACGCGGCGCAGTCCCTCGCGAATAGGGATTACTTCGAGCCCGGGTCGAATAGTATCGGGATAGTGCTGAGTGAGGCCGCCCACCAGGGCGTCGGCGTCCTCGAGCGCGACCATGATGGAACCGAAATAAGTGTGATTCAGAATCAGTTGGTCCGCTTCTTTGCGAGTGACTCCTTTTCGCTGCCGGAGACGGAAGAGCTCGTCGGCATAGCGGTCGCGGTCAGCAGATTGCGTCGGATCCACGATCGATGCTGAGCTGAGAGTAATGTGAAGATCGGCCATTCGCTCCCGAATCACGGCTTCGCGGCCGAGCAGGATGGGCACAGCGATCTTCTCGTCGATCAGAATTTGGGCGGCGCGCAGAATCTTGCTTTCCTCGCCTTCCGGGAACACGACGCGCTTGGGTTTTTGCTGAGCCTTGTGGATCATGATGCGCATCACACCGTGTACTTTGCTTTGACGGCGCTCTAGGGCGTCGCGATAGAGATTGAGATCCACCTGTTCGCGCGCCACGCCGGATTCCATGGCGGCTTTTGCGACCGCCGCGGCTTCACGCAGAAGAACGCGCGGATCGAAGGGCTTAGGGATTATGTACTCGGGTCCGAACCGGAGGCGCTCTACGCCATAGGTGCGGCTGACGGAATCCGGGACTTCCTCGCGGGCCAGCGCGGCGAGTGCATGCGTGGCGGCGAGCTTCATGGCGTCGTTGATGGTGGTGGCTCGAACGTCCAGAGCGCCGCGAAAGATGAAGGGAAAGCCGAGCAGGTTATTCACCTGATTCGGATAGTCGGATCGGCCGGTGGCGACGATGGCGTCAGGCCGGGTCTTCGCCACGACGTCGTAGGGAATCTCCGGATCGGGATTCGCGAGGGCGAAGACGATCGGGCGATCGGCCATGGACAGCAGCATTTCCGGAGTGACGCAATTACCGACTGAAAGCCCGATGAAAACGTCGGCGCCGCGCATGGCTTGCGCGAGCGTGCGCAGGTCGGTCTTGCGAGCGAAGCGGGCTTTGTAAGGATTCATTTCCACAGTGCGGCCCTCATATACGACGCCCGCGATATCGCTCATGATGATGTTTTCGCGTTTCATGCCGAGATTGATCGCATGCTCGGCACAAGCGATGGAGGCCGCGCCCCCGCCGTTGCAGACCACCTTCACCTCGTCGATTTTCTTATTCACCAGGATCAGGGCGTTCAGTAGCGCGGCGCCGACGATGATGGCTGTTCCATGCTGGTCGTCATGAAAGACAGGGATGTGCATGGTGCGGCGCAGCTCTTCTTCGACGATGAAACAGTCGGGCGCTTTGATGTCTTCCAGGTTGATGGCGCCGAACGTAGGCTCCAGCATCTGGCAGGCGCGGATGACGTCTTGAGGATCACTGGCGGCAAGCTCGAGGTCGAAGACGTCAATATCGGCGAAGCGCTTGAACAGGACCGCCTTGCCTTCCATCACGGGCTTGGAGGCGAGTGGTCCTATATTCCCCAAGCCGAGCACGGCCGTGCCGTTAGTCACCACCGCCACGAGATTTCCCTTAGCCGTATAGCGATAGGCCAAGCCCGGTTGCTTTTCGATCTCAAGGCACGGAATGGCGACGCCGGGAGTATAGGCAAGACTGAGATCGCGTTGGGTGTAACAGGGCTTGGTGGGCGTGACGGAAATTTTCCCTTGCGGCTCGGAGGCATGGTAATCCAGCACATCTTCCTGGCGGATGTTCATTTGACTTCAGTTGTAGCAAGTCGCGCGCCGTAAGTGGCGGCGTGTATTCCTTGTATTCTGTGTTTTGGTTCTACATGGCAGACGCACGATCAACCTCTGAACTGCGATGGCATCCTTTGCTCCGGGAATGGGTGGCGGTATCGACCGAGCGCCAAGGCCGTCCACAATTACCGGAGGATTGGTGCCCGTTCTGTCCCGGATCAGGGCGGGTGCCGGACGATTATGACGTTTATCTTTATCCCAACGATTTTCCGGCATTCAGTTTCGAGCATCCGGGGTTTTTGCCGGAGCCGGGTCAGTTCAAGAGCACGGGCGCGAAGGGAGCTTGCGATGTGGTGCTCTATTCTCCAAACCACCGGCTGCTTCCATCGCAGTTGCCGGTGGAGCAATGGAGGAAAGTGATAGAGCTGTGGACCAAGCGGACCGAGGACCTGTTTGCTAATCCGGATATTCGATACGTATCGGTGTTCGAAAATGCCGGCGTTGCAATCGGGGTCACGATGCCGCACCCGCACGGCCAGATCTACGCGCTCCCATTCGTTCCGCCGTTGATTCAGAGGGAGCTGGATTCGGCGCAGCAGTACTTCCGCGAGCAGTCCACATGTTTGTACTGTCGCATCCTGGCGGATGAGTTGGAAGATGGCCGGAGACTGGTGGCGGCGAACGATAGCTTCGTGGCATTTCTTCCATTTTTTGGCCGGTTCCCGAGCGAGATGCAAATTTGCGCACGGCGTCATTTGGGAGCTTTGCAAGAACTCGACGAAAAGGAGCGGATGGATCTCGCATCGCTACTGAGAATCGTTCGGCGGAAATACGACACCTTGTACGGATTTCCGATGCCGTTGATGATGTTGGTGCGGCAGCGGCCGGGCGGCGAAGTGCTTCCCTATTTTCATTTCCACGTCGACTTTCTTCCGATCCAGAGAAATGAAACGAAGCTGAAGTATCTGGCAGCAGTGGAGAGTGGGCTTGGAACGTTTTTGAATGATACTCGAGCGGAACAGCAGGCAATCCTGTTGCGAGATGCCGAACCTCGAACCGAGTGACCACACATCTACCGAATGAGCACCCTCTAAGGAGTGGTGTTAGTAGTAGCACGAACGCAGATAGCAGTGCTACTATGTGATACACTTAACCCGTGACACCAGCTCCCGCATCGCCGCCATCAAAAGTTTCCACACACCAGCGGATTCTACAAGCCGGCAAGCAATTGTTCGCAAGCCGGGGCTACGAACATACCAGCACCTCGGCGATCGCGCGACAGGCGGGAACCAGCGAATCGCAGCTCATGAAGCATTTCGGGAGCAAGGCCGGCCTGCTGGAAGCGATCTTCAACGAAGGCTGGGGCGGAATAACGGAAGAGGCCCAATCGGCGAGCCAGAATTTAACCTCGCCTGTCAAGAAGCTCGGAGCGATTTCTGGATGCGTATTGCGGCGCCTGGAGGCGGACCCGGAACTCAAGCTTCTAATGCTTCTGGAAGGCCGGCGGATCCGCAGGGAAGGTCCTGTTGTGGCGCTGACCGAAGGGTTTCTTGGCTTCGTGGGTTTGATCGACGGCGTGATTTTGGAGATGCGTGCGATGCATCTGCTTCGTCCGGAGCTCAATCCGCAAGCGGTTCGCTCGGCTCTGATGGGAATGCTGGAAGGGATGATGCGCGACCGGTACCTTGCCGAAAAGGTCCGGTTTCCGGCTGATTTTCAGGTGGCCCAACTTGAAGAGATGCTGGGCTTGGTACTGGGCTCCTTCACGGTGGGTCTCGAGTAGTGAGTGAGCAGTCACTTACTCGCTGGATTCGCAAAAGTGATTCGTAAGCCGGTGGTGAAGATCAAATCGTTAGTCTTTCGTCCGGGTAGGGGATCGCTCAGCAAGCGATCACTGGCTGTGATCTGCCAGGCCAGCCATTTCCGGATCGTGGTAGCCGTAGACAAATCAAAGTTGGCGCGATAGTCGCCGATACGGCTGATATTCGGATAGAAACTCAGGCGCTCGTGCAACGAGGTGATGGAGGACAGTTTATATGTCAGCTCTTCGCCCACCAGGATCTCGCCCGAGGTCCGATCCAGGCCATTAGAAAAGAATTCCCGATTCAGCGAGCCGCCCCCGAAGACATCGAACAACGTGTCCTTGGTTTTGACGGCATGGAATCCGAAACCACCGGCTGGAGCGAATCGAAGGTCCAGGTCTTGAAACTGGTCGTACTCCAGATCCACACCGCCAAAGGCAAAAGTTCGAGGAGTCAGGTTCAGACTATAAGCAATCCCGCCTCGTATGGCGTTGGCAGTGACGACCGACTTACCGGTAGTTCCATTACTGGCGTAAAGCGAAGTGAAGTCCACTTCAATCTTGTCGCGTGTAGTGGCACGAGTCGCCGTCGCACTTGCATTGAGGTTACTAGTGTCGGAGTTGCCTCGGGCAGTGGCGTATCCGAAGTCAAGAAAGCCAGTCCACAGGTCAGTAATCCTCGGGTTTAGGTAGCGGTCGGCTTCGGCTTGTTCGGCTTGCGAGCGAACCATCTGGATGTTATCTCGGGCCGCCGTCACGGTTCCGGCGTCGCGGGTCTGGATGACGAATTTATTGTCCGAGGTCGTTACCTGACCGACCAGGAGCTGTCCATCGTGCAAGGTAATACTCAAAGGCATCGTGGAGGAGACCGCAGCCACAGCATCCCAGGGAACCGTAATGTCGCCGGCGTAATCGGATTTAAAAACCAGGTTCTTACCATCCAGCTTGATAACTACGCCGGAAAAGCGGTCGCCATTTTTCATGGTGATCTGGTCGGCGAACAAAGCTATCGAGCAGAAAATCAACGTGAGTGTGAGCAGGCGTAGGATGTTCATAGAAACGAGACAAGAACCTTGATTGGTTGACTCTGGGGAGTCAGGAATGTTTCAGTGGCCCGATGACACTTACTGCAGATCTACGGCAAAGCGGACGTCAATTGTCCGAGGCGGGAGGCACTCTTTGTTATTGCAGGCCTGGAAACGAAGTTTCCCAGTCATCATACTCAGTCCCGGATTGGCGTTTGCCGGAGCTTTGAAGCGCGTGGCTATTTCGAAATTCCCACTAAATACCGAGACCGGATTGGGAGAAAAGGCGTACTTTTCTAGTTGCGGTTTGGGGTAAGTGACTTGCTCTGTCTGGAGCGGCTCGTTCGCCCAGGTGAGCTTCAGGGGAATGAGAAACTCGTCGGCCGGCGCGTTGCTATTGGCGTGAAAACCGGGCTGCAGTTGCGCCTTGAGCTTTACTTCGGCGGTGGACCCGCGTTTGACGCTGAGCTTTTCGGGTGGCGTAACACTGAGTACGGAGCTACCTTGGGCTTTTAATGAAGCCGAAGTTCCCGCCGAGAGGAGCAATAGAGGTAGTCCGAGGCGCATCCAGCAACTGGGTGATAGCATTTTTGAACTCGTCTTTCCCGGAGAGCCCGATATGGACCGAAGCTATTTTTCCCCGGCGGTCGATTATGAAGGTGGTAGGCAGGGACTCGACGCCCCCATAGATCTCCCCTACCTGATCGTTTCCAAGCAGAATACGATAGTTGACTTTGTACTGCTCGATGTATGGCTTGACGACCTTCCATCCGTCTTCGTCCATCGACACACCTACCACTGCAAAACCGCGTCCCTTTAACTGCTGCTCGAATTCCATGAACCAGGGGATTTCGATCTTGCAGGGGCCGCACCAGGTGGCCCAGAAATCCAGGAGCACAACCTTCCCTCGATAATCGGAAAGGTGAACGGTTTGGCCGTCGGAATCTTTTAGGGAAAACTCCGGAGCCGCCTTGCGAGCCTCTTCCGGCTTCACCGAGTCGGCTTTGACGGAGTGATTGGCGCAGGCGGTCCACAGCAGGTAGGCGGCAACGGCAGCGCAGAGCGGAGCGAATCGGATGGGCTTGATCAAAGGGGGAACTGCCTCCTAAATCAATTATATCGATATTCCCCGGTTACGAAAGGTTTCAAGAAACCATTGCGCCCGTAGCTTTTTATAGCGCCTCGAGAGAGTGAATTCGTTATGGCGGTGGACGCCGGAATAAAGCCACGCGGCAGTGTCGCAAAAGCTTTCACAAATGTATTCTCGCCAAGAGAGGGAGGTGGGTAGCGGGGGATGGGAAAAGGCGGATTTGCGCGATTCAGCCGACCATCCCAGCTCGCCACGGGCGCGGCTCTTAAATTCCCGGCGGAGAAGGCTTTCATATGACCGGCGTACTGGGTTTCCCAGCCGGACCCAGGCAAAATGAAACAGCTCGTGCGTAAGAATGCGGGCCAACTCGTTGGGACGGCTCCGTAGCTCGCAATCCAAAATGACTTCGCGCTTCCGAATGTAGCTTCCGGCGTAGACTGGCTGGCCGCGGGAGTACCTCGAATAAAGCTTTCCTCCGCGGATGGTCAGCGCCGGCAAGAAACGGATTCGGACCGATCGCCCCTGCAGCGGCGGCAGACGTTTGCGGATCCGTTCAACGGACCGGTTGGAGTTGCAGCGGTGCGTGGGGTGTAAAGTAACTCGGGTTTTCAACTTTCACCTTGTATTGGGTCTGCATGGAAGCAACCCATTCATTAAAACGCTGCTGCTTGATTTCCTGGGTAATTTGCATGCTCACATCGTCGAACGGTTCCTGATTGTATTGATCCACTTTAATCAAGTAAAAACCGTTGGGTTGCCTGACAGGTTCACTCACCTGGCCGGCCTGGAGCGCGAATACCGCGCTCTTCACCGCATCGGGATAACTACTGCCGCGCTTTATGATGCCGAAATCGCCATCTTTGGACGCCGAGGCAGTGTCGTCGGAGTTCTCGCGGGCCAGCTTACCGAAATCCGCGCCGGCGACAACTTGTTTGTGGAGATCGTCGATTTTTTTCTTGGCTTCGGCTTCAGTGGGCAGTTTGTCCGCTTCAGCGCCGGCCTTGTTGGGCGCTGGATTAAAGCTGACGTAGATCACGCGCACCTTCGCCTGCCGGTACTTGTCGGCGTTTTTCTTGTAGTAGGCTTCCTGATCTTCCGTGGTTACCTGGATGAGGTTTCCGTGAGTCGTCAACTGCGCCTGCGCCAGAGTTTGCATGCGTTGAAACTCGAGCGTCGCCTGCCAGGGATCCTGCTTGTCAAGGCCGGCCTTTTCGCCGTCGGCAGCCAACTGCTGGTAAAAGAACAGTTGACCGAACAATTGAGGCTGCATGCGCGCATTCTGCTGAAGCTGGGGCGGCAGAGATGCGATTATTTTGTCGATCTCAGCCTTGGTGTACTTCTTCCCGTTGGACTCGAGAACGATTGTGTCGGGCGCAATGGATGCAGCCGCGGGTGCGGGAGCGCTGGCTTCCGGGACTGGGGCTTGCGGCGGAGCGGGCGTGCCAGGGGCGATTTTGGGGAGTTGAGGAGTCTGACTGTAGACGAGGGCGGAAAATAGAAGGGACAGTACTAACGATTTCATGGGGGCTTCCTTGTAAAGTGGAAATTTCAGTTTATCAGAAGTTAGTAATTCGCAGATCGGGGACCTGCGCCACCTTGGGCGGCCGCGCCACTCCTGAGACTTGGACTGCTAATCTTGATTTCGAACACCGGTACCGCCAGGTCGGCTGCATCGCGCAGATTGCAATAGGGATCTTTGCCAAATCCGTACCACAGAGTAGCGCCGTCGGGCAGCTTGCCTTGCAATGAGAGCAGAACGGTGCTTGCCTCGGCCGGATCGACGTGCGACTTGTAGATTAGCGGAACCCATTCCCCGTCCGGCTGATGGATGGAGAAACCGGAAATCGGACCTTGGGACTGAAGACGGCCGTTCACACCAGAAAAGCTCACCTTCACAAAACCATCCTGATAAGTGGCTGCCACGGGGCGGGGTCCGCGCTTGCGCTCTCCAAAATCCTTGATGCGAGGGAATAGATCGAGGCACACCAGATCGGCCAAGCGCCGCGAGAGTCGCTTGAGATCCTCGGTGCCGACATGGATGCCATCGTCCAGTTGCAGATCGACCGCGGCGACCATCTCCGCACGCGGAATCTCGGTTTCGGCGCGAAGCTGGGCGAGTTGCACGGCATTCCACTCCGATACATTGTTCTTGTCGATATGTCGCCCGATTTGAACATAGTAGAAGGGGAGATCCGGCTGGTTGAAATCGGCGCGAACTGCTTTAACAAACGCTTCGAACTTCGGACCGAACGCCGGCGCGGCCTGGGGATTGGCGTCTGACTCGCCTTGATACCATAAGACGCCTTTCACGCGGCCGCCGGCGGCCTGCACGCGACGGTACATCGAACCGTACAGCGATTCGCCCTCGCGATCTTTCAATGCAGGACTCCACTGATCCATGGAGGTGCCTCCATGAGCGCAGGGGATCAGACCGACCGGCACATTGGTCCGCGCGACCATCTCCACAGCAAACGGCAGACCAAGGCCCGCGCCTTTTTTCCGGTTCGTGACATAATTTTCGAGCGGCTGACCAGTCAACCGTTCGGGAACTCTTTCGGCATTCAGAGGCCAATGCACGGGATCGAGGGCACTTACTACGGTGTGAAGCGGTTCCTCGGCGACCAGCCAGCGGTCGGCCATGTCAAAGCTGTGGACCTGTGGAGAGGACGGCTGGACGTCGACCAGATCGCCGTGTCCTTCCATGTTCGACTGTCCAGCCAGGACCCACAGGTCGCCGACCAGGAGATTGGCGATCGATAGGGTGGAGTCATTGCCCTGCAGCCGAACTTCAAGGCGATAGGGGCCGCCCACCGGCACGCGCCTGAGTTCTCCCCCCCATTTCAGCTTCTGGATTTTAGATACGGGAGACCAATCGAAACCGGGGACGGCAGCAGAGTCAGCCGCGATGAGGCGCGCCTCCACCTCTTTGCCGTTGACTTTCTTGCCGGACGCCACGCCGTTGAAGCTTATATCGGCGGTCTGTTCGGAGGTTCGTTGGAAGACCTGGTTATCGGCCGGACCGGAGGTGATCCGGATCTCCTGAGCGAAGACCGCGCCCGAGAACGCGGCCACAAGGAATAGCACCTGAGCGCGCACGGATTGCATTGTAGCAAGGCGATCGAAAGGTCCGCTAGGCCGTTGAAGCTACTTGCTGGCCAGCGATGGCGAGTCCGGCGTTGCCGGCTCAGTTGGCTCATTCGAGCCGCTTCCCATCAGCATGGCCTTCTTACGGTTCTTAGCTTCGTACATGCGCTTGTCCGCTTCCGACAGCAGCGCGTCGGCATCCTCGCCATCGGCGGGAAACGCTGCCAGGCCGATGCTCATGGACATGAGGTTTTCACCGCACACATTGTAGCCTGCTCGTTGGACAACCTTCGGAAACCGGTCGGCGTGTTGCGCGAAAACCTCCGGCCGCAGGCCGGGCATGATGAGCACAAATTCGTCTCCACCCAAACGCGCCACGTAATCGCCCCCGCGACACACCGAACGGAGTCCGCTCGCCACGGCGCGCAATACCTCATTTCCCTTGGCGTGCCCGAAACGGTCGTTGATCTGCTTGAAGCCGTCCAAGTCACAAACCACCACTGAAACTTCCGATTTGTCGCGTGCGGCCCGCGAAAGCTCGCGTTGCAGCTCAATGAAAAGTGACCGGGCATTGGGAAGACCGGTCAGATAGTCGGTAGTCGCGGAACTCTCGGCGCGGCGATAGCGCAAAGCTTGCTCGATCGAAATCCCGACTTTCTGGCTCACTGCCTGCAGCACTCGCAGATGCTCGTTGTTGTAAACGTCGTGGTCGCTGTGATAAACCGTTAGCACGCCGATTCCGCTCGCTTGCCCGTCCAGGGGAACCGCTAGCGCCGAATTCAACTGGCACCGCAATTTGGAATCGCACCGGTAGGAGAGCTCCACCGACGGATTCCCATTCACGACTGGCTTATGATTCTGAGCCACCCATCCCGACAAGCCCCCACCCACCGGCAGTTCCGTGGGCAAGAACATCCCGCTGCCTTCCCCGCTGGCGTGAATCGGGGCCAGCGTATCGCCTCGCCGCATATAGAAAATGATTGCGTCGAACGGCACGATCAGGCGCAGCCGGTCCGTTACCAGCGCTAGGGTCTCGTTGAGCGTCAGCGAGCTTCCCAGGTCCGTCGTCAACTCTCGCAGAACTTGCTCTTCCAATCGAGCCGATGCGATCGGTTCCAGAAAACCGTCGTTATTCGGATCGGTGCTGTTGCGCGTGGCCGCCGCCAGATTTTGCAGACCCGTGGCCGGGGCCAGGCCGCGTTCCACTTTCTCGCCAGTCGAAAGCGGCGCTTGACCGTTCAGGGTGGATTGGGCGGCTTCGTCCAGTTGGAGATAATGCTGTTCCAGGATTTCCACTATCTTCGGATCGAAGCACTTTCCGGATTCGTCCCGGACCTTCGCCATCGCTTCCTGCAAACCAATTGCACGCCTATAGGGACGATCCGAAGCCAATGCGTCCAGATAGTCCACTGCGGCGAGAATTCGCGCTCCAATCGGTATCGCTTCCCCGGCCAAGCCGTCCGGATAGCCGGTGCCATCCCATTTCTCGTGGTGCGAGCGTATAATGGGCACCGCTGGATAGGGCAGCTTCATCCGGCCTACAATTTCCGACCCCACGATGGGATGTATCTTCATCTTCTCGAACTCTTCCGGAGTCAGTTTGCCGGGCTTGGAGATGATGTGTTCCGGAATCGCCAGCTTTCCGACGTCGTGCAGCAATGCCGCCGTGCAGAGCCCCTGTAGTTCCGACTCGTTCAGGTCCAGCTTCTTGCCCACCTCCTGGGCGTAAACTTGCACTCGCCGTAAGTGCATTTCCGTGGTCTGATCCTTAGCCTCGATGGCCACCGCCAGCGCCTCGATAGTCCGTAGGTGCACGGCCGCCATCTCTTCCACGTGTTGCTGCTCCCGGTCTCGGGCGTCGGTGTACATACGATACCCACGCTCGATGACAAACAGAATCGGCAGCGCGACCACCGCCGCGGGCACGCCCGTCTCCCGGCTGGTGGCGTTGATCATGCACGCCATGTAGCCGGCGGCCACGAACCAGGGGAGCATGGTATAGAGGCGCTTGCGATAAAACGATTTCAGTGAACTCGTCGGTTCTCGAAGAATCGCCGAGGCAATGGCGTAATGGAAGAAGAACACCAGCGAGCTGGCCAGGAGAATGGCCGGGAAAATTGGATTCAGGCGTTGATCCGGTGCCAGATGGTAGGCATTGTATGCAGCCGCGATGCTGGTGGCGACGCTGCCCATCGTGAATATAAGCTCGCCAAACGCTATCTTGAACTTTGCCTGGCGGAGTTCACTCAGTAGCGTGGCGGTGCATCCTATGAACAGCACCTCCGGCAGACTCAGCTCCACGATTCCGAGCAGGACTAAAAGAAATCCGGTGGGAAAGCCGCCCAGGTTGATAGGAATCCGCAAGTTGAGCCAGGACGTGCAAACTGCCGCCGCCAGGTAAAGCAGGAAGAGGGGAATGTTTCGCGGCCGGAACTGCGCAGCGTTCAGGAAAAACACCGTGGCGCCCACCAGGGTGATCCCTAAAACGTAGATCCTCGCGTTGCTTCGCAGCTGTTTCATCGGGTCTGAGAGACCCTCTTAGGGCATCTCATCGTCCAATGCAGCGCGGACGGATAGATGACTCGCTAATGCTATGTAAGAGAGGAACTTATAAACGCGAGATGAGGTTGGAATTCAGCGTCGAAGACACGACACCGGGGACAAACTGTCCGCTGCGAGGTACCTATTTTGTCTCAGTACCGATCTTGTCTCAGAGCCCTAGACTAGCTTGCACACCCACCCGCTCGAGGCATCCGAATACCAAAAGACTCCTTTCCACAGGTCCAGCCCGTGGATCTCAGGGTCTTCCTTGGTCAACTGGATCTTCGCCAACGGCCTTCCATCTTTGGGATCCAGCTTGTAGATGGCGCGATCGATGGTCTCGGCCACCCACAAATAGCCGTTGTCCCAAGCGATTCCGTGTGTGCGAATCCCCGGGCCCGGAATGCTCCGGATCACCGCGCCCGTCTCCGGCTCGATCAGTTGAATCACTTCGGCGGGGGGCATCGCCATCCAGATCTTGCCGTCCACCCATTTGAGACCGTGCGCTCCTGAAGGCCGCGTGGGCTTTCCAAACTTGGGCATACCGGCGCCCGGCTCGTCAAACGCAGCCAGCGTCTTGCCGGTCTTCGGATCGACCTTGAGTGTCTTGAGTCCCCACGTCGACGCGATCCACAACGCACCATTACCGTAGGTGATTCCGCTACCGTGAATCGATTCGGTCTGGATCTCGGAAATCACCGAGCCGTCCTGCCAACGCACTTTGAAGACTTTGTTGGGGTCCACCTGGTCGAGAATCCAAAGGCCGTCGGAAGCGGCCTGCAGGTCGTTGGGCTGTTTGCCGGGCGCCTTGAATGCTTTTTCCACGCGCTTGGGAATGACCGGCAGTTTCTGCTTGTCTTCGATCGTTGCCGCCCGAAGCCCGGATACCAGCGTCGCCGCGCCTGCCGACGTCAAGAAACCCCGCCGCGAAACATCGTTCATCATGAGCACCTCCTGAGAATTCCGCTTTCCGAGGGACCGGGATAAAACGCCCGCGCCCTCCGACACATCGTACCTCTTATTGTCCAGTCAGGTAATGAGCTGATGTTTGCCGCTCAATCCAGGGGCACCGAACCCGTATATCTCAGAATGTAAAGACCGCCGGTGAAGCGGTCGTTCGCATAGATCAAACCGTTCTCATCCACGATGGCATGGTTCATCTGCGAAGTGCCGGCAGGATTCTTGGGAGGCGCGGCCGGGATGTAGAAGCCGAGCTCCTCAATGTGTGGCGGGGCGTCTGGAACACCTGTAGCGCCCGGCGCTAAGCGAAAGATGCGCACTCCGCCGTTGAACCAGCTGGCGACGGTGGTGTTCAGCAGCCTTTTGGAAGTTGAGCTTGGGAAGTTAGGATGCAGGTTGTGCGCTCCGAATCGGCCACCGCGCGTGCACAACTCGCCATCGTTGGCGTGGTAGGGGGCGGTGCCGATCACCATCGGATTCTTCTCGGCGCGAATATCCATCAGCCAAACCAACTTGGGCGAGTCCTTGCAATTTTCCTGCGTATCTTCGTCCGAGACCAGTGCATAGCCGCGATTGAACATGGGCTGAAACGTGTGGCTGAAGCCGGTATAAGGCGGTCCAAATTTTGCCTGGCCTATGACTATCGGAGTGAAGGTCTTGGCGCGTCCGGCCTTCACGTCGGCGAGCCCGGAGATGTCCATTACAAAAACGCCACCCTCGATGTAGGCCATGTAGGCGCGATCGGGATGATCCGGCCATACCTCGATCTGATGGGGCCGATAACCGCTGTCAAACCGTGGATTCCGCGCCGGTAGGCATTCCGGCAGGCACGCGTCTCCCTTGCGGGTTCCTGGATACCACCAGCGACCGACCTCGTGCGGGTGCCGCGGGTCGCGTAGATCCACGATCAGGTAAAACTGGTCATCGTTTTTGTTTGTGGGATCGAAGTCCGCCGTGCCCGTGGTGACGTGCGCGAACTCGCCGTCGACA
>DATMMD010000260.1:0-33834 GCA_035569875.1 Bryobacteraceae bacterium
GTTCGACTGTCGTTTGGGTCTTAGTATACATCGGCGGAAGGCGACGCGTGTGTTAGGATTGTAGACTAGACCGCTAGTCATGATTCGTGCCTATCGCGGCATCGTACCCAAGATTGCCGCTTCTGCTTACATCGATCCCAGCGCTCAGGTGATTGGAGACGTGGTCGTCGGCGAACGTTCCAGTATCTGGCCTAATGTCACTGCGCGCGGCGACGTCCATTCCATTCGCATCGGGCAGGAGAGCAATATCCAGGACAATTCGGTGCTGCACTGCGACGCCGGATTATTTCCGCTAGAAATCGGCAATCGCGTCACGGTGGGGCATTTGGCCATGCTGCATGGCTGCAACATTGAAGATGATTGCGTGATTGGAATCGGCGCGGTGGTTCTAAATGGCGCGAAGATAGGAAAAGGATCGGTGATCGCCGCCGGGGCAGTGGTGCCGGAGGGGGCAGAAGTTCCTCCCGATAGCATGGTGATGGGGCTGCCCGGCAAGGTCAAGCGGCGGTTGACCGAAGACGAGCGCCAGCGCTTTCGCGAGAACGCCAAGCACTACGTCGAAGCCGCCCGGATATATAAAGACGAAGCGGCCGGATGACGCCGATGCCACGGGCGTCCATATAGGGATTCAAGATCGATGATCAAAGCCGTCAAAGGCACGCGTGACATTCTTCCTCCTTCCAGCACTGCCTGGAACCAGGTAGATGCGATTTCGCGCGAGATATTTCGACAATACAACTACCAGGAGATCCGCACTCCGATCCTGGAAGAGACAGCTTTGTTTGCGCGCGGCGTCGGCGAAGAGACCGATATTGTGAGCAAAGAGATGTATACCTTCGAGGATCGTGACGGCAGCTCGCTCACGCTGCGGCCGGAAGCAACTGCATCGGTGATGCGCGCCTACATCGAGCATCGGCTGGATCAAATCCCCGGCTTGCAAAAGCTCTATTACATCGGACCGATGTTCCGGCGCGAGCGGCCGCAGAAGGGTCGCTACCGGCAGTTTTATCAGATTGGCGCAGAGGCGATTGGCTCGGAATCGCCGGCGGTGGATGCCGAAGTAATCGAGATGGTGGTGGAGCTGCTTCGGCGCGTCGGGCTCACGGGCTTCCAGCTTTACTTGAACTCGGTGGGCGATCAGAATTGCCGGCCGCAGTATGTCGCGCTGCTCAAAGAGAAACTGCGCGACGTGGCGTCGAGATTGTGCAGCGATTGCCAGCGGCGCGCCGAGACAAATCCGCTGCGGGTACTGGACTGCAAAGTCCCCGAGGATCAGGAAATTATTAACTCGCTGCCCTCGATCCAGGATCATTTGTGCCAGCCGTGCCGCACGCATTTCACAGGGGTGCGGGGATTTCTGGATGAGCGCGGAATCCCTTACGAAATCCGGCCGCGAATGGTGCGCGGGCTCGATTACTACATGCGGACGACGTTCGAGATAGTCCACGGCGCTCTGGGAGCGCAGAATTCGGTGCTTGGGGGCGGCCGCTATGATGGGCTGGCCGAAGCGCTGGGCTCGAAGGTTCCCGGGCCTGGTATTGGATTCTCGATCGGCGAGGACCGCTTGGTGATGAGCGTGGAGCAGGAGCATCCGGAAAGCTACAAGCCCGCGCTCGACATTTATATAGCTCCCCTGGGTCCGGCGGCGGAGCGGCACTCGGTGCAAATCGCGCGTGGTTTGCGATCGGCGGGCTATTCGGTCGAAATGGGGCTGGATGCGAAACTCAAGCGCTCTCTGGAGCTGGCCAACAAAATGAGCGCGCGGTTCGCTTTGATCGTCGGAGAAAACGAAATCGCAGCCGGCCGTTACACGCTCAAGAACATGCAATCGGGCGAGCAGCAGACGGTGGGCCGGGACGAATTGATTCAGCGGATAAAATAACTCATGGAAACAGTACAGCTCGATTTTCTAGGCGATCTTCGCCGCACGCACACCTGCGGGCAGTTGCGCGTCACCGACACGGGCAAGAAGGCGCTGCTGATGGGCTGGGTCCACCGCCGCCGCGATCTGGGCGGTGTGTTTTTCATTCACCTGCGCGACCGAGACGGCGTCACGCAGATCGTGTTTCACGCCGATGCCGACGCGACGGTCCACAAGAAGGCGGAGATGCTGGGGTCTGAGTACGTAATCGCAGTAGAAGGCACGGTGGCCAAGCGCACGCCTGAAACGGTGAATGCGAATCTGGGGACCGGTGAGGTTGAGCTGGTGGCGGAGAAGCTCTGGATACTGAACGAATCGCGCACACCGCCGTTCCCGATGGAGGACGAGGTCGATGTCAAGGAAGACGCGCGCCTGAAGTATCGCTATGTCGATCTTCGGCGCCCGCATATGCAGCGCAATATGATCCTGCGGTCGCGCATGGCGTTCGCCATACGGGAATTTCTGTATAGCCAGGGATTCCTCGAAATCGAAACGCCCTTCATGACGCGGTCGACGCCCGAAGGCGCGCGCGATTACCTGGTTCCGAGCCGCGTCCAGCCAGGTTCGTTTTATGCGCTACCGCAATCGCCACAGATCTTCAAACAGTTGTTGATGGTAAGCGGCTACGAGAAATATTTCCAGATCGTGCGCTGCTTCCGCGACGAAGATTTGCGCGCCGACCGGCAGCCGGAATTCACTCAGATCGATCTCGAAATGTCCTTTCCGCAGCAGGAGCGTGTCTTCGAAGTGGTTGAGCCGATGCTGCAGCGGGCATTTCAAACTGCGGGGTTCGAGGTTCCTGTGCCTTTCCCGCGGATGACCCACGCGCAGGCCATGAAGTCGTATGGCATCGACAAGCCCGACCTGCGCCTGCCGCCATTTCATGTGCTCGATGAAAGCTGGCAGCTGGGGTTGGGATTGACCTTTCCGCCGGTGGCGATCCACATTCCGAGGGTCGGCACGCTAAGCAGCAAAGAGCGCAACGAAGTAAAGGATTTCGGCAAGGAAAAGGGCTTGCGCGTGTTTGACGATCTTAAGAAGCTGGATCCGAAGCTCGTCGAGCAGGCCCGCGCTCTAACAGGTGCAGCCGATGACGATCTACTGATGATCGCAGGCTGGCCAGGCGCGCCTCAAGGGCATCGTCCCGAAGAGACGTTTTATCAGGCATGTGGCCAATTGCGATTGTATTTAGGCCAGAAGTACAATGATCGGCACAAGTTGCTGGACCCAAAAAGCTTCAAGATGCTATGGGTGGTGGATTTTCCAATGTTTGAGTGGGACGCCGAAGAGAACCGCTGGAACGCGGCCCATCATCCTTTCACTTCCGTGCTCGACGAAGACATCGAGAAGCTGACTAGCGATCCGGCGCGCTGCCGCGCTAAATCGTACGACGTGGTGTTGAATGGCGTTGAGCTGGGCTCGGGCTCGATTCGTATCCATCGCCGCGACGTACAGGCCAAGGTGTTCGCCGCGCTCGGCTTCAGCGACGAAGAAGCCAAGCGGAGGTTCGGGTTCTTGCTGGAGGCGCTCGAATATGGCGCGCCACCGCATGGCGGGATTGCGCTGGGTCTGGATCGCTTAGTGATGATTTTGGCTGGCGAGAATTCGATTCGCGAAGTCATACCGTTTCCCAAGACCGCGCGCGGCACCGACTTGATGTGTGACGCTCCGTCGACGGTGCCGGAGCGGCAGCTGCGCGATTTGGGCATACGGCTTATCGGCGGCGAGAAGCAGTAGAGTCAAAGCTGGAGGCTTCCATGTACCATTACGATCCGCGGACCGCGCTCGAGGAACTGCGGGAGGATGCCATGCTGCCGAACCCGGTCCACATTCGCGACATGATCGTCCGTTCAAAGCTCAAGCCCGATCAGGCGTTGGAATTGAATCGCAAATTTCAAACCTATCTGCAAGCTTTTGGCGATACGCAGGAAATCGCCAAGGGGATTTTGCAGGAATTGGCGGGGCCGGAGTAAAAGCGTCACGCGAGTGCGAAGGCGGCACGCACCCCACTCGTGTCGATGCTTGGCGGAATCCGCCGATTGATGACGGCCCGAGCGATGAACTCAAGTTTTTCCTTTGTGTGCTTATGAAAAAAAAGGGAGATTTGCGCATAACCCGAAGGGCCGCTCTGCAAGTCCTTGCCCCGTCCCTTTTCGCCCAAGGAATGGCGACTCGCAACGTCCGCCCTCAGCAGCGCGGAAAGCGCTCCGGTCTGCCCTTCGATGCAAAATTCACTGACGTCGCCCAGCAAGCTGGTCTGAACGTTCCCAGTATTTATGGCAACATCGACAGCAAGCAGCACATTCTCGAGGCGGTCGGCTGTGGTATCGCCTTCATTGATTTCGATCACGATGGCTGGCTCGACATCCTGGTTCTAGGAGGAACCCGCTTCGGCGCTACTCCCGAGGGCGCCGGCAACCGGCTGTACAAGAATAATCGCGATGGAACCTTCTTCGATGTCACCGCGAAATCCGGTCTCGCCCATCCAGGTTGGGTCTCCGGTGTGGCCATCGGCGATTACAACAATGATGGCCTCGACGACCTTTTCCTCACCTACTCGGACCACAATGTGCTTTTCCGCAACAACGGGGACGGTTCGTTTACCGACGTTACCCGTGAAGCGGGCCTCGCGCTCGCCCAGCCGCTATGGAGCACCGGCTGCACCTTCGTCGATTACGATCGGGACGGACACCTCGACCTCTTCTTTAGCACCTACGTCGACTTGAACACCGGTCTGAAAATGCCGACCGGCTGCGATTGGAAGGGCATTCCGGTACACTGCGGTCCTCGTGGCCTTCCCATGGGGCGATGCTATTTGTTTCACAACGATGGCCGCGGCCATTTCACTGACGTCAGCAGGCAGGCCGGCGTGGAGGCAGGCCGGGCCTTCGGATTAACAGCCGTGGCGGCCGATTTCGATAACGATGGCTGGCCCGATATTTACGTTGCTTGCGATTCCACGCCCAGCTTCTACTACCGCAACCGGCGCGATGGAACTTTTGCTGAAGAAGGTTTGGAGCGGGGCGTGGCGCTGAGCGAAGATGGCGGCGAGCAAGCCGGCATGGGAGTCGGCATCGGAGACTACAAATTGGATGGAACGCTCGGCATTCTGAAAACGCATTTCGCCGACGACACCAGCGTCCTCTATGACAACAACGGAAGAGGCGAATTTACCGACGTGACGCTGAAGTCCGGCCTGGGCGTCGAGACCCGTTACGTCAGCTGGGGGGCTGGAATCGTGGATCTCGACAACGATGGCCTGCCGGATCTGTTCATCGCCGCCGGTCAGGTTTATCCGGAGCTTGAAAAGAAGGCGCCCCTTTTCCCTTACAAGAATCCGCGGATCGTGTTCCGCAATCTGGGTGGCGGAAGGTTCGAGGAGTTGTTCGACGAGGCCGGCCCTGCCATTGGCGTCCCGCACTCCAGTCGCGGGTGTGCATTCGGCGATTTCGATAACGATGGGGACGTCGACATTGTCATCATGAACATGAATGAGCCTCCGTCGCTGCTGCGCAACGACAATACGGGACGAAACCACTGGCTGAAGGTCCAGTTGGAGGCGACCGTTTCTAATCGGAGCGCGATTGGCGCGCGTGTGACGGCCCACTATGGCAATCGTCTACAGGTGCAGGAGTTGATGAGCCAGTCGAGTTTCCTATCGGTCAACGATAAGCGCCTGCATTTTGGGTTAGGCGCGGAAACCTTCGCCAGTCTGGAGATCCGCTGGCCAAATGGGATGAAGCAGAACTTCTCTCGCGTTCCGGCCAACCACTTGGTTCTGATCCGCGAAGATACCGGTATCGTCGCCACGCGCAAGCCACCCTTTACTCAGTAGCGCGAGGGCCTATGGGTGCTGCGTTAAGCTATCCGCTAGCCCCCGTTCAGCCGCCGCTTCGGCCCGATGGCCAGTAGCCGTGTAGGTTTCTGCCAACCCTCGATGAGGTTCGGGTTCGTTTGGGCGAAGCGTTGCGGCTTCCGCGAAATAACGCAGCGAGTCCGAGTATTCATGGGCGGCCAGTCTGGCCCGCGCCAGTCCGAGAGTGGCGGTGTACAAAAGCCTGGCCGTCCTGATATCGGTTGGATTGAGTTCGTGCGCTCGGCGCAGGGGCGAATACGCCTCGTGTTCTTGACCTTGCTTGAGCAAAACGGCGCCATAGAGCGAGTTCAGTTGAAAAATGTCGGGCCATCGCTCGACGGCCTTGGCGATCGGCTGGCGCGCTTCGTCAAATCGATTGAGTTCGTAGTAGGTGAACGCCAGGTTGTACTGCATTTGCGGCGATTGCGGGGCCAGCTCTGCGGCGCGCTGCAACGGCTTCAACGCTGCTTCCAGATCCCCATGCTGGCCGTAGATCGTCCCCAAAGCAGTCAGTTTCTCCGCATTGTCCGGATCGTACAGGCGTCCACAAACCGCGTGCGCCTCATCGCGGGGCCCCTCGTCCAGTTTTTGCGCGCATTCGTGCCTGAGCTGACTATCATTGGCATCGCGCCGCCGAATCTCCGCCGACAGCGCGAAGGCCTTTTTCGCTTCCGCCTCGCGGCCTTGTTTGCGATACACCTGCGCCAGTTGGTACGGAACGGCGCTATCTTCCGGATTCGCCTGGGCGGCCAGCTTCAACCATTTTTCGGCAGCGTTCAAATCCCCCTGTTTCAGGCAAGCAAACCCGAGATGGTACGCCGTGTCTGGGAACGGAGGCTTGCTCATGGCTTGCGTTAAATTGCGGATCGCGCCGGTGAAGTTCTGGTCCAGCAAGTCGAGCCTGCCCAGGTAATAGGCGACGTTGGGGCTATTTCCCAACTGCCGGCGCACGGTCTCAAACTCCCCGCGCGCCGTGGTCGTGTCCTTCATCTCGAATAGTGCGACCGCCAGAGGAAATCTTGCCCGCAGAACAAGCGTTGAATCAAGCTGCAAGGCGGCCCGGAATTCCATGACGGCCTGGTCATAGCGGTCCTGCCTCAGCGCCTCGTAGCCCCTCCCGAGGTGAGCCTCAGGCGTGTCCTGCCACGCGAGCAGCAACGACATCGATAGTGCAAGGCCCAATATAAAAGCACGTGACATTGCGTTGCAGTGGATAACTTTAAATACCTCAATTAACGATACTCCGGCGGGCGAGATCATTGCGAGACTGCAGGTTGCATGTGCTACGGGAACTGGTTCGTGCTAGTGTTGGGTGCGAAGGGCTGGTGTTAAGATGCTGATTTTGATGTGCCACCTCGTGGTCGTTCTCCTTGTTTTCGTCAATATCCCCTCTCTGGCCCAAGACGTTAAGACTTATCCAGGCTCCAAGCTGGATGAAAAAGCGAGCCGCGAGGCATCGGCGGCGGCCCCAGGCAAGCAGTCCGATGTATACACGACCGGCGACGCGCTCGACAAAGTATACGCCTTTTACAAGGGGCTATATAAAGAGTTCACGATGCGCAGCACAGTTCCAAAGCTGCCCTCTGGACAACAGGTCCGATGGTTTTTCTTCATCATCGATGGGGGAACGAGTTTAGCGGATTCTAAGCTTTGGATGAAAATCCAGCGTCCGTATGTTGGTGGGCCTGCGGGCGAGGACGTGCGGGATATCACTGTTATCCAGACCGTTAGAGCGAAGTAAACTCCGAGACTGCGCCGGCCCGCATTCACGTCGTCTTTATAAATATTCAACCACTCGCCACAACTACTTACGCTATCCCGTCGCCACCGCCTCCACCCCTCGAGCGTAATCTTGTCTTGATGGGCGATACAACTACCAAGAGCGCCGCGACTCGCGCCATGCAAAATTACAAAACGAACCCGAGATTGACTCGAACCTGCTGTCCGGTATGAGATTCTAGGTTCCAGACGCTCCCGATGAGCCATTCGCTCGATCTTCGAAGACGTAGCTTCCTCATCCGCAGCTTGGCAATCCCGTTCCTCCCGCGCCTGGACGCTCAGGATGCGTCATTGCAAGATGCGTCATTGGTAGATGGCGGATTTCACCTCCATCCTCACTATCGCGCCCAAACAGCGCTGGATGCCACACTCCTGAAGACTCAGACCGGCCTCGACGAGTTCATCACTGAACGATATCACGACGAAATTGCCGCGATTCTCTCGAATTGGACTGCGAATCTGCTCGATTCGCCAAAGAAATTGCAGGCCATCGAGAAGGTTCTTGCCCCCGGCTTCATGGGCTCTTCACCACAGCCAACCGAATCGCGGATTGTGCGTCCCGGCCCTGCTCTCGAAGTCCGACGCATCACTTTCTCTCCGCAGCTTTCTCTCGGAAGCGACGCATTCCTCCAGCAATTGCGGTCCTCATTCAGCAGCTTTTCGTCGTTCCAAACCGCCGAATTCCAGGTGACTCAAATCGAGGTGCTACCGGGCGGTGGCCTCGCAACCCGAGTGCGCTATGAACTGGTCGGCGCAGGTCAGGGCTTCCATCGCGAGCAGCGCGTGGGATGGTGGAATCTGGAGTGGGAAACATCGGCGCCGGATCAATATCGCCTGCGAAACTGGCGGCCCACCGAGGAGACGCGAGCGAGATCCGCCAAGCCCTGGTATGACGACATCGCTCCACTGGCATTCGGCTCCGCTTCTTCCTACACTCAGCAGCTGCTGCGCGGCGTCGATTATTGGCGCACCGTTCTAGATGGCGCGTCGGGCATCGACATCTACGGCCATAACGGCGTGTCAGCGGCCGACATTGATGGCGACGGATTCGACGACCTATATGTGTGCCAACCCGCCGGCCTCCCTAACCGGCTTTATCGAAACCGGGGTGACGGAACCTTCGAGGACATTACCGAATCTTCCGGCGTTGGACTGCTCGAAAACACATCCTGCGCAATCTTCGGCGACTTCGCCCATGCTGGACGCCAGGATCTGATTGTCGTCCGCGCCAACGGTCCGCTATTGTTCTTGAACCAGGGCGGCGGCAAATTTCTACTCAAGCCCGGCGCGTTTCAATTCGCCAATACGCCGCAAGGGACCTTCACCGGCGCGGCGGCGGCTGACTATGACCGCGACGGCTGGCTGGACATCTATTTCTGCCTCTACGCCTATTACCAGGGCACGGATCAATACAAATACCCCACGCCTTATTACGCGGCCGAGAATGGGCCTCCCAATTTCATGATGCGCAACAACCACGACGGAACCTTTCGCGACGTTACCGCGCAATCGGGTCTCAACCAGAACAACACCCGCTATAGCTTTTGCTGCGGTTGGGGCGACCACAACCGCGATGGATGGCCCGACCTTTACGTCGTCAACGATTTCGGACGCAAGAACCTCTACCGCAATAATGGCGACGGAACGTTTACCGATGTCGCGCCGCAGGCCGGCGTGGAAGATGTCGGCGCTGGTATGAGTGTGTGCTGGTTCGACTACGACAACGATGGCGCCGAAGACTTGTATGTCGCCGACATGTGGACCGCCGCCGGCGAACGTGTCTCCACGCAGAAGATCTTCCAGAAGGACGCGCCGGGCCATGCTCGCGCCATGTATCGCAAGCATTCGATGGGTAACTCGCTTTTCCGGAATCGCGGCGACGGAGCATTTCAGGATTCCACGGCGCTCAGCGGCACGGGCATGGGTCGATGGTCGTGGTCGAGCGACGCTTGGGATTTCGATCACGACGGCTTTCCTGATCTCTACATTGCCGACGGAATGCTTTCCGGCGCTTTGCGGGAAGATCTGAATGGCTTTTTTTGGCGGCAGGTTGTTGCCAATTCACCCGATACTGCCAAGCCGTCTCAGGACTACGAACAGGGATGGAACGCAATCAACGAGTTGATCCGCGCCGACTATACCTGGAGCGGGTACGAGCGCAACGTCTTCTACGTGAACAATCGCGACGGAACATTTTCCGATGTTTCCGGAGCCGTGGATCTCGATTTCCTGGAAGATGGCCGAGCGTTCGCATTGGCCGACTTCGATCATGACGGCCGCCAAGAACTATTTCTCAAGAACCGTAATGCTCCCCAGTTGCGTTTGCTGAAGAACGTGGCCCCGGAACTGCCGCCGGCGATTGCCTTCCGGCTACGCGGCATCAGAAGCAATCCCGACGCCATCGGCGCGGCGGTCGTCGTGGAAACCGAATTGGGGCGGCAGACCCGGACGCTGCAAGCCGGGTCAGGGTTTCTTTCGCAGCACAGCAAAGATTTGTTCTTTGGTCTGGGAACCGCGAAGGGTCCGGTAAAAGCATCCATCCGCTGGCCGAGCGGCTTGGTCCAGCAGCTCAATGGCCTTCCGCTCAACCGTAGAGTCTGGGTCGACGAGGGTGCTGAACCGTCGCGCGTCGAACCCTTCAAGAAATCTCCGTCCGTTGTGAGTCCCAAGCCGCAACCCACCGAAATTGTGTCGTCAACCATCGAAACGTGGCTGCTCACGCCCGTGCCTGCGCCGGTCCGTCCCCTTCCCGGCGGCAAGCCAATACTTTTCCAATTAGAGTTCGATCGAGCACGCCAGGTGATGAACGTCAGTGCCGACGTCGCTGCCATTTACAACATTCTTTATCGCTACTTGTTCGACCGTCATCGCGACCTCACCCTTCCAACAGCGTTCTTGATCGACTCCAACGGCGACATCGTTAAGATTTACCAGGGCCCTGTCAACGCGCATCACGTCGAGGAGGATTTCAGCCGCATCCCTCAAACCACGGAACAGCGGCTGGCCTTGGCGCTCCCGTTCGCCGGCAATGCCGAAACTTATGAGTTCGGGCGAAACCATTTGTCGCTTGGCTCGGCCTTTTTTCAGCGAGGCTATTACGACCAGGCCGAAGCATCTTTCCGGCTGGCTCTGCGGGACGACCCATCCAGCGCGGAGGCTCACTACGGCCTGGGCAGCGTGTACTTGAAGCGGGAAAACCTCGTGGACGCGCGGGCGAGCTTCGAGCAAGTCCTGAAGCTCACCGCAAGTTATCCAGATACCGGACCAAACGCGTGGAATAATCTCGGCCTTCTGGCCACGCGCGAGGGGCGCATCAGCGAAGCCATCGATTATTTTCAAGGCGCTCTACGTCTGAATCCTGACTATTGGATCGCGCTAGAGAATCTGGGAAACGCATATCGGCAGCAGAAACGGTGGGACGAAGCACGTGCGGCCTTGGAGCGGGCGGTCGCGATCCGGCCGAAGGATCCGGAGGCGAATTACAGCCTGGCCATGGTCTATGCGCAGATGGAGGACACCCAGCGCGCCTATCAATATTTGCAAAACGCTTTGACATTGCGCCCCGCTTATCCCGAGGCATTGAACAACTTGGGAATTCTGTATCTACGGACCCGCCGTCGGGACGACGCAGTAGCGAGGTTCGAAGAATGTATCCGCGTCGCACCGGGTTTCGATCAGTCATATCTGAACCTGGCGCGCGTTTACGGTGTAGAAGGCGAACGCGATAAGGCTCGCGCTGTGCTGCTGGATCTGCTCAAGCAGCATCCCGGCCACGCCCAGGCTCAACTGGCGCTCGATCAGCTGCGTTGAAATCACATGCCCCGTCGCATCATTATCGACACCGATCCTTCGCCCGACGACGCCGTTGCCATACTTGTGGCGCTCGCTTCCCCGGAGGAATTGCAAGTGCTCGCCGTGACCACGGTCGCGGGAAATGTTCCGGTGAATCTCACCTCGAAAAACGCTCGCAAAGCGCTGGAGCTGGCACGGCGGACTGAGACGCCCGTCTACGCTGGTGCTGCGGCGCCATTGCTGCGGCCGTTGGTGACGGCGGAGGAGGTCCATGGTAAAACTGGCTTCGACGGATACGACCTTCCTGACCCGACGACTCCTCTCGCCGAAGGATTCGCCCCGGACGCGATCGTCGATCTGGTGATGCGCAGACCGCGCGGCGAAGTTACGTTATGCTGTCTGGCTCCGCTGACCAATATCGCGCTGGCAATGGCGAAGGAGCCGCGCCTGGCCGGGCATTTGAGAGAGATCGTCATGATGGGCGGCGCATTCTCTGAAGGCGGCAACATCACGCCCGCGGCGGAGTTCAATGTCTATGTCGACCCGGAAGCCGCGGCGCGCGTGCTCCGGTCCGGAACGCCCATCACGATGATCCCTTTGGATTGCACGCACCAGGCTCTCACCACCGCGACTCGTCTGGAGAAACTCCGCAGTATCGGAACCCCATTGGCTGAAGCCTTCTATCATCTTTTAAGATTTAATAAGCTCTTCGACGAGCGCAAATACGGATGGGAGGGAGGACCTTTGCACGACGCCACTGTGATCGCTTATCTGCTGGCGCCGGAGATCTTCGCAGGGAAGAAAGTGAACGTCGAAGTAGAATGCGCGAGTGCGCTCACGCTGGGTATGACGATTGTGGATTGGTGGGGCGTGACTGGCAAGACGCCCAACGTGCTCTTGCTCCGCGATGTGAAGGCCGAGGCTTATTTCGATCTGGTGATCGGACGGATGGCGCGGCTATGATGAAATGCTTCACGGTTGCAGTATTGTTAGCTGTCGCTTTGTTTGGACAAAATGAAACCTCCTCGTTGCATGGTTTCGTTCACGATTCACAAGGCAAGCCAGTTGCCGCGGCCACGGTGCAGCTCAAGATCGCCGGCCAGACTTTCACGACATTAACCGACACCCAAGGAAATTACCGCTTCGGCGCGCTGAGCGCCGGCAGTTATACACTCCATACCAGCGAACCCGGATTCGGCCAAGCCGACTTTGGTCCTTTCACGCTTGCCCAGCAGGATGAGTCCAAGAAGGTCGACCTGGTTCTCAAATCCTCAGCAAAGCCCCAGTTTTTCGATGAGCCTACGTTCATCGTCGCCGGCGTCACCGACCCTTCTCTTCGCGGCGGCCACGGCTCCGATCCTGTTTTGCGCTCCGCTGAAACTCTGGCCAAATCGACCGCGTCGCTACGCACGGGCCCCTCAGTTGCCGATGCTGCGGAAAAACAGGGAAAGGCGCTCGAGGCCGCTCGCGAATTTCAGCGCATGGCGGAGCTGGAGCCTACCGAGACCCACCTATTCGATTGGGGCGCTGAGTTGCTAATCCATCGCGCGGCCGACCAAGCAGTCGAAGTTTTCAGCCGCGGCAATCGCTTGTTCCCGCGTTCGACCCGTATGTTGCTGGGGCTCGCAGTGGCGTTGTACTCGCGCGGATCTTACGATCAATCTGTTCAACGTTTCTTCGAAGCGACCGACCTGAATCCCAGCGATCCGACGCCGTACCTGTTCCTGGGCAAAGTCTCAAGCGGCCCGGTGACCGAGTCTCCCGGCTACGCGGAACGACTGCGGCGATTCGCCAGTCTTCAGCCCGACAATCCTTGGGCCAATTACTACTACGCCGCCAGCCTTTGGAAGCGCCGAGCCGGGGCGTCAGCCAAGATTCAGGCGCTGCTCGAAAAAGCAGTGCGTCTGGATCCGCATCTGGGCGCAGCCTTTCTGCAGCTCGGTATTATCTTCGCCGAACGGAGCAATCTCTCGAAAGCCATTTCTGCTTATCAAAGCGCGATCGACGCCACTCCACCGATGGAGGAAGCGCACTATCGTCTGGCCCAGGCCTACCGGAAGACTGGCGAACTGGCGAAAGCGCAAAAAGAGATTGAGGTTTATCAGCAACTGTCAAAGCAATCGGCGCAAGAATTAGACCGCGAGCGCTCCGAGATTCAGCAATTCGTTTTTGAACTCCGCAAGCCTTAGAACGCTAGCTTCAGAGCGAACTGAATCAGCCGCGGATTGTTCACCGTGTAATTCACCGCACCGAACGTTGCCGGAGAATTGAAGTCCGCGCCGGGCAGGCCGAACTGTGCATGGTTGAACAGGTTAAAGAACTCGGTCCGGAAGTCGAGCCGGGTCCCTTCGCGCGGCAGCATGAAATGCTTGATGATGGAGAAGTCCGTGTTTACGAAGTCCGGACCCGAAAGCGGCGCTCGCGACGCATTCCCCAGCTCTCCGGCCGCTGGAGCAGCGAAGCACGACGTCATGAAGAACTGAGCCAAGGTCGAATTGCCCGCTGTAGGATTACAGGTTTGATTCGGGCGATTCAAGCTGTTCCCATTGTTCTGAAAGTCCACCCCGGATCCGTTGTTGCTATCGACGACGAAGACCGGAAAGCCCGAGGTGGCCTTTTCGATTACAGTCAGCTCCCAGTTTCCGGCGATGGCGTTGGCGGCGCCACTCCAATTGCTACCGAATCGCCGGCCCTTGCCAAAGGGCAACTGGTAAATAACGCTAGCAGTAAATTCGTGATTCAGATTGATTTGTGAGAGCGCCCAGTCCAGGTTTTGCCAATTCGGGAGTGGGAAGTAGGTCGCTCCGATCGGAGTACCCAGGCCGTCGGTGAACCCGTTATCGTACGCTCGAGCGTACGTATATCCGACTAACGCATAAATGCCATATTTCGCGCTCTTCGTCTCGGCTTTGATCTGCAGAGAATTGTAGTGAGCCCGGCCGATGTCAAAAGCATTCGAGATCGTCGAAAACGGGTACTGCGGATACGGCTGAGCGAACGCCGCCCCATTCGGCCCGCACCCCAGGGTGTATCCTTTGACCGATCCACAGGCTCCGGGAGACCCAACGTTGATGTTGTTGCCGTCGATTAGAATATGCGAGCTGCGAGAACCCGCGTAGCCTACCGTCAACACGATCTGGCCCGGCATTTGGTGTTCCACATTGACGTTATATTGCTGAACTCTGCCCTGCTTGAAGTCCGTATTCTGAGCAAGAAAGGTCCCGGTGAAATTGGCGGGGCTGGGCGGCGACGTGAAAATTGGGAATCCAGATGACGCGCCTATCGCTGATGGACTCAATCCGTTGCGCGTAGCGCAGGCCGCCGTAGCGAATGTACAGGAGCCCCCGAATGCAAAGGAGTCGGATTCGGCGTAATACGGCGGATTTTGCCACAATCCCTGCCCGCCCTGGTTCCAGGATGAATCGTGGAAGATCGCATAGCCACCGCGGACCACAGTGTTCCCGCTTCCAAACGGTTTCCAAGCCACGCCGATGCGCGGCTCTAGCGCCGTCTTATCCATCTGAATGCCGGCGTTCGAGCCCGCGTTCTGGCCCGCAACCAACAGCATTCCAGTGGCTGGATTGAAATCCGCCTGCCGATTAGCCGCTTCGGTGACCGGCGTTACCAGTGCCCAGGCCAAACCGAGATTCAACGTCAGATTCTTGCTGACGCGCCAATCGTCTTGAACGAACGGCCGGAATAGTTTCCAGCGGCGGCCGGTGACATTGCCGTTGAACGTCTGATCGTGGATGGCCAAACTCGGCAATCCCTGCAGAAGGTCCGCTTGCGGCTCGCCGGCCCACAGGCCAGTGTAGATCCAGTATCCGTCTTGGAAACCTTCTGCCAGGACGTTCATCTGATTCGCGCGAACGGCCATGCCAATCTTGATATCGTGCGCTCCACGAATCATGTCGAACGAATCGGAGATGGAGAACACATTGGTCCCGCCCTGAAAAGGCGAAAAGCCGCGATCACCCAGCGACCAGTAACCACCGTCGAGTTGCACTGAGGTCAGGCCGCAGCTCACGCCTCCCAGATTTGCGCCCGGGATCCCGATGGCCTGAGCTTCACAACTGCCTGTTCCCTGAGAGGAGATGTAGTTGAAAATCCGGTTATAGCCCGCGCTAAATTGATTCACGGTGTTCGGCGAAAAAACGTGCGTCTCCGAAACGGCGACGTTGCGGCCATGATTGAGGATGCCCTGATTGCTGGCAAAGGGACTCTGTTCCGCGAAACCCGGTGAACCACCTGGGACGTAAGATGTGGCCTGATCGTAACTGAACCGCGCGAATAGAGAATCCTTGCTGGTCAAGTTTTCGTCCAGACGGATATCGAACTTGCCCTCATTCAGCTTTCTCACTGGTTCGTTGACGTAGTTGTAGCCGAG
This sequence comes from Bryobacteraceae bacterium, assembly GCA_035569875.1. Taxonomy (GTDB): domain Bacteria; phylum Acidobacteriota; class Terriglobia; order Bryobacterales; family Bryobacteraceae; genus Palsa-89. The sequence continues at coordinate 15,736 of DATMMD010000260.1, forward strand.
AGCGGCGTTATTCGCGTTGGGAAGAGGATACAGGTTGATCAACTTCTGGCCAATGGGGTTGATCAGGCCCTGCGGAATCTTGTTGCAAGGCGTGCCGACGGCCTGGCTTCCATCCGCGGCCGCGGGAAGAGGATTACCCGAGCCATCGCAATAGAATGGAACTGAGTTCCCATTGGCCTGCGTCGCATTGGGATTGACCAGAGGGGTTGTACTAAGGTTGCCAAAGGCGTCGTGAGTAAAGTCGCCGGTGCGCATCGCCGCACTTGGGACCAGGCCGGTGAACGGGATCCCGTGCCGTTGGTCCTTTTGCTCGAAATCCACGAATAAAAAGGCCTTATCTTTGCGAATCGGACCGCCCGCCGAGAATCCAAACTGATTTAGGTTAAATTTTTCCGTTGAAGTAGCGAAGAAACTGCGGGCGTCGAGGGATGTGTTCCGTAGGAACTCGAACACCGTTCCATGAACCTGGTTGGTTCCCGATTTAGTGGTGACCAAAACGGTCGGACCGCCTCGCGTCCCCCATTCCGCCGAATAGTTGTAGGTCAGGACCTTGAACTCCTGGATGGCGTCGATTGAGGGTAGGATCGAGATGCCGCCGGCTGTTAGCTCATTGTTGTCGTTGCCATCGAATAGCCAGTCCGTGCTATTGGCGCGTGAGCCGCCCACCGAAAGAGAAAACGAGCCGCGCGCCGACACCTCGCTGCTGGGGCCGCCATTAAAAAAGCTGGTAGGGCTGGTTTCCTGAGTGACGCCTGGCGTCAGCGTGGCAAGCTGAACAAAGTCGCGGCCGTTCAATGGGAGATCGTTAACCTGCTGAGACGTGATGACCTGACCGAGCGTGGCATCGGATGTCTGGACAGAAACGGCGGTGGCGCTGACTTCAACACTGGTTTGGACCGCTGCTGGGGACAGCTTGAAATCCAACTCGCGATGTTCGTCCACTTGCAGCCGGACGTCTTGGGCCGCGGCGGTCTGGAACCCCGAGAGTTCCACCTGGACGTTGTAGTTGGCCACGCCCAGCAAAGGAATTACATATTCACCTCGATCGTTCGTCGTGGAAGATCGAGTCAGACCCGTGGCAGGGGCGGTGACGGTCACCTTCGCCCCGGGCACGGCGGAGCCGGTTGTGTCTGAGACGGTTCCGGAAATACTTCCGGTGGCCTGTCCGTAAAGAAAGGCACCTGTCGAAAACGTTAGCCAACAAACAATGGCTGTGTGTAGTAATCTTGTCCCACTCTGAATGCCCATTATGTTTGACTTCTAACCTCATGTTTTTATTGGCTGCCGAACGCACGAGGTTCAGTCCGGAATAAGTCAAGTTTTGTCCTTTTTCCTTACTTTGTCAAGAAAAAAGAGCCTTCAGCGAGCCGTACGGGGATTTGCGCTAGTCGCTTGAATGAAACCAGCCGACGGTAGCACGGGAGCCTCGGCAAAATTGTGAGGCACAAGGCCAGTGAGGCTGCCCAGGAAGGTCACGATCGCGTTCGTGTCCTGGCCGGAGAGAAGTTTACCCAGTTGAACCTTGGCCATGATGCGAACGGCCTCCGCCAACGTACTCGCGGATCCGTCGTGGAAGTAGGGAGGCGTCATGGCGACGTTGCGAAGTCCCGGCACCTTGAACACATACCTGTCGGCGGGATTGTTCGTCACGGCGAAGCGCCCTTTGTCGATCTCTTTGCTGCCGGTCTCTCTCCAATAATCTTCCACGATGCCAAACTTTTGGAACATGCCGCCGCCAACTACCGGGCCGTTGTGGCAGCCGCTGCAGCCCGTGTCCATGAACGCTCGTAGCCCTTGGCGCTCAGGCTCCGAGAGAGCGTCGGCGCGGCCGCCGAGATATTCATCAAAGCGGGACGGGGTGATCAGTGTACGCTCGTATGCACCTATAGCTCTGCCCAAATTGCTGATCGTTACGGGGTCCGGTTCGACCGGAAAGGTCTTCTGAAACAATTCGGTGTAACCGGGGATCGCCTTCACCTTTGCGATAGCGCTTGCGTTATCCGGATTGCCAAAGCTCACTGCGCCGGTGAGAGCCTTGCTAGCCTGATCCTCGACGTTTTCGCGGTCCCCGAGCCAGTGAGCCTTAAACTGAAGCGCTGCATTCAAAACCGTTGGCCCCCCGCGGTCATTGAGCTTGTCGAAGGCGCCCTTCGCCTTAGGCAATCCATCCGTCGCATACAAAGCCGCCTGATGGCAGCGCGAGCAACTTACTGTACCGTCGACCGAAATCCGGGGATCGAAGAACAGCTTTCGTCCCAGCTCGACGCGCTCCGGTGTAACTGGAAATTCCGCTGTGGCCGCGTCGTTGGGAAGCGGCTTGAACACACGCTGAGCATCTTTGAGTAACTGAGCGTCATCGCCGGCGGCTTGAGCAGGGATGGTCTCAACCAGCAGGCTGGTAGCAGCGCCTATCGCGCCGATCGCCGCGACAAGAATCCAAGTCTCACGCCATCGACTCCCGCGACTAGAGATGCACGACATAGATTTATGATCGCCCACTGGGTAGCTACTTTCCGGGAGGCGAATATCCGTCAGTGAGCGTCTTCAGAAACGCCACCAACAGGTCTTCCTGCTCGTCGGTGAGCTTCAAATCCCCGAGTTGTTTTCGATTGATCGTCTCGGGATTTTCCGGCGCCGGCCAGCACGTTACCTTCTCGCCAGGATCGCCCGCTTTGCATTTGGGCAGAGCATCGCGTGTGTTATAGAAATGGACCACCTCCTTGAGCGACTTAAGGTATCCATTGTGCATGTAGGCTTTCACGAAATCCGCACGCGGCCGCTTGTCCACATTCCGCAGCGTCGGCGTTTTGTATTTACCGATGAAAGACTTGGCCATGGCCGCCCACTCATGATTGGGATTTTGCGGGCCGGCCAGGAAGCCACCTACTCCTAGATCCAGAAATTTAGGGCCATCCGGGTTGGCGGTGTAACGGAATTGATCGGGTGTGTTCTCTTTGTAAAAAGGTAGGGCCGGGTTCGGCGGCAAACCCAGATTGGAGGCAGTAAAATCTGTGAATAGCGGCTCCTCACCCGGCCCTCCGTCCCGGTGGCATTCGTTGCAGTGTGTTGATTTGCTCCGGAACAGCTCATAGCCAGCCTTTTCCTCGGGCGTGAACTCCGCCTTCCCGGCCATGACATAGTCGTATTTGGCAGAGAACGGAGATACTTCCGGGGAACCCTCGAAGGCCGCGATCGCTTCGGCGATTCGATCAAACGAAGTCTGTGCAATTCCCCGGTCGACCGCCGCGAGATGAAGCGGCAAGGGTTCCGCTTCGGGTGCCGGGCCCGGTCGATCACACACGTCCTTTACATTTGCCGGCCATCGAACAGCAAAGGCTTGCGCGCCCCAAAGCTTTTCCGCCATGGAACGATATGGTCCCTGGGAAATTCGATATACCATACACGCTGGGTCGATCAAGCCCATCTCAACGGGGTTCAATGGAGGGCCTTGTGCCTGCTCAGCGAGCGCGCTGTCCAGGCGTAGTCCTGTGGCACGCATGTCCCAGAACTGACCACCGACGAAATCGCCTTGCTCAGAATTGTAGTGGAGAACCGGCGCGAAACTCGCGTAGGTATGAGACTGAGGCTTTCGCGCGCTGAAACGAGTCCGAATGGAGCCGGGGTAGGACGACGTGGTCTGATTGAGGGCGCTAACCGGTCCCGTGAAACCGGTCTCCGGCATGTGGCAAAAGCTACAGGCTTCGTTCCTCTTCACGGAAAGTTCCTTGTCGTAGAAAATCAGCTTCCCCAGCAGCATGATTTGCTGAAATCGGTCCACCGTTGCGGTCTGCGACCGGTTAAGCGTTTCGGCCTCGATGCGATCGATTTCCAGTTCGACTGACTTGATCTCTTCTTGGGCCGAGGGTGGAATTCGATCGGCACTTTTCCCTTTGATCTGAGGCGCTGCCGGCGCGGTTGGAGCGGATGGCGCCAAATGCGCATCATCGAGCGCAAGATTGTCGAATATCCAGCGCATTTGTTGACTTGGGTCTGGAGGGAGTACGCCGGAAGCCGAGAATCCCGTGATGAGAGCGCAAGCGCGGATTGAATCCCGCCCTTCGTTGATTCCAAGAATCAAGACTGTGTCGCGCGGCAGCAGGTCCGCCGGACCGATTCGATAGAGGCGAGCATCGCCCGTTTCAGGACCTCGGGCCCGCCCCACGGTATAGAGGTTCGCCAGGTCGACGCGAACCCTTCGTCTGTCTCCCGATCGGACGAGACGAACGGACAGTTCGTCCAAGGTCTCCATTGTTTCTATGGTTGCGGCGAAACTACGGAATCCTCCCGAAACGATGAGACTCGCGACGAAGTTCGGGGCCGCGCCATCCTTGGTTCCGCGAACATAAAGAGTGTCTCCAAGCGCGATCTGATCCAGAGAACCGGTTAAAGCTTCGCTTAAGCGAATGGTGTTCCGAGGGAAAAACCAATAGGCCGCCTGGGGGCTTATGCCGACGGGGTAGCTGGTTGTTTTGTCATCAATGGACACCGCGAGCGTAATTAGTCGCGCCTTCCTGTCCAATCCGGAGACCACGCCGTATAGGCTGTCCCCTTGCCACGCCGCGAGTTCTTTCTTCTGTGCGGCGTTGATGCTCGCCCGGGAAGTGACGGTGACCACAATAGGATCTCCTGTCCCAACACATAGGCGGTCGCCATTGTGGAGTTGATCGGGCTGCACCGGGACGGCGTCTCCGTCGTTGCGCATAAAACTTGTGGCCTTATCGTAATTGAAATTCACCAGATCGCCGGAATCGGTCTTGATCTTAATAACGTGGTTCACGACGTCGGCGTAAAACAGCTGGCCGGTGACCCGGCAATCTTGCGCCTGAACGAGAGCCGTTGACGAGACAAAAAGGACGTAGAGTAAAGGTTTCATATCCACTTCGCTACTAAGGCGCTTGAGATCCCACCTTCACTTTTGAGTCGGCAATCAATCCGCCAGTTGCGAGGCGCCCCTGAACTGCCGAAAGTGGTTGTATCAAAAGGAAGTTCTGGTTGCGAATCGCAAAGATGAGGCTCAAATTCGTGTCGACACGATGGCGAGGTGTCGACTATACGTCTTGTGTCCTGATAGACGCGGATTGGCGCCCACGCGGCCCGTCAAAACAAGACACCGGCTACTGTCGAAACTGCCGAAGGTTGGGCAAATGCCAAAGGCCCGGCAGCACCGGGACCTTGGCGCCTAGTTGAATATCACCAAAAACGCCGCATTTCTAGGCTTTTTCAGGAGCGGCAACTGGCCGTTGACGTGCCTATGATTGAATGGACCTAAATATGAGGACCCAGTCTCTGCAATATTACATGCACGATGGCCCAACCGCTTTCAGGCTCGAATTGGCCGGGAATCTCAACCACGAAGGGACACTCAGACTCGATCAGGACTGGCAGACAGCCTCATCGACGATCGGCGATCGAAGGCTGATTGTTGATCTGACTCTTGTTACTGGTGCAGACGAACAGGGGCGGGAGCTGCTCACCCGCTGGAGCCGGGAAGGAGCACAACTGGTCGCCACGTCGAAAGCTTCGCGCGCGTTGACTGAATCGATTCTTGGCGGGCCTCTTTCCGAACCTCCAGAGGCTGTCACCACGGACCGCACCTGGTTCCGATTCCGTGCTTCGAACCTTGGGCGCGCCGTTGCTCTGCTGTGGCTGGTCATGCTCGGTTTCCCTGTGGAGATGACTGCAGCGACATTAAAATCAGAAACTGTTTCTGCCTGGGATGATTACCTGCAAACGGCTAACGGGAATCTTCAGGACCGGGTCCGCCCCGGGGGTAGTTTCCTGTGGGCGCTTGAAAGCACCGAGCGCGCCGCCAAAATCCGGGGCGGAGAAATCGTCGTGGTTCCCGCGCCTGGACAAAATCCGAAGAAGGTGCCCGGCGGATTGATCCACCACTGGATAGGCGCGATGTACCTGTCGAACTTCAAGCTCGATGACATCCTCGAAGTCACCCGCGACTACGATCACTACAAGGAATTCTATCGTCCATTCGTCATGGAGTCGAAAGCAATCGCTCGCGGTGATTCGTCCGACATCTTTTCGATGCTGCTCGTGAACAAGGTACTCCTCTTGAAAACCGCGCTCGATGCCGATTACGAGGTGACTAATGTGCGCCTCGACGACCGACGCTTCTATAGCATTTCAAGAACGACGCGCGTGCAAGAAATCGAGGAATATGGCCAGCCTGGCGAGTATTGGAAACGGCAAGGCCAAGGCGGCGGCTACATATGGAAGCTGTATAGCATCGCTCGCCTTGAACAGCGTGACGGAGGAGTCTACGTGGAGATAGAAGCGGTTGGGTTGAGCCGTGACATTCCTGTCGCCGTACGCTTCGTCGTGGATCCTATCGTGCGCCGCGTCTCGCACAACTCACTTCTCGTCTCGCTGCAGCAAACCAAAGAAGCCGTGGACAGCAGGTTGGCTGAGGTAACCAAGTCCCCCGAAGTCGCGGCAGGTGCCCAGCGAGCACCCAGCGTTTCAGCAACACTTTCGAATAAGAGCTCAGCATTTACGAGAGTGCATTGATGAAATTCATCATCACTTGGTTGGTTGGCACGGGCTGTCTGGTAGCGCCGGCGTTTTCGCAATCCGACCTTTCTAAAACGACCGATCCACCACAAAACGGCGCACAATCTGAAAGCAAGCGGATTCTTGGCATCATTCCCAACTACAGGACTTCTCCAGGCCTTCGGAATTATAAGCCACTGACACCCGGAGAGAAATTCAAGTTAGCCTCCCAAGACGCTTTCGATCGCGGTACCGTTGCGCTGGCGCTGCTCTTCGGCGGAGAAGCCCAGTTGACCAATTCAAATCGCGCTTTCGGGCAAGGCGCTGCGGGATTTGCCAGATATTTCGGAGCTTCGTATGGCGATTTCGTAATCGGCGATTACATGACAGAGGCGATATTTCCGACTCTTCTCCATCAGGATCCACGCTACTTTCGACGCGGCACGGGAAGCGGATGGTCCAGGATCGGCTACGCCGTGGAGCAGATTTTCTGGACTCACCGGGATTCCGGCGGGACGCAGTTCAACTATTCAGAAGTAATCGGAAACTCAGCCGCGGCAGCAATTTCGACCGCTTACTATGCGGACAGCCGGACTGCCGCCGATGCTGGATCTAAGCTCGGTGTACAGCTCGGCGTCGACATGGCTTCGAATATCTTGAAGGAATTCTGGCCGGACTTGGAAAAGAAGTTGAAGCGACAACACCCTCGCATGCGGGTTCAATCTAATGGCGCTTAGCGTAGTGGTGGTATTAAGCATTAATTGCGCGGAGGACCGCACATAAACGTTTAGAGACGAGGGAGATCACGATGGCCCCACAACTCGCAACCTTCGAAGACAGCGCGCTTATCGAACTGGCTCTGGCAGGCCAAACCGAATGTTTTGCGGTTTTGACGAATCGGCACCTGCCCGCTGTAAAAAGGCGCATCGGTTTGATAGTTCCAAACACGACTGATGCGGATGACGTCCTCCAGGAAGTACTGTTGAAAGTCTGGTGTCATCTATCGACCTTCCGGTCACAATCCAGCTTTCGTACATGGATGACTAGCGTGGCCATTAATGAAGCATTGCAGTCCTATCGCCGGGAACGGCGCAGGCCAGTCTTTCAGGCGCCTGGCGATCTCGACTCGTTCGCTTCTCCCACCGAATCGCCGCTCCAGTCTCTCGCTCGCGCCGAAACGACACAGGTCGTTCGCAAAGCCATTGTTGAACTCCCTTCCAAGTACAGGCAGGTCTTGATCCTTCGGGAGTTCAAGCAGCTCACCGCGCGCGAAGTAGCTCAATCACTTCAGCTGACCATTCCCGCCGTAAAAACACGGCTGTTCCGTGCGCGGCTTATGATGCTGGCCGCTCTCGAGCGGTCAAACATCCGGGGTTTGGTTCGGGGCGGTCGCAAAGTTGTAAAGCGGTTCTGTGAAGTGAAACATGCGCCAGACAGGGCCGTACGCTTGACGCTCTAAGCCCTGCGACGTATGACGCGATTTCCTTGTCCTCGCAAGGACCGTCCACACCACCTTTCAACGATCCCACAGACCGCTGTCGTCCTGATCCACAATGAACCGAATACGAAGGCCGGCGGATTATGGCGCTGGTCGGCGCTATAACATGACAAATTGATCAATCCGTCCCGCAGTGAGCGCCGGGCAAATGTTTGCAACCAAAAGCAATCCGTCCGTCTCCAATCACCATGGAGTTTCGACAATTAGGAAACAGCGGTCTGCAGGTTCCTGTTCTCTGTTTTGGCACCGGCACTTTCGGTGGAGGAAACGAATTCTTCCGGGCATGGGGGGAGGCCGATGCCAAAGAAGCGACCCGTCAGATCGATGTCTGCCTGGAAGCTGGAGTTAATTTCTTCGATACCGCGGACGTGTATTCGCAGGGCCTTTCCGAGGAAATCCTGGGGGACGCCATCCGCCATGTGCCACGCGAGAAGGTCCTCATTTCCACTAAAGCGACGTTTCCGTTCGGTGACGGTCCTAACAACAGCGGTTCATCGAGGCATCACCTGACGCGGCAGATCGAGGGAAGCTTAAAGCGCCTGAAGACGGATTACATCGACGTCTATCATATGCATGGCTTCGACGCGGTAACGCCCCCGGAAGAGACGCTCTCCACTTTGGACGAGGCCGTGCGCCAAGGGAAGCTTCGCTACGTCGCGGCGTCGAATTTCTCGGGCTGGCACTTGCAAAAATCGCTGGCGATCAGCACGCGGTATGGATGGACGCGCTATGTCGGTCACCAAGTCTACTACTCCCTGGTGGGCCGCGACTACGAATGGGAGTTGATGCCGCAGGCGCTAGCGGAGGGCGTTGGCGCTTTGGTGTGGAGTCCGTTAGGCTGGGGACGCCTCACTGGCAAGATTCGGCGCGGTCAGCCTCTGCCGAAAGTGAGCCGCCTTCACAAGACCGCTGAACAAGGCCCCCCTGTAGCGGACGAATTCCTTTACAAGGTCGTGGATGCGCTCGAGTCGCTGGCCGCCGAAACAGGCAAGAGCGTGCCACAACTGGCGCTGAACTGGCTGCTGCGGAAGCCGACCATCTCCACCGTAATCATCGGCGCACGCAATGAAGCGCAACTTCGTGACAACTTGGCGGCGGCGAGCTTTACGCTGACAGCCGAACAGGTTGCGCGCTTAGATGAAGCGAGCCAGTCGCCTGTGCCTTATCCCTACTGGCACCAACGACTGTTTCAGAATCGCAATCCGCTGCCGCCTGCGTATCGGGCCTGAGTGATGATTTTGTAACCTGGCCCGACAGATTACTCTGACCGCGCCGATAATAGTCCTCCGGGACCTCAAGCCCGAGAATATCCTGGTGAACCGCAAAGACCGGGTGAAGATCCTCGACTTCGCTCTGGCGACCTCCGCCGTTTCGGAAGAGTCCGAAATTCAAGCAACACTGAGCTGCGCGCCAGATCTAATGACTCGGCCGGGCACGATCCTAGGCACTATGGGGATATGGGTCATCGCCGTAGTTGGTGTGGCCCCGTGCAAGTGCTTCTCACCCGGCGGGAACCAGAGCATGTCGCCGGGCCGGATTTCCTCCATCGGTCCGCCCCAACGCTGCGCCCGTCCACAGCCTGCCGTGATAATGATGGTCTGACCGAGGAGATGCCTATGCCATGCAGTCCGCGCACTCGGCTCGAAAGCTGACACTAGCATCTTGAACAAGTGCCGGATCAGGCTCCTGAAAAAGTGGATCGATACGTACGGCGCCAGTGAACCACTATGAGGGTCCCTTAGCGCACGGCTGCGATCCGACTCGTTTGATTCTATATTTCTGAACTCCTTCGCGTGGCCACTCAGCGGCCGGTCATCTGCTCCAGGTTCTCGGGGTACCGAGCGCCTACCACTGTGATACGGGCGGAGGCTTCCTCTATTTCACGGAGATCGGCGGGCGTGAGTTCGACTGAGACCGCGCCGATATTTTCGTTCAGGCGATGCAGCTTTGTGGTACCTGGAATGGGTACAATCCAGGGCTTCTGGGCCAGCAGCCAGGCGAGTACGATCTGAGCAGGTGTCGCCTTCTTTCGCTCCGCGATGCGGGCAAGCCGATCAATCAGGGCCTGGTTTGCCTTGAGTGCCTCCGGCGTGAAGCGAGGCAGGGTGCTCCGAAAGTCGGAGCTGTCGAACTTCGCGTTTTCCTCGATCTTCCCCGTGAGGAAGCCTCTACCCAGAGGACTAAAGGGAACAAAGCCGATCCCGAGTTCCTCTAGGGCTGGAAGTGCCTCCTTTTCAGGCGCTCGCCACCACAGTGAGTATTCGCTTTGGAGAGCGCTGACCGGCTGAACGGCATGCGCGCGCCGGATTGTTTTCACTCCAGCCTCAGACAGGCCGAAGTGCTTCACTTTACCTTCCTGAATCAGGACCTTCACCGCTCCGGCTACGTCTTCGATCGGCACGTTCGGGTCAACGCGATGCTGATAGAAAAGGTCGATGGTATTGCTCTTTAGACGTTTGAGCGAGGCTTCGGCGACCCGCTTGATGTGCTCGGGACGACTGTCCAGCCCGATCTGTTTGCCACTGTTTGGATCAAACTTGAAGCCGAACTTCGTTGCAATCACCACTCGCTGACGCATGGGAGCGAGGGCTTCGCCCACCAGTTCTTCGTTCGTGAACGGACCATAGGCCTCGGCAGTGTCGAAGAATGTAATGCCGCGTTCGAAGGTTGCACGGATAAGAGAGATCATCTCCTGCTTGTCTTTGGGCGGACCGTAACCGTGGCTCATTCCCATGCACCCGAGCCCGAGAGCCGATACTTCCAGGCCACTGTTTCCAAGTTTGCGCTTCTGCATTGTTTCTCCTTGGTCTGTTGCGAAAACTGCCCCAGCCCACGAGCTACTCTAACAGCGCCATACCGATTTGATCTAGCAAGCGGTTAATCTCCACGGTGGGCGCATCAAAATTGTTCACCAGAAATGAAAAAGCTACCCCACCATATCGAGGAGTATCCGCGTACCCGGACATCGCGCGAACATGACTCAAGCTTCCGGTCTTGGCACGAATCGCTTGCGCCTCGGGATGGTTTTGGAACCGCGTCGCCAGCGTTCCATCGACGCCCGCGATCGGCAGCAAGCTCATCCACAAATCGCGATTAGTCGACTGGTACATGTACACCAAGAGCTTGGTGATCGCCGCCGGGCTCACCAGTGTCCCGCGCGATAATCCCGAGCCATCGGTGAATCGATAAGCATCTTTGGAGATGCCGACGCCGGTGAGAAAGTCCTGCATTTCGAGGAGCCCTTCTTTGAGGCTGCCGGAATGGCCGCTTACCAGCCCGACTTCACGCAGCATCACCTCGGCATGCAAGTTCTGGCTGACCTTGTCTAGCACTCGCAATATTTCGGACAAGGGCGGCGAAAATTTCTCCGCGAGCACAAAGGAAAGCGCGGTTGCCTCCGCCGAATCGGGCGCGTCATCGGAGAATCGATGTCTGGCCACAGCGTTTCCCCGCACTGCTAACCCGCGCCGCAGCAGCGCATCGCGCAGTACTTCGGCGGCATACACAGCCGGCTCACCGACGGCCAGCAGCTCCGTCATGCCTTCATCGCCGGCCGGCATCACGCCCGAAATGTGAAGCTGCCGTCCGTCAGCGCTGCGATCGAACGACACCTTTCGCGCGCCGCCCGCCTCGGTTCGCACGCGGTTGTCGATCGAGAAGGATTCAAGGTTGGGCGACAGCGAAATGTGGGCGAGATCGCGTGGATGCGCGGCGGGCCGGATCGTTACTCCGAAACTGTTGTCGTTGACGATCAGCGCGCTCACCGGCGCGCCGTATTCCCACAGCGCGTCGCCCGTGGACCAACCCTCGCCGTGCGGTTCCCACACATACCGCCGGTCGTCGCCGACGATGTCGCCATCGATTCGTTTCAAACCTCGGGCCACAAGCTGGTCCGCCAGCTCTTCAATCGCACGGAAGGAGTAATTTTCGCCAGCCTGCGAACCAGGATGGAATTGATATGGATACTCGCGACCCGAAAGAGTTGGATCGCCGCCGCCTACGAAAATGAGATCGCCTGCCAGCGTGCCGTCGGCATCAATTGGTGTATCGCTGCCGATTTGAGTCTTGAAGCGGTATTGGGGGCCCAGTTTCACCAGCGCCAGAGCCGTAGTGAAGAGCTTCATGTTAGATGCCGGCGTGAACAACCGATCCTGGTTGCGCCCGTAAAGCACACGGCCGCTAGGAAGGCTCACCACCTGGAGCCCGGCGAATGCATTTCCCAGCGCTGGCGCTTTGGACACCAGCTCGTCGATCTTTGACTGGAGGTCGGCGCCGGAGGCAAGTGGAAGCGCTAAAGCGAGAAATAGAAACCGAGTCATTTTCAGATTCTTCGCAGGGACACTGCCATTGTAGGGCAACGAGCATATACTCAAGGAGTGACGGCACGAATCGCCGCGGCTTCAGCAGCGTTTCTTCTGGTGCTCTGTGCTCAAGATGCGCCGCGCTCGAAGGCTACGGACTATCCGGCACGCATCGCGCTCACCGAAATGGAAATCGGCGCTGAGTACCTGGTGCATAGCATTCCTAGTGAGAAGGGCGATTATTTCGCCAAAGAGTACCTGGTGGTAGAAGTGGCCATTTTTCCCACCACGAAATCCGGCTTGAAAATCTCGAGCGGGCGTTTTACGCTGCGGATCAATAAGAAGTCCACGCTCAGCGCGCAATCTGCCGGCATGGTGGCTGCGGCGCTCAAGTATGCGGATTGGGAACAGCGGCCCCAAATGACCGCCACTGCCGGCCCGTTGATCTACGGCGCTCCACAAGGCGGAAGATTCCCGGGAGATCCAACGACGCCGCGCCCGCTGCCTAACCCAGTTCCCAGTCAGACCGGCTCTGGCAACGTCGATAAGCAATCCGATTTACCGATCGATGAGGCTATCTCTCGCGCCGCGCTGCCGGAAGGGGTCATTACGGAGCACGTCAAAGGCTGTCTGTTCTTCCGCTTCGAAGGAAAGCTCAAATCCATCAAGTCACTGGACTTGATCTATGAGACCGGCCCCAACTCGTCCCCGGCTACGATCCCGCTTCTTTGATCTGGGCCAAGCCGTTTAGTTTGGCTTCCAGCATGATGAGCAGCACCAGCAGAAAAACCATGCAGGTTCCAAACAGCGGAACAATCATTACAGCCTGGATGCCCCAGGCGGCGGTGAAATAGCCCAGTATCCAGGGCGCCAGGAGTCCGCCGGTGATCGCAAACGAGAAGATGCCGTTGTAAAAGCCAGGATGATAGTAGGGAAAGCGGTGGCCGATCTTCTCCACTACCAACGGGTAGATGGAAGCGTAACCAGCCCCCACAAAGAGAATGCCCATCACGGCGCCGAAGCGGTTGTTGGTCGACGCCAGCACGATATTACCCAGCAGCGCCGAAACAATCGAGCCGATCAACAGCGATCCATGGCTCATGCGCTTCAAGATCACTTGGGCGCCGATGCGCCCCACCAGCAACGCCAGCCAAAAGACCGCCAGCATCAGCAGCGAGTCCTCCGGGCTGATCCCCAGGCGCCGAATCAAAAACAGAGGCAGCCAGCCGGCGATTGACCACTCGTTTCCAAACTGAAAGAACAACACCAGGCTGAACAGCACCGCGCCAGGATTCCGGAAGTCGTGCAGTATCTGCGCCAGCGGCATCTGATGTACAACCAGTCCGTGGCCTAGCTTGGCTTTTGCGTATATGCCGGCGAAGAAACCCGGAAGGACGGCGAACAGCACCAGGATACTCGGGACTGTGTAGACATAGTATGTGCCCGCCATCAGCACCGCCGTGAGTACGCACCCCAGGCCGAACATGACACCCGCCAGATTCACAGTGGCGGCGCGATCGTGCTGATAGAGAGGCGAGATTGCGTGGAATATTCCGCCATTCAGGAGCCCGGCGCTGACTCCGATCCACAGCAGGCCGAAGAATCGCCAAATCACGGGCGCCGTAGCTGTGCCCGCCGCCAGATAGAGGAATGCGCCGCAGGCTAAGGCGTTAGCCAGTATCAGCGTGAATTTCACGCCTTTCCACGGCAACAGCAGGTGTGCAAAGCCGACCGACAACAGGAATCCGATGTTCAAACTGAGAAAGTAATAGCCAACTTCCTTAAAATCCGCTTTGAGATGATAGCCCCAGGCCGGCAGGATCGCTCCCAGGAAGGACATTAATATCCCGGAGATCAAGAATCCGGACAGGGATCGGCGGCCTTCGGAAGCGTCTAGGGTCTGGCTGTCGGCGCGTAGTTCGAGTTGCCAGGGAGCCGGGCTGGCCATCAGTCGATATTGTACTCCCTTCCACCTCAAAGGGTGCCGGATTTCCGAATCTCGTAGGCTGCCTGGAGGTATATCTTCTAGAAACAGAATTCCATTTCACTCTCCAGCCTGCTTTTGCAGCCTGTTACCGACTGGCGTGCTGATTGCTATTTGTCAATCAGGTTTAAGGGGTTGAATTCGAGGCTTTGGGGAGTTGCCTCCCCTGGTTGGTTTTCGTCACGCCCCGTCGAAAGGCGGGGCTTTTTCTTCTTTTGTCCACAACTTATAGTGATACTACTGTTGTATTCTACTATGCCTAGTGGTCCGATAGAAAGAATTTGACAGGATCCCGTTTTCAGTTTTATGATGGTTTCATCACTGAGAAAGGAGGTGGTCCAGTCTAACATGGGTAAATGTAGTGACTGTAGCTTTAATCACACGCGCGAGGTGGCCGACTGTTGAAGTCGACCTGCTAAACGTTCAGGTTTCGTCCAGTGGCGAAGCCGCTGTTCCTGTGGACCGGCCGCTTCCCTGCGCGAAATAATCTAGCTACTTAAGCCCCCGCACCACGTTCAGGTGATGCGGGGGTTCACGTTTTAGAGCCGCTGTAGCGGGTTCCTCTACCATGCGCTACACTGAAATCACTAGAAAGGATTACGCCGCAATGAAAGCCGGGATTCATCCTGCTTACGAAGAGATTAACGTCATCTGTGCCTGTGGAAACACGTTCCGCACGCGATCCACGAACAAAGGCGACATCCGGGTAGAAATCTGCTCCAATTGCCACCCCTTCTTCACGGGGCGCCAGAAACTGGTCGACACCGAGGGCCGGGTAGACCGCTTCCAGAAGAAAGTACAGAAATCTAAGGACTTGAAGGACTTAAAAGAAACCAGAAGCAAAAAGCAGCCGGTGGCGGTTAAGTAGTTAGCGCCTATTCTGCTTGTTCCGCTGATCCCGATCCTGCCAGAATTGCTCAGCTTTGGGAACCTGCTCAGAACTCAGGATGGCCCTCATCTTCGCCCTTTGCTCCTCCCCGATTTGTTTAACGATCGCATTGTGCTTGTCGCGGGCGTCGTGAAAACGCGTCCTGGTCTCTTCGAGGATCGTTTCCACCTTTTGCAACTGTTCGTCGCTGAGATTCACGCGCGTTTTGATTTCCAGCAAGTATTGACGCCGGAATTCTTCAGGGCTCACTCGAGCATTGCTACTAGCTGAAGGAGGCTTGTAAGTCCGATAACCGAGCGCGCCCACGACCGCGCCACTTAGAAACACCAGTAACAAATAAAGCGCGATGGGAGGATTCCAGCGTTTCATTTCGTTTTGACCTCAGCTGCTTCGCGAGGAAGGACTCCGTGCGACGCTAAGGTTTCGGTGGGATATGCATCGGCCAGTACCTCGATATAGCTTCCGCTGACGTCGGATCCGGTGAATGCCGGGACCGATAGCAAGGTGACGAAGACAATACTGAGTGCGGCAGCCGCTGCCAGGAACATTTGTGTAAGTTTCTTCATGCGCAGCAGGATGCTTCGACGGCCTTCGATCCTCCGCCACAACTCCGGCATGAAGTTGGCGCTCGCCTCCACATCCGGCACCGAGGCCTTGTAGCTTGCGAACAAACCGTTCAGCTCATCATTGAACTGATCCATAGTAATTCAATCCTTCCGGATCTCAACCCTTCCGGCCAGCCGGTTTATTGGTGCTCGCCCGAGTTGCCTCGAACGCATTTAGCACCCGTTGCCGGGCTCGAAACAATCTCACCTTTAGAGCATTTTCGTTCACAGAATAAATCTTTTCAAGCTCTTTTAACGAGAGCCCTTCAACTTCCTTCAACGTCAACAGAATCCGGTCCTGCTCGGAAACCGCTCCTAGCAACGATTCTACTAGTTCCCTGACCTGCTTACGCCGATGCTCCTCGCCTGAAACCTTGCCGCCGGCGGCGGCATCCGCCATCATTACCTGCTGCTCGCTCAAATCCGACATCCGCGATTCATTCCGGCGGCGCTGCTTTCGCAAATAATCGTACGACGCGTTGACTGTCAGCCGGTACAACCAGGGCTCGAATACCTCGGGGGTCCGTAATTGATCCAGCGAATAATACAGCCGCAGAAAAACTTCCTGCGCAACATCCTCTACATCCTCGGGACGCCCGATTAAACGTGCAATCGTCCCTAAAATCCTCTTCCGATAGGCTATTACTACCTGGTTGAACGCGGCGTCATCGCCGGCCTTGGCCTTCTGGATCTGCTCGAAATCAACCAGCATGCGGCTTTAACAGCCAGCCGCCTTAATCCTACTACCTAAGGCGTACCGGCAAACTGTTAGGTTACAAGGGGTTGGCGGGGAAAGCAAAGGGCGTCTGCCGCCTGGGAACCCTTTGAGCGTACAAAACTCTTCAAAAGCTATTAATTAGCGGCCGGTCCCCCAGTTCCCCCGGCGACGTGCCAGACTATCAGAGGTGTCCCTGCTGCATATCGCTCAGGAAATCGAGGGCTCTCATATCGGAAAGGCTATCCGGGAGTCAACGTGGGCCTTTTCCATTCTAAACCTGGTCCATCTGCTGGGGCTGATGGTGGCTGCCGGTACCATCGTCTATTGGGATCTAAGACTGCTCGGCCTTGGGCTCCGGCGCTCGGCCGTTTCTGAAGTGGGAGGGCAGCTCTTGCCCTGGACGTGGGGCGGGTTCATCGTCATGGTCATCAGCGGCTTGCTGCTGGCCTGGTGCGAGGCGGGAAGACTGTATAGCAATGTGTTCTTCCGAATGAAGGTGCTGTTCCTTTTGCTGGCCGGTCTGAATGTGCTGATCTTTCACATGACTGTTTACCGCGGCGTTTCAACCTGGGACCGCTCTCCCGTCACGCCGCTTCGAGCGCGGATGGCCGGCGCTCTTTCGCTGGCCCTATGGCTCGGGCTGATTGCCGCCGGACGCGCCATTGGCTACTCGCTCGATTACGGAGTATGATCGGGCCTGAATTCCTTTGCCAACCGACTCGCCATTTGCCGAGTGGTGCTGGAACCTGCCGCTGAGCAGCGCCATCCGCGGCGCTCCCTGGCCCTTTCCGGTACTCGAGATCCTGCACATCGCCGGATTGGTGTTGGTGTTTGGAACGGTCTTCATCGTGGATTTAAGACTGCTTGGCAGGATTCTGCGCGATGAGCCGGGCTGGCAGGTCGTGGACGAACTGATGCTCTGGGCGTGGCTAGGATTCGCTGTGCAAATCCTGACTGGACCGCTGCTCTTCATCGCGAATTCCCGGAAATTCTACGAGAGTGGATTCTTTCGCACGAAGATCGTCCTGCTGGCCCTGGCGATCGCCTTTCATTTCGTGATCGTGCGCCGCGTTAGTGCGTCGGTGGATGCGGGCGTCAGTCCCTGGCGCGGACGGTTGGCCGGTGGTGTCTCGCTCGCGCTGTGGGCGGCGGTGATCGTATCGGGACTCTCGATCGAGCTGTTTTAAGGTATCGCGACTAACCGCGTCAACTGATCCAAGTCTTACAGGTACCCAGACGGGAGGTGCCCGATGAAACAATGGCAGATCGCGCTGCGGAGGCTGCTAAGGCAGCCCGGATATTCTCTTACGGCGATTCCCATGCTGGTCCTGGGCATCGGTGCGACGACCACGCTCTTTTCCGTCGTAAATACTGTTCTGTTGAAGCCTCTTCCTTATCCGAGCGCCGATAGGTTGGTCAGTTTGCTGGAGGCGAGCCCGTCCAAGAGCAAGAAAGAGAGCCTTATCGCTCCGGCGCGTCTGGAGGATTGGAACCGGATGAATCGGACGTTCGAATCGATCGCTGGATTCTACTCGGAGAACGTGACCGATACTAGCGGGCCCGAGCCCGAGCGGCTCGCCAGCCGGCGCGTTTCCCCGCG
>DATMMD010000261.1:0-34507 GCA_035569875.1 Bryobacteraceae bacterium
GTTCTCAGGACTGTCGCCTGGCTCGGTGGCGCTGTATCAGATCGATGCCATTGTTCCAGCCGGCATCACGCCCGGAAGTCAAGTGCCGGTGGTCCTGAACGTCGCGGGACAGCCGGGTCCGCCAGTCACCATCGCTGTTAAGTGATGCTGCGCTAGAATGATCTCCTGTGCACGCGCGTCCTGCGAGTATTCAAACCGAGGAAATGAATGAATGAATGAACAGGAGGTGACGCCAGAAATTCTCGGCGTGTTGCGGTCCATGGACCTGCTCAAAGGCAAGGATCCCGACGAGCTGACCGAGTGGCTGGGCAAGGCTCCTTTCGAAGGCGGCGCTGAGTGCGCTCTCAGGCAATTCGCGGCCGGGGAACGGATCACCACCGAAGGCAGTTTCGGAAATTCCTTTTTCATTCTCACCCGCGGTACGGTCAGCGTAACCCTGGGTCCGGAAGCTCAGCACCTGGCGACCCTTGGCCAAGGCAGCTTTTTCGGCGAAATGACCCTGATCAGCGGACTGCCGCGAAATGCGACTGTTACTGCACTGGAACCCTGTCAGATCATCGAGATCCCCAGGCGGGCATTCGAGCTGTGGATGAAGAAGCCCGGGCCGTTCCGCAACACGATGGACCAAACCTACATCGAGCGAGGTCTTGGAAATCATTTGCGAACGATTCCGGACTTCGCGGACCTGGATCTGAAGATCATACAGGAGCTGGTGAAACAGGTCCGGCTGCGAATCTTTTCCAAGGATGAAGTAATCGTCAGCGAGGGCGACGATGCGGACAGCTTTTACCTGATCCGAGAGGGCTATGTGCGGGTGGTGAAAGCCATGGCCGGCGGCGAGCAGCGAACTGTCGCATATCTCAAGGACGGTTCCTATTTTGGCGAGACCGCCTTACTCAGCGCCAAGCGCCGCAACGCGACCATCATCGCCATGGGCAAGGTGGAAGTGATCCAGGTGATGAAGGAGGACTTCTTCGCGCTAGTGAACCGCGACCGCAAATTCGCGGATCATATGGAGAAGGAGGAGCAAAGGCGCTTAACAACAAAGCCGTCTTCAGAGCAGCTTTCGTCTCCGCTGGGATTTATCGGCGAAGCGCTGGAGCGAGGCTTGGTGAAAGCTACTTCCGCGCTGGTGATCCACCGCGACATGTGCACACGTTGCGGCAACTGCGTCAAGGCTTGCGCGGAGCTGCACGACGGGATTTCGCGGTTAACGAGACATGGGATGCTGTTCGAGGCGCCGGTGCGCGAAACCCTAACGGTCCTGGAACCACTCCTGGTAACCACTTCTTGCATGCATTGCCTGGATCCGGAGTGCATGATCGGGTGTCCCACCGGGGCGATTACTCGCGACGTGAATGGCGAAGTGATCATCCAGGAATCCTGTATCGGGTGCGGCAACTGCGCGCGGCGCTGCCCCTATGGCAACATCTCGATGGCCGACGTGCGAAGCCAGGAAGAACTGGCTAAACAACGCACGGGCGCCCCCATCATCGGCGGCTATTTGAAATTCTGGAAGACTCCGGAAAACGAGCCGATGATGCACGAGATCGAAACCAACAATCAGAAAGCGGTGGTACGGCGCGTGGCCGTGAAGTGCGACCTTTGCCAGGATTACAACTACAATCACGGGTGCGTGCATAACTGCCCTTATGGCGCAATCGAGCGCATGGACGCGGGCGCCTATCTGCACGAAGTTCGAGGCGCGGGATGAATGCCGCCAGGAGCGTCGCCCCCGGAGCGCGTGTCTCCACCAGCGGAATTCGGGCCAAACGGGCGGAGCGAGGCTGGCAGATCTTCGCGATAGTGTCGGTGGCGGCGCTTTCGTGGTGGTACTTTTCGGCGCATCGACAACCATCGGCTAACCGCTATCACAGCCTGGTGCTCAGCTTGGGGTGGATTGGCACATCGCTGGCTCTGTTGGCGGCCGCTCTGAGTATCCGTAAGCGTGTGGCTTATCAGGGCGTGGGAAGAATGTCCGTTTGGCTGACGGCGCACATTTATCTGGGCATCATCGCCGCGTTCGCGATCTTTTATCATTCGGGATTGCGCGCGGGCGGTCCGCTATCGGCGTGGCTGCTTGCGTTTTTCTCACTCACCGTGGTCAGCGGGCTTATGGGCTGGTGGTTCGCCCGCAAGTTGCCACCGCTGTTGACCGACATCGAAGAGAACCCGGCTCTTCTCGAAGACCTGCTTGCGGCGCGCACCCAATGCCTGGAAGGCATGTTTGAACTGGCCAGCGGAGGGTCGCCCGATTTCCGCGCGCTAGTGGAACAGCGCTTGCTGAAAGAGACGGCGTCCTGGAGCCGCATGTTCCGGTTTTACCGGCGGCGGTCCACGCTCGCCCAGGAGCTCCCGGCCTTCCAGAAAGAACAGGCCGGTTGCCTGGCGCGTTTGGCGCCTCAGGAGCATCGGGGTTTCCAGCGCGCCGCCGAATACGCTCTTCGGGTGAACAAGATGAACGCGGAATTGCTTCTGCAACGCGTGTTGCGTGGATGGCTCACGTTCCACATCGTCAGTACGGGAACC
This sequence comes from Bryobacteraceae bacterium, assembly GCA_035569875.1. GTDB lineage: Bacteria > Acidobacteriota > Terriglobia > Bryobacterales > Bryobacteraceae > Palsa-89. The sequence goes on from DATMMD010000261.1 coordinate 2,530, forward strand.
ATGTTCGGACTCGCGGCGGTGCATATTTTTACCGCCCTGTATTATTGAGATTTAAATGCTCGAGCTCATCTTCATCGAAGGCGCCCAACGAGGTCAGGCAATCCGGTTGACCTTTGACAAAGCCTGGTTCGGACGGCAGCCCAGTTGCGACTTCGTGCTGCAGGGCGAAGACATTAGCCGCGTCCATTTTTCCATTGAGCGGCGCGGCGAAGACTACGTCCTGGTGGACAACAAATCGACCAATGGGACCTTCGTCAACGGTGTTCGCGCCGAGGCGGCAACTCTCCGCGCCGGCTTCGACATCCTTGTTGGTGACAACCGCATGCAGGTGCGAGAAGTGGCCGCCAGCACCGAGATGCCTTTCCGTTTTGTCGCTGAAAGAAAGGGTGGCGATAGCGCGGCGCAAGTGATCGAGCAAGAGATCGTCCTGGTAGGACGAAAGAGCGTCTGCCCAATTCAGTTGAACGATCCGGCCGTGGCCGGCGTGCACGCCGAGCTAGAGCATCGGTCAGACGGGGTTTGGATCACCGATGAATCCAGCGGCGCGGGGGTTTATGTAAACGGCCAGCGCGTGGTCCAGCAGCAGCTTCATCATGGCGACGTGGTAACCATACGCCCCTTCGAAATCACGATCTCGCTCACTGACGAGATGTGTCTGCTGGGGATTCAGGATAGCGCGCTGGATTCGGCGCCGGCGCCGGAGAATATACCCGGCAATTATCGCGAAGTGGTAGTCCCGCCGCCGCACGTCGAAGGCGGGCAAGCCAAACCGTCGGCGTCGATTTCCGCCCTACCTCATTGGATGCAGGCCAAGGCCCCAATTTGGGTGCCGACCTCCGATATATTGCCCAACCGGTTCCGATCGAGAATGCTTCTGATTGGCCTGCTCTGCGTTGTGGGCTGGGCCGCGATCGCGTTCGCCGCTAAATGGAACTCGGCCTATAGCCCCGGTCCCCTGAACGCATCTCACGCCGCTTTGGGCTGTGAATCTTGTCACTCAAGTTTCGCGCGCGTCTCGGACAGCAATTGCCAAGCGTGTCATGCGAATCAGAAAGCTAGTGCTATCCACCAGCGGCAAATGGTCGGATGCGCAGGCTGCCACTCCGAACATCGCGGAGCGAAGTTCGATATGGCCCACAATGTAGGCAGCGGATGTCAGGCCGCGGGTTGTCACGTCACGGTTCACACCGCGGAAAAGAATCTTCTCGTCCGGCAAGCCCCTCCACAGCCGGGTCTGCACGCGCCAACGGTAGCCTTCGGCGCGCACTTCGAAGCGGGCGACGCTCTGCATGACAAGCATGCTAATTTAACAGCGGCTTGCGCGGCCTGCCACACTGGCGGAGATCCCACGCTGTTAGAAGCAATTCCTCAAAAGCCCGGGATTCGCACCAACGAGTTGAAGGCCATGCGCATGCGGTGTCTCGGCTGCCACGGTTTCGGGCCGGAAGCGACACTTCGGGAGCGCTGTTATAGCTGTCACTTGGAGCATTCGTCCGAAAAATCTGCGATCCTGACCGTGCTTCGTTTTCCGGACTCGCCCGCGCCCAGCGCCAAGTTGGCCGAGACCGGGCCGAGCGGTCTTCTGGTATTCCTGGGCGCCCTGGTCGGGGTTCCTCTATTCTTCTTCGCCGCGGTAGCCGGAGGCTTGCGAATTAATCACGGGCGATTCAAAGCCGAGGCCGCGAAGAGACTTCGGTCCGTTCCTGCTGCCGCTCCAGAGTCGGCCTTGGCTCCCTCGGCTGGCGCGGCCGTAGCAGCCGAGCCTAAACCCACTGATAATCAGGCCCCCGGCGGCAACCTTCGTCCGCGGATCGATCTGGATCTGTGTGTAGGCTGCGGGACGTGCGTGCACGTGTGCCCGTTCAACGTGCTGGAAATCGTCAATGAAAAGGCGATCGCGGCACGACTGGGCGATTGCACTGGCTTCGCAGCTTGCGCCGCGGAATGCCCCACCGAGGCGATTGTGCTGGTGTCGGGCGGCGCCATGCAAACCGTGGATCTGCCCATTTACGACGCGAACCTGGAGACCAATGTCGCGCGCGTTTATCTGGCAGGGGAAGTCACCGGGAAGGCGTTGATTAAAGTTGCCATCAATCAGGGGAAGCAGGTAGTGGAAGCAATCCTGAAGAACCCTCCGGAGCCGGGGATGCCGTACGACGTAATCGTGGTGGGCGCTGGACCGGCCGGAACCAGCGCTGCTTTAGCGGCCATGAAGGAAGGTCTGAAAGTGCTGGTTCTTGAACAGGGAACCCAAGCCAACACGATCCGGAACTATCCTCGCCAAAAGTTCGTCATGGCCGAACCGGTGATGATTCCTTTGTATGGGCCGCTATGGATGGAAGACACGTCCAAAGAGTCGCTGTTGGAGCGCTGGCAGCAGATCATCGCATCCACGGGACTCACAATTCAGGAAGAGGAAAAAGTATTGCGGGTGGTTCAGAACCCCGGACACTTCGTGGTGCATTCGACCAAAGGCGAATATAAAGGAGCGTGCGTGGTCCTGGCCATCGGAAAGCGCGGTAGCCCGCGGAAGTTGGGAGTGCCGGGGGAGGACTCGTCGAAAGTCGCGTATAACCTTCTCGATGCGGACGCGTATCGCGGCAAGGCAATTTGCATCGTAGGCGGAGGCGACAGCGGAATCGAGGCAGCCTGCGGTCTGGCGCGGCCCGACCTCGAAAATCGGGTATGGCTGGTGCACCGGACCGACGCCTTCGCTCAAGCCAAGCCACGTAACCAGAAGAAGGTCAAAAAAGCCATGGATGAAGGCCGCGTGAAAGCGTTTTTCAATTCGGCTGTCGTGGAGATCCGAGAGCGCTCCGTGGTGGTCAAGACGGGAGCCGGAACCGAAGAGATTGATAACGACTTCGTGTTCGTCATGGTGGGCGGCGAGAACCCCAAGAAGTTTCTCAATGAGTGCGGGATCGAATTTTCCCAGCGGCCTTTGGGATGAGTTCCGGCGCGATGACCTTCAGCGGGATGTACTGGAATCTTTGCGCCAACTTAGAGTTGCCGGGCGCCCCTTCAGGAAGCTGCCGCTGGCGGTGATCAGGCCGCCGCGAAGTGTACCGGTAAGATCGATGGTAGCCGTTCGGGCGCCGTCGGCCTGGTTGCGCATCTCGATCTCAATGGAGAGGTCGCCGGACTTTGCGACGTGGCCATCCAAGAACATATTGACCTTCTTTTCCCGGCCCATCGTCCACTGGCTGACAATTTTGCTGCCGCTAATGGTTCCCTTGGCCTGATAACATCTCTGGGGCTCCTTCTGAGTTTCCCCGTAACAAATAGGCCCGGAGTACGTGCCATCGAACCGGCCTGCGCTCACGGCGGATGTGGCTGCCGCACCGGGGCTGGTTGGTTTGTCGCCACGGTGGACAGGCTGTAGCTCGGTGCTCCGACCAGGCTGGGGTGGCGTCTTGTTTGGCGGGGCCTTGGCCGCGATCGCGGGCGCGTGATCCGCGTTGTTCCGCTCATTTACTGTATAAGCCCAATAGCTTCCGCCCGCCAGCAGCATCAGTAGCAGCAGACCTGCTGCGATCCATTTCGCCGAATTGCCTCCGGCGCCAAAACGGGTGGGAGGAGGCGCGGCGCTATTTTCGGCGTCCGTGATGGAGAAAGTTCGAACCGGCCGCTGGATGTTCTTGAAATTCATTTCGCCTAGCGACCGGAACGAGAGCGACAGTTTGTTACTAATCTGGTCGTGAACGCTTCCGGAAATACAGATTCCACCCGGTTCTGCAGCCGTCTGCAACCGCGCGGCCACGTTGACGCCATCGCCCAGAAGGTCCTGGCCATGCACCATGACATCACCCAGGTTGATCCCGATTCGGAATTTCACCTGACGGGAGGGCGGCAACTGATCGTTGCGAGTTCGCAGGGCGGCCTGGATGTCGGTGGCGCACCGCACCGCTTCCACGGCGCTACCGAATTCCGCCAGGATCGCATCCCCGGCCGTATTGAAAATCCGTCCGCGATGCATCGCCACCAGGGACTCGAATACTTGTTTGTGACCTCGAAATATGCGCAGCGTCTGCTCTTCATCCTCACCCATCAGACGGCTGAACTCGGCCACGTCAGCCGAAAGAATCGTCGCTAGTTTGCGCTCCAGGAAGTCCGCACTTGGGTTATCGAGTCGGTCGGGCATATGGTCGCTTCACGGCCGGACTTGGTGTGTATGATAGCATTCCGCTACCTGGTACGACGCTCAGAGATTTCGGAACCTCTCAGCGCTCCTGTCTCCTATTACAGCGTGTTAACATGGGCGCTACATGTGGAAGCGTACTGCCAATATCTGCCTGCTGCTCGGTGTCTGCGCGGGGGTGCTGAGTGCGCAGAATTATCCGCTTCCCAACGGCACAGTGGGCACACCATACAACTATGATTTCCTTTCCGGCGTTGACTTGAGCGCGATTGAGGCCGAGCTTCAACAGCTTGGTTATCAATTAACGTTTTCATTCACAGTGGCCTCCGGAATGTTGCCCCCCGGAATTACACCCTCTCCTAATCTTTTGTCTTTTAGCGGCACGCCGACGGCGGCTGGCACATTTACTTTTACCGCTAACTTGACGGAGGTGTTGAGCGGCCCCGACAACTTCAACTATACATATTCAGTTCCTATTACTTTTACGATTGTGGTGACTGGGGGCAGCGGTCCAACGCTTTCGGTCTCGCCCGCAGCTTTGAGCTTTCCTCTGGCGCAGGGATCCACCACGCCCCTGTCGCAGTCGGTGCTGATTAACAATCGTGGCCAGCAGGCGCAGACAGCCACCGTCAGCACCAGCACGAATTCAGGCACAAGCGGATGGCTGAGTGCGTCAGGAGGCGGATCCGTACCTTCCTTTAGCAGTAGTTCCGTGACAGTAACCGTTAATCCGAGCGGCCTGCCCGCCGGCACTTATACAGGTACCGTTTCGATCGCGCTTTCTCCCGCGGGTCAAACCTCGACGGTCGCGGTCACAGCGACTGTGAGCAGCGCGCAACAGCGCATTCAGGTGACGCAAACTGGATTCCGCTTCCAAACCGCTGCAGGCGGTGCGGCGCCAGCATCGCAGTCGCTCGAGGTTCTGAATGGTGGCGCCGGCACTCTCAACTTTAGCGTCGCCGCGTCCACTCTATCGGGCGGTTCAGGGTGGTTATCGGTATCACCTTCTTCCGGTACGGCCAGGTCCACGACGCCGGCTGTGATTTCGGTGAATATAAACCCAACCGGTTTAGCAGCGGGCGATTACTACGGACAGATCCAGATCTCGTCTCCGGGAGTGGACAATTCGCCGCAGACGGCCACCGTGGTGCTGAATGTCGCCGCGCAGGGCGCCGATCTGGGTACCTTCGTTTCGGCGACGGGCTTGATTTTCGTCGGACGAGTGGGGGGCACGAACCCAGCCGCAAAAGCCATAACGATAACGAATCCATCCACCACGTCTCTAATGTTCTCCGCTTCATCTTCATTTGCGCAAGGAAGTAATTGGTTTACTGTCCAGCCCACTAGCGGTTCGGTGAGCTCGGCGAGTCCTGTTCAATTGACGGTGCAGCCCATGATTTCCGGTTTGGCGACGGGAGTATACATTGGGCAAGTGACGTTGATTTTTTCGGACAACACCAATCACCAAATCGCCGTGGTGCTGATCATGATTCCCGCCGCGTCCAGTGCTGGTATAGGGGCGCTGGATGCTCGGCCGCTGGCCTCTAGTTGCGCACCGACCAAGTTGATACCCGTATTCACGCAATTGGGGCAAAGCTTTACTACCGTGGCAGCCTGGCCGACCGCCTTAGAGGTTGCGGTGGTGGATGATTGCGGGAACTTCCTGACTTCGGGCACCGTGGTCACGTCGTTCTCGTCCGGCGATCCGCCTCTTTCACTCACGTCGCTCAACGATGGCCGCTGGAGTGCAACGTGGCAGCCGCGTGCTTCGGCGACCCAGGTGACTATCACGGCCAACGCGCAGGAAACCGCACCGTCCATATCCGGTACGGCGTCAATCGGGGGCGCGCTAAAATCCAATCCTTCGACGCCGGTTATTTCGGCAGGTGGAGCGGTGAGCGCGGCGAGCTTTGTGGCAAATCAGCCGTTGGCGCCGGGAGGTTTTGTTTCGATTTTCGGAGCGAATTTGAGCAGCGGACTGAATCAATCGCCAACTTTGCCACTGTCGAACCAGCTGGGCGCGACGCAGGTGGTCATGGCGGGGCGGCCATTGCCCCTGCAGTTTGCCACTGGCGGTCAGATCAACGCCATCATCCCTTACGATGTGCCCGCCAACGCGACGCAGCAGTTGGTCGTGGTGAACGGGCCTGCGTATTCACAGCCGGAACCCGTGATTATTGCGCCCGCGCAACCGGCCGTGTTCACTGCCGACGCGAGCGGCACGGGCACCGGAATCGTCGTGGACGTACTCCCCGATGGCTCCCAATTCGTCGTGAATGCGGCCAGTCCGGCCAGCGCGGGCGATGCTATCGTCATATATTGCGCAGGATTAGGGCCGGTGGATCCGCCCGTGGCGGCCGGTAGCGCCGCGTCGTTGACTCAGCTATCGAACACGGTGAATCCAGTGTCAGTCACAATCGGCGGCCAAAATGCCCAAGTACTGTTCGGTGGTCTGGCGCCGGGATTCGCCGGGCTTTATCAGGTAAACGCGATTGTCCCTAGTGGGATTAGTCCCGCCAGCAATGTGCCGTTGGTGCTCACCGTTGCAGAACAATCGAGTGCGCCGGTGACGATCGCTCTCCAGTAAGTCTTAAAGCAAATGAGCGACGTTCCCTCTGCTTATCTTGAGGTCGAGATCGATGGTCAAGTCCGCCAGTTCCCTTTGGAGGGCGAACGGATCCTTCGAATCGGCCGAAGCGAAACGAATAACGTGGTGCTGAACGATGACGGCATCTCTCGTAATCACGCTATGTTGCAAGGTTCCGAGCGGGGTCTGTTCTATATAACCGATTGCGGTAGCAGAAACGGGACTTTCGTCAACGACTCGCGCGCCGCTGCGCCAGTGATTCTTCGGTCTGGCGATAAGATCCAGATCGGCAGCTACGAACTTACGTTCCATCAAGAGTCTGCAACTGAATCTCTCGCCGTCAGTAGTGAGACCGCGACGAATGTTATGTTCACATGGTCGCTTATCACCGTGTTGGTGGTCGATATACGCGATTTCACAGGATTGGCGCAACGCATGGAAGCATCCAAACTGTCAGAAGTTACCGGAACTCTTTTTCGGTTGGGTGGGCGGGAGCTTCAGGAACGCGGCGCTTGGGGCCAGAAATATATTGGCGATGCAATTATGGCCGTGTGGCGGCACAAAAGGCGTGCTCCTGATGCACATGAACTGGCCGCTATTTTTGAGGGGCTTTCGCGCCTGTATGCGATAGCGAGTGGCCTGCAACAGCAATTGGGACTCCCCGAGCCGATTCGGATCGGTGCTGGAATTAACAGCGGCGGCGCGATGGTCGGAAACGTCGGGAGCATCGCTTCCTCGGATTACACGGCGTTGGGCGATGTCGTGAATAAGGCATTCCGCTTGGAGTCCGCGACCAAGAAGATGGCCTTCGATCTCGCGCTCGGCCAAGAAACGTACGATTTGGTTGCGGCCTCCATTGACGCGGAGCGGCTTTTTGAGAAATGCGTCGTAAAGTTAAAAGGATATGGCGAGCCAGCAGCCGTGTTTGGCGCCCATTTGTCATCGCTCCCCGCGCTGATCGGAGCGTTGCAGCGAAGTCCGAAGCCGGGATGAATTGATTTACGCCGCGGTTCGCTTCCGGGTTTTGGCGTGTAATGCGGGTCTGACTTTGGCTTTGCTTTCGGCAATGCTCCTCTGCAGAGCCTGAAGAATGTCTACGACTGGACGGGGTTGATGTGAGGTCAATGAATCAATAAGCTGTCCGGCTAGTTGCATTTCCTTTTCTGAGAACTTCTCTGCCCCCCGCCTTAACATCGGCTCGCTGTATCTCATCAGCGAAGAACATTGTGTGGAGCATCAGCTCGTTTCCTGACGGACGAATTGCGACGATGTGCTCACGATTATGCATCGCCACTGTGGCGATTGCGTATTGTTGCCGTTTCTTCATAGCTTCGCGTAGCAGCGCGTACGGCTTGGCGATTTCGCCATCTGGCAGCATGTGATAAGACTTATCCAGAAAAACAGGGTCCACGTGGCGGCTTTCGTGAATTTCAGGATCTCCATAACTTTGGCGGTCTTGCGAGCAATCTTTTGCAGCTCTGAGTCCGACCGCGGCATTACCCCCAGGCCTTGCAATGCTCCTCGGACGGGTATACAGTAATCCTAATCGCCCAGGTACTGGCGCTGCGTAACGGAGATTGGTTTTGAACCGCAGTTTTCGCTCTCTTGGAGTACTCACACCACTTCTGGTGTGCTGCACCGGATGTATGACCGCCCAAGAGCCGGACTCGGATAAGCTCCCCGGCCCAGCGGATGCAGCCGTATCCGAGCCGAACTCGGCGATCACGCCGGCGCAAGCTTATACACCGCTCGATCTGGCGCAAAAATATCTGTATTCGTTCCATGAAATGGCTGGCTCGGCGCACTGGATCGGTTTCGCCGTTCATGCCGCGATGGATCAGGTTCGGAAATCGCCGGGTGCCTGGGGCAACGGCGCGGATTCGTTCGGCGTCCGCATGGCGAATTCTTTCGGGCGAAGCTTTTTGCGCCAAAACATCGCGTTTGGCGTGCGCGCCTTCGACCGGGAAGATCCGCGTTACTTCCGTATGGAAAAAGGAACCGGCCGGCAGCGCACTAAGTACGCTTTTACGCGCGCCTTCATTTCTCGGAAGGACGACGGGGGATGGATGCCGGCGTACAGCCGCTTGGTGGCCGACTACGCGACGCCGTTCCTGGCCGAAACCTGGAGACCGGAGCGATTCGGCATCGGCCGGGGATTTCGCCAAGGTTCCGTTGGTGTCGGGCTGGGCTTCGGATCGAACCTGTGGCAGGAGTTCTGGCCGGATCTCAAGAAGAAGTTCTTAAAAGGCTCGAGGCGTTTCTCGGAATCGACGCAGTGGTGGAAGCCGGCGTGGCTGTAGATGAGGTATCCAGCCGTCGGTTTTCAACATTATTGTTGCAATCGTCCACTTGACAAAGGTTCTTCTTAGTAGTAGAAATGCTATTCAGTACAAAGCTTCAGAACATTCGCAATTCAGGGGGAGTATGCAACAACGTCTGCTTCGCACACTCAGCGGGTATTTTCTGCTCTTATGCGTCTTTATGGCCGGCCATGCCTTCGGCCAGCTCATCACTGCCGACATCTTGGGTACAGTAACTGATTCCGCGGGTGCAGTTCTGCCCAATGCTAAAGTCACCGTCGTCAATACCGCGACGTCGGAAACGCGAACCATACAGACTACCGGATCGGGCGATTTCGTCGTCAATCTGTTGCCGCCGGGTGCATACACGGTGACCATAGAAGCGCCAGCCTTCAAGAAATCCGTGACCACGGTGACTCTCGTGGCCGGCGACCGCGCCCGCGTCGATGCCTCGTTGCAGGTCGGAGAAGCGAGCCAGACTGTGGAAGTGGTTGCGACCACGCCAGCGCTCCAGACCGATAGTTCCCTCCTGCGGGATATCGTATCCGCGCAATCCGTGCAGGACCTTCCGCTGAACGGCCGCAATTACATCACACTCGTTGAGACCGCGCCGGGCGCCGCAGCCGGACCTTCCAACTCGATTCTTAGCGGCACACGCCCGGATGACCGGCGGCAGACCTCGGCCGTTGTCGCCAATGGCCAGAATGAGACCTTCAATAACCACCTGGTCGATGGCATGGATAACAACGAGCGCGAGCAGTTCTCGATTCTATACCGGCCTTCGATCGATTCGTTGGAGGAAGTGAAGATAGATACCAACGCCTACCCGGCCGAAGAGGGAAGGGCGGGCGGCGCGGTGATCAATCTGATTACCAAGTCGGGCACCAACGCTTTCCACGGCGGGGTATATGAGTACCTCCGAAACGACAAGCTCAACGCCAACGACTTTTTCGCTAACAGCTCGGGCATAGGGCGCGCGGAGTTCCGGCAGAACCAGTTTGGCGGCAGCCTGGGCGGCCCTATCAAGAAGAACAAGACCTTCTTCTTCGGCGACGTGGAAGTCTTGCGGCTGATCCAGGGTAAGAATACGGGCTTGTTGGCGACGCCGACAGCTTATGAAAAGGCGCATCCCGGAGACTTCTCCGACGTCGGCGGACCGGTGATTGCGCCGTCCAAGCTCGATCCCGTCGCGGTGGAGTATTTGCAGCTCTTTCCGGCCGCGAACATTCTGGGTGCGCCGCCCACCGCCAACTACTCGGGGAATGTAAACAACCAGTATTTTGCGAAGACCATCGATTTGCGAATCGATCACCGCTTCTCCGACAAGGACAGCATGTTTGGCCGTTTCACTTACAACCCGACAACCACCGTATATCCAACCCTCTATCCTCAGGTGAAGCTGGACGGCATAACCGTCAATCCCGGCAACGGCATTTATCCGGGGAACTCGACCGAAGACTCGCAAGCATACATGTTGGACTACATTCACATCTTCAGCCCTACGCTGGTAATGGAATTGAAGGATGGCTTCACGCGGCTGAATATCGCGACGCTTTCGGCCAACCAGGGAACCAACCTGTCCGATAAATTCGGAATTCCGGGAGCTGATGTGAACAAATACGTTTCGGGGCTATTGAATGTCAACATCAACGGTTACGCTGGGACGGGAAGCTGTAATGTACTGGGCGACTGCACTTCTGTGCCTATTTATGAAATCAACAACGTATTCCAGGAAGAGGGCGCGATAACCTGGACGCACGGCGCACACAACGTCAAGTTCGGCGCCGGCATGATCCGGCGTCAGGAGCAGTACTACCAAATCCAGAACGGTACTGGCCAGTTTACCTGGGGCGCGGCCACGGCGGGCGGGCCGCCAAACAGCCTCGCTAACTTCCTGCAAGGCGTTCCAACCACCATTACACGGCAGTTTCCGTATCAGTTTCAGTATTACCGGACATGGGAACCTCACATTTATATCCAGGACGATTGGCATGCCAGTCGCAAACTTACGCTCAATCTTGGCCTGCGCTGGGATCACATCGGCCAGCTCCAAAGCGCCACTGGCCAGCGCTCCAATTATCAGATCGACACCAACACGTTTTGTATTTCGTCTGCTGCCTGCGTGCAGCCCAACTGGAAACAGTTTGCCCCGCGCGTGGGTTACGCGTACAACGCGGGTAAGGGGTTTGTATTTCGTGGAGGATTCGGCATGAGTTATTTCGCCCAGGATTATGCGTCGGGCTCGCTGAACCTAGCCAATCCGCCTTTCGTAACAGTGAACTTCACGTGCTCTCCAGCGGCCTTGACTGGATCATCGGTATGTCCGGCGGGCATCGGTACCTTGTCACAGGGCCCACCTCCGATCGTGCCGCCCAACATCGCGCAGCTCCTTGGACCTGTTGCCGGCGGTCTGAATTCACAATTGGCCTCGCACTCCGATTATTATCCGGGTGCGAAAGTCATGGAGTGGAACTTCACCATACAGAAGCAAATCGGCGCGAACGTTTTCACCGTGGCGTATGTCGGCGAACTCGGACGTCACCTGCAATATGCATCGAATGTAAATTTGCCGGCTCCATCAGGTTCGGCGGTGACGCCTAAATACGTATATGCCGCGACCCTTCCCAACATCACCACAATTAACCTTTATGGAACGGGCGGAGCCAGCGAATATAACGCCGCGCAGTTTATTTTCGAGCGGCGCTATTCAAAAGGGCTGACCGTGAACGCCAACTACGTGTTCGCCCGCAATCTGACCAGCTTAACCGACCTCGGCACGACGGCCGACCCAATTGACCTAGTGAGCAATAACCGCGGCTACGATTGGGGCAACTCCAGCATCGGGTTCAAGAACAAGTTCACCATGCGCGTGAATTACGAACTTCCGTTCGGTAAGTCCGCCTCGGGCCTTACCAAGACGGCCATCGGTGGGTGGCAGTTGAATGCGATCGCCTTCTGGCAGTCCGGCGAGCCTTATACGGTCACCGACGGACAAAATCTGATCAATCTTCCGAATATCACGGTGGACCGTCCGAACCAGATCTCCGGTCAGTCCTGCCAGGCATCGAACCCATCGATTCACGGCTGGATCAATTACAATGCGTTCCAGCAGCAGGCCATCGGCAATCCGGGTAATGAAGGGCGTGATCAGTGTTACGGCCCGCAATGGAGAGGCCTGGACTTCTCGGTCTTCAAGGACTTCATGTTCACGGAAAAGTACAGGTTGTCCTTCCGAGCCGAGGCTTACAACCTCACCAACACAACAAACTTCTCCCTTCCAAACTCCGCCATTGCCGCTTGGACAGTAAAGGCCAACCCGGCGGGCGTTCCGACCAGCGCGGGAGCATTCGGCCAGATCACGTCCACCAACATCGGTTTTACTCCGCGCGTGTTGCAGTTGGCGCTGAAGATGACGTTCTGATTCGCGGCCACGAGCCGCGAGCGGCTGGGTTAATCTGTCGAGGACCCGCGCTCCGAGTGCACTTGGTGATTCGGACCGGCAATTACGGAGATTCCCGAGGCAAGAGTTCGGCTCAGGCGCAGCAAGCCCGTGCAATCACCAATTCGCACTCGCAAAGAAGCGTTGCGCGTTCCGGTTTCGACTGTGATTGCCACGCCGGGTTTCAACCCGAGCCGGGTCATCTCACGCAAAGCAGCGGGGTCACGGTCCGACACGCTGCTTATCACGGCTGGGACACCACACGCCCATCTTGACAACAGCACCTCTTCCCGAGCCGGAAGCGCGCCGCTTCGCTCCGTGATCAGATGCCCGTGTGGATCAGTTTCCGGATCCCCCAGTTTCGCGGCGATCCGGTCTTCAAGCGGCTCGGAGATGAAGTGCTCCAGCCGTTCCGCTTCATCGTGAACCTCGTCCCACGAATAGTCCAGGAAATCGTGGAGGAAACGTTCCAGCAAACGGTGGTGCCGACGAACCTCGAGTGCTGAACGGATGGCAGCTGTCAGGTACTGTGTGTTGGCTTAGCGCCTTGCCATTTTCAGTTCTCAGCTCGCCGTATTCCGCCAATGGATATGGCATCGCCCAGGGCAGTGGACCGCAGTACGCCAGCGTGGTTCCCGGCGTACCCGAATTTCGGACTTCCCAATCTGGGATACGCGGGAATTCCTGGCAAACCTTCCACTCAAACTGGATTCGGAGGGCTTAGCTAGCCGACTTCGCCACCGACGGGATTGCAGGGGGTCGGATTGGGCGGCGACAGCTCGTCACGGATGATCGCATTTCAGGCACGATTGGAGTTCTGATGTTAGGATGAGACATATTGGACAATTCCCGGCGCGATTGGATCAAGGGGATGGCGGGAACCGCTCTGATTGCGAACCGCGGCCAGTCGGCGGATGCAACTACCCAGCCCAATATTCTCTACATCCATTCGCACGATACCGGCAGGTACATTCAGCCCTATGGATTCGATGTCCCTACGCCGAACTTGCAGAAACTTGCCGGCCAAGGGATACTGTTCCGGCATGCATTCAGCGCCGCGCCCACTTGCTCTCCCAGCCGCGCCAGCCTTCTCACCGGGCATTGTCCCCACAACAACGGAATGCTCGGACTTGCGCATCGAGGGTTTTCTCTGAATGACTACAAGCAGCACATCCTGCACACACTGCGGCCCCATGGATATCGCTCCACCCTCATTGGCGTCCAGCACATCGCCCAGAATCCCGCGGTAATCGGATACGACGATATTGTCGAGACCGAGGGAGTGTATGTTGCAGAAGTTGCGCCAGCGGCAGTGCGCTTCCTCAAGCTATCGCCCAAGCAGCCGTTTTTCCTGGACATTGGGTTCTTCGAGACGCATCGCGAATTCCACCAGCCCGGTCCTCAAGAGGATGAACGATTTTGTACGCCACCAGTAGTCGTTCCTGATGCACCGGCGACGCGGCGGGACATGGCCTCGTTCAAAGCCAGCGCGCGCGTGCTGGATCAGGGGATAGGCGACATTTTGAATGCGCTTGAATCGGCCGGATTGGCGGGTAACACGCTAGTGATTGCGACCAACGACCACGGCGTCCCTTTCCCGGCCATGAAATGCAATCTCACGGTAAATGGTACCGGTGTCGCACTCATCATGCGAGGCGCGGGCGAGTTCTCGGGAGGACGCGTTTCGAACGGGATGGTCTCCCATCTGGATCTCTATCCGACTATTTGTTCCCTGCTCAATATCGAGAGTCCGGCTTGGTTGCAGGGCAAATCGCTGCTGCCCCTAGTCCGGGGCCAGGTTCAGGAATTGCACGATGAACTTTTCGCGGAGGTGAATTATCACGCCGCTTATGAACCGAAGCGCGCCGTTCGCACCCTGCGGTGGAACTACATTCGGCGCTTTGGCGATCGCGAGCACCCTGTTCTGCCGAACTGCGATGACAGCCCGAGCAAGGATCTCTGGCTTAAGAGTGGCTGGAGAAATCAACTCGTCCCACACGAGCAGCTATTCGACGTAATCTTCGATCCCAACGAGACTCGCAACCTGGCGGGAGATCCAACGTGCGCCCAGGCGCTTACAGAGATGCGAGGCCGCCTCGATGCTTGGATGAAACGCACCGGCGACCCACTGCTGCGCGGCCCGGTCAAGGCTCCAGCTGGTGCGGTATTGAACGATCCGGACGGTACGTCGCCACAGGAACCGCCAAAACGCGCATAGCTAAGCGTTGTTCCTGGCGTCTAGCAGCCGAACGATTTCCTTCATCGACGCATGGGATGCCGCGATCTGCTGCTCGCCGAAAATATGAGTCTCCAGTTCCAGGCTTCCCGTAAATCCATCCCTATCGAGGGCGTTAAGGATTGTAGGCCAATCCAAGTGTTCCGGATAGTCGAGCAGGCTCTTCCCCTTGACGTGCACGTTCCAAATACGATCCTTGGGCAGCGACTCGTAGCCATCCGGATAAGGCTTCTCACCGAGCGGCAAAGCGTTGAGCGAATCCCAATTGATCCCCACGTTTGCCGGCAGCAGTTTTAAAAGCTTGGCCGTTTCCGCCGAGGTGCCGGCGTTTTGCGTGGTTTCATTCTCAATCAGCAGCTTAATCCCTTCCTTGTCGGCTATCGAAGCCATTTCACCGATGATCTCGGCGAGGCGGGGAAAAGTCGATTCTGGCTCGGCCACGCGGGTAAACGTGAAAATACGGACTAGCGGACAGTCGAAGGTATGGCTGGCGCGAATGCCCTGGCGCAAATCGTCCAGCCGGCTGTCAAAGAGCGCCTGATCCCGTGCGAGTCGTTTCTCACGGGCAACTGAATTCTCCGGCTTGCTTAGCTTTGGCTCGGTGCCAGGCAGACTGAACTTCAGAAACGGTGTATCCAGAAACGCGATTCGGATGCCGGCCGTTTTAAGCTCGCTCGCCACTTGCTGCATTGCTTCCGGCGCCAGTGAGTAATACGGGATCTTCTCGGTTCCGAGCGGTGCCGGGATGTCGCGTAACGAAAGGCACTGCAATCCGTATTTGTGGGCGAAATCTATCGCCTCAGCCGGAGAACGCGAAATTTCATCGGAGATGGCGCTAACGCGGGAACGATCAAGACGTCGCGTAGCAGCGGGAACGGAGACAGCCGCGCCCAGCGTAGCGGCGAGGAACGAGCGGCGGTTCATAGGTGACCCCCAAACAATTGAAATTATACCCCGATTGTCCCATCCAATTCGCGTTAAGATCTTTTGTGGTGAAACATTCATGAAGGCCGCACTTAAAGTGTTCTCACGCTCGGGTATAATCGCGCTGATCTGTCTGACGCTGGCTGCGCAGGCGCCTTATAAATCTTCGATCGTTCCTTCGGATGTAGCCATTGAGTTACCGGCGAATACCGGCGCCGCCGCTCTCTGGCAGAGTCTGAAGAAGCTCCACACACGCGCCAGCCTCATCATGATAACCGCGCATCCGGATGATGAAGACGGCGGCATGCTCACTTACGAGTCGCGCGGCCAGGGGGCTCGAGTCGCATTGTTGACGTTGAATCGCGGGGAAGGCGGCGCGAACGTCATGTCGTCCGATTATTTCGACGCACTCGGCCTGGTGCGGACCGAGGAACTGCTGGCCGCCGACCGGTACTACGGGGTCGATCAATATTGGACACGCGTGGTGGACTATGGCTTCTCAAAAACCATGGACGAGTCTTTGTCGAAATGGACTCGTGATCGCGTGCTGTACGACGTAGTGCGAGTGGTGCGGATGGTCCGGCCGCTGGTGATCACCTCCGTCTTCGTTGGCGGACCGTCGGATGGTCATGGCAATCACCAGACCGCTGGGTTGATGGCCAAAGAAGTATACCGTCTGGCGGGTGATCCCACCGTTTTTCCGGAACAGATCAGAGCCGGTTTGAAGCCCTGGACGCCTTTGAAGGACTACGCACGCGCGCCATTTTCGCGGCGAGGCGGGACCAGCACGCTGGCCGTGAACCTCGAAATTCCGGCGGGTATTTACGATCCATCTCTTGGCCTGAATTATTCACAGTTTTCGCGCGACGGGCTGGGACATCAGAAATCGCAAAATGGCGGCACCGGCATCCCCGCCGCCGGTCCAGTGATGAGTGCCTACCATCGATTCGACTCGCGTGTCGCTGCCGCGGACAAAGAGCAATCGTTTTTCGATGGAATTGACACATCGCTGGCCGGAATCGCCAGTCTGGCGAAACAGGGCGACTCGGGCTTCCTCGTGGACGGACTGAAGCAGATCAATGCCGACGTGGAACTAGCGATGAGTCAGTTCTCGGCCGTCCAACCGGACAAGATTGCGCCGTTCTTGGCTAGCGGGCTGAAGGGCACGATTGCGTTACTCGACCGCCTCTCGCGGAGCAATCTATCGGAGGACGCCAAATATGATATTGGGCACGAGCTGAACATCAAGCGAGCGCAATTCAATGCTGCGCTCGTCGAGGCGCTCGGAATCGCAGTCCGCGCCACGGTTGCCCCCGCGACTGAGCCGAATCCCAACGTGGCGATGTTTGTGGGTGAGCCGGATACGTTCCGAATCGCGATTCCTGGTCAGACGTTCGGAGTGAAGGTCCGCGTTGTCAACCAAAGTTCCGTTCCGCTATCTCTACGACAGATGTCGCTCAAGCCAGCCGAACCGAAGTCGTGGTCGATCTCGGATGCGAAGCCGGCCAATGGCGACCTTCCGCCTAATCAACCGCTCACTGTGACCTTTCGCGCAGCTGTCGCCCCCGATGCCGGTTACACTCGGCCTTATTTCTCGCGTCCTAATATTGAACAACCTTACTACGATATTCTCGATGAACGTTACTTGAATTTGCCGCGCTCGCCCTATCCCCTCGCTGTATCGGTGGAGATGACTTTCGATGGGGTTTCCATCGAAGCAGACCAAGTGGTACAGACGGTGCGGCACGTGAAGGGCGCCGGGCAGGTTCTCGAGCCACTGGTAGTTGGTCCGGCGATCTCAGTAGTAATTTCTCCACGCGCGGGAATCGTCCCTCTCGATTCGAAGTCTTTCCCCGTGACGGCGGTCGTCCATAGCAATGTGAAAGGGCCAGCAAAGGGCACTTTGCGGTTGGAATTGCCGTCCGGCTGGCGATCAACCCCCGAGTCGGCTGAATTCTCCGCGGCGCAGGAAGGCGAAGATCGTTCGATCGTGTTTCAAGTCGCGCCCAGCAGCCTTGCTCAGAAATCATACGAGATTAACGCAGCGGCCAGTTACTCGGGAAGGACTTATCGGGAAGGCTACCAGATCACAGGCTACAGCGGCCTCCGGCCTAATTATTTCTATACCTCCTCAACGTATCGGACATCCGGAGTGGACGTTAAAGTGGCTCCTGGGCTGAAGGTCGCGTACATAATGGGCAGCGGAGACGATGTTCCAGCATCACTCGATCATTTAGGAATTAAAGTAAGTTTCCTGACTGCCGAGGACCTAGCCGGCGGTGACATAAGTAAATACGACGCCATCATTCTGGGAGTTCGCACATATGCTGTTCGGGACGACTTACGAAGCTACAATAACCGCTTGTTAGATTATGTAAAGAACGGCGGCGTAGTGATCGTCGAATACAACACTCCTGAATATGACCACAACTATGGCCCTTATCCTTACGTGATGGGCAGCAATCCCGAAGAAGTGACGGATGAGGTTTCGAAGGTCGATATATTGGCGCCGTCGAATCCGATCTTCAATTGGCCAAACAGAATCACGGAGCGTGATTTTCGGGGGTGGGTGGAAGAGCGCGGCTCCAAATGGATGCAGTCCTGGGATTCTCATTATGAAGCGCTGTTGTCGACCCACGACGCGGGCCAGCCGCCGCAGAAGGGTGGACTACTCTACGCGAAGTACGGCAAAGGGATTTACATTTACAACGCTTACGCTTTTTATCGCCAGTTGCCGGAAGGCGTGCCCGGCGCGTATCGCATTTTCGCGAACATGCTGAGCCTGCCGAAAAATCCCGCCAGGTAGATTCGCAAGAGCCCGGTCACTAATCGCCGCTAACCGTCTCCGGTACGTGCGCTCGCGCCGGACCGAACTCCTGATCTTTATACTGCAGCTGATACAGCTTCCAATAAATCCCCCGCAGCGCGAGCAACTCCTGGTGCGTACCCATCTCGCGGAGCCTGCCCTTGTGCATCACTAGAATCCGGTCGGCGCGCTGGATAGTTGACAGCCGATGCGCGATGACGATCGACGTTCGCCCTTCCACCAGATGATCGAGCGCTTCGCGAATGCGGAACTCGGTCTCGGTATCGACGCTGGAAGTGGCTTCGTCCAGGATCAGGTACCGAGGATTGTGGGCCAGGGCCCGGGCGAAACTAATGAGTTGCTTCTGGCCAGTTGAAAATCCGCTGCCACGCTCGCGTACGGGTTGTTCAAAGCCGTTCGGAAGCGTGCGAATGAAATCGAGCAGATTGACCCGCTCCGCCGCGGCGGCCAATTGTTCATCGCTTATGCCACCAGTTCCCAGCCGGATATTCTCGGCCACGGTTCCTGTGAACAGATGCGGATCCTGCAGTACTACGCCGAAATTGCGCCGTAGTTCCTCCAGATCGAAGTCGCGAATGTTAGTCCCGCCGATGAGAATAGCCCCGCGCTGCACTTCATAAAAACGGAGCAGCAGGCTGGTCAGTGTGGTCTTCCCTGCCCCGGTATGCCCTACGACCGCGACCGTCTCGCCAGGCTCGACGCGGAAACTAACGTCTGTGAGCACCCAGTCGTCGTCCTTATAAGCGAACCAGACATGGTCGAATTCGATAGCTGAGGGTCCCCTAGGAAATGGATTTGGCGCCTCCGGCGAGTGGATCTCAACCGGCGTATCGATCAGTTTGAAGACGCGCTCGGACGAGGCCATGGCCCCCTGCAGGATGTTGTACTTTTCGCTCAGGTCCTGAATGGGCCTGAAGAATCGCAGGCCGTACTGAAAGAAAGCCACCAGGATGCCGAGGCTTAGCGCACCGCCGCGGATACGGAATCCCCCGTAGGCCAGTAATAAAGCCAGCGCCAACATTCCCAGGAATTCCACCACCGGATAAAACCATCCGTAGGCGGTGATGGAGTCCTTGAATGCTTCCATATGATCGCGATTGATGCGGTCGAATTCGGCGCGGCTGCGTTCTTCGCGATTGAAGAGCTGCAACACTGTGATGCCGTTGATATGCTCCTGAAGATAGGAATTGATTCTTGCGATGGCGACCCGGATGCGACGATAGCTTTGCTGCACCGAGCGCCGGAACTGCATTGTTACCAGCACTACCAGCGGCGTAACCGCCAGAAGGAATGCCGTCATCCCGGGGCTTAGTTTGAGCATCGCCAGGATGACGAAGCTGAGCATCAGCAGGTCACCCAGAATCATCAGGAGCCCGGAGGAGAACAACTCGTTCAGGGCGTCGACATCGGTGGTGAGGCGCGTTACCAGGCGGCCCACTGGGTTGCGATCGAAAAACGCGACATCCAGCCGCTGCAGATGGCCCATCAATTGGCGCCGCAGATCGAACATGGCCTTTTGTCCGACCCATTGCATCAAGTACTGCTCGCCGAAATCGCAGAACATCGCGCCAATCAAGGCCGCGAAATAAAGAAAGGATATCTGAATCAGCCCTTTCCAGGGATCGGTTGCGAGATATGGATCGATCAGCGAGTGCGAGGGCGTTCCGGAAGGCACCAGGTAGCGGTCAATCGCAATCTGGGTAAGCAGTGGTCCGATCACCTGCAGCGCGGCATTGATGAATAGCAGCACCAGCGCCAGGAAGGCCTCGATCTTGTAGGGCACAATATACGTAAGCAGGCGCCGCATGAGGCGCCCGTCGTAGGCTTTTCCTAATACTTCCTCTTCCACGTATCTTTAGTTTACGAAATAAAGCCCTATTTCATCTCTTGCACGCTTTGCATGATCTCGCGGGCCTCCATTTCCCTGTCCCGCGGGACACGGACGTCCCACCACCCGAGAATATTCCCGCTCTCCTGACGGGCCGCTGGATTTTGATCCATGGAGAAGAACGGTATTCCCGCTTCCTGCAGTAGACTCTTCGCCAGACCGATTGCGATGGGATTCTGAAAGCCGGTTCGAATCAGAGCATTGAGGTCACTTTCGTCCGCCTGTGTATGCGCTTCTTCCGGCCGGCGGTCCGTTAAGGCAGCATGGCAGTCGAAACACTCGGCAACCCCTTCTTGGTACTCCACGCCGCATTGAGGGCAGAACACTGCGTTTCCTTCCCAAAGCTACGGCGCAGAGGCTCGAGCCGGGCGCCTTCGACTTACTCTAGCATCCCGAAACGTCAAAAATGTCACTATACTGAGCTATGAATTGGCGTGTCCTGGCGGCCGCTTTTGGTCTCGCTCCCCTGGCGATGGCAGCATCCCCAACGTGTTCGAGCCTCATCAATCTGTTCATCACTAAGACCACTATTACCGCGGCCGATGATGTGCCCGCCGGGACGTACCATCCCTCCGGCACGCCCGCATCCGTGAATCTGCCCGCGTTCTGCCGCGTCCGTGTAGTGTCGCGTCCGGTAAACGATTCCGAAATTCACTTCGAACTTTGGATGCCGCCGCACGCCGCCTGGAACGGAAAGTTTGAAGGCACTGGAAACGGTGGATTCTCGAGCGCGATGAGCTACAGCACCATGGCGGCCGCATTGAATCACGGCTATGCCACAGCCGGGTCCGACACTGGTCACGAAGGCGGCGATTTGACGTTTGGCGTTGGCCACCCTGAAAAGATCACTGACTGGGCATATCGCGCTGTGCACGTCATGACCGACACAGCCAAGGTGATCATTCGTGACTACTATAGCCGCTTCCCGCAATACTCTTATTTCAATGGCTGCTCGACGGGCGGACAGCAAGCGCTGTCTGAGGCGCAGCGGTTTCCAGCCGATTACGATGGCATCGTCGCCGGCGACCCTGGCAACGACCGGGTACATCTGATCGCGGGATTCTTATGGTCCTGGGAGGCGATCCACAAGGACACTCCTCGTCCGCTGCCGGCCTCGAAACTGCCGATGATCGCAAAGGCAGTACTAGCCGCGTGTGACGCAATCGACGGTCTGGCGGATGGCATCATCGATGATCCGCGCCGCTGCAAGTTCGATCCCGCGGCGCTATTGTGCAAGGGAGGAGATGCTGATAGTTGCCTAACAGCGCCTCAGGTGGAATCGGTGAAAAAGGTCTACGGCGGCGCAAAGAACCCACGCACGGGCGAGCAGATCTTCGCCGGATGGGCTCGCGGGACCGAGGCGAGCTGGGCCCCTTATTTCGTTGATCCCGCCGAAGCTCGGCGCAACGAATTCTGGCGACTCTGGGTGTTCAATGACCCCAACTGGGACTGGCGCACGTTCGACTTTGATCACGACCTTACCTACGCCGACGCGAAGATGTCGGTTGTCAATTCGAACGATCCGGACTTGAAGCCTTTCAAGACCCGCAAAGGAAAGCTGGTGATGTATCACGGCTGGGCCGATTCCGACGTACCCCCCGAGGACGGCGTCAGATATTACGAGGCGGTACAACGCGCCATGGGCGGGCCCGCCCAGACCATCGACTTCTTCCGCCTCTTCATGGTGCCCGGCATGGGACATTGCGGCGGAGGCGCCGGTCCTAATAGCTTTGACGCGGTGGGCGCCCTTGATCAATGGGTCGAGCACGGTACGCCACCTGAGAAAATCGTCGCGGCACACATCGTCAACGGTGTGACAGATCGCACGCGGCCTCTATGCCCCTATCCGCAGATCGCAAAATGGAAGGGCGCTGGAAGCATCGACGAGGCAGCTAACTTCGTCTGCGTGGATCCTTAGCTGGCTACTTGGTAATGGTCCCGCAGGCAATGCGACCACCGGCGTTGCCAGTCGGGTCGGTCTTCATATCATCGGCCTTTTCGTGGATCATCAGGGCGGTCCCGCCGTTAGAGAACACCGAATGGGCGTCCGTCCCCAGGTCGGCATTCGGATCAACCACGGTAGTCTTCGCCATGCCTTTGGCGTTCACCATGAAGTTCGGCATATCGCCCGCGTGTGGTCCGTCGGGATTCATCGAGCCATGCTTCTTCATGTCGGGATTGAAGTGCCCCCCGGCGGTCGTAAATCCAGGCGGCTCGCACTTGGCGTTCTGATGGATATGAATGGCGTGCTCGCCCGGCGGAAGGCTCTTCAAGTCGACTTTAATATTGACTCCCCCGCCCTTGTGGTCGCTCAAAACGGCGGTGCCCACGCTTTGGTCTTTCGCGTCCTTGAGCTGCACGGTCACCGGCTTGTTAGCGGCATAAAGCGCCGCGCCGAATAGACCCGCAATCGCAACAGCAACAGTCTGTCTGATCATGTTTTCCCTCTCCACATGAAATCCTCGCACGATTCGAGGTCCCAGCGCTAGCGGAGCCAAAGCAGCGCGGCCGGAGACGCTCGGACTTGCCGACAGAAGCGACACCGTAGGCATCACGTCTGTCCCGCATGAGCACGCGCCGTGCGCTCATTCAATTCCCGAAGCACTCGCAACTCATCAGCCGACGGGGCTTCTGTAGCGGCGAGCTTGGGCGAAACCTTCAGGATCCAACCGGTGGATTCGATCACCCGCTCCACTGAAACGCCCGGATGAATGCTGGTGAGCGAGAGTTCTTTGGTCGTTGGGTCGGGCGTTAAGATGCCGAGATCCGTGATTACGGCGGTGGGTCCTTTTCCCGGAAATCCCATTCGCTTGCGAGCATCGCCGCCATCCAGATGGCCGGCGGACGTCACGAAATCGACCTTCTCAACGAAAGCCCGCTTGTTCTGCCGCAGCGTGATCAATACTTCTTTGGCTGATGTCGCAATCTCCGGCGCACCTCCCGCACCGGGCAATCGCACCGAGGGCCGGCGGTAATCGCCGATCACGGTGGTGTTGAGATTCGCGAAGCGATCAATCTGCGCCCCACCCAGAAATCCGATATCGATGCGACCGCCCGTCAGCCAGTAGGAGAAGATCTCAGCCAAAGGCACCACTGTATCGGCCGTCTCCGCTAAGTCGCCGTCGCCGATGGATAACGGTAATACGGACGGTTTGGTTCCAATAGGTCCCGATTCATAGATCAGTACGACATCAGGTGCGTGTGTCAGACGCGCCAGGTTCGCCGCCGCGCTGGGCAGTCCGATTCCGACGAAACAGACCGAGCCGTTATGCAGCATCCGCGCTGCCGCGACAGTCATCATCTCGTCCGAGGTGTACCCGTTGTCAGGCATGGCTGGCCACCTGATCGAGACTTCGCCGGAACGCTTCGAAGTCTTTCGTGCCGATTACGTGCCGCTCCATCCAGGCCTGAAACCCTTCTCGCTCGCGCGAGACCTGATCCCACTGTTTGTAAAAGGCGTTGTTTCGGGAGTAATATCCCTGCGCGTAGGAAGGAAACGCCCCACCCTTCACTTCACTGACCGCACCCACCACCCAGGATGGCAGGACGACTGCATTAGGAGGAGCATCCAAACGATCCACAATTTCCTCCACCGTCACGATCGCGCGACGGGCGGCGAGGACCGCTTCCTTCTGGACCCCCACTACGCCCCACATCAGGACATTGCCGCGGCGGTCGGCCTTCTGCGCGTGAATGATGGAAATATCGGGGCGAATGGCTGGAACCGCGGCTAATCGCTCGCCGGTAAAGGGACACTCGATGAAATTGATTCGCGAATTGTATTTCGGCAGATCGGTGCCAAGATACCCCCGCAACAGACCGAAAGGTAGATTCGCCGCCCCAGCCGCGTATGCCGCAGCCATTCCGGCATGGTCGTGCTCTTCAATCGCAAGAGGTGCCGGCCAGTTGTTTTCGACGGCGTCCCGCAACCGATGCAGGGAGCCCACTCCAGGGTTGCCGCCCCACGAAAAAATGAGTTTCGAAGCGCATCCCGATCCGATCATTTGATCGTAGATCAGGTCCGGAGTCATCCGGACGAGTGTCAGGTTGCGTCGTCCCTGGCGAATAATCTCGTGACCGGCAGCAAAGGGAATCAGGTGCGTAAACCCCTCCAGTGCCACGACATCGCCGTCGTGCACGAACTCCCGAATCGCTTCCGTTATAGGCAGTGTAGCCACGTTTGATTATGTCATTCGTTGAACAGTCCGGGTAACAACCATAGTACTTCCGTTAGGCTTTTTGGCCCGAACGATTCTTGTACAGACGAGTTCCCAAGGTTAGATTAGAGCTACCGAGAATACAATTGATCCATCTACCAACCAAAACGATTCTTACCGCGGCGTTAAGCTTTTTTGTTTCAACGGCATTCGCGAACTCCATCACATTTACTGGCGGAGGAACAAATATATCCGGAAATAATCTAGCCGCCAGCGCTCAATTCGATCTCAGCGGCACTACGCTTACGGTAACGCTTACAGATACCGCGATATCCGCTAACGCGCAGTATGTTCCTTCCGACATTTTGACAGCGGTTTACTTCGGCACTGCTTCACTAGCTGCGCTCACGCCTGGAACAGCCAGCCTGGACGGCAGCACGATCATCAGTACGGACCTCACCGACGTCGGTTCAAACTGGGAGTTCCTAGGCGGGTTCACGCCGGTCCGCGGCTTGGTCAACGGGATTAGCGCCTCCGGCCTTTCCGTTTTTGGGCACGGGAATTTCAATAACTGTGGCGCGAGCAGCCCTTGCAACAATCTCGGGGGAATCAATTGGGGATTAGTTCCTTCTTTCTTTCCGCCCTCGCAAGGCATCAACGGCGGCGTTAGTGGTACAACCCTGGTTGACGATCGTGTTCAATTCACCTTGAACACCATGCCCGGCTTCTCGCTCGCCAGCATCAACAGTGTTCAGTTCCAATGGGGAACCAGTGACCCAGAGTTTTCAGTCACGGGTTTCACGTCGGCTCCGGAGCCTTCGACCCTCCTTCTGGTAGGTGGCGGAATAGGCTTGGCCGCTTTCTGGCGCAGGAAAAGCCAACTGCGCAAAAGCGATTCGCAGATCCTCTAAAGGCCAGCGCCAGAAGATCAAGTCTCTCGAAGGTTGTATTCTGAGAGACATGAGTTCCGCGGACAGATTTGTTTTTTTCGGCCTCCTGCTAATGAGTCCGGGGTTCGCAGCCGTTCCCACGCCGGAAAGCCACTTCGGTCACAAGATCGGAGTGGATAACGAATTGCTCGATTGGGCCCAGGTCGTTACTTACTTTCAAGCGCTGCCAAGATCGAGCGATCGAATCCGTTTTCAGGACCTCGGAAAAACGGCCGACGGCCGGACGCAGATCGCCGTCACTATCTCATCGGCGGCGAACATCAAGAGTCTCGACCACTATCTTGATATTCAAAAGCGGCTGGCCGACCCGCGGCGCACATCGCCCGCCGAAGCCCTGCGCCTGATGAACGAAGGCAAGGTGATCGTCATGATCACCTGCTCGATCCACGCGACTGAGGTCGCGTCCACGCATACGGCGATCGAGTTCGCCTATCGGCTGCTTACCGAAAACGACAATCCGAAGTTCAAAGCGATTCTCGACAACGTCATTCTGCTGCTAGAGCCGTCGCAAAATCCGGATGGTGTCGACATCGTGACCCAATGGTATAGGAAGACGCGCGGAACGGCTTACGACGGCACGTCGCCGCCGGAGCTTTATCACAAATACGTGGGCCATGATGACAATCGCGACTGGTACATTTTCACCCAGTCCGAGACGCGGAACACCGCTCAACTGGAAAACACCTGGCATCCGCAGATCGTCTACGACGTGCACCAAATGGGCTCGAACACCGCGCGCATTTTTGTTCCACCGTGGATGGATCCGGTGGATCCGAATATCGACCCGATTCTGGCGAACATCTGCAGCATGATTGGCACTGGCATGGCGGTGGATCTCGCCGCCGCGGGCAAAACCGGCATCGCGATGAACGCGATGTACGATTTCTGGTCGCCGGCCCGGCAGTATCAGGCTTATCATGGCGGCGCGCGCATCCTCACTGAATCGGCCAGCGCGAAGCTGGCCACGCCGATGACCATCACACCCGATCAGATCTCCGACAATGCGCTCGGCTACAACCCGCGGGAGCGGAGCTGGAATTATCTGAATCCCTGGATGTCGGGCGAGTGGCATTTGCGGGACATCATTGACTACCAGGAGATCGCTTGGGAGTCGCTGTTGTATCAGGCGGCGGCGCGGCGCTCCGACATGCTGCGCTACTTCTACGAAATAAACAAGCACGGCGTAGAGCGAACTTCGCCCTATGCATTCGTGATTCCGGCGGCGCAGCGGGATCCGGGCGCGGCAAAGAAGATGCTGGAAACTTTGGCATTCGGTGAAATCGAGATCGAGCGCGCGGCGGACATTTTCAGCGCCGGCGGAAAACAATACGCAAATAGAAGCTACGTCATCCGGATGCAGCAACCGTTTTCAGGATGGGCCAAGACACTGCTCGAACGCCAGGATTATCCGGATCTGCGGCTGTACCCGGGCGGTCCTCCAAAGCGGCCTTACGACGTAACGGCGCAGACGCTGCCTTTGCAAATGGGCGTCGAGGTGGCGACAATCGACCAGAAATTCGACGCGACGCTGAAGCCGGCCACGCAATTCGCCTTCGAGTTGAATCATCCGAAAGCACCCGGAGCGCTGGCGGCGTCCGACGTTTACTCCTGGAAAGAAGTGAACAAGATCTGGAAGTCCGGTAAGCCGGTTTACCGCGACACTGCGAATGGCGATTTTTTCGCGAACGCGGGCAATAGCCGGAAATCGATAGCTGCGCCCCGCATTGGAATCTATAAGAGTTTTATCCCCAGCATGGACGAGGGCTGGACGCGCTGGCTACTCGAAGATTTTGGCTTCGGATACGCGAACATTGAAAACGCTGACGTCCAGGCCGGGAACCTTAAGCAGCGTTTCGACGCGATTGTCATTCCCGATCAACCGCGACAGCAGATCGCTCAAGGCCATCGGGCCGGAACGATGCCGCCTGAATATTGCGGCGGGCTGGGGGAGAAAGGCGCGGCTTCGCTCAAGGAGTTCGTCGAACAAGGCGGCACGCTGATCTTTTTCAATCACGCCTCTGATTACGCGACACAGGACTTGGGCGTGAAGGCCCGCAACGTGCTGCGTGGCGTGGAGAGCAAGGATTTCTACTCACCGGGGTCGCTGTTGAACGTTTCAGTCGACATCAAGAGCCCGCTGGCCTATGGGATGCCGGGAGAAATCACTCTGTGGAGCGAGGGCAGTCCGGCCTGGGAAGCTCCGGAGGCGGAGGTGGTAGCACACTACCCTTCTAAGGGTGTACTGGCCTCGGGGTGGTTGCTCGGCGAAAAATATCTAACCGAGAAGGCCGCGCTGCTGGATGTGCCGATGGGCAGCGGTCGCGTAATCCTGTTCGGCATGCGGCCGCAGTATCGTGGGCAAAGCTATCAGAATTTCAAACTGTTTTTCAATGCTCTGGTCTACCACTAAATGACTGACGCCGCACCGCCGCGATTGATCGTGGGGCTCACCGGCGCCACCGGCACGATAATGGGCGTGCGTCTTCTACAGGCGCTGCAGGCCGCTGCTGTTGAATCGCACCTGGTGATGACCAAGTGGGCGATCCGCACTTTGCTGCATGAAACGGAATACAGCGCCGAAGAGGTCCAGCGCATGGCCACGTGCACCTATCGCGCGCACGATCAAGGCGCGGCGATTTCGAGTGGTTCTTTCCTGACTCGCGGAATGGTAGTGTGTCCCTGCAGCATGCGCACTCTGGCTTCGATCGCGCATGGCGTCGGCGATCAACTGGTGCATCGCGCGGCGGATGTGATATTGAAAGAGCGCCGCAAACTAGTGCTGGTGGTCCGTGAAGCGCCGCTGCATGAGATTCATCTGGAAAATATGTTGAAGCTATCGCGCATGGGTGTTGTGATTCTGCCGCCGGTGCCGGCTTTCTACAATCATCCGCGATCTGTCGATGACATCGTCAATCACATCGTCATGCGTATTTTAGACCAGTTCGACATTCACGTGGATCTGCGCGACCGCTGGGAAGGAATGACGCGCGGAGAGAATCTCGTGGAACGTTAAGGCCGACTAAATCGGAACAACCAGCAGGCCAGGGATTTGAATTGTGTCGTAAACGACCAGTTTTTCTTGGAATATAGGATTACCGTTCCCAAATATGATCTTGTCCACGTATTGGCCGGCGTTGAAGACTTTGGTCTCTTCGCCTTGTAGGGTTTGGAGCACGACGTAATTCGACTTCACGATGTGCGCGTCGCCATCTTGGCCCATGACGCGAACGTTTGAGACCAGGTGCCGAAGATACCTTTGCGAAAAGACACTCCCGTTGCGGATGGCGATGACACGGTCTTTCATCATGTCGCGGCCATCGCAGAACATGGTAGCGAGAGGATGGTTCCGCTCCACATTGACGCGGGAGATGATTTTATACACACCCTTTTCGAGGAAGAAATCGGGCCACTCCTCCAGGCGGTCCTCGTCCAGGCATTGGACGTAACGGTCCAGCAGCTCCTCGGCTTCAAAGCGTAATTCGCGGTTCGTCATCGCTGCCTAGCCCTTTCGCACATAGCCGTATCGCAGATTGCTGCGCTCCGCGCCGGCCTGCTCATATTCCGCTTTGATTTCCGCGAAGCGATCGGGTCTTTGGACGAAAGAATGCACTGGATAATTGTAAAGCCGTGCGACATTGCCGCCAAAAATGGCCGTTTTAGTGGGACCATCGGCGGCGCCTAGTGGCTTGAACCCGTGCTGCTTTTGCATATCCTGAGGAATATCGAGCCGGCGCAATCCCTCGATCTGCCACTGCGGCGATCCGGTCCACACCGCGTCGGTGCCCCAGATTACGTGATCCGTGCCGAGTCCGCGGATCAGCGTTCCCATCAACGCCGCCGCCAGGCGCGGCTGCACGACGGTCGAGAACGCAAAAAGCTGGCCAAGGTCGGCATAGACATTCGTGACGCCGTACTTGGAGGGAATCTCAGCCAGGTCGGTGACCCAGGAGATGCGGCCGGTCTTGTCCCACTCGGCCATTGCGGCCGCGGGATCGCCGCCGACGTGCCGGTACGCGCCGTGATAAATGATGAAGTTAAGCTGCGGCCAGTCCTTAGCTGCTGTGCCGATGTCGCTTGCGTCGGCGTATTCAGTCAGGCGCGGAAATTTCTTTTCCATCCCCGGTGGGAAAAGACCTTTATGGATGCAGACGTTCTTGATTCCAGACTTCTGAAACTTTTCGTACCCGCGGTAAGTTAGTTTCTCGTCGTCGGTATGCCAGGGATAGCGGCTCGTTTCTTTGTGCGTGTTGTCGCCGATGGTATAGCCCTTCCAGGCGTCCGGTTTGAATTCGGTGATGGCGCGGTCGATACCCTCCAGCCATCCCGGCTGGCCGGGCGTGATGATGTAGTGGGCGAGCATGCGCTTGGAACCCGCCTTTTTGTTCACCTTCGCGCGGGTCTGAAACACCATGTCGTTGGTGAGGAACCAATCCTCGGGGATGTCGGAGGGCGCATTACTGATGAGCGCGACCTTAGTGTCGCTGTCGAGGTAGATCTCTTTAAAATAGTTGTCGTATTTGAGATCGTCGATGGTCTGCGGCTTGTCGGCGAGCTGCTTGTTCCAGCCGGCCTTGCCTACCGCCTCGCGCATTTTCACGAAATTGAGGAGCTTGGTGTCGTCGCGCAGGAAGTGCGTATGGGTATCCATGATGAACTGGCCGGAGAGAGCTTTCGCGCGCTGATTGGCCATTTCGGGAGTCTGCGCCTCAGCCGGCGTGGCATCAAAGAGCACTCCATAAACGTCGTTCATCGCGACAAAGCAGGCAGCCATCCCGGACGCGCTCTGAAAGAAGTGCCGGCGCGAGAGGCCCTGCTTAGATGCGATCGAGTCGGCCATGTCGATAAGCCGGGCTTCGACCTCTTTTTGCTGCGGGGTCTGCGGCGACGGAAGATATTCATCGCTAGAGACGACCTGCGTGGGCACGGGCGATGGGAACGCGGCTTCTTCCGCGCCTTGCAACTCATTGAGCTCTTCGTCATTGAGGAAATGCATGTGGGACCTCCAGGCGCCGCCAAATCTCTCAGCGGTGAGCAAATATTGATACTACCTGGAGTGGGCATCTCGGCGCTGGAACTCTCGGCGCTGGATCTGTGCCGGCACGCCTTCGAAGAGGGCGTGCGCTGAAGAGTTGGATCGCTCGCCGGATCCTCGAGAATGCGCTTGATACAGACAGAAAAGGGGTTTCCATCGGCTCACGACACGAAGATGTGGCTATCTATAAGAACTCTCATCGTGAGAATCCGGGTAAAACACACAAGCGCGCGAGCAGCGTACCGGGCCGGGCCATTATCATCTCTTCGCCAGACTCGACCTTTTCCAAGAGAGGTGAGTCTTGGCTTCGTGGATATTGACGGTCTTGGCCACAGGACGTATCGAAACGTCTTGCGGCAGGTAGAGTCCAATCCAGCAAGGAGCATAACACGGATGGAAATCCTACAAGAATTATTGATTGAAGAGCTGCGAGATTTACTTCACGCGGAGAACCAATTGGTGAAGGCGATTCCGAAAATGGCGAAAGCCGCCAAGAACGGCGAACTGAAGACCGCGTTTCAGGACCACCTTGAACAGACCAAGGGGCATGTCGAGCGTTTAAACCAGGCGTTCGATATGTTGGGCGAAAAAGCCAAGGCAAAACCGTGCAAGGGCATGGCTGGGCTAGTACAGGAAGGTCAGGAGGTTATCACCGAAGGTAAGGAAAAGGAAGATGCCCGGGCCGACCTGGCCTTGATTGCTGCGGCGCAGAAAGTGGAACACTATGAAATTTCCGCGTATGGGACCGCCCGCGCCATTGCGGAGCAAATGGAACGCAATGATCTCGTGAAGCTTTTTACGAAGACACTGGAAGAGGAAGAGAAAGCAGACGAACTGCTTACAGAGTTGGCCAAGCCACTGCTCGAGGAAGCCGAACAAGCCGGTAACGAGGAAGAATTCGCAGGGAAGCGAGGGTGAATTGGAACATTCCTGGGAAATCCCTAGGTTCCTAACGTCGATGTACCCGTTACATCGAAACAAGAACAACTCATAGCTCATCTAGGGTACGGTGACAGCGCCTAGCCGAGGGTTGTCACCGCAGACTAGACAATAAATAGGAGAAACATCATGGCAAACGAACCGGGGAAAGGCCAACAAGAGCAGCATAAAGGTGGCCAGCAAGAACAGAAGGGTGGCCAGCAGGGTCAGCAAGGCCAACAGGGTCAGCAAGGCCAACAGGGTCAGCATGGACAACAGGGTGGTGGTCAGCAAGGTGGCCAAAAGGGACAACAGGATCAGCAGGGCCACCAAGGTCAGCACGGCCAGCAGCAGCAGGATCAGCGCAAGGGCAATCAACAGGAACGGGGAAAAGGCCGTGACGAGGGAAAGACGGGCGGCCAGCAGGGTCGTTAACGGTTAAGATGTACTAGTCTCAACTTGATCTGACATTTGATAGACTGCGCTAAAGCGCGGTCAGGAGAATGTCAGCGATGAACACCCAAGAGAAGATCATCAAGAACAAAGTAGGGCTGTTGAAGCTCAGTGAGATGTTGGGCAGTG
>DATMMD010000262.1:0-29070 GCA_035569875.1 Bryobacteraceae bacterium
GTGGGGTCCTCGTTGCGCTTGAACTCGATTTTGAGCGACGACGCTTTGCCTTTGATCTGCGGAGCGATCTCGTCCATCAGCCAGCTCACGCCGGATTTGAACGCGCATAGCACCGTCACTTGGCTCGTCTTCGGCAAGAGGTCCTCGATCTGCTTTTTCAGCGAGCGCCGAACTTCAGGGCCTTCGCTCACGCGTGCGACGACCTTTACCGGACCGTCGATCTTTGGCAGCGTGTCCTTGATCGTCTTGAGCAGACGCGTCCCCTCCCACGGAATCATGACATCCTCTTGAAACGTGGGCGTGCCTTGACGGAACTGATATCCGGGTTCGCGATAATGCAGCGCAGGGAGCTTCTCGCAGCATTGCGTTCCGGCGTGGAGGCTGCCCGTCTCGATCTTCAGATCGCTCACGCCGAGCCGCATTTGTAATTCCTCTCGGACCAGGTCCTTCAGTCCCGGATCGGCAACGTCGACGAAAACCTTCGCCTCAACCTTGCGGGGCGATTTGATCTCCTCGGCCCACTTCTCCAGACGGTAGATCGCGACGCTCGCCTGGCCGGCGCTCGATCGGAGCGAAAAGAAACGATGTAGGTCATAGCGCATCTCTTCGATCGAAAGATTCTGCTTGCCAGGCTCCCAGAGATTCGGAAAATGATCCGAGAGCAAGCCCAGCGCGGCCGCTTCGTCTCCGCGTATGAGCACGGCAGGCTGCCGCCCAAAGGCTTTATCGACGATTCGCAGCTCGCCCTGGCCGGACCGGATCGGGGGTTCCGCCGGGCTCTCTTCTTTTAGCTTGCGCGCGGCTTCCTTGCCGACGTCAGACGATTCAGGCACCACCGATTTCGTGCGGATTTCCCGGACCGTGGTGGCGTTTGCCGGAGTGGCGAGTGGCAGAGTGATGCCTGTAGTTTCCATGCCCATCCTTGCGGCGAGATTCGCCATGGCGATTCCGGCCGCGCCTTCTGGAACATAGAGCTGGGCGTCGAGATTCGATGGGACCGGCATGCGCGGCGTGCCACGAAACAGGCCACGCATCGTGTAGAGCGCCGCCAAGTCGAGCCGCACAGGGCCTGCCGCGCCGTCACCTCCTTCGGCGGCAGGAGCTTCGGGCGCAGGACCGGCAGCCGGTTGTGCGGCTGGCATGGCCGAGAGTGGATTGGGATTGACAATCGACGTGGTGGCTCCATTGACCGTGATCACGAGTTCGTGCACGTTTGCAAGTTTAAGCTCGGTTGGAACGGTTCCGGCTTGAAGGAACGCTCTGTTAACGCCAGCCTTTCCTTTAAGGTATGTAAACCCGGTTGCCCTGGTCCCGGTGCCAGAGACCTGTTCGATAGCGTCCAGTCTTTCGCCTTGAACTCGCCAAAGATAGGGAGCCCGGGAAGCGAAGGCCTGCGCCGCGGCGAGTAATCCGGCATCATCATGCCCGGCGATCACCAGATTGCCGCCCACGGCAAAAACACCGCCTTCTTCTGGCTGCAACTCGACGGACGATGGACGGCCGATGTAAATGCGCGGGCCATCGTTGCGATCCTGGTCAGCGCTGATGACTATGGGTGGCGTGAAACCGGTAGTGGCGAATCCAATGCGCGCGGCGATGTCGGCTGCGGCGGCATTCTCAGCGGCGGAGGGATGCGTCGGCACTACGATCTTACCTGGGACGAAGTCGACGATCCCGTCGCCATTCGAGTCGGCGACCATCCAGCCTGCTGCGAACGGATCGGTCAGAGGTGCCGGCACCGGATTCGGCTGGAAGGCGATCAGAGAGGAGAAAACCACTAGCAGGAGACCGATTGTGAACAAGCGAGGCATTAGCATAGGTGGAAGGATTTTTTATGGAATAGGACCGTTCAATGTTTTCCGAAAAATACGGCGAGAACGGAACGGGGCATTTGCTCGGCGTCCTGAGCGACAACCTCGGGCAGAATTTTCAGAGTGACGTCGTGGCCGAGTGTGGTATCCGTGGCGCGATGCACTTCGCCCATACCCGCGCCGATCGGCGAAAGAACCTCGCAGGATCGCAGGTAAATTGCGGGAGCCAGAAACATAAACGTTGAACGATTTTATCCTACCTGTAGCGGTTCTGCACGGCGGATTGTGAATGAAAAACGCCCTAGCCTGATTGTGGCCGACGACGTGCGCTTGATCAGCTAATCTCGGCAAACCCGACCTTTCACGTAGTGTCTTGACGTTTCCTACGCACTACGACATCGGCCAGGATCTATAAATGACCTGCCACATGCCAGCAATTGGCCTAATTGGTACCCTCCGTGCTATTTTGCATACCCGTGCCTCCTTGATGAGGAGTTGACCTTCGCCAAGAGCCGCGAGACGGTGGCGGGATGGATCTTGAACAGGCGTGCGGCGTCGGCTGCCGTCTTGTCGCCTTTTGAAACCATCCTTCTGATCTCGGTCTGCTGTTGAGGTGACAGCTTTGGGCGACGTCCGCCAATGCGCCCGTCTTGGCGAGCAGCATCCAACCCAGCCTTGGTCCGCTCTTTGAGCATGGCCCGCTCGAATTCAGCAAATGCCGCGACCATCTGCATCATCATGCGTCCTGCTGGAGTGGTTGTATCGATGGCTTCGGTCAAGCTCCGAAATCCCGCTTTCGCGCGGGCAAGGCGCTCCATGATGACCAGAACGTCGCGCAGCGAACGGGATAGCCGGTCCAGCTTCCATACTGCAAGCACATCACCTTTACGGAGCTGATCCAGTAGCCGATGAAGTTCGGGCCGATCCCAGCGTCCGCCGGAAGCCTTCTCGCGATAAATGCGCTCGCACCCGGCGGCCTTGAGCGCGGCCACCTGCGCGGAGGTGTCCTGGTCATCGGTGGAAACTCTGGCGTAGCCGATCAGCATTGTACAAATATATCGCCAATCGAATTAATAGTGCAATACCTTTTTGCAACACGAAAATTCTCGAAAAGTGAGCAATTGCCTGTTCGTTGCAAAATCGCTCGTTTGTGCAATACACTCAATCAGCGGTCAGCAGTGGAAACCGGCTTTAGCCGAACAGTCTCACAGGTGTCTTGGGCGGCGGCTCGGCTACGGACCAGCCGATAACCGGTGAGAGTGCCAGGTCCGATGGGTTCCGCTCCACCGCAAAGAAGCCGGCAACGAGGTCCATTTCACAAGCTGAGCCGCTGTTGAAACTCACCTTGATAGGAACACTGGAGAGGCCCGAGGGGAAGCTTGGGGCTGACGCCTTTGACGTTCAAAGGGCCCAAAGGGAAGCTGTTTGTTTGGACGCCTTAATCGACAGGGAGTGCCAGTCGTGACGATCGTGTTCAAAGACGGGATTCCGACGACGGCCGGGAGCATCACCTAAGTAAGGAAAAAGGTCCGCGATCCAGCCTGTGGCCTCATCGGGATCTAAGCCTTCTCCGGTTTGTAAATCGCCTTCCAAAATTCCCGTGTTGGATCTTGACCTGCCGCGAGGACGAACTCCTCTAGGATAGGGCGGAGACGGGATCGCAATAGCTTTTGGCAAGGCTAGTGCCACAAGAAGCAGTGTTCAAGAAGTTACTCCGCTGAAATGCAGTCAGCGGTCCATGAAAACACGGAACTTGCCTGACCAACAAAGAGAACAACGCACCTGTTCCGAAAGCTTGAACTTAAGGAACGATGTGACGCTCAGAGCGGTTCAGCTTTAGGACCTTCATGAGTTATGTTCCACCAGCAAGCTTGAGCCGAACCGCACTTCCGGCGCGATGCCGAGTAGCGACAGGGCGGGATCGACTCTAGCGAAACTCTCTGAAACAACTTTAAGGCGAAACGAGCTTCTCAAAGATGGATTTCCAATAGATGAATAGACGAACTATTATTAATTCGTCCCAAGTTGCCATATCGCGATGGAAATTCTACAACGAATAATGCTATTCATAACGCAGCGCCTGGATCGGATCGAGGCGACTTGCGCGAATCGCCGGAAGCCAGATGGCTACAAGCGCGATAAGGGCAAGCGCAATGGGAATCAACGTGAACGCGATCGGGTCTCGTTCGTTTACACCGAACAGAAAAGCTGCCAGGAATCGAGTCAGTCCGAGAGCTGAGCCCATCCCAATCGCAACCCCGATCAGCACCAGAGCCATACCTTGCAGCACTACCATGTTCCGCACTGCGCTCGTTTCCGCCCCTAGAGCTAGGCGAATCCCGATCTCCTGCGTGCGCTGCTCCACCGAGTAGGCCATGAGTCCGTAAACTCCAATAGCAGCCAGCACTAAAGCTGATATTCCGAATATCGTCATCAGCAACATGTTGAAGCGCTGGCGAGAAATAGAGAGCGTCACAACTTCATTCATGCTGCGGATGTCCGAGACCGGTAGCCCGCTCACCTGCCGGAGCTGCTCTTGAATCGCAGTGCTCAATGAGTAGGGCTGCCCGCGGGTGCGCACCACCCAAGCCATCGGGTTTAACCTATAGATCAGTGCATTCATCTGATCGGTAAGCTGAGCCTGTGGTACAAACATCTTCGGAACGGGGTCGCCGTTGAGCGCGCGATCCCGCGAATCGGTCACCACACCAATAATCTGCCGGGGCTGCTCGGCGGCTAACTCACGCATGGTGCCTCCTCCAATAATTATTTGATCCCGCAGTGGGTCGCTGCTCGTCCAATATCGTTTCGCCATCGCGTCATTGATGATCACCACCTGCCGAGAGGCTCTATCGTCCGTGTCAGCAAAGGTTCGACCGCGCTTCAAGGGAATCTTGAACACCTCAAAATAGCCCGACGAAACGTTCACCCAGTCGGCTCTGCCTGTAACCGGAAGGTTGCTCGCCGGCGGCCTTCCCACGATGTTAAACGGCAGGCCAGGTCCTCCTTCCAGGGGTATGCAACAGGTCGCGCTGGCGAGTTCCACTCCAGGCAATGTGCGCAGCCGAATGATGCCGTCACGAACCAGCCGTTCTATTTCGTCTGCCTTCTGAAAGCGGGGACCGCTCAGGGACATTCGCATGGTTAAAACGTTGTTCGGATCGAACCCCGGACTTATCGCACTCAAGGCTAGCGAGGTGCGGATCAACAAAGTAGCCCCTACCAGCAGCACTAAGGCGAGCGCCACTTCAATAACTACCAGCACAGATCGCATCTTCGTTTGCCGAAAGCCGGTGCAGTTGCTTCCGCTGCTTTCCTTGAGGGTGGCGTTTAAATCCGTTCGCGAACTTTGCAGCGCCGGAATTAGCCCAAAAAGGATTCCCGTGCTTATCGAAATCAGCACGGTAAACGCGAGCACTCGCCAATCCGCTCCAACCAGCGTTCCTTTTTCACCCAGCCGCGGAAGCCCGGCCGTATTCACCGCGAGCAGAGCGCGAATTCCGATCAGCCCAAACGCGAGTCCGGTGATGCCGCCCGCAACAGACAATAGGACACTCTCGGTCAGCAATTGCTGGATGATACGGCCTTGTCCCGCCCCAATTGCAGCTCGAATTGCAATCTCCCGTCGCCGTGTCGTCGCACGTACCAAAAGAAGATTCGCAACATTCGCGCAAGCAATCAAGAGCACGAGTCCAACCGCGCCCGCCATGACGAGCAGGATCGGCCGAACGTTGCTGACGATTGCTTCCTGAAAGGGCATAACGGAAAACACGCCGTTGCGTCGGAGTACTCCTGGGAACTTACGTTCGAAGTCCTGCGCGGAGAGTCTCAGCTTCGCTTGCGCCTGCGCTAGGCTGACACGGGTTTTCAACCGTCCGGCTGCCATGAAGTACTGAGCCTGGTCGGTGCTTTTCGGATCGAGCTGGAAAGGTATCCAGACTTCCCGCACCGGCCCAAATTGGCTGGTGTCGAACTCTGAGCCGATAATTCCGATCACTTCATACGAAATGCCGCTCAACGATATAGGTTTTCCGATCACGCCTGGGTCGCTGCCGAAACGCCGCTTCCAGAGTCCTTCACCGATCAAGACGACCGGTGGTCCATGCGGAAGATCTTCTTGAGTCGAGAACGTGCGCCCCAGGATCACCGGCGCGCCAAACAACCGAAAAAAGTCCGCGCTCACATGGCCGGATTGGAGCTGCTCGGGAAACTTGCCACCCGCAAAATTCACGACGCCTGTGCGAAACGCCGCCACGTCCTCTGTTACACTCGTCTGTTCTCGATAATGCTGGAACTTTGTCGGCGAACAAAACGGGGACCAGCCCTGCTGCGAGGAGCTCACGAACATTACCAGGCGGTCGGGGTTGGGGTAGGGAATTGGCTTCAGTAGAACGGCGTTTACTACGGAAAAGACGGCTGTGTTGGCGCCAATTCCTAGGGCGAGCGTTGCCAGCGCCGTGAGAGTAAACCCCGGACTCTGCTGGTAACTGCGCAGCGAATGTTTAAGGTCATGGAGAAGGGTATCCACGTTCGCAATTCCTCCTTGTTATCGGGCTAAACGCTTGAACTCAGAAAAAAGTGTAAGAGTCCGCTTCCGGACAAAGAGTCACCTGGCGCCAGTCTGCTCGCTCAACTTGACTCGTTAACAAAATGCAAAAGGTTCTGGAAGCTTGCCGTCCTTCCTCGTGAGATCTGCTAACGCTGTGATCCTTATGTTGTTCTTCCGCATTTGATTCTCTAATGAGAAGCATTTATTTATCGTTTTGAGCCTCTAACCGTCAGGCGACACAATGCGCCACTGATGATGGTATCCGATTCGTCCTGACAAATGCGCTTGTATCGGAAACCCACGCGGACGTTTAGTCAGCCTCTCGGACTTGTGCCGGTCCTCGCCCAAGATACGACGTTGCGAGAGACCATTCCCGTGAAGTTCCGATGCCGCCTAACCGAGCGCAGCGGTTCCAGAAGTTCAAACTTGTGGAACAGTGTCACACGAGGTGCCGGCCTACCAGGCCGGAACTCCAAGGCATTTCCGGCGTTCTCGGGCGATCGCTTGTGGTATCTGCTCTTCTTACCGGTGAGCCAGTCGGGAAACTCGATCGTCGGGCACACATGACGGGATGCCGACTTGGCGCGCAGGTGATTTGCGAGCCTTGGACCGCTCGATCTAAGTCAACTTCCGTGTTGCACTTAATTTCGCGAAATCATTGAGCAGGAGCCGATGTTACCCAAGCACCGCCAAGCTGTTGCGCCCTTGCGCATACAATCGCGCGCTTGGGATGGGATTCTATTTACGAAGTACTGCCTGCCAGTCCGTATCGATTTCGATGCGAGCCGGCCCGGATGCCTCGGCCGGCACGGCGACCAGAAAGCGCTGTCCATCTCGCGAGACTTGGAAGCGCGTTCCCGCCGGAACGTCGAAAAGAGGCTGCGGCCGTCCCGCTTCCACCGACGACTCCGTGAGCCGGACGGGAACGGCCATGATCTTCGTTTCCTGCCGATAAAACAACTCCTTGCCGTCGCGCCTCCAGGTGGGCGAGTCACCACCCGCTGTTGAGATTTGCCAGGGGCCTTTTCCTGCCGGGACCGACCCGACGAAGACCTGGACCGTCCGATCGGGTAGCGCGGCGAGGTACGCCAGCCATCGGCTGTCTGGGGAGAATCTTCCAAAAAAAGTGGGGGCAACAAATTTTGGCAGGTAAGGGTGTGGCTCACGGGCGTTGTCCGTCGAGGTCAACCAGACATCGAATTGGTGTTCCCGCGCACCAGAGAATTCGATGAGCTTTCCATCCGCGGACCAATCCATCACGTAGCCGTCCGTGACCGGGTTTTCGAACATAACTTCGTCCTCCCCCGATCCATCCGTTGGTCTCAAATAGTATCCCCGGTCCAAACCGTCCCTCAGTATCTTCTTCCCATCAGGCGACCATACACCGCTGAACGCTCCGTGGAACGTGAACCGTGACATAGTATCGCGATTCAGGTCCGCGATCCACAGGTCCGTTCCTGTGGGATCCTCTACTGGAACAATCGCGCGCGAATCGTCGGGAGACAGCCGTATCGCCGGATTCCTGCCCTGGGCAAAGCTTTCGCTTGCGATCTGCAATCGTCTGCCTGCACGGTCCATCCAGGTGAGACGCACGTTATCGGGCAGCTCGTGGACCATCGCCATTACTCCATTTCGTGAAACACTGTAGGTCGTCACGTGCACGGCTACCGTGCTGGGCTGGTCCAGCAGTTGCAGCTTGCCCAGGCGAAATGATTGCGCCAATAGGTCCCCCCCGCGCAGGAACAGAAGCTCTCCAATCTCTCCTCCATTGGTGGACGACCAGTAACTCGCGGTGCGGGCAGATTCTGGCGGCAGGAGCCGAACAGGGCTGCCTCCATCCACCGACCCGGCCCAGATACCGTCGTCACGACCATAGAGGAAGCGCTGTCCGGGCAGCGGATTCACAAACGTGCATGAGTGCTCGTCCAGCCGGACCGGAGGGCCGCCGAAGAGAGATGCGCGGAACAATCCTTCCGGTCCGCCGAGGACAACCATTCCATTGTCCAGCCATGCCCCGCTCGTGGACCGTGAAGGGACATCGCGCAGGAGCGTGGCCGACCCACCCTCCGGCGAGATGGAATACAGCTTACCGTTCAGAGAGTATGCGAGGTGCTGCCCGTCCCACGACCAGAACAAGGATAAAGCAGCGGTTGAATGGAAGTCCTCCAGGAGTCGGGTATCGGTGCCGCTTAAGTCGCGCAGCCACAGATTACGCTCGGCTGTTCCGGTGGCCGCGAGCAACGCCAAGAATCTGCCACCCGGCGACAACCTAGCTAGGCCAATTGCCGGGGGTGCGGTCAGTTCGAGTCGGTAGCGCGCGTTGCGCGGCGACGGCTCGCGCCAGTGGACAAATAGCAAGACGGAAAGGGTCAGCGAAAGCGCTGCCAGCGCCCATACAGCAAGGCCCTGCCACGGCGTGGCCGGCGCTGAAGTTTTGGCCGGCCCGAGTGGGTCTGTCAACGCCACCCGCGCTTCGCCGATGTCACGCAGGCGGTTCTTTGGGTCGCGATCGAGGCAGCGGCACAACAGCTCGCGTATAGTTGGTGGCGTCTGACGTGGCAACTTATAGAATTCAATCGGGGCGCGGAGGACATCCGCTAACGTTTGCGAAACGGTTTCACCTTCAAACAGTCTGTGGCTGGTCAATATCTCCCACAGCACCACGCCAAACGCCCAGATGTCCGTTCGCTTGTCCACGGGTTTGCCCATGGCTTGCTCTGGGCTCATGTACGCGGCCGTGCCGGTTACGACGCCTGAGGGCGTCGTCTGCGTTGGGGTTTTCTCGGGATTCCCTTCGGCGTTGGGATCAGCAATTTTCGCTAGTCCGAAATCCAGCACTTTCACCGTCCCGTCCGGCTTCACGTTGATGTTCCCAGGCTTGAGGTCCCGATGAACGATTCCCTTTTCGTGTGCGAACTCAAGCGCAATAGCGATCTGACGAGCGATATCTAGCGCTTCGCTCATCGGCAGAGCGACACGCTTGATCCGGTCCGCTAGTGTCGGTCCTTCAACCAGTTCCATCACCAGGTAGTTCGGGCCGATGTCATACAGCGTGCAAATGTTGGGATGATTCAGTGCCGAGATCGCGCGGGCTTCGCGCTCAAAGCGCTCGCTGAATTGCCGATGAGAAATCTTGATCGCCACGGCACGACCGAGGCGTGTGTCCCGAGCCTTATAGACCTGCCCCATTCCGCCCGCACCTAAGACGCCTTCGATCTTGTAAGGACCAAGTTGCTCGCCAACCGTCAGTCGCGTCTGAGTGGCATCGTCCAGAAGCTGCGCTGCAACGTCTATCGCTGGCCTGTCGAGCGGGCCGTTATCCCCTTGCTGTTCTAGCAGCGATTCAACTTCACGCCGCAATTCCGGGTCGGCTTGCGCCAGCACTTCCACGCGCCGTCCCGGCGGGTGTTCGCGCGCCGCGTGGTATAGCTCTTCGATCTGCCGCAAACGTTCGGGGCTCATGGACAATAATCGTGAGTCACCGCTTCAACTCCGCCATCCAGTTCAACACGACGTTGATCTTCGGCGTTGGGGGTTCTCCGGCAGGTTCGAGGAACAAGAAACGTTGGCCATCGGCGAACGCCTGAAAGCCCGTCCCGCGGCCCCAAAATTCTCGTACAAACAACTGGTGGGGAGTGCCTATCTCTGGTGTCTCACCGAGATGGACATCCACCGCCATCAGCTTTCCGTTGTCAGCCGCATAGAAAAGCTCGCGGCCGTCTCTGCGCCACACGGGAGCCCCGCCACCTCCGTTGGATACTCGCACCTTCGAACCCGCCGGCCCGGTGGGCGTGCCGGGCAGGAATGGGCGCAGATAGACCTCAGCTTGGCCTCGGCTTGTTTCATTTGATGCGTATGCCATCCACAGGTGGCCCTGGGTATCCGGCATGGGAGAGAGTCTACCCCCACCCTCATCGAATTCCGTCTGCAAAAACGGAAATGGCTTGCGGTCACCTTCGAGCGGCAACACCCAAATGTCGGCCCCGGTTTTCGGATCGTCTTCCTCGTATACCAAGAAGCGCCCATCTGGAGACCAGCTTCTCGGAATTTTGCTGTGGCTGGACTTGACCAGCAACTCATCTTCACTACCATTTACTTGCCTTGCATAGATGTCGTATGAACCGCTGCGATTGGAACGGAAAGCGACAGAACGACCGTCTGGCGACCAGATCGGGTTCATGTTGGAGCTGTGAATTGCGCTGAGGCGCAAGGAAGTAGCGCGTTCCAGATCGACCACCCAAAGGTCCTCTAACGTGTTTTCATCCTCCCCGTGAACGACGACATGCTTCTCGTCGGGCGAGAGTGAGAACGTGTTCGTAAAACTCCACTGGGGAGCCTCAATGGAGCGAAGTTGCTTTCCCAGACGGTCACGCCAGACAAATCGCGAACCGGTTGGCGGCACGACTTCCTGGTAGGCTAGCGCGCCCGGTGAAACTGTGAAGCTGGCCCGTCCGGTCAGGAAACGATCCACGCCGACAAGCTCTGGTAAAGGAAGAGGCTCGCCATTCAGCCGCAGCTTCGTCGGATCGAATTGCTGCGCCATGAGCCTCGTTCCATCGATAAACAACAGATAACCCGGTTCGACGTATTGCGCTTCCCGCCACGTGCGCACCAGCGGGCCGTCCGGCAATCTTTCCTTCGGGTTGAGCGAACCAAGGTAAATTCCCGTGTTCGCTTCGACCGTGCTCCATACCCAGTAGATGAAGTGCCGCCCATCGGGGAGAAACTGGGGGAACCGGT
Source organism: Bryobacteraceae bacterium (assembly GCA_035569875.1). GTDB lineage: Bacteria > Acidobacteriota > Terriglobia > Bryobacterales > Bryobacteraceae > Palsa-89. The sequence continues at coordinate 11,101 of DATMMD010000262.1, forward strand.
GTGCGATGTCCTGCCGTGCGGCATTCAGGCTCGTCACCACGATTGGTGTTCCACCATTGGCCGAGATTAGATCGAGCCCTGCCCCCGTCTCCTCAGGCGAATACAAGATTCCTTGCGGCCCCCACGCGAAGCCGGCGGGATCGTATCCAGCATTAGGAGTGATGGTGTGCGAGGGACCTGATCGATTACTGGCTTCTAGTCTTTGTAGCCCTTTGCCGTTAACAAACCCGACAGAGCGCCCGTCCGGGGACCAGAATGGCCGAGAGCCTAGCTCGGTGCCCAATTGCTCAGCATCATAGGAATCTACCGAACGTAGCCAGGGCGCTGAGCCCAAAGGTCCCGTACTTGCGAAGGCTATGCGCCTGCCATCGGCTGACACTGCCACATCGACGGCGTCCGTCTTGAAGGGCGGTGCAAACGCAAAGCGAGTGACGGCCCGATCCGGGGCCCCCCGCGTAAAATAAGTGGACGCGAAAATCCCAATAATCAGGCTCACGATGGCAGTCACGGCGACCCAAATCCGCTTGTTGCGGCTGTTGTCAAGGCGAGTAGTCACTTTAAGCACTTTGGAACTCGCCATCCACTCCAGGACGGCCCGGACCTCGCGCGCCGATTGCCACCGTTGTTCGGGGGCCGTATCCAGACTGCGCTGGATGACATGGTCCAAGCCCTCTGGCAGATTGTCCAACTTCGCTGGCTGATCCTGCTGTAGACGCTTGCCCGTCGCCATCTCATACAGAACCAATCCCAGCGCGTAGATGTCCGTTCGGGCGTCGCAGTGTTTGCCGTCGCGCTGTTCGGGTGCCATGTAGGCCGGTGAACCCAACACGACTTGGCTGCTCGTGATCGTATCGTCCTGTGGCGACTTCGCCAGTCCGAAATCCAGCACTTTCACGCCGCTCTTGGCGATCATGATATTGCCCGGCTTTAGATCGCGATGGATGATGCCTTGGGCATGTGCCGCGGCCAGTGCGTCTGCGATCTGGGCTCCGTAGCGCAGCACCGATTCCATCGGCAGCGCGCCTTGCTTCAGGCGCTCTGCCAAGGTCGGGCCCTCTACCAGTTCCATCACCAGGTAGTCCGGTCCCACATCGTAGAGCGTACAAATGTGCGGATGATTCAGTGCCGAGATAGCGCGCGCTTCGCGCTCAAAGCGCGCATTGAACTGCTGGCTCGAAACCTTGATGGCCACCGCGCGACCCAAGCGTGTGTCCGTGGCTTTGTAGACTTGCCCCATTCCACCGGCACCTACGGATGATTCGATCTTATAAGGGCCCAGTTGCGCCCCCACCGCCAATCGCTCAGCGCTGGAATCCTCCAGCAGCTTGGCCACGACCTCCATCGCAGGACGGTCGAGCACGCCTTCTCCCCCGTTCTGTGCCAGTAACGATTCCACTTCGCGCCGCAATTCCGGGTCAGCTTGCCCCAGCAACTGCGCGCGCTCTTCGGACGTCCGATGCCGCGCCAAATAGTACAGCTCTTCGACCTGCCCCAAACGTTCGGGACCCATGGACACCACCTGTAGGAGTCGTCCCACAGTACTCTCTTCATTACTGCACCGCAACCGGTTCAGGAATGGCCTGTGCCGCAATAGCTGATGCCCGCGTATCCAACCCGTGATAAATCAGGTCGACATCTTCTCGAGCGAACTGGAGACGCCCAAGAGCAATTTCGAAATGGTCTTCCCGATCCCACTGCGCCTTCATGATGCCGGTCTTCGAATGCCGGGTAATTCCTTCCAGCATGTGCGTGACCTCGTGAGCCAAGACATACGCAAGTCGCTGCTTTACTAGATCGGGATCTGATTTCTGTATCCGGTCATAGAACAGGACGATGTGACTGCGCTCATACGGCAGGGCATAAGCTAAAGCGCCCGGACGCTGATCCGGCGGAGTGTGATACGACAAGCTGACCTGAAGCGCGTTTTCGTCAGCCGGGCAGGAACGGAGTTCACGCCAATCGATCCTTACGCCGATTCTCGCGAATAGTTTGGAAGCCAAGCCCTGCGCTGAACGGATCTGAGGACCGTCGGCACTAGGGTCAACACAGACCGTGACCCTTCTTTCAAGAGCCCGTCCGGTTTCTCCTGCGAAAGCCGTTGCTGTCGCTGCCATCGTAACCATCGCCAAAATCTTCATTTGCCTTCTCGCCTCCGCCGCTGCAGGCGGAAGCGAAGGCAATAACCGGACATGGTCGTGGTAATGTTTTTCGAGAGGTCTGAACGGCGGTCGTGGAATCGGCGGAAGTCACTGGTTTACTAAAGGCTTGGAGCACGGGCGATCAAGCGGCACTGGAGCGGCTGGCGGCGGTCGTTTATGAAGAACTGCACCGCATAGCCCGCCGGTACATGAAGAATGAACGGCCCGGCAACACGCTTCAGACCACGGCTTTAGTGAACGAGGTCTACCTTCGCTTGGTGGACGTCAAGAATGTTGACTGGCAGCACCGGGCTCAGTTCTTTGCTATTTCCGCGCAGATGATGCGGCGCATTCTCGTTGATGCTGCTCGTGCCCGAGGATCTCGGAAGCGAGGAGGAGGCGCTGTCAAAGTGAATGTGGATGAAACGGCCGTGCTGTCGCCGGAGCCAGACGCTTCAATTCTGGCCTTAGATGATGCGCTAGAGGCGTTCGCGGAAATCGCTCCCCGCCAAGCGAAGGTTGTCGAGCTACGGTATTTTGGCGGGTTGAGCGAGGAGGAAATAGCCGAAGTACTGAAGTTATCTCCGCGAACAGTCAGACGCGATTGGGACTTCGCTAGGTCGTGGTTGATGCGGGAGCTGAGCCAATAGCCACGGCCGCGCTTCGGCTACACCACGCCGCTACGAGAGCTCTTCTCGGCAAGCTAAGGCGTGCTTTCAACTGGGATGATTGAGTTGCGCGATGTCGGGAGCCTCGCGGTCGAATAGTTCGCTTCACCAAGTAGTGTGACCAGCCGCACATGGGATTGCGCCTGAAACGCCCCAGCGTATAGTGGCCATCTCGGACTTGTGCCGCTCGCGGTCAACAAACGGCATTATGATAGATCACTCGCGTGAACCTCCGATCCGTCTAGCCAGGCCAACGCGAGTCTGCAATCGTTCCAGAAGTTCAAGCTTCTTGATCGGTGCCTCAGTTTTCGTTGGTTAGTCAAGCATTGCGGTTTTTCCTCGCTTGCGCCCCAACAGTGACCGCTATCGTGACCCTATCAGAACGGAAATGTACAAATCAACTGGATCTGGACATCGGCTTTCTCGTAAGTGAAAGAAACGGCACTTGGCGGACGCCAGCGTACATCCTCACCGGTGGAGTGGACTAATGCCAATGCTGCGCTGTGTGTCCGGGTCGGAGCGGTCGTTACTCCCATCTACCCGATGTGCAATCTTTGGAGTGCAATTGTGGATATCCACACGTGAATTTTTGGAGGCTATGATGAGCAAGTTCCCACGTTTTGGATTGTGCTTCGTAGTTGTTTCAGTTGTCCCTGGGCCGGCCGCTTGGGCTACAGGGTCTGCTTCTTGCAACGAGCTCGCCAAATTTTCGTTACCCAACACGACCATCACATCGGCTCAGGTGGTCGACGCGGGTGGATTCAAGGCACCCGGTAATCAGAAGAGCGGGGTCGGGAATCCGTACGCGAATCTCCCCTCATTTTGCCGCGTAGCGGCTACGCTCGCCCCTTCAAGCGATTCCGACATCAAGATCGAAGTTTGGTTGCCGGTCGAGAATTGGAACAAGAAGCTCCAATCGGTCGGCAACGGAGGCTGGGCAGGCGTCATCAGCTACCCTGCGCTAGCCAAGGCCTTGCGGGAAGGATACGCAGCCGCGTCCACTGACACCGGACACGTTGGCGGAAGCGGCAGCTTCGCACTCGGGCATCAGGAGAAGCTGATCGACTTCGGCTGGCGCTCTGAGCACGAAATGACCGTGAAGGCCAAGGCTATCGCGCGGGCATTTTATGGAAACGCTCCGCGCTTATCGTATTGGAATGGATCCTCAACTGGTGGGCGGCAGGGCCTCAAGGACGGATTGATCACCGATCCGACTGAGTGCAACTTCGATCCCAAAGTGCTGCTGTGCAAGAACGACGATGGACCATCGTGCCTAACCGCTCCGCAAGTGGAGGCGGCCAAGAAGATTTACTCGCCCGGCAAGAATCCACGCACGGGACAAGAATTGTTCCCTTCGTTGGTGCCCGGCAGTGAGCTCGGCTGGGGCGTCCAGGCCCATCGGACCGGAGCCGTCACAGAACATCTACGATCAATACCTGGACGTCGTGTACAAGGACCCGAACTGGGACTGGCGGACGTTTGATTTCGACAAAGGTATTGCGAAGGGTGAGGAGCCGGACAACATCGTTATGAACGCCATCGATCCAAACCTGAAGGCATTCTTCGCGCACGACGGAAAGCTCCTGATGTATCACGGATGGAGCGATCCGAACGTGTCGCCGCTGAACACCATCAAATACTACAAGAGCGTCGCTGACACGATGGGCGGCGTTTCGAAAGTGTCGAACAATATGCGCCTCTTCATGGAGCCCGGCATGGGGCACTGTGGCGGCGGCGAGGGTCCGAATGTATTCGATAAGGTTTCCGTGTTGGAGCAGTGGGTGGAACAGAAGAAGGTGCCTGAATCGATCGTGGCTTCACACAGCACGGCCGGCACAGTGGATCGCACGCGCCCGCTGTGCGCGTACCCAAAGGTGGCCAAGTACAAGGGCAACGGAAGCATTGACGACGCAGCGAATTTCGCGTGCGTGCTGCCCTAGGACGAAGCTGAGCGTCCACTATTAGCTCTCGCCGAAACCGTCGGCGCTAGGAACCGCCCTTCCCACAGGCGATCCAACTCTGCAAATATCCACGAGTGATCCGACCCGCGTAGGAGTAATAGCGGGCTCACGAGGGGCAAATAGTGGTCATAAAATGATGCCCCACAGTACCGCCTGAACCTTTTGGATCACAGTGATAAGTCTTTTATTTTGTGTGGTGAGCGCGGAAGGAATCGAACCTTCAACCTACTGATTAAGAGTCAGTTGCTCTGCCAGTTGAGCTACGCGCCCGGATCGGGAATCAAAATCTTCAGGATGCCGTCGCGAGGCTAACATTCCACCTCCCGGCAACTCCTCGATTGTAGCATTGAAGCAAGGCTGTGCCCCCTGTCGGCCGCGTTTCTCGAGACGTTCGCTCTACCTTGACGATCTTGCCCGCTCGATCGGATTCTAGCAACGCATCTTCGGCTTGGCGCGCTCATGGCCGATGATTTAACATTTCGAGCCAGCAGGTGCTTCTGCTTTTTGTTGCACGCGACTACCGAGCCAATCGTTCCATACGGCTACGCCCAGTTTAACCAAGGATCTCGTGATCTCATGGGAGGCACTAGAAGCAAATACTATCGAGAGCCCCACCGACCATTGGCCGGAATAATTCGCGGTTTTCAGCGATGCCTACCGCGAAAGTTAAGAAACTCCGAATCGCATGGACCTGCGCAGGTATCATCAGTTTGGCGCGCTCCCGCAACCGCGTTTCTTTAACCTGTTTAGCGGTCTCGTCCGGTTCGAGGCCTGGGTATAGAGTGTACAGCGTGAATTCAAGCACCACGCGATCCCCAATCGAGTCATCGAGGCCTCGGATCATGTATGCCGCGACAAACGCACGAAATGCTTCTGGCGTGAGTAATGTTGGACTACAAGTCAGGTCGAGGAAAGCCGTTGGTATTTCGTCCCTTCGTTTGTTACAGAGTTCTTCGCGTATTTCCTTGCACTCGTCACAATCGCAGGCTGTGATCGGGCCATAGTACTGCTTCGACGGAAACGCAGCACGTATCTCATTGCGAACTCGATTGAGCGATGGCCGCTTTGAGGCCCTCAATGGTCATACGATCAACGTGGCGTTTTCCGCGCGCAATCGCAACGGCGAAGCGACAAAGAGCGATGCTACTGCCAAGCCCCCAACAGCCGCCGCAACAGAACAAGCTCTCCCAGATGGTAGGCGTTGTGATCCGCCACAAGCAACGCTTCCCGCAGGATCGTCTTCCCCTCGCCATGCGGGATCGGGATGAACAGATCCGTCGATTCGTTCGCGACTAATTCCACCATCGCCTTAAGATCAGAGCGAAATGCGTCCACGCTCTTATCCCAGGCCTTTTCGTTGGGAGGAGCCGCGGCGCTCGGCCAATATCCACTGGGAAATTCCGGCGAAAGATGTTTGGCGTTGCGGCTGAACTCCAGGATGTCCCATTGCGCGATGCGCAGGTGCTCCAGCACCTCCCAAGGCGAATGCTCCGATCCCTTTGGTCTTTTCCCTTGCAGACCGGGCGGCAGATTCTTGGCGGCGGCCTCAAAATCCGTGTGAGCCCCGTCGCCCTTGAGCAGATTGAGCAAATGTTCTCGCAGAGCTTTATCGTTTCGCATCGTCATTCCTTTACAGAGGCGACCCGCTTGCCGCGGAACTCGCCTTCGAGCCTCCAAGTCTGGCCATCCGGATTCAGCGCTTCACCGGTCCAACGGAACGAGTCCGGTGTAATCTCGCTGAAGATCCAACGGATCGGCGTACCATCCGCGTGAGTCCCGATCTGCACGATATCCTTGCCACTCCACCGGCCGATGAGCTCGGCGCGTGCGCCGGTCACCGGATTGATCCAACTCACGCGCCAGGCCTGGATCGCACCATCCCACACACGAAGAGTGGTGCCGTACGTGTTATTGGTCTTGCCCAGCTCAGCAGTTCTCGATGAACGCCGTGGCACGATCCAAACGTCCTGTACCGCGCGGCCTTCGAGCACCCAGGCAAAGTGCGCCTCGCTCTTTATGCCGCGCTCGGAAACATCAACCCAATAATGGAGGACGTCCAGTTCCCAGCTTCCAATCAGCCATCCATAGACATCTGCCGCGTCGGGTATTTCGGACGAGCGGCCCGTCGCCAGTAGCGCGGGCGGAAGTTTCATTGTGGCTTGCATGATAAAACTGTTATACGGCGTCTCGGAGACGAATTCTTGGCAAAAATTGCGGTCGAATTAGAACGCGCTTTGGCGCGGCGCGCTTTGGATGGGGCTGCTGGCCAGGCATCGGCGCGACGGATAGCTCAAGGCCACGGTTGGGCCGTGCAAGATATCGTGTGCACGTCCGGTCCGCAAGATCGCCCATTCGAAGAGCGGCACTCCGGGTTCTCGATCGCAATCGTTGCGGCGGGCAGTTTTCAATACCGCTCCAGTATCGGCCACGAGCTTATGACACCGGGTTCGCTCCTGCTCGGGAACGCGGGCCAATGTTTCGAATGCGGCCATGAGCACGGCGTTGGGGACCGCTGCATCTCGTTTTACTATGCCCCGGAGTATTTCGATCGTCTCGCGGCCGACGCCGGTGCTCGCGGGTCCAGCCCGGATTTTCGCGCGCTGCGGCTGCCGCCTCTGCGTGCCTTGTCGTCGCTGATCGCGCGAGCCTGTGCCGGCTTGACCATGAATGACGAGCTGGATGTACCGTGGGAGGAACTCAGTATCCAACTCGCCGCGCACACCATCCAAATCGCCGGCGGTTTCCGGTCCGATCCAAACGACGCTCCGCCGAGTGCCGTGGCGCGAGTGACACGCGCCGTACGGGCCATTGAACGCCATCCCGACGCCACGCTAACCCTGGGACGCTTGGCGCAAGAGGCGGGTCTCAGCCCCTACCATTTCCTTCGAACGTTCGAGCGCCTCACCGGTTTGACGCCGCACCAGTACGTTCTTCGGGCGCGCCTGCGGGAAGCGGCCATTCGGCTTGCTGATACCGAACGCCGAGCGAAAATCCTCGACATTGCTTTCGATTCCGGTTTCGGCGACGTCTCTAATTTCAATCGCGCCTTCCGCGCTGAATTTGGAGTCACCCCGCGCGTCTACCGTTTCGAAGCGGGCAGGTAAACTACCGATATGGCCATTTGGCTCAGCGAAGCGGATGTTCGCGCTGTCCTCGCCATGCAAGATTTGATCGATGTGATGGAGTCGGCCGTCACCGCGTTCTCGACGGGCCGTGTTAAGCAACCTGTCCGCACTGTCATTGAAACGCCCGGCGGTTTCTATGGCACCATGCCCGCTTACATGGAATCGCCGCCTGCCATGGGCGCGAAGCTGGTCACGGTTTATCACGACAACGCACACAAAGGACTTCCGTCGCACTTGGCGACCATCATCCTGCTCGATCCAGCCACCGGCGCGCTGCTCGCCACCATGGACGGCCGTTTCATCACGCAAGCCAGAACCGCGGCGGTGTCCGCCGTCGCGACGCGTTACCTCGTGTTGCCCGACGCCCACAAGCTCGCGATCATCGGCTCCGGCGTCCAGGCTCGTAGCCATCTGGAAGCACTCTCGATAGTGAGAAGGCTTTCCGATATCCGCTGCTGGAGCCCTACGGTAGCGCACGCCCGCAAGTTTGTGGGGGACTCGCGCGGCGTTCCTCTGCGCCATGTCGAAAGTGCTCAGGCCGCCATCGAGGGCGCCGACATCATCGTCCTGGTAACGGCCTCGCCCACGCCGGTGATCTCCGACGCCTGGGTGAAGCCTGGCGCTTGCGTAATCTCAGTCGGAGCCTGCCGGCCCAATCAGCGCGAGATGGATCCTGCCCTGGTCGCGCGCGCACGTGTGATTGTCGACTCGCGAGCGGCCGCGCTCCAGGAATCCGGCGATATCGTGATGGGCATCCAGGAGGGCCGTTTCGGCGAAGACCACATCGCTGCCGAACTGGGGCAGGTGGCCGCGAATCCCAGCCTTGGGCGGACCAGCGACGACCAAATCACAATTTTCAAGTCGCTCGGGATGGCAGTTGAGGATGTCGCCGCCGCCGATCTGGTCTATCGTCGCGCTAGCAAAATGGAAAGGGGCGCTGCTATTGCCTGATTCGTATGATGTCGCCGTCATTGGCGCGGGCAGCTTCGGCTCGTGGGCCGCTTACCTACTACGCCGCACCGGCCGATCGGTTGCGTTGCTGGATGCGTATGGCGCTGGAAATGGCCGCGCCAGCTCGGGCGGCGAATCGCGCATCATTCGCATGGGCTATGGCGAGAACGACATCTACACCCGCTGGTCGCAGCACTCGCTGAAGTTGTGGACTGGCCTGTTCGCGGAAGCCGATCGGCCCGAGCTGTTCGAGCGCACGGGCGTCCTATGGACTCCGCCGTTGGGCGATCCTAGCGCCGCGCACACCCGAGCTGCGTTCGAAAAGCATGGCGTATCGTTTCAAGCTTTGACGCATTCGGAGCTCGAGGCGAGATTTCCGCAGATTCGGTTTTCTTCACCCAGAGAAGGGATCTTCGAGCCCGATAGCGGCGTCCTTCTGGCGAGACGAGCCGTGCGAGCGGTCGTGGCCCAGGCGATTCGCAACGGTGTAGACTATTTCCGCGAAGCCGCCCTGCCCCCTGACGGCGACACGCTGCGCACTGTATCAGGCCGTGTAATCCGCGCCGGCACATTCGTTTACGCCTGTGGTCCGTGGCTGCCCAAGATTTTCCCGGATGTCCTTGAAGGCCGCATCCGGCCCACTCGCCAGGAGGTCTACTTTTTCGGACCACCGCCCGGTGATGCGAGATTTGCGCCTCCACTGATGCCGGCCTGGCTCGATTTCACCGATGAACGCGGCGCATACTCCCTCCCTGATCTGGAAAATCGGGGCTTTAAACTGGCCTTCGATCAGCACGGTCCCGAGTTCGATCCCGACTTGGGCGAGCGCGTCGTAACCGGCGTACGAGAGGCCCGGGCTTTCCTCACCGAGCGCTTTCCCGCGCTGGCTACCGCGCCACTGGTCGAATCCCGGGTTTGCCAGTACGAAAATACTTCGACGGGCGATTTCCTGATCGATCGCCATCCGGACTTCGACAATGTCTGGTTAGCCGGCGGCGGCTCCGGTCACGGATTCAAGCATGGTCCGATGGTCGGCGAATATGTAACGTCGCAGATTGAAGGCAGTCTCGCCGCCGAGCCGCGATTTTCGCTGATCACGAAAGCCCGCGAAGCGCATCGCGCGGTGTATTAGTACGATCAGATCATGCGCGCGCTCCTGATCCTTTGCTCCGTCGCCTGCCTCTTCGCCCAAACCTCAACAATCCGTATCGTCAGCGGCCGCCGCTACCCTCGCCTCATAGTCCGCAACGCCCTCATCATCGAAGGCAATGGCACGCCCGCCTCCGGTCCGAAAGATATTGTCATCGAGAACGGACGCATCACGGACATCGTTGCGCTCGATCCCGTCGCGCTTTCGCGAGGGACTGCCCGGCGTCCGGCGGGCGACATCGCAATCGACGCCAAGGGCAAGTACGTCATGCCCGGTCTCATCAACGCCCATGCTCACATTCAGGATGAGCGCGGAGGCATTCCGCAGCCGGTCGACTACGAGCTGAAAATCTGGATGGCGTGCGGGATCACCACCGTCCGCGACGTAGGCAGTGACACTCAGAAAACATTGCAGCTCCGCAAGCAGAGCGCCGAAGACGAGATCGTCGCGCCGCGCATTTTCGTCTACCCGATGTTCAACCGGAATCCCGTCCCGCGCAACGCGGAGGAAGGCCGCGCGCGAGTTCGCGAGTTCAAAGCTATGGGCGTGGATGGCATCAAGATCCTGGGCATCTATCGCGATGTCATGGAGGCCATGGAGGACGAGGCGCACAAGAATGGTCTGCGCGTCGCCCATCACGCCGGCGTCGAAGAAACCAACGCCTGGGACGACATCAAGTTCGGTACGACCAGTATCGAGCACTGGTACGGCATCCCCGATGCCGCCATCGAAAGCGGCCGGCAGAATTTTCCAGCCACCTACAACTACAACGACGAAACCGACCGGTTCCGTTATGCCGGGCATCTGTGGCGCGAAGCGAATCATGACCTGCTCATGAAAGTGTTCGATGGAATGGTGGAGGCCCACGTCGCTTGGGACCCGACGCTGGATATCTACGAAGCCAGCCGCGACCTGACCCGCGCTCAGAACCAGCCCTGGTTCCGCGATTATCTGCATCCCACACTGGCCAAGTATTTCGAACCCAATCCCGCCAATCACGGATCGTATTTCATCGGTTGGACCTCCACCGATGAAGCCTTCTGGAAAGAGAATTACCGCATCGAAATGGCAGCGCTGCGTGATTTCGAAAAGCGCGGCGGCTTGATCGGCGCCGGCGACGACGCCGGCTTTATTTATCAGATGTACGGCTTCGGCCTGATTCGCGAGCTGGAGCTGCACCAGGAAGCCGGTTTCCAGCCCCTTATTGTGCTGGAACACGCCACCGTCAACAATGCCAAGATCCTCGGGCAGGAAGGCCGTTTAGGGCGCGTCCGCACCGGCTATCTGGCCGATCTGCTGGTGGTCGACGGGAATCCGCTGGAGAACCTCAAAGTCCTCTACCCCACCGGCGTCGACGACGTCCGCGACGGCAAAATGGTCCACACCGGCGGCGTCGAATGGACCATCAAAGACGGCATCCCTTATTACGCCCCCGGCCTGATGTCGGACGTCAAGGAAATCGTCGCCAAAGCCAGGGCCGCGTCGAAATAAAGCCCTAGGTAGTTGCGCTATCATGGCTGTAACCACCCTGATCTCTGGGGCAGAGGGATTACCATTCAAGAAAACGAGCCCAAGCCCGGCCAAAGGACCACTCCTATGGAAAAGCTGGCACAAAACATCCAGGAAGCTTTTCTAAATAATGCGCGGAAGGACAAGACCTTTCTCACAATATATCTGATGAGCGGCGTAAAGCTTTCTGGCCGCATCAAAAGCTTCGACAAATATTCCGTGGTGCTCGAGACCAACAACCAGGAGCAGTTGATTTTCAAGCATGCTATTTCCACGGTCGTAGTCTCTAAACCTTTCCACGCGACGGCCGGCGCGCATCCTTCTTCGCCCGGCGCTCCTGGTGGTGGCGCTCCACCGCCCACCCCGTCCGCCGAACCTGTCGAGGATTAGCGATCCGTTTTGGCTGTTCGAGGACAGGAGCGCGCGATCCTGGTCGGCGTAGAACTGAAATCACGTTCGCGCCGCGGCGCCGATCACATCTCCTACACTCCCGAGGAATCGCTAGAGGAGTTGAAGGCGCTCGCTGAAAGCGCCGGCGCCTCGGTGGAAGACACCATCGTCCAGTCCAGAGAAGCTGCCGATTCCGCCACCTTGATAGGCTCGGGGAAACTGGAGCAGTTACGCAATATTGTTGCCGCTCAGGAACTGGACGTCGTCCTGTTCGATTCGGATCTCACTCCCACTCAGCAGCGCAATCTCGAGCAGGCGCTCGAGTGTAAAATTCTCGATCGCACCCAGTTGATTCTCGACATTTTCGCGCGGCGCGCGCGTACCCGCGAAGGACAGCTCCAAGTGGAACTCGCGCAGTTAAACTATCTGCTGCCGCGGCTCACCGGGCGCGGCGTCGAGATGTCGCGGTTAGGGGGCGGCATCGGGACCAGAGGGCCCGGCGAAACGCAGTTGGAAACAGATCGCCGGCGAATCCACAGCCGGATCAAGAAACTGAGCGACCAACTGGAACATGTCCGCAGCGGACGCGGCATCCAGCGCCACCAGCGCCAATCGGTGCCGCTCGCGACGGTTGCGCTGGTGGGCTACACCAACGCTGGAAAGTCCACGCTGTTTAATCGGCTTACCGGCGCCCAAGTCTTGTCCGACGCGCGCATGTTCGCCACGCTCGACCCCACGGTTCGCCACGTCCTGCTGCCTTCGCGCCGCAAGGTGCTCATGAGCGATACGGTCGGGTTCATCCGCAATCTGCCCACGACGCTGGTAAAAGCTTTTCGCGCCACGCTCGAAGAGGTGACCGAGGCCTCGCTGCTACTGCACGTGGTGGACGCATCCTCTTCCTACGCTCCCCACCAAACCGCGCACGTGCTCAAAGTTCTCTCCGAAATCGGCGCCGACCAGACCCGGCAGATCCTGGTACTCAACAAAATGGATTTGCTGCCCGACTCCGGAGAGGCATCGGATAGCCTCGCCCAGCGGATCCTGGGCGAGGTCCGGGCGCCCGCCGGCTGGCAAGCTCTGACAGTTTCTGCTCGAACTGGCGCAGGGTTCGTCGAGCTGCTGACAGCCATCGATCGCGATCTGCCTCTCGATCCGCTCTCGCACGCTAAGTTTCGGTTTCCCGCCAGCGAGGGGTCCCTCATTCACCTGCTGCACGAGCGCGCCCGGGTACTCGCCAGCCGCTACGACGGCGATTGTTGCGAAATTGAAGCCGAAGTGCCGGAGTCGGTAAAGCGCCAGCTCACCGACTACATCGCGGAATGATATTCTGGCATCAGGAATCCCCGAACGTTTAAATGGGCCGCCCGATGAATCTGCCGACCTTGCTCACTATTCTTCGGATCTTTTTCGTACCCTTCCTGGTGGCCGTTCTAGTAGAGCAGGACCTTCGGATTGAATGGCATGGCGCGGTCCTGGTCAGCAATGAGTTTCTGGCCCTGTCGATCTTTTTGATTGCCGCCGCTACCGATCTTCTGGATGGCTATCTGGCACGGCGCTGGGGACAGATCACAACCGTGGGCATGCTGCTGGATCCCATCGCGGATAAGTTGCTCATTTCGGCCGCCTTGGTTTCGCTTGTTCAGATCCACCGCGTGCCCGCTTGGATGGTGGTCCTGATCATAGGCCGCGAATTTGCTGTGACCGGACTGCGCAGCATTGCCGCCGCCGAAGGCTACACCATCCACGCCAGCGATTTGGGCAAAACGAAGATGATCACGCAGGTGGTCGCGATCTCGATGGTGCTGCTGAGCATTCATTGGGAGGCCTTGAATGGATTCGCCATGCTGTGGATGTGGGGCGTGGTCGTTTTCGGAATAGCGTCGGCCGTCGGGTATTTCCTGAAGTTCTGGCGCAAGGTGGATGACTCCATCAAAATTCGACGCCGCAAGGAACTGCTGAGGATCGAGCGCCAGCGCAAGCGCATGGCTCGGACGCAGGCCCGGGAAGAGCCGCAGAAAGCCGGACAGCTTCAGTAGGGCAAGTCGCTGGCTTGCCTTATTCGTATCTCAACGCATGCATCGCATCTACGCGGCTCGCCCGAAGCGCCGGAATGTATCCAGCCAGACAGGCCACCGCAGCCAATCCGACGGTCGCCGCCACCAGGGCAACCGGATCCATAGCTTCCACTCCGAATAGCTGGCTCTTTACGAGTCGCGTCAGTCCCATAGCCGCGCCGAAACCGATCGCGATTCCGATCGCCACCAGGACGATTACCTCCCGCATCACCATCCAAATCACGTCACGCTGGAATGCACCCAGCGCCATCCGGATTCCGATCTCGCGCGTGCGCCGCGCCACCGTATAGGCCATCACGCCATAAAGTCCGATGGTCGCGAGCAGCGTCGCCAGCGCTCCGAACACAGTCGACAGGCTTGCGATCAATCGCTCGATCAGCAGTGAGTTCGAGATCTGCTGTTCCACCGTCCGCAAAGCATACACGGGAATGTTGGGATCAATCTGCCGCAGTTGCCCTCGAACGGCGGCAGCGATCTGATTGGGATCCAGCGAGGTCCTGAGATACACCGTCATGCCGGCCACGAACCGGCCGCCGAGGTAAGGAATAAACATCTGAATCGGGATCTCATCGCGCAGATTAGTGTACTTGATGTCCTTGATCACTCCGATGATTTCCATGTCGGTCTTGGTCCCTGGATCATTGCCGAAGCCCACGTGACGCCCAACAGCATTGGTGGTGCCGAAGTACTTCCTCGCGAATTTCTCGTTGATGATCACCTTGGTTGGATTCCAGTCGTTAGGATCGGGACCATGCTTGATTTCGTCGTTGTCCCTGATGGTGAAATCGCGCCCCGCTAGGATCGGTACGCCCAGGGCTTGAAAATACCCGGGACTGATGGAGTTCATGTAAGCCTGAATGCTCTCGCCGTTCTTGGCAGTATAGCCTTCCACGGTAATCCCGCTGTCCCATTCGCCCTCCTCCAGAATGCGCATGGCTGCCAACCCAACCGACCGCACTCCCGGAATCGATGCCAAATTATTACTCAGCCGCTGGTAGAATGCCTTGGCTCTCGGCGCATCGTAACCGTTCAGCGACGGGTCGATATTGAACGCTACGAGATTTTCCGGCGGAAACCCCGGCCCCAGATTTCGCAAATTCGCGAGGCTGCGGATAAACAATCCTGCTCCGATCAACAACAGCAGCGAGAGCGTCACTTGGGCGGTCACCAGCGCCTTGCGAAACCGCACCGGAGCGCCCCCACCTACCACTGCTCCGGCTTGATCCTTCAATGTCGGCGCGACGTCGGCGCGCGTGGCCTGCAAAGCTGGAATCAGGCCGAACAGAACACCGGTTAGCAGGGAAACGCCGATGGTGAATGACAGAATGCGCCAATCGGGTACGGTGGCGATGTTGAGACTAGCCGTCTCGGGTGGCAGCAAGCTCATCAGAACTTTGTCGGTCGAGATCGCGAGCAGTAATCCCAGCACGCCGCCGATTGCCGCCAGGAGCAAGCTTTCGACAAGGAGCTGCTGGACTAATTGTCGTCGCCCCGCCCCCAGCGCCAGCCGCACCGCGATCTCCTTCTGCCGCGACGTGGCCCGCGCCACCAGCAATCCGGCCACGTTCGCGCACGCGATCAGCAGTACCGCGCCAGTGATCGCCATTAGCACCCACAGCGGCTTCTGAAGCTGCTGCCGAAGATACGAACGGCCTTGTGAGCCCGGCAACACCTGAATCACGTTTTTCAAAAACTGCTGCCGTGTATACTCCGACGCGTTCCGGAACGCGGGCTGCCGCACTTCCATTTCGAGAATGCCATGGAAGAACGGCTGCAAAGATGCTTGCGCTTGCTCGGGACTCACGCCGGCCTTCAGGCGTCCGAACGCGTTAACAAAGCGGCTGCGGCGATCGTTAATATCATCCGCCAACGGGATCATCGGTCCCTTCATCACCACTGGCACAAAGATCTGCGCGCGCTGTCCCAGCTCCACTCCGTCGAAGCCCTGCTCGGCGACCCCAACCACGGTCATGGAATGCCCGTTGATGACGACGGTTTTCCCTACGATTCCCGGATCTCCGGCGAAGCGCGACTTCCAGTAGGCGTAGCTCAGCATCGCCAACGGAGCGCCGGCTATCTTTTGATCCTCTTCCGCTGTAAAAGTGCGCCCCACCGCCGCTCCGACGCCCAGCACTGGAAAATATGTGCCCGAAACCAGCTCGCCCGATACTCGCTCCGTTTGTCCGTTGAAGGTCAGCGCGAAGTAGTTCGGGAAACGGCAGAACATCCCGCTGAAGACCTGGTTGTTCTTGCGGAAGTCCTCGTACATCGGATACGACAGCGCGTTTCCGCCATTGTTGTTGCCGTAGTGCATACCCTTCATGCTCAGCAAGACCAGTTGCTGCGGCTCTTTGACAGGAAGCAGGCGCAACAACACCTGGTCAAGCAGCGAGAAGATGGCGGTGTTCGCTCCGATCCCCAGTGCCACTGAAAGGACCGCCACTCCGGTGAAGACCGGGCTTCTGCCCAACGTCCGCACGGCGAACTTGAGGTCATTCCACACGTTTCCCATGGTTCTTACTACTAAGGAAGACTGAAAAGGTTACGCAGTTGCAAAGGTCTCCGACCTGTGTATTTCTAGTCGCTCTCCTTGGCCGGCGACATGATCTGGAAGTTGTCGCCCGTGAAAACCACCACCAGAACTTGCCCCCGATGACCCAGCGGCCCAAGCAGTTTGCCGTTCAATCGCACCTCTATCCCGGCCGCGTTGCCCACCCGCATCTTGGCGTACTCCTTGCCCTCCACCGTCTTGCTCTGATTCGGCGCGAGAATTCCGGAAAACACTGGCTTCCCGTCCGAAGAAACCGAAAGCCATGTGGACTCGCGCGCCAACAGATCCAACAGGACTTTCGGGCCCAACGACGCTGTTTGCTGCGGAGGGACTACGGTCGCCGTTTGTGTCGACGGCGGAGATACGGGAACCGCCTCGACCTTCGCGACCGGCGCACCGGCTTCGACCGTCGACGCCGGCATCGACCGCCCTTTGGACCACCAGCCGTAAATGCCGGAGCAAGCCGCCAGCATCAAGATAAAACCCGCGAACGATGCATAAATCCTAGATTTTGGAAACGCCGATGACAAACCGACTGGAGCAACTTCTTTCCGGGTTGGATTGTCTTGACCAGGCAATGGCAGGGGAGCGTCCGCGCTTAACACGCGATCGATCTCGGCATCGATCTCCCTCGTATCCAATGACAACGTCCTGGCATACTGTTGAACGAAGCTCTTATAAAAGAAACTGCTCGGCAGGCTGCCGCGGTCGTCCGCTTCGATAGCTTGCAGGAACTTAGCGTTGATTTTTGTGCGCGCGGCGACAGTGGCTACATCGAGTTCCTGTTCGAGACGCGCACGTTGTAGCGTCTCACCGACGGAAAACATATAAGTTGCTGGTTAACTAACCGGTTATAATACTACAGTCGGTGGAAAATTACCGAACGGGGACGATTTCGGTGGTGGTGGTGACCTGGAACCGCCGCGATCTTTTGAGGTCGTGCCTGCAATCACTTACTCGGCAGAAGTTAGAGCAGCCGTTTGAAGTGATCGTGGTAGATAATGGATCTGAAGATGGTTCGCCGGAAATGGCGCTACAGGAGTTCCCCGAGAATCCGGCCTTCCGGTTAAGGTTAATTCGTAACCAAGCTAACGTTGGCTTCTGTGCGGGAAATAACCAAGGGTTTGCGGCGTCCGATTCCGAGTTTATCGCACTGCTGAATAATGACGCCGAAGCGGAGCCCGACTGGTTGGCTGCATTAATCAGCGCTTTTGAAGGCCGCCCCGAATTCGGGATGGCTGCTTCCAAAATCCTCGTTCACGAGGATCCGCGCCGGATCGATAAAGCCGGCCATCTGATTTATCCGGATGGCCAAAACCGGGGGAGGGGCAGTGGCGAGTTGGATGCCGGCCAGTATGACCGCGTCGAAGAAGTGCTCTGGCCGGATGGATGCGCGGCCATGTATCGGCGGGCGATGCTTGACCAAATTGGTGGATTTGACGAGGATTTTTT
>DATMMD010000263.1:0-8623 GCA_035569875.1 Bryobacteraceae bacterium
CTGTGGGGGCAGCGCTCGCGGCCGGCGTCAATTTCATCGACACGTCGCTTAACTACCGGAATCAGCGCTCGGAGCGATCGATCGGAACAGCTTTATCAGAGGCGATGGGGGCCGGTCATGTTCAGCGCGACGAGGTAGTGATTTGCACCAAGGCGGGCTACCTGGTACCGGACGCGATCCCGAAAGGCGCCATAACCGCGCGTGACGTGGTGGGCGGCATGCATTCGATGGCCCCAGCGTTTCTCGCGGACCAGTTGGGCCGAAGCCGCCTGAACCTCGGAATCGAAACAATCGACCTATTCTATCTGCACAATCCGGAGACCCAATTGGGTTACCTCGGCCCGGACGAATTCTACGCCCGAATTCATCAGGCCTTCATTTTTCTGGAAGAAGCTGTCGAGCAGGGCGGCATTCAATTCTATGGAGCGGCTACCTGGGAAGGATTCCGTCGTCCGGGGGAGTCTCCCGAAAGGCTGTCCGTCAAACGGTTGCACGATATCGCGCGGGAAGCCGGTGGCGACCGTCATCATTTCCGGTTCATCCAGTTGCCGGTGAACTTGGCCATGCCGGAGGCGTTTGGTAATCGCGAAGATGGCGAAAGCGTGCTGAGTCTGGCTACGGGGCTCGGGATAACGGCCGTGGCGAGCGCGAGTCTGTTGCAGGCCCGGCTGGCTCGCAACCTGCCCACCGAGATTCGGGATCGGCTTCCCGGCGCGCGTACCGACGCCCAGCGCGCCATTCAGTTCGCGCGCTCGACACCGGGAATCACGGTGGCACTGGTTGGCATGAGCAACCCATCCCATGTGCGCGAGAATCTGGAGTTGGCAAGCGTCCCACCGGCAGCCGAAGAACAGTATTTGGGTCTGTATAAGACTTAGACCTTTGGCCTGGAACATCCAGCATTATTTCGTTTTTTGTTTGTAACAGAACCATGTTAGAATGTTCTCGGTGGTTACGGACTTCGACCAGCTTCGCGTCGAACGGTTCAAGCGGGCGACCGAGGAAAAGCTACGCGGCGTCCGATGTCCCGACCATCACCAACCTCCGCGTCTCCGCTTCCATGGAACCTCGCTGCACGATATCACCCTCTCCCTCAGCGGCTGTTGCTCTAAGTTGATGGAGATCGCTAACGCGCGCATCGGCTCGCCCTGCTTGAGTGAAGGTGAGACCGGGTCCGCAAAAGCTTCTTAGCGCATTTTGCCGGATCGAAACGCTCCCACCGCTTTCGTCGCGCCGGTAATTCCGGACTACTAACTATTGCCTCGCTAATTCGTCTGAACACTCGCGAGACGGCGCCGTATTCCTGACAGATTGGGAGGAAATATATGGCTCATGCCTGGAGTCTCAGCCGAAGGTCTGCCTTTATAATTTTCTTAGCGCCGCTGATTCTGGCGGCCCAGGAAACAACCAAGTGGGACCAGGATTTTCAGGACGGCGCCAAGGCCTTTCGGGCCGGTCATTATGACCAGGCCGTCATTTCTCTATCGGCCGCGCTTCAGGATGCACAAGCGTTTCCACCCCTGGATCTGCGCCGCGCCGATGCCGCGCATTTTCTCGGGGATTCGTATCAGTTTCTAGGGAAATTCGATCGCGCCGAATCGCTTTATCTCCAGGCGAAAAGCATCCGCGAGGCGAATGGGGAAGCGGGACACAAGGTGCTGGGCTTCACGCTCGATGCGCTCGCTCAGCTCTACTTCGTCGAAGAGCGCTGGAAAGATGCCGAAGAGCTCGAGCATCAGGCCATAGAGATGTGCCGCCAGGCCCGCGGTGAACGCGACCCCTATACTCTGGCCGCCAGCCGGCACTTGGCCGAGATTTATTCCACCGAGGGAAGGTTAGCGGAAGCTGAGCCCATCTTGAAGCAGGTGATCGAAGCCGCTCGCCCGAACGCCACCGCTGGGCCAAAACTTCTCCCGCTCGCTCTGAGGGATTATGCTTTCATCCTGGTCGCGCGGGGTCAATACCTGCAAGCTGAGCCCTTGTTGAAGGAAGCTCTGGATTTGGGCCGCAAACTTGGAGAGGACAGCGCCGAGGTGTCGGACAGTTTGTTGGCGCTGGCGCTGCTATATCGCACTAAGGGAGAGAATGATCGCGCCGAGCCATTGCTCAAGAAGGCCGCAGCCATTTACGAGAAGAACAATGATCCGTGTCTCGCCCAAGCTTTGCAGGAGTTGGGTCTGATCGCCATTACACAAGGGAAATACGCCATCGCCCGGCAGCAGATTCTCCGAAGCATCTCCATCTATCAGAATTTTCTCGGCCCGGATCATATCAATATCGCCTTCGCTCAAGTTGGACTGGCGGAGGCTTATCTGGGCGAGCGGAATTACTCCCAGGCGCAGTCGCTGATTGAGCATGCGTTGGCGAAAGAACATACTCTTCTGAGCGATTCGCACGTCGAACTGGCCAGAGCGTATTTGACCGCAGCCAGAATCAGCGAGGCCCAACGGCTCGGTACCCAGGCCGCCGCTCACTATCAGCAAGCCCTCGACATCTACCGCCGCACCACCGCCAGCGACAACCCTGCGCGGGTGATGGCCGAACAGCACTATAAGCGATTCTCGAAATCATTTCGGCAATGACGCACGAAATCCGGTTGAATCACGCGGCCCGCGACAGGATGCGGCGGATGCCTTCTTGAAAAATCTGGGGCGGCGTCAGGAGGCTCGCCACCAGAAACGCTTCGCTCTCGAAATCGAAAAAGAAACCGGGTTGGACCAGCACGTCATGTTCGCCGAGTAGAGTCAGCGCCCATTCTTGCTCACTATAGATGCGCGGTGCCTGAATAACCGCGTACCAGCCGCCCTCGGGCTCGATTACTCGCCATGGCGAATCGCGACCGATCTGGCTTTCAAGGTAGACAAGGTTCCCACGCACGCGCTCCAGGATTTGTGCCTGCATGCTTTCGCGTAGTGCCAGTAACGGACCGGCCGCCCACTGGACCGGAGCCCCGACAGAAAGATACGTGTCCGCGATCAGCTCCAGACGTTCCAGGGCATGCGTGCAAACGTCCGCCGGTCCGCTGGTGACGATCCAGCCCAGTTTAAGTTGCGGCAACCCAACTAACTTCGAG
The DNA here is from genome assembly GCA_035569875.1 of Bryobacteraceae bacterium. Taxonomy (GTDB): domain Bacteria; phylum Acidobacteriota; class Terriglobia; order Bryobacterales; family Bryobacteraceae; genus Palsa-89. The sequence continues at coordinate 3,074 of DATMMD010000263.1, forward strand.
AGCCCGCTCATCGAGAATGTCAGTACGTCATTCACGTTCACGAGCGATGCCACGCGCCGCGGGTCGTCGGCTAGTGCGTAGTCGGAAAACACTTCGTCAGAAAGAATCGCCAGATTGTGACGGCGGCAGAGATCGGTGATCTCGGCCAGTTCCGATTTTTTTAGATATGAGCCGGTGGGATTGTTGGGATTCACCACCACGATGGCGCGGGCGCGCGGCGTGATTCTGCGCGCCAGGGCGTCGAAATCGACCGACCAGCTCCCGTGATATACCAACGGATATTCGACCATGCGCACCGACTCCAGCGCGGCCAGGAAATCGAACAGCGGGTAGGAAGGGCGCGGGACCAGGATCTCATCGCCGGGGTCGGCCAGCAGCTTGAACAGCAGCGCGTAGGCTTCACTTGTGCTGGCGGTGAGGAGAATACGCGCGGCGTCCACGCGTCCACTGTAATACCCGGAAACGGCCGACCGGGCCGCTAGTAACCCCGCCGGCGCCGGTTCATAGCAAAGCGATCTAGGATCGGCCAGCGCGGCCAGGATTCGATCCGCCGGGTAAGTGAAGCCGGCACTGGTTGGATTCGACTCGGTGAGATCGAGAATCGTGGCGCCAGAAGATCGCTTCTCAGCCAGCAACCGGGACAGCGGATTCGCCGGAATGCCCCAGTTGAGCCGTGAGGAGAACATAACGCGAGTCTACTGCAAGTGGTACAACAGAGCCATGAGACAAATTGCGAATGTGGCAGCCTTCTGCCTTCTGTCAGCCTGCGCAGCCGTCAGCTTGCGAGCGCAGACACCCGCGAAAGCGTCTGGTTTTCGCGACATGTTCCTGGGGCAGTTAAAGGACGTCGAAAGCAAGGTGACCGGCTTGGTTGAAGCCATGCCGGAAGAAAAGTACAACTGGCGGCCAGAGGAAGGCGTCCGTTCTGTGAAGGAAGTCTTCCTGCATATCGCCTTCGCGAATTACTTCTTGCCGAGTTTCATCGGCGTCAAGCCGCCCGCTGGAATCAGCCCCGCCATGGAGAAAGCTCCCGCCGATAAAGCAAAGGTCCTGGAAACAGTGAAAAACTCCTTCGCTCACATTCGCCAAGTGGTTACAAACCTACCGGATGCGGATCTGGACAAACAAACCAAGTTCTTCGGGCAGGAAATGACCTACCGGGAAATGTTGTTCTTCACGGCCAACCACATGCACGAGCATCTGGGCCAATCGATTGCCTATGCGCGCACCAATCACGTGACGCCGCCCTGGTCGAAGAAAAACGACTAGCTGTCCAACGAAGAAGTATCTACGGCCCCTCAGTTCTTGTTCTTGGGTATGTTCGTTTTTTGCCGGCCGGGATTGCGCTGCGAACCGCTCCGGCTCTTGCCGCGGTTGCCTTTCTTGGAGGAACTTCCGCTAGTCTTGGCGAATGCGAGCGATGAAGCGCCTACGAGTAAAGTCAATGTTAGGAAACTGGAGAGAATTGTCTTCATGCACTACAGTGCGAGCTAGCGGCGAAAATTCGCAGTAAAATAACAAAAGAATCCCCAATATGACAGGAACCACCCAGGCCCATCCGGCAGCCGCGGTCGAATCCATCCCGCCCGTTCCGCTCACTCTCGAAGGCGCCAGCGTACTGCATCAGATGCTGCGGATGCGCTGGACGGCATGGAAGGCTCTCGCCGCCGCGGAGCGCTCCGAAATCGCCAGGGAAGCTGCGGGCGTCCTCCATGGAATGGAAAAGAATGTCGGCGGGCAAAGCGCCGCGTTCTCTTTACTTGGACACAAAGGTGACTTGATCCTGGTGCACTTTCGCCCCTCGTTCGACGAGTTAAACCAGGTGGAACGGCAGCTAGCGCAGCTTCGGCTGGCCGATTTCCTGGAGCCCGCCACCTCTTATCTATCGGTGGTTGAGCTGGGACTGTACGATTCGAGTTTACAGACCTACAATTCGCTGGTCGCGCGCGGTATCGCGCCCTTTTCTCCGGAATGGAAAGCCGAGATCGAAGAGGTGCTGGCTCGCCAGCGCGAGGCCATGCATCCCCGCCTCTATCCCGACATGCCGCCCCACAAGTACATCTGTTTTTATCCCATGGATCGCAAGCGCGGCGAAGAGAAGAACTGGTACAGCCTGCCCATGGCCGAGCGCAAACGCCAAATGCACGATCACGGAATGATCGGACGCCGCTACGCCGGCGAGGTGAAACAGATCATATCCGGTTCCATCGGATTCGATGATTGGGAGTGGGGTGTGGATCTATTTGCCGACGATCCACTGGTCTTCAAGAAGCTCATCTACGAAATGCGCTTTGACGAAGTCAGTGCGGTCTATGCGCTGTTTGGTTCGTTCTATGTCGGTATCAGGTGCCCCGCCGCCGATCTGGCCCAGTGGCTCGTAATCTGATTACCGCCCCTTCTGTAAATCCGCGGCCGCGCCCGCCGCATCCCCTAGCGCTCTCCGCGCCACCGATCGATTGTGATAGGCGTTGATATAGTTCGGGTCCAACCGGATCGCTTCATCGAAGTCCGCCGCGGCGTGTGGATAATCGCGCTTCAAAAGATAAACGTACCCACGCGCGTTCAAAGCGCGCGAGAAATCTGGCTTAAGACGAATCGCCTCGCTTAACTCCTCGATCGCTTCCGGATATTTTCCGGATGCCGTCAGGGCTCGACCCCGCCGGTCGTGTTCTTCGGCGGAAACGGCCGCCTTCGGAATAGCCGCGGGCGCGGGTGCCGGCTGGGTTTTGACCGGCTGCTGGGGTCTCACTGGCAGAGGACGGGCAGGCTCGGGTAGCGCCGGCTGAGTTTGGACGGGCTGGGGAGGCGGAGGCTCGGGTTTGACCGGCTCCTGCGCCGGAAGCGGCGGAACGCTTACCTGGGCTGTCTCCACCGGCTCGCTTTTTTTCGGCTCGGCTAGCTTCTCGTTCGTCTTCTTGAGTACTTCGATCGCTTCCTGATAATCAGGGCGCAGGCGCACCGCCTGGGACAGATCGGAACGAGCCCTTCCAAAATCGCCCAATAAATAATATGCGCTCCCGCGCGCAAACCAGGCTTCCGGCAGATCGGGCGCCAACTCGATCGCCTTATCCCGATCCACCAAGCCCTTCTGGTGCAGGCCCAGCTGGTGGTACGATCCGCCCCGCGCCAGGTAAGCTTCCGCCAGATCGGGCCGCAGCCGCACCGCCTGTTCGCGATCTTCCAGCGCGTCCCGGTGACGGTCCAGCCTTACCAAAGCGGCCGCACGCGCCAGATACAGGTAAGGATCTCTGGGAGAGATCTTCAACCCCTCGGAAAAATCGGCGACGGCCTTTTCGTTCTGATCGAGCTTCAGATGCGCGGCTCCGCGCAGCGTGTAGGCCTTGGCATCATCGGGCCTGATCTTGAGAACCGCATCGAAATCCTGGATGGCGCGATGGAAGTCGCCTAACTGGCCCCAAGCGAAACCACGATCGAGATAAGCGTCCAGGTAATCCGGTTTCAGATTGATGCTTTGGTCGTAATCGTCGATGGCGTCGCGATAGCGTCCCATGGCCGCATAGACATTGCCCCGCTCTTTGATGGGCGCCGGATCATCCAGCCGCAGCCTGATTCCGGTCGTGTAATCGGCTATGGCTTCGGCATTTTCTCCCAGGCCGGAGTGGACCGCGGCGCGGCTATTGTAAATCGCCACCGAATCCAGCTTCAGTTCGATCGCCCGGTTATAGTCTGCCAGCGCTTTGGAAAGATCGGGCAGTTTACGGTATGCATCGCCTCGAACCTGGTAGGCTTCTGCTTTGTCCGGCTCCAACCCAATCGCGCGGTCAGCATCCTCAATGGCGTGCGAATAATCTTCCAAGGCGTAACGAATCTTGGCGCGATGTTGATAAGACGGAGCCAAGGTAGGATCGTCTTGAATCGCCTCGGAAAACGCTTGCTCGGCTTCCTTCCATTGGCCGGCTGCCTCGTAGCGCAGGCCTTCCCTAAACGCTTTTTGCGCTTTCGGATTCGCGGCCGGTAAGACAACGGCGCTTGCTAAGCAAAGGACGGGCAGGAAACAACAATTGCGCATCTAAATGCTTTGAGAACAAAGATAGCACAAGTCTTGGCAAGCTGGCGTTGCAATCACGAGGCGAAGCCGATCTGGTTAGCGGCGCGAAGCTAGCGCGGTGGTGGGGAATGAAATCAGTGAAAAGTGAGAAACCAGGCGCGCAAGAAAACTGTCGCGCTCCGACAGGCTCACCCATTTCACCACCGATGATTCGCCATCTTCGGAGAAAAATCCAATGCCGCCCCGGCTGAGGCGGTTGTCAGTCCAGGAGCTGACCAGCTGGCCATTCACTGAGGTCAGGAAATGATCTCCCCGCACGCTGACGCGCACGCGGTAATCGGTGCCGCGCTCCAGTGTGAGCGGCAGCGGCAGCTCCACGCGCTCGCGTTCGCGCCCATCCAGAACGATAAAACGCACCAGGCCCGCATTGGGTAGAGGGCCGGGCTTTGTGATCACCAGCTTCGTCGCGTAATAGTTGCGCAGGTCCGGCGCGCGAAAAGCCCAATCCATGCTCTTGCGATCGATCTGTCCCATGAACTCCATCTCGTAATTGGATAGCCCCGTCGAGGGTTTCCAGACTCGTAGCGCCGCCGGACGAACCACGCCGTCCGCTACGCTCCAATCCGCGCCAGTCTGCTTGAGGCCCTCCCAGTCCACAAAACCACCGTGGAAATCCTCCCGCATGGTGCCCGATGTTTTGCTCTGGATCATATTGCTGAGCATCTGCCCCATTCCATTCTGGCCGCCATGCAAGTTCGCTTCCGGCACCGGAGAAATCGATTTGCGACTGGACGCTCCCGATGGAAGCTGCGACATCGCCAGCAGCAGGAAAAGCACCGCCACCCCGGCAAAGATCGTGGCTGCGAAACCCGAACGCCGCTCGATCTTATCTTCTGGTTTAGCTTGCGTGATGCTCCGCCAGGTCGGCAATCGAGTATCTTCAAAGCCGTACAGATCTTCGGCTTCCCGTAACGCCCGGGCAGAACCTGAGGCCAGCTTCTGGCGATGTTCATCGCAGCAGAATTGCTGATCCTTAAGCCTCCGGAGAAGCCCGATGTTCTTGCGGCAATACGAGCAAACCATAGTCCTGCCTATCAAGATGCCCCAGTGTAACAGGTGGGTTGCGCCAAAGGAATGTACTAAGGCAAGAATCGAAGAATGGTTGGAAGACCAGATGGACAAGACTAGGGGAAGCGCCTTAGAAAGGGGCTTTTCACCCAAATTGCTGGAACCGGAAGCACGCTGTCTGTCGTATAACCAGGGTAAGGTGATGATCCTATGCTGACAATCCGCTGGGGTGCTTTGGCCGCGGCAACCACAGTAAGCCTATTGACATTGACGGGGTGCGACGAAAACTTCGGGCCGCCGGGCCCGTCTCGCACCGAGACCCGCTCGGTCGACCTCGACAATTCCGAACTGGTTCGCGCCGAGCTCAAAATGGGCGCCGGTGAACTCCACGTTCGGGGCGGCTCTCCCCAGCTCATGGACGCCGAGTTCACGTTCAATCGCCCTATGATGAGGCCCAGTATCCACTACGACGC
>DATMMD010000264.1:0-12420 GCA_035569875.1 Bryobacteraceae bacterium
GCCCCGATCGTTTTTCACCATATTCACGAAGTGGCTACTGATCCCGAGAGCGTGCGCGCGTGGTATGTGAAGACCTTCGGCGCTAAGGCCGGCAAGCGTGGGGAGTTCGTGGCGGCCATGGTTCCCGGTGGCGAAGTGGACTTCCGCAAGGCCGACACCGCGGCGGCGCCGACTAAGGGCCGTTCACTCGATCACATTGGGTTCGAGGTAACAAACCTGGAAGCGTACTGCAAGAAACTGGAAGCCGAGGGCGTGACCTTCGACACGACCTATCGAGTGGTGCCACAACTGGACGGGCTGAAGATCGCCTACGTTCTGGATCCGATCGGTACGCGCATCGAGCTGACCGAGGGATTCGCGTCGAAGTAAGGCGCGCTCTTACTGGGCCGATCTCCGTTTGCCGTAGCCAGGCCGGTATTGCACGTGGCAAACCACGCAGGCATCATTGAGCTGATCGTTGAGCGCGACAATTCCAGCCATATCCTTCGCCATGGCCGCCTTGAACGCAGTAGTCCCTACGTCCACCAGCATCTTGGCATCTTTGTTCCAGTCCCCTTCCCGGACACGATTGGGCAGCATGAGCAAGTTACCGGATTCGGCCAGTGTCAGCGCCTGATTTCGAAGGGCGTTCCACTCGACATCGGTCTTGGGCGGATTCCGCTCAATATAAAACAAAGCGTCTGAGGCGGGGTAAAGGACGTAGATCATCAGTTGGCTGACGGTCCCCACGGGTTGGAATGAGGGAGCCTGCGCGGTGGCCGCGCCCACAACAAAAAGAAGAAGAATGCCGAGTGCCCGCATCGCGCCTCCTTGGCTGACGACTTATTATCGGAGTCTAACATTGTTGCGATGCAGACAGCGGGCTTGCGATACAGACAGCGGAGTTGCAGAACATTTGCGCATACTGAAAGAGTGGCGGTTCGTTGGCAAATTGTCGCTGATTTCCTAGTTCTAGCGGTGGCGTTCTATGCATTGCTAAGGTGGGCGCGGTCCGCTCGCGCCATGCGTATTGCCTTGGGTGTAGTTGGGCTGCATGCATTGGCGCTTTTGGCGCGCCACTTGGATCTGGTAGTCACGAGTTGGGTGCTGGATGCGGCCGCGATCCTGTCGACCCTGGTCTTACTATTGGTCTTTCAGCCTGAGCTTCGGCGCGCGTTCATGCGGCTTGACAGCGCATTGAAACGATGGCCGCGACCCGCGGTGGTTCGTAATCAGACTAGCGTAGCCATCGCCGAGGCGTGCTTCGGGCTGGCTCGATTGCATCTGGGCGCCCTGCTGGTAATTACACGTAAAGAATCGATCAACGAACTGTTGGAGGGGGGCATGGCGCTTCGCGCCGCTGTATCCTCTGAGCTACTGGAGGCAATTTTCCAGAAACTTTCTCCGCTGCACGATGGCGCCGCGATCATCGAAGGCGACGAGCTGGTGAAAGCCAACGTGGTGCTGCCTCTGACGCGGCGGCAGGATCTGCCGGTCTCCTACGGCACGCGTCACAGGGCGGCGATTGGTCTGGCGGAGAGGTGCGACGCATTGGTCGTCGCCGTTTCAGAAGAACGCGCCGAAGTGTCGTTAATGGATGGCGGAAGAATCTATCACATAACGGATGTGGAGCACTTCGTCAGCACGCTGGATGGCTTGCTCAGCCCGGTCCGCGAGGGAATTGCAACTCGCCTGCGCCGGCTGTTCTTCACGAACCTGGGCCTCAAGTTCGCGTCGCTGGGTCTCGCAGGCGTGATCTGGGGCATGTCGTTCCTGGCTTCCGGGACAACCATTCGGACAATCAGCGTGCCGATCGAATTCAGCAATGTACCGCCGGGCATGGTGGTTGGCGGCCAATCCGCCGATACGCTGGAGGTCCAGGTTCGGGGGAGCCCGTGGATTATGGATTCTCTGAATTTGGCCAGGCTAGTGGGCAGTTTCAACCTAGGCGGCCTTCAGGCCGGGTCGCATACGCTACGGCTGCGACCGGAATCGCTGGATCTGCCGCCGGGAATCGTAGTGGACCGGGTGACACCGGAGACGATCAGTGTTCAAGTGGCGCTGGCTCAGGCGCGGCGGCAAGCGGGGAAGTAAAGGGACAGCACTCCGCTCCCTTTGGTCACGGCTCGGAAACACGGATTGACCTTGACATTCGAAACGCGTTGAAGGTAACCTCAAAATCGGCACAATCAGGCAAACTGGGGTGTACCTTCGGGCCCGTTGTGTATCATGTTGGGGAGGTATCGATCCGATGCGAAATACATTTCTAAGCGTGCTGTTGTTGGGGGCGATGTCGGCCGCCGGCCAGACCGGGACTTATAAAGCTCCGCGCGGGCCGGATGGACATCCCGACCTCAATGGCATTTGGCAGGCCATGAATACCGCCAATTGGGATCTCGAAGGCCATGCAGCGCAAGCCAGCCAGGTAGTCACGATGGGAACGCTGGGCGCCGAACCGGGCGGCATCGGCGTAGTGGAGGGCGGCAAGATACCCTATTTACCGGCGGCGTTGGCAAAGAAGCAAGAGAACTACAAGAACCGGTTGACCCTCGACCCGGAAGTGAAATGCTATCTGCCGGGCGTGCCGCGCGCGACGTACCTGCCCTATCCATTTCAGATTTTCCAAAGCCAAAGCTATATCGCGATCGCTTATGAATATGACAGCGCGTTTCGCAACATCTATCTAAAGGACCCGGGACCTGCGCCGATCGACACCTGGATGGGACAATCGTATGGCCACTGGGAAGGGGACACACTGGTAGTGGATGTGACCGGCCTGGATGAACGGACCTGGTTCGATCGCGCCGGCGATTACCACGGCGACGATCTGCATGTGGTGGAGCGCTACACGCCGATGGCCCCGAACATCCTCAACTACGAAGCCACCATTGAGGATCCCAAGGTGTTCTCGCGGCCGTGGAAAATCAGCATGCCCCTCTACAAGCACGTGGAAAAGAACGCGCAGCTGCTGGAATTCAAATGCGTTGAGTTCGTGGAAGATCTGATGTACGGGCAGTTCGAAAAGAAACCCACCAAATAAAGACGCGCTTTATGAGCTGCACATTTCTTGCATCCGTGGTTGCTCTCGCCGTGGCAAGCATTGTGCCGCTGGCCGCCCGGGCGCAGGGAATCGCTGCCAAAACGAAAACTCAGGCCGTGCCGCGTAGCGCGGATGGTCACCCGGATCTTCAGGGAATCTGGACGAACGCCACGGTCACGCCCATGGAACGGCCTGCTCAGTTTGCCGGGAAGCTGACCGCCACGGATGCCGAAGCGACCAAGTACGAGAAGCAGAACAATGACAATCTCTATGGCGATAAGCGCAGCGAGAACGCCGAGCAGGATCGCGATCATGCCTATAACGCATTGTTCTTCGATCGCGGAACAGAACTGGCAAGAGTCGATGGAGTGAAGCGGACCTCCCTGATCATCGATCCGCCCGACGGGAAGATCCCGGCCTTGACGCCGGAGGCGAAGAAGCGAAATGCCGCCCGCCTTTTAGCGATCGAGCAGCGTTTCGACGGCCCGCAGGACCGGCCACTGGGCGAGCGATGTTTACTCGGGTTCGGTTCCACGTCCGGGCCGCCGATGCTTCCGGTGCTATACAACAACAACTATGAGATTGTCCAAACTCCCGATACCGTCATGATCCTGGTGGAAATGGTTCACGACGTCCGCAACATCCACATGGATGGCCGTCCGCATCTGCCGTCCAACGTGCGGCAGTGGATGGGGGACTCCATTGGCCATTGGGAAGGCGATACACTGGTAGTCGACACAACTAATTTCAGGGATAAGACCAGGTTCAGAGGATCGGGAGAGAATTTGCATGTGGTTGAGCGCATCACGCGTGTCGATCCGGGAACGATCCTCTATAGAGTTACGATGGATGATCCCACGACATTCACGAAGCCTTGGACTCTCGAGTATCCATTCTTGGCAACCCGTGGTCCGATCTATGAGTATGCGTGTCACGAGGGGAATTACGCGATGCCCGACATTTTGGGCGGCGCTCGCCTCTCAGAAAAGACAGCAGAGGGCGCGAAAAATAAGAAGTAAGTCAAGGAGAGAATTGAAATGAAAATTAAGTTAGCTATCGCATTTGCCGGCGCAACCCTGATTCTGGCAGGAGTTCCGGCGTGGGCGCATCACGCATTTGCCGCGGAGTTTGACGCCAAAAGGCCGGTCCATTTTGAGGGCGAGGTCACGAAAGTTGAATTGATCAACCCCCACTCGTGGATCCATGTGGACGTGAAGGGTTCGGATGGCACTGTGACCAACTGGATGTTCGAGGCGGGGAGCCCCAACGTCCTGTTGCGGCGCGGCTTCACCAAGAACACTATCCCGGTGGGGACCAAAGTCATCGTTGACGGATATCAATCCAAAGACGGATCGAACCGGGCTAACGGCAGAGACATCACTCTTCCCAATGGACAGAAGCTGTTCATCGGCGCGACTGGCACCGGCGCTCCGGACGAAGCCGGCGGCGAAAAGAAGTGAACTGAAAGCTTCTTAAGAACATGAATCTCAGGTCGAAGCGAGTCATCCTCGCGGTCGGGGGAATTGCGGTTGTGTGGATGGCTGGCGCTGGTATCGTGGGTGGCCAGACCGCCCCGCCCGCGAAGCCGCAATTGGCGGAAGAGGCCTTCCATAATATCCAGGTCCTGCGGGGAATTCCCGTGGACGACTTCATGGGGACCATGGGGGTCATGTCGGCTGCTCTGGGCTTTGACTGCTCGGAGTGTCATACGGGCGCCGGTACCGACCGCGTAGATTGGGCCGCGGATACACAGAGAAAAGTGATCGCCCGCCGGATGGTGACCATGGTGGCTGCTATAAATAAGGACAACTTCACGGGACGCCAGATGGTGACCTGCTGGAGCTGTCATCGCGGGCGGGATAAACCAGCGGTTACGCCGAGCATGGATATCGTATACGGCACTCCGTCGTTAGAGCCGGATGACGTCTTCCGACAGGCTCCCGGACAACCGACCGCGGAGCAGATTCTGGACAAGTATATTCAGGCTGTCGGCGGAGCCCAGCGGCTGGCCGGCGTCACCAGTTATATCGCTCACGGGACGAGCGTCGGCTTCGGAGGATTCGGCGGCGGCGGCCAAGTCCAGATTTTTGCGAAAGCGCCGGATCAACGGACCACACTAATCGAGTTTAAGGATGCTCCTGACCGTGGAGACAGCATCCGGACTTTCAACGGCCGCGCGGGTTGGATCAAGACTCCGCTCGCGGTGTTAAAGGAATACCAGATAAGCGGAGGCGATCTGGACGGTTTCCGGCTGGACGCGCAGTTGGCTTTTCCAGGACAGATCAAGCAAATTCTCAAGAATTGGCGCGTTAGTTTGCCGAGCACGATCGAGGATCTTCCCGGGCCATCCAGCCAGACTTCGCAGCAGCCGGAGTTGACGCTGGGAAGTCATGATGTACAAGTGGTGCAGGGTGACCGCCCCAACGGCGTGGTCGCAACGTTGTACTTCGATTCGAAGTCGGGATTGTTACTTCGAGAGTTGCGCTACAGCAGGTCGCCTATCGGGCGAGTTCCCACGCAGATTGACTACTCCGACTATCGCGACGTCAACGGAATCAAGATGCCTTATCGGCTGACCTTCGCATGGCTGGACGGCCGGGACTCCATTGAGATCAAGGACGTGCAAGTGAATGTCCCGATTCCTGAGGCGAAGTTCGGCACGCCGGAACAAGTGAAAGGGCAGTAGGCCGTGACCGCTCCCTCTGGTCACGGCTCAGACAGCGGAGACAATCGAGTTAGTTGGTCGAAGTGCTGGCTTTAGTCGGATGCAGAAGCAGTTTTTGTACTCGCCAATTTAAGATTTCGGCGACGTATAACTCGTTTTCAGAGGGACACGCCATCTCGTGAATCCAGCCGAACTGCTTTAATTGCCGGCCCATGCTGCCGATGGTGCCGAGCACCTGGCCATCCAAGGTGAGCTTGTAGATGCGGCCTGGATAGGCATCGGAGCTGTAAAGATACTGCGTCGGGCCAGGAGTAATGCAGATCGCCCAAGGCGCGCCGGATGCCATGGTCGCGTTTCCGGCAGGCGCATTCGGATTGGGCGTGTTCCCCATCCACATGTGCACTACCGGCGGGACGGGCACATTGATCTTGATCTCTCGCAGAAAAGTTCCATCCGGATCGAATACTTGAATACGACGATTGCCGCGATCTGCAACGTAAATGTTTCCTTTGGCATCGGCGGCGATGCTGTGCGGCGTATTGAACTGGCTTTGGCCGCTTCCATAACTGCCCCACTGCTTCACCCAATCGCCGTTCTTGTCGTATTTGGCCACACGCGAGTTGATATAGCCGTCGCTAATAAACGCGTTGCCCTGCGTATCCCAAGTCACGTCGGTGGGCTGCCGGAACTGCCCATCTATCGCTGGAAGCGGCGGTCTGGGATGCTTCCACGCTTCGGCACCTTCATCGGATGCTTCCTTCTTGCGGCCGAATACCATTACGACGCGGCCCTCGGGATTGAATTTGATAATCATATCCGAGCCTTTGTCGACGGCCCAAACATTATCATCTTTGTCCACGCGCACGGTGTGTGCGAAGGACCAGGCGTACAGGTTGCGGCCGATCTCGCGGATATATTTTCCGTCGGGACCGAACTCCAAGAGCTGCGATGCTGTGGCTGCGTAAGCGGGCCCGGTCGAGTTGCCGCGAGAATAAACGAAGATGTGTTTCTTCGAATTAACCGCGACGCCCGAGGCCTCGCCGAGATAAAGGTCGGCGGGCAATTTCAGCAGATTTGGAACCGAATCGAATGGAATTTCGGGAACGGCTGCCTCTTGGGCAAACACGCACGCGGTGAAGCCTAATGTTGCGACGAGGGCAAAAAGTTTCAAGGAGCCTCCTTTCGGCACTCCAGCTACGATACCAAAATCGGGCCAGTGGAAAATCGCAGCGGTTATGGGATTGGCGTTCGGCGTGGCTAGAAGTGGGTTGGGGCTTCGCACAAGAGAGGGAGGCGGCCGGGTTCTTCGAGTTGCGAGTTTATACCCGCGCAGCCGGGGAAGCGCGATGCACTCGCGGCCCGTTTCGCGGACCGCACGGCGCCGATCTTTGGAAGGCATGGTATTACAAACGTGGGCTACTGGATCCCGATCGAGAGCGATCCGGAGTTTAAAGAGTAAAGAGGCCACACGCACTCGGGCGTCGGCACGAGTGCCAACGTGGCACCCAAGAGTGCGTGCGCTACGAAGTGTTGCGGCGGCGGGCTGCGTTCAACATTTCCTGCTTGGAATGAATCCACTGTTCGAAGCTGGCCTGATCGTTTCGAGCGCGAGAGAGGGCCTTGGTCACGACTTCGGGCGCCGGGCCGCCAGTGACTCGCCGAATATTGACGAAGTTGCGAGGATCGAGAGCGTGCTCGATTTCGTGCTGAGTCAGGGGAAAGGAAGGGTTGTCGGCAAGCAGGGCGGTTGCAATGGCACTCGGGCTATCGTCTTCTCCGGCTCTCTTTACGGCCTTCGACACCAGCCCATGCGCCTCGCGAAAACTCATACCGGCATGGCGCACCAGCGTATCGGCCAGTTCGGTGACGGTCATGAAATCGGCGGCGGCACGGCACGCCAAACGTTCGCGATCGACGTCCGCGCTTTTCAGCACTCCAGCGAGGAGGCGCAGCGCACGGAGGGCATCCGCAAACAGAGTGAACACCAGCGGCTGCAGGTCATCTTCGCTGTCGTTGATGTCGCCGAAGGGTGTGTTGTGCGCGCAGGTCAAGACGGCTTGCGCTTCGCCGAGCGCGCGGCTGGCCAGGATGCGGGTATGCTCTAGCGCCACCGGATTGCGCTTTTGCGGCATGATGCTGGAGGACTGCACGAATGCATCGCTCAAGCGCAAGAATCCGAATTCGCGGGTCGACCAGAGCAGCAAATCCTGCGCGAACTTGCCGGTGTTAACCATGGCGACAGCAACGGCCGCGGCCGATTCAGTCACATAATCGATAGACGCGATGGCGCCGTAGGAGTTCTCGGCAAGGCCCTCGAAGCCGAGCAATTGCGCGGTCATCCCGCGATCGATGGAGAAGCCGGTGGTAGTGATGGCGCAAGCGCCCAGGGGGTTGAGGTTGACGCGGCCGAAGGCGGCCTGGATACGCGCGGAATCCCGCGCCAGAAATTCGGCGACGCCCAGCAGGTAGTGCGCGAGCGTGGTGGGTTGCGCCGGCTGCGTGTGGGTGTGGGCAGGCATGATGGTCTCGACGTGCTGCGCCGCAAGATCCAAAACCACCGCTCGAACACCGACCACGGCGGACGCAAAAGCAAGGAGTTGGCGGCGAAGCGTCATGCGGTAGAGAGTGATGGCGATGTCGTTACGGCTGCGGGCGGTGTGCATCTTGCCGGCCAGATCGCCACAAGCGCGCTCCAGAAGATTTTCGATAAAGAAGAACAGATCCTCGGAGGAGCCGTCGTAACGTGCACGTGTAATCTCTGCCCGGTCGAGATGATTCAGGGCCGCGCGAAGCGTCTGCTCTTCGGAGGCGGTAAGGATGCCCTGGTGCGCCAGCATTCGGCTGTGGGCATAGTGGATCTCGAGCAGCGGGTCGAGAAAATATCGCTTGGCATCTTCAAAATTCGGCCCGAGAACGGTCTCGGCATAAATCGGCGCTGGAAACGAGTCGGGATTCACTAACTACCTTGGCGCGCCCGCATTTCGTCCATTCGCGGCGGGAAGTCCAGCGCGCTGGCCGGCGAACGCGGGATTCTTGCCGAGGCTCACCAGATTCGCCAGGATTCGATAGGCGCCTGGCACGCCCGATGGCAACTGCCGGTAGAGCGCGAACGCGTCGTAAATGTAGAAACCCTTCCCGAAGCGAGCCAGCAACAGTCCGCCCTTTTGCGGATCCTGCTCCGGATCGTGAGTCTCGACCAGAGGTTGATAATGCTGATCCCAACTTTGCAGGAAACCGTGGCCGCGCTCCTCCACCCAGCCTTTGAAGTCGGCCTCGGTGATTCGATTGGGCCAAGTGAAGGCGGGACTCGACGGCTCAAGCAGGGTCACCTCTGAGTTCTCGTCGACTACCTTCTGCGGATTCTGGCCGAGCGTGAACGGGTACGGGCCATAGTTGTGATCGAAATCCTGCAGGTTGTATTGAACGATGAGAACACCGCCGTTCTTCACATACTCGATCAAGCGGCCATTGGCGGCTTTCAGATCGGTGCGAGCAGCGTAGGCCCTCGTGCCGAGGATGATCGCGTCGTACTCACTAAGATTGCCGCGCGTGAGATCGCTGTTGGCCAGGATGCGCACGTTCTGGCCGAGATCATCGAGCGCCTTGGGCACGTCATCGCCGGTGCCAGGCAGAAAGCCGAGGTGCAGGCCGGGCGCTGTTTTCACGTCCACACCGACGGCGCGATAGGTGGCGGGACGATAGAAAGGATACGGCCGCGCGCCGGGATATCCTGTCAAGCGATAACCCTCGCGGTAGGAATGTCCGCCGTACTGTGCGATCGCGGTGATCTCATACTCAGCCGGCTTTACCAAGTCGGGAGAAACGGAGAATGTGATGGTTTGATCTTCGCCGTCGCGCGCCAGAGAGAACGGCGCTTCCGCTGGATTCGATCGCCATCCGCGTGGTAACTCCAACCGAAGCACACCCTCCGCCGGACCCTTGACGTTGCTGTGAACCGTGCAGGAGAATGCAAACGACTTGGACGTCATCGGAACTGCGCCGGCGGACGGAGATACTGTCACGGAGATCGGCGGGGCCACTAACAGTGGATTCTGCACCATTCCGATTCCAGGCATGCGCTCGTTAGTCTGTACCACCTGTTGTACTTCGAAGGGCACGCCATGATAAACGATTCGAGCGCGGGTGGCGAGCGGATATGGCGCGAGCGGAAGATTGCGGTAGCGTTCATCGATTAGGTTGTAATATGCCTGCTCCTCGTTCGGGCGCGTGAAATACGGGCGCGTAAATGATGCGTCGGCCGGTGCAGCCACGGCGAATCTCCACTGGACTTCTTTGCCAGCGGCGACTTCATGATCGGCTGTGCCGGTGGGACGGATGCTCCAGTTTTTTCCGTCGGAAGCCTGGACGTCGACGCTCTCGACGGTCAGATTTTCGGGGCTCTGGTTGTAGATCTGCGCTTCGACCGCGAATGATTGGCCGGGGATGGCGATGGTGAATGTCGGACCATTGCCTCGTCCACCAAAAGGTCCCCTGCCCGGAGTTGGAGGTGCAACTGAAGCACCGGGCGTTCCGGCCGGCGGAGTTACTTCAGTGGCAGCCGAGCCTCGGCCCCGGCCACCTCGGCCTCTCCCGCCGCCCTCTTCGGAGGCAACGGTGGTCAGGAACGAGATTTCGAGCGAGGCCGCCAACGCCTTCTCAAACTGCTGCTCTTTGAGATGCAGCTCAAATTCGACGTCGCTCTTGCCGGGCTCCGCTAACTGGCTGTTTCGTACCTGTTCGCTAAGCGCACGCGTGGCTTTAAGTCCGTCGGCGAGGATCGGCGCGATGGCCGCGGGACGATCGGCCGCGTATTGTTTCAAAGCATCCGCTGCGAGCCGCGAGACCTGGTTCAGGCCGTCTCTTAGAAATTGCGTGTCGCCCTTGGCAAGGCTGGCGATGCCGCCCAGTGTCACATCTATTCCATCGAAGAAAGACGTCTCGTGCTCCGCGGCGGGCACTCGCGATCCATAGCGGTGATAGGCGCTGTTGACGGGCGCAGCCGGTGGAATGGTGCCGCCACCGTTCTGCGACCTTTGATATCCCAAACCTTCGCGCGCGATCTGCAGGTATGTGAGACCGGCTGCGGGCTCAGGCAGGCCTTCGGGAATCTCCACCGTAACAGGCGGCCGCGTGGTCGACCAGGTCTGATTCACATAGTCGAAGAATTTAACCGGCACGTACTTGTCGGTGGCGTAATCGTACATGCCCTCCTTGGTCTCCTCAAAGAACGGAACGCGCGCGTAAACTTTCAGCGGCGCCCACGGCCGCAGTCCCTCGCGGATCTGTTCGGGGAAACGATTTGGATCGGCTGCGGCGACATAGGCTTCTTGCGCCATTTGTCCGGCCACCTGATGATTGCCATGGCCGTCGGTGGCGGCGCCGACGAATACGGACGCCACTATCAGCGGACGATACATCCGTAAGACGCGGACGGAATCCGCGAGAACGCGCTCGTGATCCCATTTTTCAAGCGCCTCTTCGCGCGTTTTCGAGAATCCATAGTCGACGACGCGGGAAAAGAACTGATCGACGCCCATATAGCGGTCGGCCATCAGCAGCTCCTGCGTTCGCAGCAAACCCAAGGAGTCGTAAAGATCCATGGACATGACGTTCTGGCCGCCTTCACCACGGTTCAGCGTCATGAGGCCGGCGCGGGCGCCGAGTCCGCGAATCTCGTAAGCGAGCATGCCGCCGTCTTCGTCGTCAGGATGGGCGGTGAATAATAGAAGGCTGGCGCGGGTCTGTAGCGAGCGCAGCAGTCGCGACATCCCGGCCGCGCCGCGATCCGGTGCGATGGCCTGGGCATCGACAGCAGGCGCCTGCTGCTGCGCGCGGCTCAAGCCCGCGTACATCCCCAGCAGAAGCACAAGTGCAAGAATCGCTAGAATTCGTGGAGGGTTGAGTCTGATCATCAGTAAATTCCCGTGGGCTCGCTAAAGCCTCGTCCCCAAGGCTTGAATTCTTATGATACAGTAGCGAACAACGAGGTTTCGAGCTTCCGGTTCTTCCCGGAACTCGCGCTCAGGGAGGCAACGAATCATGATTCGACGAAGTAGTGTTCTATTTTTCCTGCTGTTCGCATGCCAGCTCGCATTCGGGCAAACTCAGGCCATTAACGGCAGTATTCGAGGCCGCGTCATAGACGCCGCTGGTGCGGTGGTGCCGAGCGCTAACGTAACGGTGACCAATACAGAGACCGGTTTCTCGCGCGCTTTAGACACCGACGACAATGGTCTGTTTGTATTCCCCAATCTTCCGCTCGGCACTTATACAGTGACGGCGCAAAAAACCGGCTTCTCAACCGAGCGCCACACGAATATAGTGTTGGATGCGGGGACCGAAGCCGTGATCGAAGCCCAACTTAAAGTCGGATCGGTAAGCACGACAGTGGAGGTAACGTCCGGCGCGCCGGTGGTGGAGCCATCGCGCTTGGCCACGGGCCGGACCATCGGCCACGAGGAAGTCGATAATCTTCCGCTCACGTCACGCAATCCGTATAATTTCGTACTGTTTCAACCGGGCGTCAGCGGCCATCCGAATCCCGAGCTCGGCATCCCGCGCACCATTAATACCAACGGTCTGCTGGATCGCATCAATTACCAGATGGACGGCATGGTGGACACCGAGACGGACCGTTATGGGCTGCGCCTGTTTCCTATCTCCGACATCTATGTGCGAGAGGTTCAGAGCGTTACGAACAGTTTTGCGCCGGAGTTCGGCAACACCGCCGGAGACA
>DATMMD010000265.1:0-15013 GCA_035569875.1 Bryobacteraceae bacterium
ACTCACCCGTACGCCACTGTACTCATGGATTGCTCCACTTTCTCGTGCGACTTGCATGTGTTAAGCGCGCCGCCAGCGTTGATTCTGAGCCGGGATCAAACTCTCGTTTGATCTTGTTGAGACTATCGACCTGACCCTAAACTACAGGGCCAAGCTTATCGTCCCCGGTTTGAACTCAAAGTTCTGACGAATTTACTTCTGCGTCCAACCAGATTGTCAAAGATCTGCGCAGCCATTCCAGCGATCCGAAGAAGACTGAATCGACTGCCGGCCTCGAAAGCCGTTTTGGCGCAAGCGATACTTACATTCAAAGTTTCCGCTTGAACCAGAATTCTTGGGAACTTAAAAAGAACTACCTGACAGGAGTTGAGGCTTTAACTGCTTCGTTCCTACCTGCCGTAGAAATTCCGCCTCACGTTAGCTTAGCAGACTCAAGATCCGATGGCAACAGCCAACGCGAACTTTTTTCGAATCCGCTAACAGTGCTATGCGGCTTCAAACAGAATAACAGACCCTCCCCATCTTGGCAACAGCTTGCGAAGGAAATTCGCTGTACTCCGGACAAGTGGTTGAAAACACAGATGGATAAATTTAATTAACCCGCCGGCCGCAGCCCCTCCTGCCAATCCCTTAACCAGTCGATAAGGTTATATATGTCCCTCCGCACTAAAGTCCTACTCGCCGACGATCATGGCGTAGTTCGAAAAGGCCTTCGATTCCTATTGCAAACTGATCCTGACATCGAAGTCGTCGGGGAAGCCTCGGATGGGCGTGAAGCGGTCCGCATGACCGAACAGCTCGGTCCTGACGTGGTCGTTATGGACATCACCATGCCGCAGCTCAACGGTATCGACGCCGCATCCCAGATTGTCAAACGAGATCCCAATATTGGTATCGTCATGCTGAGCATGCATTGTGATGAGACCTTTCTGGTGCGCGCTCTCGCGGCTGGAGCGCACGGTTATCTGCTCAAGGATTGCGCTGAAGCGGACCTGCTGCAGGCCGTGCGTGCCGTGGCCGGCAAGAAGCTCTTCTTCAGCCCAACCATCACTCAGACGCTGCTCGAAGATTATATGCGGCAGATGCAGAGCGAAGGTCTGGAGGATTCATACGACCTCCTGACCGACCGTGAGAAGGAAGTTCTGCAGTTGCTGGCCGAGGGCAAGTCCAACAAAGAAGCGGCAGCTCTACTCAACGTCAGTCTCTATACCGTAGAAACGCACCGCAGCCGCTTGATGGCGAAACTGAACTTGCACAGCACCGCCGACATCGTTCTCTACGCGGTCCGCAAGCGCATCATCCAATAGGCTGAGCTTCCCGGCTCACCGGCAACACCACGGCCAGTTTCGTTCCCTTGCCAGGCTGCGACTCGATCGCGATGTTGCCCGACAATTCGCGCACACGTTCCGTCAGGCCGAGCAGGCCCAGGCCATAAACAACTCCCGCGTGCGCATCGAATCCGATGCCGTCGTCTTCCACCGTGAGCGCTACCTGTCCATTGGCATCCTCCAGCCGTACACGGATGTTCTTTGCCTGCGCGTGCCGCGCACAATTTGTCAGACCTTCCTGAACGATCCGATAAAGATAGGTCCGGTGCCGGTCGGATAAATCTTTCAGGTCTCCATCCACTTCGAGTTGGATCGGCGTGTTGTAGCGCCGGGAGAACTCGCGCGCCTGCCACTCGAGCGCGGGCCCGAGACCCAACAGATCCAGCATGGCGGGTCGCAGTCCCATGGCGATGTCGCGAGTGGTCTTCAGCGTGGTCTCGGCCAGTTTTTTAGCCTGGTCGAGATGCGGACCCAGATCGACTCCCGTGGCAGCGCGGATGCGCTCCATATTACCGAGTTCCATGCGAAGTGCGGTTAGCAATTGTCCTATTTCGTCGTGCAGCTCGCGCGACAGAGACTTGCGTTCCTGTTCCTGTGAGGAGACCAGCTGCTGGGAAAGAAGCCGCAGGCGCTCCTCGGCTTGCTCAGTCTTCTTCTGATGTTCAGCCGACTCCTTCTCCAGAGCGGTGATCCGGAAAATACTCGCGCCGGCAATGATAGCACCGACCACGAGAGCCGTTATAATCGTCTCCCAGATGTCGTATTGAAGGTGCTCCACCGACTGGTTCAACGCGCGCCGCCGTGATTCGAAATTCTCTTCGTTCAGTTTTCCCAGTTCCTCGGCCACCGAAAATATGGTCAGACTCTGAGACCGGAACCGATCGTCGAACTCCGCTCTAAGGCCGGCGGCGGGGGTGGCGCGGAATTCCGCTGCTACCGCGTCCATATAAGCCCGCAAAGCGCTCTCCAACCGCTCGAAGGCTTTGCTGTCCTGCTGCAGTTGAATGGATCGCAATTGCCCCATAGTCGCCTCGGTCTTGTCTCGTAAAGCGGCCAACTGGTGTGCGTAGCTTTCCGCGGAAGTGCCGTGATCCAAGAGTCGGTCCCGCTGTAGTACTGCCACCTGCGAAGTATCAGAACGGACCGCCTCCACCATATTTTCGATGTGCCGATAATTATCTTCTACTGATAGAATCTGCTCGTGAATGCGGCGAGTTTCCTGGATGCTGGCCACGCCCGATAAACCCATGATCAGCAAAAGAAAACCCAGGCCGAAGACCGACACCGGCCAAATGCTCTGCTGTGATGTATTCACCTTAAACTCTCGACCTCAACCTTAGCCCTCACTACAATATCGGCGGGATAGCTCCTTTTCCTTAACTGATGCAAGATAAACGAGGTGGCAACGCCGGGATGCCAAGTCTGACATTGCGCCGGATTGCTTGGGGAATTTCAACATGGAGGAGTAAAGAAATGAGCCGTGTTCTGCAATTGGTCATTTTGGCCAAGATCTGGCGCGACGAGCGAGGACAGGATCTGATCGAATATGCCCTGATGGCTGGATTCGTGGCGGTGGCGGCAGGCGCAATCATGCCCAATGTCGCTTCGAGCATCAGCACCATCTTCAGCCAGATTTCGTCCGTGCTGACGGCAGCGTCCACGCAAAGCTAGCGAATACCGATTTACCTTTTCTTGATGCGAACTTTTGAGCAGGCTGCGCGTATAGAAGGCTATGGGCAGCCTGCTCTCCGACCTTCGTCATTCTATTCGGGTTCTCCTAAATAGCCCTGGTTTCACAACCATCGCTATCGCCGCATTGGCCCTCGGTATTGGTGCCAATACGGCGATTTTTTCAGTTGTCAACACCGTTCTGCTTCAGCCGCTCCCCTACTCTGAGCCTGATCGCATCATGCGCGTAGAGCGCGGCTTCCCGCAAGGTGTCGGATCCTCTTCGTCAATTCCGAAATTCATGGCGTGGAATAAGAACAACCAGGTCTTTGAATCCCTGGCAATCTACGATTTTCAAGGCCTGGGCATCAATCTAGGCTCAGGCGACCGCCCCGAGCAAGTGCATGGTATTCACGTCTCACAGGGCTACTTCCGCGTTTTCGGCGTGGCCCCGGCGCTCGGCCGCACATTCTTGCCCCAAGAAGATTTGCCCGGCGGAGCGAAAGCCGTGGTGATCAGCAATACCCTTTGGAAGACTCGTCTCGGCGGCGACCCGTCGTTAATCGGAAAACCTCTTACTCTGGCCGGCGATGCATATACGGTGGTCGGTATTTTGCCCCCCAACTTCCGGCCCGATCCTCCCGCTGACGTTTTTATATCTCTGCAGGCCGATCCCGACAGTACCAATCAAGGCCACTATCTGCTCGTCGCAGGCCGTCTGAAGCCCGGTGTGACAGTCGAAGCTGCCAAAGCAAATATGAAGCTGGCCGGGGAACGGTTCCGAGCAGTCAACCCCAAGTGGATGGACAAGACTGAAAGCGTGGCTGTGGTGCCGCTGCGTGAGGCCCTGGTTGGCGACGTCAAGCCCGCGCTGCTTATCCTGGTTGGCGCAGTCGGCTTCGTGTTGCTGATTGCCTGCGCGAACGTGGCCAATCTTTTGCTCGCACGCGCCTCGGGCCGCCAAAAAGAAATCGCCATTCGCACCGCAGTCGGGGCCAGCCGCGGCCGGCTGATCAGTCAACTTCTCACCGAAAGCGTGCTGCTAGCCGTCGTAAGTGGCCTGCTCGGCTTCCTCATCGGAGCCTGGGGTGTCCGTGTCTTACTGGCCCTCAGCCCCGGCAATCTTCCGCGAGTCAACGAACAGGATCATGCCGCCTCCATCGTGACCGCCCTCGACTGGCACGTCCTGGCTTTCACCTTCGGCATCGCGCTCGTCACCGGCATCGTGTTCGGCCTGTTCCCCGCTCTGCACATTTCCAGGCTGGACGTGAACTCGGTATTAAAAGAAACCAGCGGACGCTCCGGCACTGGCCTCAGGCAGAATCGTGCGCGCAGCATTCTGGTTGCAAGCGAAATGGCGCTGGCCGTGATACTCCTGGTGGGCGCGCTGCTGACCATCCGAACCTTCGTCGGGCTGAGCTCCGTTCAGCCTGGCTTCGATCCGCACAACGTCATCACCATGCAGACCTCGCTATCGGGGGGAAGATACGACTCCACGGCGAAAGTGGAGAACATGTCCCGCCAGGTGGTGCAGCGCATCGAAGCTCTGCCAGGCGTCCAGTCGGCCGCCGCCACTATAATGCTTCCCATCGAAGGAGGAATCGATCTTCCGTTCCTGATCGAAGGACGCCCGCCGGCCAAGGGAGACCTCTATACCGGTGACGAACAATGGCGCGCGGTATCGTCGCATTATTTCACAGCCTTCCGAATCCCGGTGCTTCGCGGCCGCGCGTTCGAAGACAACGACACTGGAAAATCCGAACGAGTAGTAATCATCAACCAGGCCATGGCCAAAAAATATTGGCCCAAGGATGATCCGGTGGGGCAGCGCGTCACAATCGGTGGAAGTGCGCTCGGTCCGGATTTCGCCGAGCCGGCGCGCCAGATTATCGGGATTGTCGGAAGCGTCCGTGAAAGCGGCCTCAAGGATTCCGACCAAGGAGTCATGTATATTCCACAGGCCCAAACCACGGACGGATTGACGAAGCTTGCGAACAGCGTCCTCCCCTTGAGTTGGGCGGTTCGCACCGCCAACGATCCGTCCTCTCTAAGCACTGCCATCCAGCGCGAGATTCTGGCCGTGGATGGACAACTGCCGGTCTCGAAGATCCGCACCATGGAGCAGGTGGTTTCCGAATCCACCGCGCGGCAGAATTTCAATATGCTGCTGCTTAGTATATTTGCGGGCATGGCATTGCTTCTCGCCGCGATCGGCATCTATGGACTGATGTCGTACACCGTCGAACAGCGCACACAGGAGATCGGAATTCGTATGGCGTTGGGGGCGGGTCGAGGCGATATGCTGAAGCTCATCGTGCGCCAGGGTATGTTGCTGTCGGGAATCGGAGTGGCGGTCGGACTGGCCGCCGCCTTCGGCCTCGCCCGGTTGTTGTCGAGCCTGCTTTTCGGCGTAAAAACCACCGACCCGCTGACTTACGCGACTGTGGCGGTGGTCTTGTTTTCTGTTGCCTTATTCGCCACTTATGTGCCGGCGCGGCGGGCCACTAAGATTGATCCGTTGATCGCCTTGCGGTACGAGTAGCCCACGCCGTTCTATGATTACCTTCCTCGATCAAGATCCGGACAGCGGTTATTTCGCAATGGTTCCTGCGCTCCCCGGCTGCGTGTCCCAAGGGAAAACCCGCTCCGAAAGCGAAGCCTTGAACTGTACATCGAGGACTGCCTCGCCGCAGGCGACACCGTGCCCAATGAGGCCGGCAAAGAGGACGTAGAGCTTCACGTTCCAAGTTAATAGCCAAGCCCCCGGCCCGATGTATCCGGCCAGGCTTCGTTGGGCGTTACAGCGTGTCGGATTCGAAGGTAGATCCCTTAATCGCGTACAACATACGGTTGCTCCTGGAACAAAACCCCGCTACCTGACGTATACTCGGAGGAGCCGGACAAACACCTATGAGTTTCCTTTCTAAGCAATTCATTGATGTCATCCAATGGACCGAACCCGAAGATGGCATATTGGCCTACCGTTATCCCATGGAGGACATGGAGATCCAGAACGGCGGCAAGCTCACGGTTCGCGATTCCCAGATGGCCGTCTTCGTCAACGAAGGCCGCATCGCAGACGTCTTCGGCCCCGGCCTCTATACGCTCAGTACCCAGACGCTGCCGATCCTGACCTACATCATGAATTGGGACAAAGCCTTCAAGTCCCCGTTCAAGTCGGACGTCTATTATTTCTCCACGCGCCTGCAGACCAACCAGCGTTGGGGAACCGCGACGCCCATCACGATTCGCGACAAGGAATTTGGCGCCATCCGCATGCGCGGCTACGGCATTTACACTTACAAAATCGCCGACCCGAAAGTGTTTTACCAGAAGCTAAGCGGCACGCGCGATATGTACCGCGTACCCGATCTGGAAGGGCAACTACGTAACACTATCGTCGCGCGCATGACCGATACCTTCGCGCAAAGTTCGGTTCCCTTCCTCGATATGGCCGCCAACCAGCAGGAACTCGGCCAAAAGATCACCGACAACCTGAAGCCGTCTTTCGCGGATCTCGGGATTTCGCTGGAGGCGTTCGTCGTCGAAAATATCTCGCTGCCGGACGAGCTGCAAAAGATGCTGGATCAACGCATCAGCATGAACATGCTTGGCGACATGAACAAGTACACGCAATTCCAAGTAGCGCAATCTATGCCAATCGCGGCTGCCAATGAAGGCGGCGGAGCGGCTGGAATCGGAGTAGGATTAGGTGCTGGTATGGCGATGGCACAGAGCATGATGAACGCCATGAAGCCGGGTGAACAACCGCCTCCCGCAGGTGGCGGCGGACCGGCGACCGCGCCAGCCGCTGGACCCGCGGCGCCCGCTGCACCAGCGGCCCCGGCCACCGGGACGAAGTTCTGCATGAACTGCGGCAAGTCGATTCCCAAGGGCGCGAAATTCTGTCCGGAGTGTGGCGGCGCGCAGTCTTAGTCCATAACATGTGCGGTCTCGAGTGGATCGTTGAGGCTCACGGTTGCAACCCCGCCGCACTGGCCGACCAGCGTCGGCTCGAACACCTGTTTACCGCTCTGGTCGGCGAATTGAAGCTGCACCCCCTCGATAAGACGAGTTGGCACCAATTCCCGCTGACCGGCGGCATCACCGGCGTCAGCCTGCTCGCCGAATCGCACCTCGCCTGCCACACTTTTCCCGAGTTCGGATCGCTGTGCCTTAACATCTTCTGCTGCCGCCCGCGGCCCGGCGCCGATTTCGAAGCATTGATCAAAAAGGAATTGGGCGCGGCCAAAGTTTTCGTCCGGGAAGTCGAGCGACCCTATCAACCATGAGCGCGCCGGCTGCGAACTGCCCCAATTGCGGTGCGCCGGTCACGTTTCGATGGTCGAGCGCGGTGCAGACCACCTGCGAGTTCTGCCACTCCATCCTGATCCGCACCGATGTGGATCTGAAAAAGGTGGGGCAAGTCGCCGACCTGCCTCCAGACGCTTCTCCCATCCAGATCGGCACGGAAGGCGCGTATCAGAACAAGAGCTTCGTCGTCATCGGCCGTATCTTATACGAATACGAGCAAGGCGGTTGGAACGAGTGGCATGTAGTTTATAACGACGGCACGAACGGCTGGCTCTCGGATGCTCAGCTTGAATACGATCTCTCGTGGCAAAGGGCTCTACCCTCTCAATTGCCGCCTGTCAATCAGATCGCCCGCGGGGGAAAATTTCAGTGGGATGGCAAGGAGTACGAGGTTACCTCCCTGACCCAGGCGCATTACAAAGGTGTCCAAGGCGAATTGCCATTCCAATATTGGGACAAGACTGATTTGTTATTCGCCGACCTCCGCACTTCCGGCGGCGACTTCGGCACCATCGACTACAGCGAAAATCCGCCGCTGCTTTTTCTGGGCCGCGCGGTCGAGTTCGACGACCTGCGTTTCAAGAATCTGCGCGAATTTGAGGGCTGGTCGTGACCGTCAAGACCAAGTCGCTCTCTTGTCCCAATTGCGGCGGACCGGTAGCGCTGCGCGGCTTCGCCCATACGCTGAACGTGATCTGCCCGCAATGTTTGACCGTGCTCGATGCCTCCACGCCCGAAGTCGAAATCTTGCAAACGTTCCAAGCAAAGCAGCGCGTGCAACCCAAGATCCCACTCGGTTCGCGCGGTAAAATCCGCGACACCCTGTACGAAGTTATTGGATTCCAGGTGCGCGAGGTTCAGTCCGGGGACGATTTCTTCTCTTGGGACGAATACCTGCTCTTCAATCCTTATAAAGGCTTTCGCTATCTCACCGAGTATAACGGCCATTGGAACTTCGTCCGCGTGCTGAGCGCGCTGCCGGAAGGCGCGGCGCGGTCCGGCCGGCGATTTGCCATGCGCGCTCAAGGCGTCACTTATCTCGGCTTCGACAGCATGGACGCGAGAACTGGCTTTGTTCTGGGCGAGTTTCCCTGGCAGGTGCGAATAGGAGACACGGCCGCTTGCGCCGACTTTATATCCCCGCCCTACATGCTGTCTTCGGAATCGACCGGCGGCGAAATCACGTGGTCCCTGGCCGAATACATGGACGGAAGAGTGCTATGGCAAGCCTTCCAACTACCGGGCGCGCCGCCGATGCCGTCGGGTGTCTTCGCTAATCAGCCGTCGCCCTATAAAGGTTCAGTCGGTTCCGTCTGGCGTACCTGGCTATGGCTCAACGTCGCGCTGCTGGCGCTCTTGCTCTATTTCAGCGTCACGTCGGTGGGCCATGAAGTGTTTAGCCAAAAGTACGGCTTCTCGGCCGCAAGAGCGAACGAGGCCGCGTTCGTCACTCCGGATTTCAACCTGAGCGGCCGCGACTCCAACGTCGAAGTCGCCATCAAAACCGATCTCGTCAATAACTGGGCTTATTTCAATTTCGCGCTTATCAACGAAGAAAGCGGACAGGCATTCGACTTTGCGCGCGAGGTGAGCTATTATCGCGATTCGGATGGCGATGAGGGTAGCCCCAACAACAGCGTCATTGTTCCAGGCGTGCCGTCGGGGAAATATTATCTGCGTGTCGAGCCCGAGATGGACCGCGGGGCTGCTCCAGTGAGCTATCAGCTTTCCATACGGCGCGGTGTTCCGAACAATACCTTCTTCTTGATTGCGGCCGGCTTGCTCTTGATTCCCCCCATAGTCAAAACCGTTCGGCGCTCTAGCTTCGAGGCCCAACGCTGGCGCGAAAGCGACTACGCGCCCATGGTATCGAAGGTTGGGACGGGGCTGGCGGCGCTGGCAGATGATTAACAAATGACAACTAATCCCTTGTTCCTGCTTTACGGTGTTTTCTTGCTCGGCCTCACCGGCGTCGCCGAGTATCGCGGTTGGAGCTTCTCCAGCGTCACCCAGCAGAAGGTCCTGCCCAAATCGATCCGCGATAATCCCGGCGCGTATCGCTCCACTTATGGCGGTTACTCCCGATACATCGGAGGCAAATAATTCATGGAAGACTTCCATCCCGGCTACTTGCTCAATGCCATCGTTTATGCCTTTCTGGGCATTCTGATTTTCGTGATCGCGTTCGTCGTCATCGATAAGATGACGCCCTATCATTTATGGAAAGAGATCGTGGAGGACAAGAACGTCGCGCTGGCGGTGTTGATCGGAGCGATGTCGATCGGCATGTGCATTATCATCGCCGCCGCGGTCCACTAGACGTAGCGCACGCACTCCTGCGTGCCGCGTTCACACTCGTGTGAACGCTTATAAAAATGACCATCGCGCTGTTTCTCTCAGTCTTTCTGATCGCCGCCTGCGGCCTGGTCTACGAACTGATCGCCGGCACCCTCGCCAGCTATCTGCTCGGCGACACCGTCTTCCAGTTTTCCACCATCATCGGCTGTTACTTATTCGCGATGGGTATCGGCAGTTATCTTTCACGATTTCTGCGTCGCGGCCTGGTGGCTCGCTTCGTCTCGATCGAGCTGATGGTCGGGCTCATCGGCGGATTCTCGTCCTCGATGCTGTTTCTCGCGTTCGCCTACACCGAAGGATTCCGCCTGATTCTTTATGTGGTCGTAATTCTCGTCGGCACACTGGTCGGCCTGGAAATACCGCTGCTGATGCGAATCCTCAAGGAGCGCTTCCAGTTTCGCGAGTTGGTTTCGCACGTGCTCACGTTCGATTATTTGGGAGCATTGGGCGCGTCCCTGCTATTTCCTATACTTCTGGTCCCCAAGCTTGGGTTGGTCCGGTCGGCGCTGGTTTTTGGGATTCTCAACACCGGCGTAGCGCTTTGGTCGACATATATATTTCGCGAGCAGCTCGGAGGGGCGGGCTATGGATTGCGAGGCAGTTGCGTCGTTGTTCTGGCTCTGCTCGGCGCTGGAACAGTTTTCGCCGATCGCATTTCCTCGGCCGCCGACAACAGCCTCTACGCCGACGAAGTCATCTTCAGCCGCAACACACGCTACCAGCGCATTGTTTTGACAAGATGGAAAGACGACCTGCGGCTGTTTTTGAACTCACATCTTCAGTTCAGCTCGCGCGATGAGTATCGCTACCACGAAGCGCTAGTGCATCCCGGCCTCGCCGCGCTTCCAGGCGCGCGCACTGTTTTGGTAATGGGCGGAGGCGACGGCTTGGCGGTTCGAGAAATCCTGAAGTATCCGTCCGTTCAAAGCGTGACTCTGGTCGATCTCGATCCCGAAATGACGCAGCTTTTTTCGCGTCACCCGGTGCTCTCGGAATTGAATCAGCATTCCCTTACAGCCGCGCGCGTCCACGTCATCAATGACGACGCTTTTCGCTGGCTCGACGCCAATTCCGATCGTTTCGACTTCATCGTGGCCGATTTCCCCGACCCGACCAGCTACGCTCTCGGCAAGCTTTTCACGACCACTTTCTATCGCCTGGCAGCGAAACATCTCTCCGCCGGCGGATTGATCGTAGTGCAAAGCACGTCGCCGTTGTTTGCGCGCCAATCTTACTGGTGCATCGTTGAGACGGTAAAGCTGGCCGGGCTACATACCTACCCTTATCACGTGTATGTACCGTCGTTTGGAGAGTGGGGTTACGTCATCGGCAGCTTGGTTCCATTCGAGCCGCCGACTCAATTACCGCAAGGGCTCCGCTATCTTAGCAATGTCCGCGAGTTGTTCGATTTCCCGGTGGACATGCAACCGATCGACGCGCTGCCGAACCAATTGAACAATCAGATCCTGGTCCGCTACTACGAAAGGGAATGGAAAGACATCGCCCACTAAACCGGCGCCACTTCCTCGCCGCCGCACCGGCGTTGGTCGGCGTGACTCGCAAAACCGATCGCCCCATCACCGGATCCTTCGTCAACGATTCTTTCGCTACCGGACACCGCCTGCGTGATCGCGCCACCTTCGCCCCGCCAGCCCGCCAGTTGCGCGTCCCCATCGTCATCATCGGCGGTGGCATAGCCGGGCTCAGCGCCGCCTGGTATCTCGACAAGCGCGGCTTTCACGATTTCGTGCTGCTCGAGATGGAATCGCAGCCCGGCGGCAACTCGCGCTGGGGTCAAAATGAAGTCTCGCGATTCCCCTGGGCTGCCCACTATGTTCCCGTCCCCGCTAAAGGCGAATCACTGGCGCGCGAGCTTTTCGTGGAGTTCGGAATTTTGCGAGATGGCAAATGGGACGATCGCGCGCTCTGCTTCGATCCTCAGGAGCGCTTGTTCATATACGGCCGCTGGCAGGAGGGCATCGAGCCCGAGAATGCCACACCGCGAGACACAGAACAATACCGCCGATTCTCAGAAAAGATCACCGAGTTTCGCGCCACTGGCCAGTTCACCATTCCGATGGAACGGGGCGCCAAGCCATCGCCGCTTGACCACCTCTCCATGGCCGACTGGCTCGCCCATGAACGCTTCGATTCGCCCACCTTGCGTTGGTATATCAACTATGCCTGCCGTGACGACTACGGCGCGCTCGCCAAAGATACTTCCGCCTGGGCGGGCATTCACTATTTCGCTTCGCGCGAGCAGGAGGAGAAAGGTCCGCTTACGTGGCCTGAGGGCAATGGGTGGATCGCGCAGCGCCTCATCAAGAAACTGGAGCGCTACATCCGCGCCGGATCCGTGGTCTATCGCGTAGCGCGCGCCGGCACTCGACTGCGCGTACTCACAGAACAAGCCGAGTACATCGCCGATGCGGTCATCTTCGCCGCTCCGACGTTTCTCGCCCCATACCTCATCGAAAGCGCGCCACGCGCCGATGGTTTCCAGTATTCGCCGTGGCTAACCGCGAACCTCACGCTTGACCGCGTGCCGACCCAGAAGGGCGCCGAGCCGGCCTGGGACAACGTCATCTACGATTCCCCCACGCTTGGCTACGTCAACGCGACGCACATGAGCCTGGCCAGTCACATCGACCGCACGGTCTGGACTTTCTATTGGTCGTTGGCCGAACATACGCCCGTCGAAGCGCGCCAGTTGCTGCTTGCCAACGACTGGAACTACTGGAAAGAGGCCATCCTGAACGACCTCGCGCGTGCGCATCCCGACATCCGGCAATGCGTCACCCACATCGACATCATGCGTATGGGCCATGCCATGACCCGGCCATCTCCGGGCTTCATGTTCTCCGCCGATCGGGAACGCTGGCTGAAGCCGGTCGGCAATATCTTCTTCGCGAATTCGGATCTCAGTGGTTTCTCGATTTTCGAAGAAGCCCAGTATCGCGGTGTAGAAGCTGCCCGGCGTGCGATAGACGGTATATACTCTCATCACCGGCTGTAGAAGGAGCCGCGCCAATGACCAAACCAACTTGTGTATTGACCGCCGTCGCAGGCCTGTTTTTCGCTTTGTCGTCAAATTCTCAGACACCGGCGCGCCCCAGCCCAAACCCCGGTGTCACTCCCGTCCGGCTGATGGATCGTTCAGACGTTCGAGTCACGCGCGTAGAGCTCCAGCCTGGCGCCGTCCGCAGCGTGCACGTTCACGACGACGTCCGCTTCCATTTGTTCATTCCCGTGAGTGGTCAACTCGAGCTGACCATCGGCTCGGCGAAGCCCGTGGACGCTGTTCCCGGACAAGCATATTACATGGAGAAAGGTACTCCCCACGGATTCAGGAATGTCGGATCTTCACGGGCCATGGTGATGGAGGTCTTCGTGAAAGATGGGGCTTAAGCTCGCAGCCGCTATCCTGCTCCTCGGATTCTTGACCGGTTGCGGTACGTCGCAACACGCCGCTGGCACGGTGAACCCCATCACCGTCGATTCCACGGAAGACCAGATCAGGCAGGCTGTCGGCACCGCTCGAGTTGGCAAAAAGCTCACGCCACCCGCTTGGCCCAATGGCGCGCGCGTGGCCGTCTGCCTCTCGTTCGACGTCGACAATGAACTATTACAACGCGCGAATCCGCTTCCCGTGCCGTTGTCAGTGGGAGAGTACGGCGCCACAACCTCAATCCCGCGCATTCTCGCTCTCCTCGATCGACACCAGGTCCCAGCGACATTCTTCATACCCGCGATGGGCGCTATGCTTCACCCTGAGATCGTACCGTCCATCCTGTCGCGGCACCGCCACGAAATCGGTGTCCACGGATGGATCCACGAGTTCTGGCCGGGCATCGGCGACGCAGCCAAAGAGGAGCGTCTGCTCACCCAGTCGATCGACTATCTGACCAAGGCCGCTGGCACCCGTCCGGTGGGAGTTCGCGCGCCGGGCTCCGGATTCAGCCCAAATACTTTCGATCTGATTCGTAAGGCCGGATTTTTATACGACAGTAGCCTGCTGGCAGCGGACGAGCCGTACGAGATCGTCTCGCGCGGCCAGCCCAGCGGCGTGATCGAGATCCCCATCAGCGAAATCGATAACGATTATGTTTATTACGGCGAGACAGCCAACGGATCGCTTCCTTCTCCGGACGCCGTTTTCCAGATCTATAAAGCCGAATTCGACCTCGCCTCCGAAGAGCGGACCCTATTTATCCTTACGCAGCATCCGCACGTCGGTGGACGCCGGTCGCGCATCGTGCAGCTCGATCGGTTGATCGCGTACATCAAGTCGAAACCCGGCGTCTGGTTTGCAACCATGCAGCAGGTTGCCGATTACGTTAAGCCGGGCCTCGCCGCCTCGGCTAGGGAATCCCGCTGACGCGGAAACGCTGAACGCCTGTCCCTAAGACGCTTCCATTTTCTTCTGAGCGCCCGATTCCAATACATTAGCGCCCCGGTAACGGTCAGAAGCGGGATAGCCAAGCCTGCCAGCGCCCACAAAACTTTGACGGTCATCCCCCAATAGGTGCCGAAGTGCAGCGGGATCTGCAGCCAAATGAACCAATCCCCCACGGTTTGATTGATCCCATACCGCCAAGTCGCCAGATACTTGCCGTCGTAGGGATCAAAAAAGATATTGTCGGCATATTCGTAACCCGGCCCTGGCCGCCGACGCATCAAGACTCTAAGCGGCGCCCTCCGGCTCGCGGGAAATGCTATTCCCATCAGCGTCGTACCCGGATCCAGAACGCCCGCCTGCGAAATCAGCGCGCGAAGATCGGGCGGAGCTACATCGCGCTGTGGCCGCACCGAGACGACCGGCGGTCTCACCGTAACTATTGGGGAAACTTTCTGGACCCATCTAAACGTCTGCGCCGGCCAACCGAAATAGATTCCCGAGATTGCCCAAAAGGACGAGATCCCGAGTGTCCAGAAACCGACCGCGCGATGCGTATCGAAGTTCACGCGCCGCCAGGTTCGTCGAAAGTCGACTATCAACGCGCGTACCCAAGTCTGGATACCAGGCCACCAAACCACTAATCCGGTAATGTTCAACACCAGGAGGAACACCGCGCCGTAGCCATTCACGCGCCGCCCCTTCGCCCCAATCAGCAAGGTCTCATGCAGCCGCGTCACCACGCTCAGCCAAGTGTCGTTTCTGGGGAACTCGCCTAGCACTTTTCCCGTCGCCGGATCGGCAGCGACTCTGATTTCCGTTCGGTCGCGATCAAAATCCTGAACCAGAGCCACAAAAGTGGGCTCGCCTTCGGTGGGTGTAAACACCGAGATGATTTGCCCCTTCGGATAAGCTGCCCTCACATTGTCGACAACCGTCGTGAGATCGG
>DATMMD010000266.1:0-34792 GCA_035569875.1 Bryobacteraceae bacterium
CCTGAGCCTGCCGGTTATAGAGCGGTATGTTAAAACTGGCACCGAGACGCTGGCTGTAATAATCACGGCGAAAGACTTGGCCTAATGCAGTGCCGAGGCCGCCCACGAATTTAGGATCGGGTGGATTGCCCGGGACGGGAACGCCGGCCTGGCCGGCATCCCAGGTGGCATAAACTCCCTGCAGGGACGGCAAGAGTGTGTTGATCGTTCCGAGCGCCTGGATTTCCCCAGTCTCATCGCTGATCTTGGCCAGCGCGACGTCCGGCCGCTTGGCGAGGGCCCGCGCCAGAAGAGCGCGCAAACCAGGCAGATCGTCCTGCTCGGGAACTTCAACATGATCGAGCGGAACAATTTCCACGGCATCGATGAGAGGGTCTTCCAGCCCAGTTCTGCTCATGGCAGTCTTGAGCAGATTCTCTTGTTGGCGTACCGTGGCTTGAGAAATCTCAAGCTCCTGCCGCCGGGCGGAATAGTCGGCCTCTGGTCGAAGGCGCTCGACTCTGGCAATCGCGCCCAGTTCGATTTGTTTCGTAGTATCTTCCCGGAACTTTTGTGCCGCCTCCAAGGCGCGTTGCCGTACCTTCAAGTCGTCATCGTCGGCCACTAAGTCCCAGTAGAGGTTCAAAACGCTCGCAACCAAGTTCAGTAACTGAGAACGGAACGTCTCGCGCGACGCGCCTATCTGTTTTTCCGCCACGGTGATGAATCTTCTGTTGACCGCTACGCCGAAGCCTTGCAGCAGCGAGTGACGGACAGTGATCTGAATCACCGGCGCAACACCAGGATTGAGATTGTTGGAGGGCGCGTTCTCTTTCAGATAGGACTCGTTGGCGGTGACTTGCACAAAACCGCCCGTGATCAGCCCCTGCTGGACAAACGAATTAATGATGTGCCGCGAATCGATCAGGGAGGACACCTGGCTTACCGTGAGGTTCGGCTGTGGCGTTGTGATGTGTTGAAAGGAAGTCGCGTTCTGAAAGACCGGATCGAGGTTCGGTGTAATGGGCCCGATCTGCTGAACAACTCCGCCTGTTCCGGTCGTGTTGCTTCCGCCTCCATTGCTGGCCAGCCCGGCGGCCACCTCGCTGCCGACCACGCCTTGTCCGCTGGTAGATTGGTTAGAAAGCGTACTGCCGTTCGTTACACCTTTTAGAGGACCACCGGCTTGCTGCCGCTTCAAATTCCATTCCGCTCCCAGGGGACCATATCGGTCGATTTCCAAATCCAGATTGTTTTCTATTGCTATTGCGATTGCATCTTGCACTGTCAGATAGAGCTTACCGGCTCGAATCAGGCTCCGCAGCCGATCCGAGTTATTCATTTCGAGCGGCGCTAGACGGGCTCCTTCGTACGATCGTATGAGGATGGGGGCGTGGGGTGGTTCGACTATTTGTTGGGGACCTTGGGCTATCAACTGCGAAGCCAGGCTGCTCCAAGCCGCGACGAACGCCAAACCTTTTTGGGTCTTTCTCATTTCGTTCCTCGTTATTTCTTCTCTGGAATCTGTTCCGGTATCGCGGAGTCGCGCGTGACACGTCCGGCAGCAGCCTCGTCCATCGAGATGTTGTTCACC
Organism: Bryobacteraceae bacterium; assembly: GCA_035569875.1. Lineage (GTDB taxonomy): Bacteria > Acidobacteriota > Terriglobia > Bryobacterales > Bryobacteraceae > Palsa-89. Next base: position 1,574 of record DATMMD010000266.1, read on the forward strand.
TCCAATGACTGTCCAACTGCATCGTCGAATGCAATCTTGGCATGTGTATAATTCGCCATGGCCTGGATTTCCGCCTCCTGATTGTTAGCAAGATCGCGCTGAGATTGCACTACCAGCGCGATGGTGGACTCTCCGAACTTAAACCGGTTCTGCTCGGCTTCCAGAGTCTGCTGTGCGAGCGTTCGCGTTGCCACCGCAGTCTCGTATCTGGCGCGGGCCTGCTGAAGCCCAATCACGGCATTCTTGACGTCGACACGAACTTGATTGATCGCTTTTTGAAGGAGCAGCTCGTTTTGGCGGACGGTGAGCAGGTCCGTCACGTAGTCGGCCTGTGGTTGGCGATTGCGGAAGGGAATATTCAGCGAAAACCCGGCCGAGTAGTTAGGAAAGTGGCGCTGAAAAATCTGCGCTAGAAAATTCCCGTAGCCGCCGATCGCAAATTGTGGAGGAATCACACCTGGGGTCAAAGCATTCGGGTCACCTGATAGACCATTGTTCGTAAATTCTGCGAAGGCGCTCAAAGTCGGCAGCAAGCCGTTCTTCGTTCCGGCCAAGTTGATCTTGTAGCTTTCGAGGTTGATACGGAATTGTTCGAGCTCAGTGCGCGCGTGGAGCGCCTGGTCGATGAGCTCCGGGGTCGGTTTCAGGTCCTCTTTCGCCGGCACGACAATCTGATCAAGAGTAATAACGTGTACCTCGTCCATATTCGGACTGGCTACGCCATTTCGGCTTAGAGCGTTCTTCAGCACGATCTCCTGCTGCGAGACGTTAGTTTGTGCGATCAACAGATTTTCCTTGGTGGACGATACCTCGGCTTGCGCGCGGGTCACTTCAATTTTTGGCAGCGTACCAAGTTCGACCTGATGTTGGTTGTCTTCGAGGAGCTTTTGCGCCGTGGCTAAAGCCTGCTCTCGGATGCGCAAATCGTCGTTGAAGCTTACCAAGTCCCAGTAAAGATTTAAAACGGCGGACACGGTGGTGATGACCTGCCGTTTCAACTGGAGATCGCTGACTTTCATGTTGTTTTTCGCGACGCGAATATAGCGGTTACTCGCGGCGATACTGAAACCTTGCAGCAGCGGCTGCTGTACGAAAAAGTCCAGGCTACCGCTGGTGAACGGGTTGGTCTGAAACGCGGGACTGTTGAGGTGATATCGGGTGCTGCTGAAGGTGAGCTGGCCCAAAGTTCCCGTGATGAACTGCTGAAAATAGCCGGCTGTGAACGCGCGGGTGTCATTCACCAACGCGGAAACTCCAGCCAGAAGCGTGTTGCTTTCAGGGCTGGTTTGATGCTGAAAATTCGCGCTTGCAAAGAGAATCGGATCTAACGTTGGCGGGGTTGTGCCGATGGAAATGACCAGGCCGCCGCCGGAACTTACGCCGGACCCGGTATCTGGAAGGCCGACCGTGGTGGATGTCACGCCGGCCAAGCTCACGCTCTGCGGTCCAGGGCTGATCGGCTGCACAACATTTCGCAAGAACTGACCGCTCTCGGTCCGTCGCAGCACTTCTCTCGATAGAAATGGCGCGTAGCGCTGAACCGCAATATCTATATTGTTCTCCAGCGTGAGCGCAATTACGTCTTGCACCGACAGGTATAGGTTCCCGGCACGAACCAGCGACTCCAATCGTCGCGTGTCCGATAGCTTGGCTGGTGAGACGATGCGACGCTGGACGTGAAAGGGCTTTATCAGCGGCCCGATCACCGGCGGAAGCTTGGGCTCCTCAATAGATACCTCCGACGTTTGAGCGGCAGCGGAAAGAGCCAGTATGAGCACAAGGAAGGTCGTAAGACTTCTGGGGTAGATCATTTCTTTAGAGTCCTGTTTGGCGAGGCCGGTAGGGGCTTGTCAGTGCAATTGCCATTCCATTTGTATATCGGGTGCGAGGGGCAGTTTCGGGAACATCAAGACCGGCTGCGACCACGGCCTGCGACCACAGTGTCCGTTTTCGCTACAAGCTGTCCGGTTTCGATGCAAGGCAAGTTTCGGCGGCTCCGGCCCGTCTCACTCAAACTACTGTACGTCGTAGGTGTGAATTTCCTGGCCCTGCAGATATTTGTCGAACCAGGCCACAATATGCTGCAATCGTTCCACCCGATGCTTGGGGTTGCCCGATCGCGAAAGCTCGTGCGATTCGCCCGGGAAACGCACCATTACCGTCGGAATCTTGCGATACTTCAGCGCGCGGAACATCTGCTCGCCGCCGGCCGCCGGAGGCGTACGATAATCGGCCTCGCCTTCTATCAGCATCAACGGGGTCGTGATCTTGGTGATGTACGTGATTGGGGAGCGCTCCTTGAAATCGGCCTCCTGTTCCCACGGCGCGCCGCGGAACCAGGTGGGCGTGAAGAGCGTAAAGTCGGCCGTATACCAGAAGTCCGACCAATCGGCGATATCGCGCTGCGCGACCGCCGCCTTAAAGCGCTGCGTGTGCCCGATCACCCAGTTGGTCAGTAGCCCGCCGCCGCTGCCGCCCGTGACGCCGAGTTTTTCGGGATCCAGCCAGCCGCGCGCGATCAAATCGTCCACGCCGGCCATCAGATCTTTGAAATCGTCGCCCGGATAATGATATTGGATCACGTTTCCGAAATCCTGCCCGTAAGTCGTGCTGCCCCGCGGATTCGGATACAGAACCACGTAACCCTTGGCCGCCATCCACTGCATCTCATGATCGAACGTGTAGCCGTACGCCGCATGCGGTCCGCCATGAATATTAAGGATGAGCGGATACTTTTTGCCTTCCTGAAAATCGGGCGGCCGCTGAACCCATGCCTGGATGCGTTTCCCATCGAAGCTCTTGTACCAGATCATGGACGGTTCGGTCAGATTGAGTTTCGAGAACAGCTCTGAGTTAATCGTGGTAAGCCGGCGCATCTCGCGCGACGCAACATCGACCATATACATGTCGCCGATATTGGTTGGTGTGGATACGAGCACCGCGGCCTTGGACCCATCCGGTGTTGCGTTGTAAGCAAAAATATCGTGATCGCCAGTGGTTAGCGGCTCGACTCTTCCGGTTTCCGCGTCTATGCGCTTCAGATTCGCTCGGCCTTCTTCCGCCGCCACGATAAAGATGTATCTTCCATCTTTGCTCCAGAAAGGCTTGGATGGCCCGCCTCCCCGCGGTGGACCTTGATCGCCGCCAATCCCACCGCCGATATCGTAGTCGTAATTTGCCGTGAGATTCTTAGGCGAAGACCCGGGTTGCAGCGATGTGATGAACAGGTCCGGCTGGCTGTAGGATCGCTCCGCGCCATCCTTGCCGATCGCAATATCACCGGCGAATGCCATGCGTGTTCCGTCCGGACTCAGCGCCATCTGCTGAATAGAACCTTCCAGTCCGGCCACTTTTGTTATGTCTCCGCCACTGGCCTTCACGACATACAAATCGGCATGCGGCTTTTCGTAGTAGGATTCGACAACTCGCCGCGAGGTGAAGTAAATCTGCGAACTGTCGCGCGACCAGACCAGATCGCCTTCATTGAATTGGCCGGAGGTGATCTGCCTGGCTTTCTGCGCTTCACCCGAAACTCTGGGAACCTCGATGGTCCAGATGTGATTGGGCCGACCCTCCAGGTAGCCCGCGCCATTCATGCGATAGACCGCCTTAGTGATCACGCGGACGTCGCTCTTCTCTTCGTTGTCCTTTTTCTGGTCGAGGTCCGCTGGAAGGGTGTTGGACGAAAACGCGATGGTATGGCCGTCGGGCGACCAGACCGGCCCGCTAGCCCCCTTTGGCGTATCGGTAAGCGGTCGCGCTTCACCGCCTTCCATCGCCAGCAGGTAGATTTGCGGAGGCTGCACTTTGCCGTCTTTTTCCGGCGATCGCGCGAACGCCAACAGCTTGCCGTCGGGCGACCATTGCGGCGACGAATCGCGAGGTCCGCCGGTCAATTGCCGCGCTGCGCCGCCCGCGGAGGGTATCATCCACAGCGCCGTGTCGTAGCCATCGTGCTTCGAGTTTACGGTGACGTGTACGTAAACGATGCGCGAGCCGTCGGGCGAGATCCGAGGACTCGCCATCCATTGAAACGAAAAAATATCGGTCTCGGAAATGGAGCGGCCAGCGGCGGCCACGAGCGAGATCGGGAGGCAAAATAGGGCGGACAACGCCACCCGGCGCCAGAGCCTGTGTCGATAGGTCATCGATAGGATTGTAACTCTATCCCGCCGGTGGACCTACTTCAGCTCCATTATCTCCTTCTCTTTCGTTTTGGCGGCCTGATCCAGCTTCTGGATGCTGGCATCGGTAAGCTTCTGGATCTCATCGTGAGCCCGGCGATCCTCGTCCTCGCTGATAATCTTGTCCTTGAGCAGTTTCTTCACGTTCTCGTTGGCATCGCGCCGCACATTCCGCATCGCGACGCGATGATCTTCGGCGATGTGGTGAAGCTTTTTGACCAGATCCTTGCGGCGGTCTTCAGTGAGCGGCGGAATCGGGACCCGAATGAGCTTGCCGTCATTGGCCGGATTTAGTCCGAGATCGGCCGACCGTATAGCCTTCTCGATCAAACCAATCTGGGATACATCCCAAGGCTGGATCGTAATCAGCGACGGCTCCGGCACATGCAGCGTGGCCAGTTGATTCAAAGGCGTTGGCGTCCCGTAGTAATCGGCTCGCACGTTGTCCAGCAGGCTTACCGAGGCGCGGCCGGTGCGAACTGCCGCCATATCATGCTGGAGATCGGCCAGAGCCTTCTCCATCCGAGTCTTGGCGCTCGTTTCAATCTCTTTCACGGTCTTAAAAGTAACTGCTGCAGGGGTGGTTTGCTGTTCGTTTTTCATAAGTTCGACTTAGTGAATGAGAGTTCCAATGGACTCACCCATCGACATACGCATTATATTTCCGAACTCGTTTAAATTGAAAACCATGATCGGTAGCCGGTTGTCGCGGCACATGGCCACCGCGGAGGCATCCATCACTGCCAAGGCTTTAGCCAACACTTCATGATAAGTCACTTCTCGATATAGCACGGCATCTGAGTAACGCAGCGGATCTTTATCATAAACGCCTGACACGCGTGTGCCCTTGGCTATCACGTCGGCGTGGATTTCGAGCGCTCGCAGAGTGGCGGCCGTGTCCGTCGAAAAATAGGGATTCGACGTACCGGCGGCAAAGATCACTATTCGCCCTTTTTCCAGATGGCGGATCGCCCGGCGGCGAATGTACGGCTCGGCCACCTGATGCATCTGGATGGCGGTCATGACCCGCGTTGGCACGCCCGCCTTCTCGAGCGCATCCTGCAGGGCTATGGCGTTAATGACCGTGGCCAGCATGCCCATGTGGTCGGCTGCAACGCGATCCATGTTCATGGCCGCCGCGGCGACACCGCGAAAGAAGTTGCCGCCCCCTACCACCAGTCCCATTTGCACGCCCGTCTGGGCTACTTCGGCGATCTCGGCCGCTAAGCTTTTGACACGCTCCGGATCAATGCCGAAAGATCCACCGCCGGCGAGCGCCTCGCCGCTGAGTTTGAGTACGATGCGCTGGTATTTTGGCACGGGATTCCAATCCAGCCATGCGTTCACATGAGGGTGAACGCGGCACGCAGGAGTGCGTGCGCCACATTAACTCTGTGGCGGGGACGTCTCCGCTGTTTCCTCGATCAACGCAGCCTCGCCAACTTTGAACCGGACGAAGCGCGAGACCGAAATGTTTTCACCAAGTTTTGCAATCGCCGATTTGATTAAGTCGCCTACGCTGGTGGCATTATCGCGGATGAAGGGCTGCTCGTACAAGCAGATCTCTTCATAGAACTTGCTCATCCGCCCTTCGATGATCTTGTCCACCATCTTTTCGGGCTTGCCTTCCTGCAGGGCCCGCCCGCGCTGGATATCGCGCTCTTTATCGAGCACCTCGGCCGTCACATCCTCTTTGCGGATGAACTGCGGATCGGCGGCCGCCACCTGCATAGCCAGATCCTTCACCAGGTTCTGAAAATCGTCGGTCCGGGCGACGAAATCGGACTCGCAGTTGACCTCGACCAGCACGCCCAACTGCGAGCCTGGATGGATATAACTCCCCACCATGCCTTGCCGGGTGGTGCGTGTCGCCTTCTTCGACGCCGAAGCGATTCCGTGTTTACGCAGAATGATTTCCGCTTCCGCCAGATTGCCATTGGCTTCGACCAAGGCTTTCTTGCACTCCATCATGCCCGCGCCGGTCCGGTCGCGGAGCTCTTTCACTAATTTGGCGCTAATCTCCATAGTTCCAGTTTCTGGTTTCACGTTTCTCGTTTCTTTTTGCACCAGCAGATGCCGGCGAGGGCATTATTCGCCTTTAAGCGACTTGCCGACTTCTTCCGGTGTTTCCGCGTCCGGGGCTTCCGATCCAGGACCCTTGCGAGGCAGCGACATGGACGGCAGATCCTCGTCGGACAAACCCTCCGACATGAGCTGATCCAATTGCTGCGGATCGAACTGCGTGTATTCGGGGATCTCTTCGGCTGGCGTTTCGTCGGTGACAATCTTTTCGGCGGCGAAATCCTGCTCGGTCGCCAGCGCCCGGCCCTCAATCACGGCATCGGCAATCTTGGTCGTGAAAAGGCGAATCGCCCGCAATGCGTCGTCGTTGCCCGGGATCACATGGTCCACTTCGTCCGGATCGCAATTGGTATCCACCACCGCCACCACCGGTATTCCCAGCCGGCGGGCTTCCTTCACGGCGATGGCTTCCTTGTTCGAGTCCACCACAAAGAGTATATCCGGCAGACCGCTCATATCCTTGATACCGGCCAGGTTCTGCTGCAGGTGTTTGCGCTCGCGTTCTAGCCGGCTGGCTTCCTTCTTGGCGCGCCCTTCATAGCCCGAGCCGTCGGCAGCCATAACGTCCAGCTCTTTGAGGCGCTTGATAGACCGCTGCACTGTCAACATGTTGGTGAGCAGGCCGCCCAACCAGCGTTGATTCACGTAATATTGACTGCAGCGAGCAGCTTCTTCGGCGATGGCTTCCTGTGCTTGCCGCTTGGTACCAACAAACAGTACAGTCTTGCCTTGCGCGGCCATCTCGGCCACGTACCGCATGGCATCCTTGAAAAGCTTCAGCGTTTTCTGCAGATCGATGATGTAGATTCCGTTGCGTTCGCCAAAGATGTATTCCTTCATCTTTGGATTCCAGCGCTTGGTCTGGTGCCCGAAATGAACGCCTGCTTCGAGCAACTCCTTCATTGAAATTGACGGCAAAAATGCCTCCTTATTTTTCAGGGTTGATGGTTTCGCCCGATCTTAACCACGCACACGGCCCAAAGCGGAATTTGTGTGCGCCGGCTAAAACCGGCCGCTTCTAATGTGACGCACGCACTCTGTGGCGTTACGCGCTCTGGCGTGGGCGTCAAGATTCTATTCGACGCCTAAACTAGCGTTTCGAGAACTGGAACCGCTTGCGCGCGCCCTTCTGTCCGTACTTCTTGCGCTCATGGGCGCGGGGGTCGCGAGTCAGTAATCCGAGCTGCTTCAATTTCGGCCGCAGTTCGGAATTGAATTCGATGAGGGCTCGGGCGATGCCCAGGCGCGCTGCTCCCGCCTGTCCAGTCGGGCCGCCGCCGTTCGCCAGGATGATGATGTCGAACTTGTCGGCCATTTCGGTAGCCAGCAATGGCTGGCGCACCATCGCGCGCGACGACTGATTGGCAAAATAATTGTCAAAAGTCCGGCCATTGACGGTGATCTCGCCTTTTCCTGATCGCAGGAAGATCCTCGCAACCGAGGTTTTGCGCCGGCCTGTTCCCAAATACTGCACTAACGTAGCTGCCACTCCAAATCCCTTTCTCTAGACTGCCGCCATTCCCACCGGCTTCTGAGCCTGATGGGGGTGCTTGTCGCCCGCGTAAACTTTCAACTTGCGGTACATTTGCTTGCCGAGTTTCGTGTTCGGCAGCATCCCCGCGATAGCTTGCTCCAACATCTTGGTGGGGCGCGTGGCACGCATTTTCACGGCGCCCACTTCGCTCAGCCCGCCCGGATACCCGGAATGGCGGCGATAAATTTTTTGGGCGTCCTTCCGCCCCGTCAACCGGATCTTCTCGGCGTTAATAATGATTACGTGATCGCCCGTGTCCAAAAAAGTCGTGTAGGTGGGCTTGTGCTTGCCCATCAGAATCATCGCGGCTTTGCTCGCGACCCGGCCAAGCACCTGTCCGTCGGCGTCTACCAAGTGCCATTGACGCACGATCTCGCGCTCGGACGGAAACTGGGTTTTCATAAAGACAGACCTTCTCCGTTAAAGACTTACAGTCACCTTAGCTTACCGAATCAGGCCGGGAAGTGTCAAATGGCGGGCTTAAAAACCAACTATGCCGCGGACGGCTCTTCATCCAGCCGGACGTATTCCATCACCATCTGCGAATTCTTGAGCGCCGCGATGAATTCATCCTCTCGCTCGTCAGCCACCTCGTAATCCCAAGTCTCTGACCCCACACTCAGGAAGCTGTCGTCCTCTTCCAAAGCTTCCTCCGAGTGCAATGCATCCGGCTCCGTGCGGTCGATGAAAAGTTTCTCGAGGACTACCCCATCCGGCAGGTCGATAGCGACGTAATCTGTGGGTGCCTCGGACGGCTCTCCTGTTACACCAGTCCGTTCCATAAAAGTAACGCGGTATGTCATGGCTATTCTTAGGGCAACCCAAAGGCCAAATCGGGCACTCGGTCTCCCTCGACCGCCGCATACCTGGTCTATCACCTGCAACAATCGAGAAGTGCACGCCCTCTTTCGCCAGATGTTCGTTTACTTCATCCATTTGGGCGCTTTTGGTCCATTGCTGCTCGGCATTCTCGACTCATCCTTTTTGTTCCTACCGTTTGGCAATGATTTCCTGCTGGTGGTCCTCACTTCGCGAGATCCGGAGCACCTACCGCTGTATGTGCTGACCGCGTCCATCGGATCGACGCTCGGTGTCCTTTTGCTGGATCTGGTCTGCCGGAAAGGTGGTCAAGAGGGTTTGAAGAGAATGATGAGCCGTAAGCGATTCGAATACCTCAAGGCGAAGATGGCCAAGCGTTCCTCGCTAGTCTTAGCAGTTGCGTGTCTGGCGCCCCCGCCTTTTCCATTTACTCTGGTCGTGGCGGCGGCCAGCGCCTTCCAATACGCCAGAACGCGTCTGCTCTCAGTCATTTTCTTTTGCCGAGCCATTCGTTTCACTCTGCTCGGCTTGTTGGCGCTCTGGCTAGGACGTCACATCATTCGTATCATCAACTCCCAGGAATTCACCTGGTACATGGTTGGGTTTATAGTGCTTTGTACGGTGGGAAGCACGATCCAGGTATTTCGCTGGATTCAACGTAGCCGCCCGGTACCTGCTTAGTCCGGTAACTTAGGAAGAAGTTGTGGCGGACGACTTTTCCGCACGTTCGCGAAGGTCTTGCTCAAACGCGTTGTAGCGAGACTCGGCGCACAGGATTTCGACGCACGACGGAATTGCCGATGCGCCACACACCTTGATAACCGCGCCCATGGGCAGGGTGACTAGTTTGCCTTTACCGTCCGCGTCAACAGCTACAGCATTGAGCGGCTTACTCAACCGGTACGTTTCCATATTTCGGCTATGCCTAATTGACGTAACTACGGTAGCACGGGTAACAAAACACTTGAATTGCGAAGCACTAGGATCTTTACCAGCCAATTACCATTCAGTACGCCTAGTATCAAACCATGACTGATGCCTCTGACGTCGTCCGAGTTACAATTAAAATTTCCCAACCATGGTCAAGGCAATCCCGGACATCCTGGCCCAAATTGTCGAGCAGAAAAAGCTGGAACTCGCCCAGCGAGCCGATGGCATCGAGTTCCGAGCTGAAGAGTCCATCGCGGGCCGCAGGGATTTCGCGGGCGCACTATCCACCCACGCGCCGGCTGTGATTGCCGAAATCAAGCGCGCCTCGCCCAGCAAGGGCATCCTGGCTACTGACTGCCATCCTCCCGCTTTGGCGCGCGCGTACCAGCAAGGCGGAGCGGCTGCGTTGTCAGTGCTGACTGACGAAAAACATTTCCAGGGAAGTTTATCCGATCTTGAATCCGCTCGTTCCGCCGTCGAACTCCCCGCTTTGCGCAAGGATTTCACCATCGACCCTTACCATGTCCACCAAGCTGCAGCGCATGGAGCGGATGCCATTCTCCTGATCGCGGCGATTCTATCTGAACGTCAGATGCGCGACTTCCGCGAGTTGGCGGAACACTATGGCATGTCCGCCCTGGTGGAAGTGCACGACGATGAAGAATTGAAGCCGGCGCTTGCATCGGGCGCCCGCATCATCGGAGTAAATAACCGCGATCTCCGTACATTCCAGGTTGACCTTGGCGTGTCGCTGCGGTTGGCCGGCAAGATTCCGGGCGGCGTGATCAAGGTCGCCGAAAGCGGAATACACACCGCCGCCGACGTGCGGCAGCTTCGCGCCGCGGGATACAATTCATTTCTGATCGGCGAGCACTTGATGAGATCGGGCGACCCCGCGCATGCGCTCCAGACGCTGTTGTCATGATGGTCAAAATCTGCGGAATTACGAATCGTGAAGATGCTCAGGTTGCCGTCGAGGCTGGCGCTTCCGCCGTTGGCTTCAACTTCTATCGTGAAAGCCCTCGCTACATTTCACCGACCGGCGCTTCCCTGATCGCAGCTAAGATTCCCGCTACTGTCTGGAAGGTCGGCATCTTTGTCAACGAAACGCCGGAGACCATCGCAAAAATCGCGCTGGATGCCGGGCTCGATGTCGCACAGCTGTACGGAACAGCGGAGGCCCGCGGTATCCGTGTCTGGCGCGCCATTAAAGCAACTGAATCCCTGCTGGCATACATCAAGGATGAAGCTGTGGAGGCGGTTCCTGCCAATGAACCGCTGTGGTCGCACGCCAACGATGAAAACGCCGAGGCCGTTTTGCTCGATACGCCTTCGGACGACCTGCATGGCGGGACCGGCACGAGTTTCGATTGGTCGCGCGCCAAAGGGCTCCCCAAGCAGATCATCATCGCTGGAGGCCTCGACGCCACGAACGTCCGGCTCGCCATAGAACAAGCGCGGCCTTGGGGCGTAGACGCGTGTTCGCGGCTTGAGAAATTTCCCGGCGTGAAGGATCACGACAAAGTGCGTGAGTTCGTGAAGGCGGCGCTGCAGTCATGAGCGCCACACAACCAGATCCAAAAGGCCACTTCGGACCCTACGGAGGCCGTTACGTGCCCGAGGTCCTGATGGCGCCGCTCGAACAACTCGAGCAAGCGTATCTGGAAGCCCGGCTCGATCCCGCGTTTCAAGCCGAGCTCAAGGACCTGCTCGCCAACTATGCCGGGCGCCCGACTCCGCTGTATCATGCCAAGCGGCTCAGCGAAAACTCGGGTGGCGCGAAGATCTACATCAAGCGCGAGGATCTTTTGCATACCGGCGCGCACAAAATCAACAACTGCCTGGGCCAGGCTTTGCTCGCGCGCCGGATGGGCAAGCAACGGATAATCGCGGAAACCGGCGCCGGGCAGCATGGTGTAGCCACGGCCACGGTCTGTGCGTTGTTTGGCCTGGAATGCATCGTCTACATGGGCGAGGAGGACATGCGCCGCCAGCGCCTCAATGTGTTCCGGATGCGTCTGCTGGGCGCCAAAGTGGTGGGCGTAGCGACGGGGAGCCGAACCTTGAAGGACGCCATCAGCGAAGCGATGCGCGATTGGGTGACCAATGTTCAGTCCACTCACTATCTTCTGGGATCGGCGCTGGGTGCGCATCCCTATCCAATGATGGTTCGTGATTTCCATCGCGTGATCGGCGAAGAAACACGCCGGCAGATTCTGGAACGCGAGCATCGGCTGCCGGATTCGATTTTTGCCTGCGTAGGCGGAGGCAGCAACGCCATCGGAATGTTTCATCCGTTTGTGGGCGATCAAGGCGTACGGCTGATTGGCGTAGAGGCTGGTGGTCGTGGCGCCGAACTCGGGCTGCATGCCGCGCGTTTCTCCGGAGGGTCTCCGGGCGTCCTGCACGGTGCGTTCAGTTATTTGCTCCAGGACGCCGATGGCCAAGTTGCGCTCACACATTCGGTCTCGGCCGGACTCGATTACGCTTTGGTGGGTCCCGAGCATGCCTGGCTGCGCGACCAGGGCCGGACCGAGTACGTCTCGGTCACCGATAGCGAGGCGCTCGAAGCAGCGCGCACGCTGGCGCGGACCGAAGGCATCATTCCCGCGCTCGAGTCTGCTCACGCGGTGGCTGAAGCGCTGAGACGCGCGCCCTCAGCGAAGAACGAGTTAATCGTCATCAATCTTTCCGGCCGCGGCGACAAAGACACCGACATCTATCGCGAGAATCTCCAGGAGCTCGATGAGCCAGACCAGAATCGCCCGGCTCTTTGAACGGCTTCGTTCCGAGCATCGCGCGGCCCTGATCGCCTACATCACCGCCGGCGACCCATCGCCCGCGCACACGCCACGCCTGGTTCAGGCTCTCGAACGCGGTGGCGCGGACTTGATCGAGCTGGGCGTGCCATTTTCCGATCCTATTGCCGACGGTCCCGTGATCCAGCGGGGATCCGAGCGCGCCCTGAAGGCCGGGACTACCGTCTCCAAAGTCCTGGAGATTGCAGCCGAGATCCGCAAGCACTCCGAAATTCCGCTGCTCTTGTTTACTTACCTGAATCCGGTGCTGCGCTATGGACTGGAAGTTCTCGCGCACGACGCCGTGGCGCACGGAATCGACGGCTGCTTGCTCACCGACTTGAGCGTCGAAGAAGCTGAACCCTATACCGCCGCCATGCGACTTGCTGGACTCGATACCGTATTTCTTGCCGCCCCCACCAGCACCGAGCGGCGCATGAAGCTGGTCGCTGAGTATTCCACCGGCTTCATCTACTTGATTTCGAGAACTGGCGTTACGGGCGAACAGACGTCTCTTTCCGATGGAGTCGGTCGGCTAGTTGAGTCCATGCGGCGAGTCACCCGTCTGCCATTGGCGGTCGGCTTCGGGATCTCTACCGCCGGCCACGCCCGTGCTGTAGGTGCGATCGCCGATGGTGTCGTAGTCGGAAGCGCCTTCGTGCGGGTCATCGAGCAGAATGCGTCCAGCCCCGATCTGGAAACCAGGCTCCAGGCTCTGGCCCGCGAGCTTTCCAGTGGTTTACTATCGAAGAACCCATGAGCATTCAACGGCTCGCCGAATGCCGCACGCTGATCGACGCCGTCGATCTCAAACTGCTGGCGCTGTTGAACGAACGCACTCGCATTGTAGAAGAGATTGGCCGGATCAAACAGAATCTGTCGCTGCCGATCTATGAGCCCAAGCGCGAGGATCAGGTGTTCCACAACGTGACCAGCAACAATAACGGTCCGCTGACGGCCGAGGCGTTGAAGCGCATTTTTGAGCGAATCATCGACGAGATGCGGAATATCCAACGCGACAAGATGTTCTAACTGGTTTGCTCTAACTGGTGTGCTCTAACTGGTGTGATCCAGAATGACCTTCCATCCCTTGGCAGTCTTGTGAAATAGCAAAGTGAAAATGCCGGACGATTCGCCGCCTGCCGCGGCTGGGCGATCCAGGTGGAACGTTCCGATCACCGACGCGTACTCGGCGCCGAGCAGCCGGATCTCGAGATCTGAAAAACGCAGCGTTCCCATTTTCTCGGGCGTCGGATAGCGTTTACGGTAATTCGCCAGCACCTGCGCGTGTCCTTTGGTGATGGTTGGACCGACGAAGGTTGTCGATTCGGATTTGTCGTAGCCTTCCATAAAACCGGGGATGTCGCCGCGATTCCAGGCCGCCACTTGTTCGTCCAGCACACTCCGTATGTCTTGCTCGGGCGACACGGCCATCAGCGGAAGCGCGATCAACAGCGAGATTAGCCTTAGCCTTCTCATATGTGAGAGTGTACAAACTCTGAGAGTATTTAGCTCGCTGAAGTACAATGCTACTTAGATGACGGACTTGCAGCTTTATCTGGCAATCGGCATTCCGACGTTTGCGGTGCTTGTTGGAATGTTGATGAATGTCGTGCACCACAGCGCTGTCAATGCACGATTCAACAGTGTTGACGCCAGATTCAACGGGGTTGATGCGAGATTCGATAGCGTCGACGCTCGTTTCAACCACTTGGATGTCAAATTCGATACTCTTACCGGTAAAGTCATCGATGTCGACAACCGGGTAACCCGAATCGAAGCCAAACTCGGAATTAGCTAAAGACGTCCCTTTATCCGGTCTCGACCTGTTCCCCCGCTGCTATGCGTGCTAATAATGGGTCTATGGTACGCCTGGAATCAGTACTCGACTCCTGGAAGAGCATTCGCGAAGATACCGCAAACGCGGTGGAAGACTTCTCCGCGCACAACCTGGACTACAAGCCCTCCGCTGATCTGATGAGTTTCGGCGACATCGCACGGCACGTTCTACAGTCGAGCCATGCCCTCACCGGCATGTTGCTCGATGGCGTCGACAACCTGGCTTCGCCCCAGTTTCGCGAGCTGATTAAGAAGTATGCAGCCGAATTGCCCGCCAGCGAGAGTGCCGACGCACTGGCGCGCGAGCTCCGCGGCCAATTGAGCTCACGCGCGGCTCAGCTGGCTGCCCAACCGGCCAGCTTCTTTGCCGGTGAGATCACCCGCTCCGACGGACAGAAGGTGACTCGCTTGGAGATGCTGCAAGGAATCAAAGAGCATGAACTGACGCATCGCTCGCAGCTCTTTATGTATCTCCGATTGAAGGGTATTGTGCCGCCCACCACACGGCGCCGCCAGGCCAAAGCCAACGCATAAGCGGTCCGCCTCGAATTCTTGTATAAGGGAATATGCTTCTGGAGGGAAAGTAGATGGTCAACTGTCCAAACTGCGACGCTGTGATCGACGTAGACGAGGACGAAATTGACGAAGGCGACACACTGACTTGCGAGGAGTGCGGCGCCGATCTAACCGTGACCGGTCTCGATCCTTTTGAGCTCGAAACCACGGAGGATGAGGAAGAGGACGAGGAAGATGAAGACGACCTCGATTATGACGAGGACGAAGATGAGGAAGAGGAGGAAGAAGAGGAAGAGGATTGGCATTAGCCTTTGGCTTGCGCTGATCGCCGTCCTTCCTCAAGCCCAGTCCGCCGGGAAGAAGGCCGATCCGGAGTCGTACGCTGTGGTAGCGGGGACGGTATTTCGCGATCCGGGCTTCGCGCTGCCTAACGCGACGGTTACCCTCACTCCGGCCCCATCGCAGGCGGCTACGTCAGTAAAGATCAAGAAACAGCAAACCTTGGCCAACGCCCGCGGTGAGTTCGTTTTCCGAATACCACCGGTCAGCATGCATTACACGGTACGGGCGACCGCTAAAGGTTATCGCGACGAAGAGAAGCCGATCGATGTGGAAGGCGAAGCGCGCGTCGAGGTAACGTTTTCATTGCACGAAGAATCGAAGTAAATATATGGTGCACATGAGGCTGGCTGCTGCTTGCCTGATTGGCATGCTTTTCACCATCGTTCTGGCCGGCCAGAACGATGACACCGGTCTGCGGTCGGTTCAAGGAGTTGTCACAGAAGCCTCGGGAAAGCCCGTTGCCGGAGCAGTTGTGCAATTGAAGGACACTAAGTCTCTCCAAATCCGCTCGTATGTCACTGAGGCCGACGGCAGCTACCATTTTGCCGGGCTGAGCACCAACGTTGAATATGAGCTCCAGGCCAACAAGGACAGCGTCACCAGCGGCAAGAAGACGCTGACCGTGTTTAACACCAAGAAGGCCGCAACAGTGAATCTGAAATTGAAGAAATGAGGAAACCTGAGCGCATTGAAATGGCCTTTGCTGCGTTGTTTCTGCCTCCGTGCATTTCCTTTTGCCCGCCCTGCCGCTAGGAGATGCCGCAACTAATTCGTATGGATGCGAAACCTGATGGCCGACCGCGGCGCCTTTAAAGCCATGCATCTGGCCATGATGGTACATCCCGCGCCTTTCGATGCCGCGATGGCAAAGATCATCACTCCCTTATATTTGAAGTCGCTTACACGGGCAAGGAATCGCACGCGTCGGCCTTTCTGGAGCTGCGCATCAGTGCCGCGGGTTCGCTGGCCGTGACGCAGACCGCCATCGGACTTCTACGCCAGCAGATCCGGCCGAGGATTCATGGTTACGCACGGCGGCGATGCTCCCAATATTTGTCCCGCGCACTCGCGCCAAGTGCATCATCCGTTCTGAAACGATCAAGATCTGGTCGATCTGCACCGGAAGAATACCGTGCTTCGATGCCGGCGCAATTGCCACCGGCTCGGCCATGGAAATCATGGGCAGCGGGAGTCTTATGCCGACCTGATTCACGATTTCCGCAGTCGCAGAGCTTCAACGCATGAATGAGCAGGCTTTGGGCCGGGTTTTTCGGACTTCAGCCGATGCGCGGCCGTGTGGCCGCATCCACCGAAAGGGGCAATGTCTGGCGTCCCATCCATTCATCCGATGATTGGGATCGAATCGGGAAACGTAGCGAACCACGCGGCGGCTGGCTTATCCCGCGCTCCGCGTAGCTTGCCCGGCGTTCCGCGTAGCTTGCCCGGCGTTCCGCGTAGCTTGCCCGGCGTTCCGCCTAGCTTACCCGGCGTTCCGCGTAGCTTGCCCGGCGTTCCGCCTAGGGCCGCTCGCCCAGCAGCGTCTTCAACCGGTCGTAGCCGGCGCGGCTCACCTGAAGTTGGGTCCCATCGGTAAGCACAGCGACGCGGCTGTCTTTGGCATAGGGTTCGATTTTCGCTACACGCTCGAGATTCACGATCACCGATCGATGAATCCTCACGAACTGTTGCGGATCGAGCGCCGTTTCCAAGCTCGAAATGGTTTGCTGCTTGAGAAAGCTTTTCCCCTGGCTGTGCAGTGCGACGTAATCGTCCTGGGCTTCGGCATAATCCAGTTTGTCGACCGGGATGATGTGCACGCGCGCGCCGTCCTTCACGACGATCCGTTCCAGATGCTGCTCCGGCGGCCGTGCGGCGCGGGCCAGCTCCGGGGCGGGCGGCAGCTTTTCTCCCAGCCGCTGACGGGCGCGCTCCAAAGCTTTGTCGAAGCGCTCCTGGCTGAATGGCTTTAGCAGATAATCGACTGCGTGGGCGTCGAAGGCCTTCATCGCATATTGATCGAAAGCCGTAACGAAAATTACCGCTACATCGCGGTCGATCAGCTCCAGCACTTCGAAACCGTCCAGCTTGGGCATCTGCACGTCCAGGAATACTAGATCCGGCTTCCGCTCGGAAATTGCTTTTACAGCTTCAAATCCATTCGCGCATTCCGCCAGGATCTCGATTTCGCGGCTGGATGCCAGATATTCGCGCAGAAGCTGGCGCGCCAACTCTTCATCATCGACGATGACGGCGCCGATCCGGCCTCGCTGGGCGATGGTGGCGCCTGTTGCCACAGCCTGTTCGGAGCCCGAGTCGCGCTCCAGATTCTTTAAATCAACCAGGAGCTCCCGCGCCGATTGATAGCGCCGCTCCCGGTCCTTTTCTAGACATTTCCGGACCGCCCGTTCGAGCCCCTCGGGAACCTCATAGTTGAAACGTGCAATGGCATCCGGCTGCGCTTGCAGAATGCGGGCCATGGTCTCCGAGGGCGTGGAGCCTGAGAATGGCAGACGCCCGGTGGCCATCTCGTACAGCACTACGCCCAGGCTGAAGATGTCAGTACGATAGTCCACTTCGCGCCCGAGCGCCTGCTCCGGGCTCATATAGTCCACCGTGCCGACCACCAGTCCGGCGCTGGTCAACAACTGGGTCTCTTCCCTGCCCTTGGCGTCGGCCTGCAATTTCGCCAGGCCGAAATCCAGAACCTTCACGTGGCCACGCGGCGTGACCATAAGATTGGCCGGCTTGATATCCCGATGAACAATCCCTTTCGAGTGCGCGTCATCGAGTGCATCCGCCACTTGCATTCCGATCTGTACCAGCTCGGGAGTTTTAAGCGGGCCTTGCCGAATGCGCTCGGCGAGCGGCCGGCCCTCGACGTATTCCATCGCCAAGAACCAAAGTTCACCCTCCTGGCCGATTTCAAAAATGGTTGCGACATTGGGATGGGTGAGCGCCGATGCTAGTTTGGCTTCCTGGACGAAGCGGCGCATCCGGTCGGGATCGTGGGCAAACTCCGGCGGTAACACCTTCAGCGCCACGCGACGTCCCAGCCGGGTATCGTCGGCCAGATAAACGGCGCCCATGCCGCCTTGGCCGAGCGGCGACACTACCCGATAGTGCGCAATCAACGTTCCGGACGCCACTAAATCCGCCATGATCCTCTCATGTTACACATGCGCTACCCGCTCACAAGTGCGCCGCGCAGGGCAAGTCCACCTCAACCACGAATCGCTGACCGGTGTTTTCGGTTTCGATACGCGCTTCGTTTTCATAAAGTGCGCGAAGCCTGTTACGCACGTTCTGCAGCCCTAGGCCGTGCCGTCTGGCCGCCGGTGCTTCGGGGTCGAATTGATTATCGATTTTCACGTGCAGCCGGCCATCCCGGCAGCGGGCTTCGAGCCGAATGGTCCCGCCGTCCACCAGCCCCGCGATGCCATGTTTCACGGCGTTTTCGACCAGCGGCTGCAGGAACAAAGGCGGCACAACGCAATCGTCGCAGTCCTCGTCGGTTTCGAGCTCCACTTTCAGCCGCGCACCGAAGCGCACCTGCTCCACATCCAGATAGGCTTTCGCCAGAGCCAATTCGTCGCGCAATGAAATGCTTTGCTTTTCGCCCAGGCTCAGCGTGCTCCGCAAGAAATCGGAGAGCTTGATGCACATCTCGCGCGCGCGAACGCCGTCGACAGTGGCCAGGGCGCTGATCGAGTTCAGACTGTTGAATAAGAAATGCGGGTTGATCTGGGCTTTGAGCGCTTTGAGTTCCGCCTCTTTGGCCATCGTGCGCGCCGCCTGCTCTCGCGTTTCAGCTTCCTTAGACGATTCAACCGACAGCAAGACGTAATGTAGCGCGACGGCCAGCAAATATAGCAAAACGCCGATGCCGAACAGCAGCGGAAGTTGAGGGCTGAACCGCTGATCAAGCTGCGCAAAGCGGCGGCTTAAACCGAGCGCCAATACTTTGGCGGCTACTATCCAGAGCAGCGCCACCACAACCGCAGCGGCCGTGTGGTTCAACAGCAGCTTGGGCAGTTGGGACAAAGGCAGCACGCGGCACAGGTACCACGGCGCCAGGCAAATGAACGCATAAACCAGGCACAGAGGCAGCGCCAAAGCTTCCGCCTCGATCAGGGGGATCCGGCCGGTGACCGACAGCAGATAGCCCAGCATGCCCGCCAGCATCAGCCAAACGAGCAGATAAAGGGTGATCCTGCCTCTAGTGGCAAGCAGCGGATGCATAGAAGGTTGATCCGGTTAGTTGCGCAGACTGATGCCGCCGAAGACTACTGAGCCAGCAATCACCAAGTGCGGAGATTTGGCGTTCGGCTCCGCCTTGGATTGCATGGTTTTGTCTTCGACGCCGCCGAAGATAGTCACGGCGCGATTGATGATAGTCCAGTTGTCGGGCACACGCACTTCGAGACCGCCGCAGACCACGTTAACATCGATCACTGCCTGGTCAACGGTCATGCCTGCGCCACGAAGGTCGAATTCCACTCCGCCAAAGACCGCGACCGCATCGCCGCCTCGAAAATCCTGCGTACTGATTCGCCGCTTGCTGCCTCCGAAGACCGCATAAGCATCACAGGTCGAGCCTTCGATGGGCCCGGACCCTGTCGCGCTTCCTGGCGCGGTACCTGGGGCGCTAGTCGCGCTCTCCAAATATCTCTTGCGGTCCATGGATCGCAGCAGCATGCTTAGCCCGAAAGCGATAAGCAGCAGAGGCCAGATGAGATTAAAGTCAAAAACAACAATGTCGAGGTTGTCCAGCAGCAGGAGCGCGCCGGCTAACGTGATCACTCCGCCCCATACATAGCCCGCGGGCGCATGTGATTCCAAAATCTTGGAAACGCCCAAGACAATTAACAGCACCGGCCAATAGCGCCAGACGTCATGGAAGCGGATGATCCCCATGTTGTCGAGGAGAATCAGCAGCCCTATCAGGACTATCAGCCCGCCGACCACTATCCCGCCGGCACCGTGCCCGTGCCGCTGGCGCCGTTCCATGCGCCGCTGCATGCGAGCATTAATGCGATCGTGGACTCGTTGCGTGATGTCGTTCTTTAGCTGTTCGTTGTAATCCACGATTCGATGTTACAGCAGCTAGGTTATTGGTTCGACAAGAGATCGGCGAACGGCGGTTGGGGGTCGGCGAACGCGGTTAAGGGTAGGACTCTCTATTTTGGTGGATGTGGCGCACAGCGGGAACGCGGCGACCGCGGTTCTCGATTCTGCGGGGCACCGCGTTCTTCCTGCGCTTTTAGCAACCGGCCTCGACCGGCTGCCAAACCCTCAGATGCGTGAACCGGGACGATCGCTAGTGGCGAAGTCCGCGGACGCCTCTCCGGTGGAGGAAATGTCCTCGGCGCCGGTTTCCTCAAGTATCTGTTTTGCGCGTTTTACCCATTCTGATTCGTCGCAGTGGACTGACAGAAGAATTCCACCGGATTTCACGCGACCTTCGTAGCGCTTGGCCTCATATTCGGGGATACCCATCCCGATCAACGAACCCACTAAGCCGCCAATTGCGCCACCCGCGCCAGCTCCGGCCAGAAGTCCCATGATCGGCCCGGCCGCGATAAATGGGCCAAGGCCTGGGATAGCCAGGGCCCCGATTCCGGCCAGCCACCCTAGCGCTCCGCCGATGACGCCGCCGGTTACTCCGCCGGTGGTAGCGCCTTCGGGCGCCTTGCTTTCTTTCTTATGGGCCAGATCCTTGGTGCCCAGATTCTCAGGCATCAGGACCGAAACGTCGGTGCTCCGGAAGCCTGCGGAGCGCAGCCTCTCCAGACCTTGGCCCAGAGAAACAGTGTCCTTATAAATTCCAAAAACTGCTGTGTTCTTCCCCATATTTCCTCCCTTCAAGTTAGGTGCGTTGACTGTTATTCAGATTTAGATTTTGTTGAGGTATTGGGACCCACGGTGAGTTCGCTCGTGACTTTACCGTTTCCTGCGACGCCCGAGGCCTTGTCCTCAATGGCTTTCTTCTCGTCGTCCGACTTCACTTGCCCCTTTAAAGTGACCGCTCCGCCACGGGTCAGGATCTTGACGTTGTGAGCTAGGGTAGAGAGGGATTTGTCCGACACGATGGCCTTCCGGATCTGTCTCGTCAGCTCTCGATCGGCCTTGTTCTGCGTAACAGTAGACCCTGTTTGCGGCGGCTGATCGGCTTGTCCGCCGAAGAGAGGACCTGCCAGGGTTAAGCCCGCCGACACAGCCAGCAATTGCGAAAGTAAGGCTGCGTTAGAAACGAGTGTTCTCTTCATACCTCGCTATATCTTGCACGAGGCTTGCCACTGCTTCGATTCAGGAGACTGATTGTCTTTCTGCGACACTTGGTAGCGCGTGAGTGAAGAGAACTCCGCGACGGCAGGAATTATTACCTAGCCTTCGCTAGGTTAGCCTACCGTTACTTGGCTTTGCGCAGATAGATGTTGCCGTTGAAGGTGGTGAACTGAATTTCGGGGCCACCCCCGTTAATCAGGGCGTACATGGCGCGATCAAACTGTACGCGATATTTCCCTTGGCCAGAGCGATTCTCTTGGACCACAGGTTGGCGGGATGATGAATCCACGGCGACTTCGAAGTCGCTATAGACCGCGCCATTGTCGGTCTTCAGCTTCACCCTGGCCTTAATATCCGGTGGCAGGGTGACGTCAATATCGCCGTTTAGCGAACTGAACGACATGGGCTTACCGGCGGTCACTTTGTCGAGCGAGACCAGCACCTTGCCGTTCAAGGCGTGAACCACGGCGGCGCCCGAAATGTGCGTGGCAGTGGCGTTGCCGTTGGTATTATCGATTTCCACATCACCGACAATGTGATCCACGATGATGTCGCCGCCATTTACGGAGTGCAACTTTAGAGAGGTATTAAAGGGAACCTGAATGTTCAGCTCGATGTTATCGTTGATCGCCCGAGTGCCTACTGTAATTACGTTGTCGGATTCCTCGACCACCATCCCGGTGCCGCCGATATCGATCCGGCGCATGCCGTCCGATCGTTCCGGGCGCCGACTGCGCCGGCCGGAGTCGCTCTGCGGGCGAGCTTCCACGATGGCATCCTTGCCGTCGTAGCCTTTCACTGTGATGCCCCCGTTGATTAAGGAAGCGTGTAATGACTTAGGCCGTGCCGGATCGCTGAAGGGGACCGTGACGCGGTCAGGTTGCGCATCCTGGCAGAATGCCGGGGCGGCCGTTAATAAGAAAAAAAGTGCTAGCTTTTGCATGACTACTGTCCTCGATTAATAATTCGTATGCTTCCGTTTAAGGTGTCAAAGTTAAACTCGGGTCCGCCATTGCCGATCCGCATGCCGGTGGAACGATCGCTGCGATAAATGAATTTGCCGTCCCGGCGTTCGGATACCGGACTCAATGCCGGCAGTGATGTCACATCGAAATCCGTGTAGGCCTGCCCGTTGAAGGTCTTCACTCGTACGTCGGCGGAGAGGCTGGGGCGGAACGACGTCTCGATGCTCCCATTGACGGTCTTGAAGGAACAATTCTTAGCAGGATTTCTGGCGAATAGCACCGAGATCTTGCCGTTCACAGTATGTACCGGGCCGGAGCCCGCCACTTCGCGCATCTCTATGCCGCCATTTACATTGGCGACGTCGAAATCGCCATTTGTGTTCTCGACGCGGACGTCGCCGCCGTTCACCGTGCCGAGCAGCAACATGGTGGCCGCCGGAACCTTGATTTCGAAATCGTAAGTCACGCGGTAGCCAGGATGAGAATGCTCGTGTAGGCTGGACCGCCGGTCGGAACAGTGGCAGCGAAATGGACCATCTACATAAAACGTCAGGGTGTCGCCGGATTGCGTGGTGTCCAGTTTCACCTCGCGCTTAGCCGCGTCCAGCCGCTCTGGGGATTCGGCGCGGATGGTTCTCTCGGTGACCATCTGAATCTCGGCGCCGTTGTAGCCGCTCACATGAATGAAGCCGTTAACATTGTCGACCTCCAGCCGCGCGGCCGCGGGGAAATTTCGGCGGGTGGTTTCCTTTTCTTCCTGGTCGAAGCCGTAGCCCAGTGTGGCCGCACAGGCGAGAATGATAGCCGTTTTCATTGCAGTTGTTTCAGCGCCCATTGCGCGCGCTGCCTTACATCCGGATTCACAGTCTGGCCCGACAACAAGAATTGAATCGCCGGCGTGGCCGATTTCTCGTGCAGCTCCACAATTTGATCGAGGATCGCGATCTGTACTAGCGGCGATTCCTGCTTGGCGAGAGCCTGCACCAGCCCTTTCCTGCCGATGGGACTGTCGGTGAAGTTGCGCACCGCGTCCACGGCCGCCAGCCGGACATTTACATTGGAGTCGTGATCGAGGGTCGTCAGAAGTGCCGATAACACCTGCGGATCAGATTGCTCGACGCGATAGGCGTAGTTCACGCCCCTTAAGCGATCACTGGCACTTTGCTGCTGCAATAAAGAAAGAGCAACCAGTTGACGCATGTTATAAACCTCCCCACGCAATTGCGAAACTTCGGAAGTATCCCGGCCGCGAACCAGGTAACCGGTGGCGATGCCGATCACCAGAATGGCCGCCGCGCTGGCGGCTTGGAAGACGGGATGCCGCACCCACCACAGGGCTTTTCGACGCTCTCCTTCGCGCTGGCGCCAGGCGCGCAGCGAGTCGTAAAAGCGCGTCCGCATTTCCAGGCTAGGGTCTTCCTCCGGCAGCGCTCCGAGCGTGCCCCACAGGTCGCGAAGCTCGTGAGCCTCGGCTTGGCAACGCTCGCAGGAATCCAAGTGAGCGCGAAATTCGCCCACCGGATCTTCCAGCGTGCCCCGCCAATAATCTACGAATTGTGTTCTAGCTTCTTCGCAATTCATGATGCTTTCTCTCCGGCGAGTTCGAAATAGATTTGTCCCAGCGCCCGCACGGCGCGATAGACCCGCACCTTCACGGCTCCCACGTCGCAACCCAAAATGGAAGCGATCTCTTCGTACTTCAGGTTCTGATAACGGCTCAGGACCAGCAGTTCTCTTTTTTCGAGCGGCAGAAGGGACAAGGCTCGCTTGAGCAACGTGATCTCTTGTTTGCGCTTCAGGTTCTCGTCCATCTTGTTACCGCTCGCAAATTCCCTCTCACCCAACGCGACCTCGAACTTGCGCTTCCCGATGGTGTCCACATGCGCGTTACGGGCGATCTGGTACATCCAGGCGGTGAAAGATCGATCCGGTTGGTAGCTCTTCCGGTATTTCAACATCCGGAAGAACACGTCCTGCACCAGGTCTTCGCTGAGGTCCCGGCTTCCGTTCACATGCACGAAGTAGTTGAACAACGGGCGATGATGCCGCTCAAACAGGATCGCGAGCCCACCGAGGTCGCCATCCCGGACGGCCTGCATCAGGCTGCTGTCCGTTGCTTCGTACACAACCTTGATTACCGGGTCAAGTGAAAAAAGTTACAACTTATTCGAAGGCGGTTTACCACACCCGGCAGGCGGGCTCGCGGACCATCGGCTGGCCCACCTGGCAGGCGAAGGCTTGCCGGAACTCGGGCATGTTCTGAAGCACGCCGTCCACGCGTGCGCGCCCCGGCGAGTGAGGGTCCACCTGCACCAGCATCCGGGACATCTCCGGTCTCACGTTCTGGCACCAGATCTGACCCCAGGCGAGGAAAAAGCGCTGCTCGGGCGTATAACCATCGATTTTAGGCTGGGGCTTGTCCTTCAGCGAATCCATGAGTGCCATGAACGACAGGCGCACGCCGCCGTTGTCCGCGGTGTTCTCGCCGAGCGTCAACTTGCCATTCAAATGAACGCCGTCGATGGGGGTAAAGGCTGAGTATTCGTCGATGAAACACTGGGCCCGCTTCTCGAACTCCTGGGCGTCTTCCGGCGTCCACCAATCCTTCAGGTTGCCGTCCGGGTCGAACTTGCGGCCCTGATCGTCGAATCCGTGCGTCAGCTCATGACCGACCACCGATCCGATGCCGCCGTGGTTCACTGCCGCGTCCATTTTGTTGTCGAAAAACGGCGGCTGCAGAATTCCGGCAGGAAAGTTGATGTTGTTCTCAGTGGCATTGTAATAGGCGTTCACCGTGGGGGGCGTCATTCCCCATTCGGTGCGATCCACCGGCTTGCCAATTTTATTCACATCGCGATGGACTTCAAATTCGGTGGCACGCTCGTCATTGCCGATGGCGTCGCCGCGCACGATTTTAACAGTGGAATAATCGCGCCATTTGTCGGGATAACCGATCTTGTTGGCCACAGCGCGCAACTTCACCATCGCCTCCTGTTTGGTGGCGGGGGTCATCCAGGAAAGCGACTGGATGTCCTGGCCCAGCATCTTTTCGATATCCTGAACCATTTTCAAAGTGCGCGCCTTGGCGTCGGGCGGGAAGGTCTGTTCGACGTATTTCTGACCGAGCGCGAAGCCCAGATCATTGTCGGTGGCGGCAACGCAACGCTTCCAGCGCGGTTGAATCTCTTTGGCGCCGGTCAGAATCTCACGGTAGAAATGAAAATCTTCATCAACGAAAGCCTTAGGAAGCAGCGAGGATTCGGCATGCAGCAGATGCCAGCGCAGGTAGGTCTTGATGTCGTCGAGGCTGGACTGCACAATCGTGGATTCTATCGCGCGGAAGAAGTTCGGGACCGAAACGTTAAGGTCCGTGATGGGCGGCGCGCCCATGCCTTCCAAATATTTCGGCCAGTCGATGGCGGGATCCAGCGAATAAAGCTGATGTACCGTTAGCTTGTGATAGATCTGATCGGGATCACGCCGCGAAACGCGATCCAGCGATCCTTTCGCCAAGCCGGTTTCGAAACGCATCACTGCCTGCGCGTCGGCGGAGGCTTTGGCGGCCGGCTCGCCGGAAAGCTCCAGCATTTTCTGCACGTGCGCTAAGTATTGATTGCGCAACTCAACCGACTTTGGATCGTCCTTCAGGTAATAATCGCGGTCGGGAAGTCCCAAGCCTCCCTGATCCAAGTCGGCAATCGTATGCCTCGAATCCTTGAGGTCCGGACTGGAGCCGAAACGGAATAGCGCGCCCACGCCCAGCAGGTGCAATTGGACCAGCGGATTCAAGATGCCGGCTTTCGAAGTAATCGCGTCGATGCGGTCCAGCTCCGGTTTGAGTGGCTGTATTCCGAGCTTCTCGATAGTTTGCTCATCCATGCAGGAGCCGTAAAAATCGCCGATCTTCTGGTCCACAGCCGTCCGTTTAGGATCGTTCACCGCAGCCTTTTCGAGGATATTGCGTAGGATAGCCCGGTTGCGTTCGGCGAGTTCGCTGCCGCGCCCCCAACTCGATTGATCGGGAGGGATGGGATTGTTGGCCATCCACGTTCCGCAGGCATACTGATAAAAATCGACGCAAGGGTTGGCCGATTTGTCCATGTTGGAGATGCTGAATCCGGGGCTGGTCTGCGCGAGGGAGCAGGCGGTGAAAAGGAAGAGCAGGAAGGTGGATCGCACGCTTAATTTTACTACCCCTATCTACGACGTGGCTTGAATGATTAGAACCGTTCGTGCGGAGCGTCCGAGTTCCGCAATCCGAACAGGGTTCCGGCGAAGGAGGTCTTCAACCATCGCCGTCTTGTAGTTGCAGTACTCGAGACGAACGACCTTTGGCGCGCCCGCATTTCGTCGCTACCTGGCAAGGCCACGAATGATCCGAACGAGCTCCCTGCCAGAAAGAAAGATCAAGCTGACAGACCATGTCAAGGTGAGAAACGCACCTACGGCTGTAGTAATCGGACCGCTTAATTCGTTCCATCCTGAATAGAACAAAAGCCCCCCCGCCGTCAGGACAAGAAACTGTAGCGCTAAGACGGTTACCATCCGGCGCTCTCCGGCTGGTCTTGGCGCCTCGCGTTGGTCCACTGCACGCCCAACAAGATACCAGACAACCGCCACGAATATCAGGAAGAGGCCTCGGCCAAGGATGGGCATCGACGGCACGAAATACCAATTTCCGCCGAATGGAACCAGCAACAACATGGCCGGAGCATTCAGTCCCTTACAGATCAACCAAGCAGGTGGGTGATAGTAATAGTCCAAGTGGGGAGGAACAGGCGTTCGGTCTGCCCATAGCAACAGGATCGAAGCGATGAGAACCTGAGCAATTGGCAGAACGATTGCAAATTTTAGTTTTCGCATGATCGAGCGCCAGTCCCTATCTAGGTGAACCTTTCAAGGGCGACCTCAAATACGTGAACGGCATTTGGAAACAGTTGGACCAGACGTTCAACAAGTTTAGGTGAAAGATTGGCGTCGAAAAGAAGCTTCAACGCGAGCTGCGCTCAGGGCCAGCTTGGGAGGCATAAGCAGACAGGGCTGGAAATCGGCCTTTCCAAGTCTGGGTACTCTTGCGCAAACCACGGATTCAAGGTTGACCCGAACCCTGCCCGCCAACAATTGTGATTCGGGAAAGATCCGCTTTGCTCGTGGCGTCCATGAACCCTAGCTTTTATAATCGCGCTTCTATTTCAGCACCTCTTCGATAAATGCCAGCGCGCGCTCATCCTTGCTCTGTCCTAGCCAGAACATGGCCTGCTTGCGAACTTCCGGATTACGATTCGTTCGCGCGACTTGAATCAGGAGCGGGACGCCCTGGCCGGCCGGCATCTGGGTCAGCGCGAAGACGGCCTTCTTCTTCACTTCAGTTTCTGGATCGTTGGCGATGGCGTCGTTGATCGCGGATTCAGCCACCTTTTGCCCGGCCCGCTGCGCTAGCCAGAAGAGCGCCTGTCCACGAACGCGCGGGCTTTTGTCGTCGTGCGCCACGCCTGCCACGACGGTCAATGCCTGGGGGTCCTTGCTCTCGGTCAGCGCGAAAACGGCATGCTCGCGAAGCTTGTCGCTGGAATCTTCACGGACGATGCGGCTGACAATTTCGAAGCCACGCCGGCCGCGAGCGTTACCCAGCCAAAAGACCGCTTGCCGCCGAACTTGCTCCGGTTGACTGGTCGCCAGCAAATCTTCGAGCGCCTGGTCGGCTGCCGGATCGGCATGCATCGCGATGGCGGATTCCGCGGATTCCGCCCGCCGGATCTGGTCGCGCGCAGCACTGCCCGGAATATCTTTCGCCATACCTTCCAACAGCTTCACGCTTTCGGAAGCGTTTACGCCGGTCAGCCAAATAAACGGCAATCCGCCGGCGTCCAGCTCGCATTCCGGGCTGAAGCTCCGCACTTTAACCACCTGGCGATTCTCCACGCGATATAGCACTACCAGTTGCGTGGGGCCCTCCAGCTTAACGGTCTGGTTGTTCGAGACGACAACCGTGCGGCCGCTGCTCGAGGGCTCGAGGAAGCAACCCCTCACGTTGTCGTTCCAGCAGCACATCTGCCGGTCACCGGGAATAATCGGGACGGCATAACCGACCCAGGCCGGCGAGGTCTGCGCGTTTTCGATCGACCTTATCGTCGCGTCTAATCCTCCAGCGGCTGCCCGAGTCTCCAAACGCGCGTTCTGTACGTGTGGTTGCTGGACATCTGATGGCTGCCCGAACGCGGAACCGAGGGCGATGGAGGCCAGGATGGTCGCGCGTTTCATTTGTTCAGCAGCTCCATCAGATAATCCGAAGCCTCTTTGGAGCGCATCAGACCCAGTTGGTTGACGATCTGCTTTTTCAAGTTCAAGTCCGTTTCCTTGCGCGCGATTTCTACTAGTGCGGGCCCATTGCCCTGAATGAACAGCGCATTGATGATGGCCTTCTTGTTCTCCGGATCAGTCTCCTGTGCGTACATTCCCGCCAGCGCCGTCCCAGTCTTGCTACGGCCCATTACGCCCAGCTGATTAATGGCTAGGCGGCGCAACTCAGGATCTTTTTCGTTTTTCGCCAACTCGAATAGCTTGTCGGCGTTTCCCGACACAAACAGCCCTTGAATGATGGCCTTTTTCACATCCGGGGTGGTTGCGGTGGTATAGAGCTGGGCCAAATCAGCCGAACCGCCGATGTTTCCTAACAACTGGATGGCTTGCACTTTCAAATCGGGGTTCGATTCCGTCTTCGCCACTGCCAGCAGGTTGTCGCGGCTGCCGGTCACCATGAAGCTGTTCAAGATGGACCGTTTCACCGACACATCATTAGTGCCCTTGTACACATCCACCAAGGTCTGCAAGTTGTCACGGCCGCCGTAAACGCCCAGGTACTCGATCGCTTTAGCCTGCAGATCAGGATTGGAACCGCCCTTGGCGATATCCGCCAGCAGGTCGCGCGATTTCGGTGAACGATTTTGCGCCAGCACGAACAAAGCCCGTTCTTTGAGCTTGGGCGAGTTGCTGCTCTTCAGAAGCTTCTCGAGCATGGGAATGCTGCGCTCGGGATCGGTGTTCATGAGACTGTTCAGCGCCAGTAGCTTCAGATCTTCGTCGGTGGCCGATTCGGGCGAGACCGGCGTGCCTCTTTGCTGCTGAACCTCCACCTGGAGCGCCTTGGCGTCATCCAGCCAGCGACTGCTTGGATAGCTCTTCTGCAATTCGGCCAGACTGGCCAGCGCATCATCGCGGCGTCCCTGCTTGTTCTGGGCATAGGCGCGCCAGTAGAGAGCCCCATCCGCCCGCGGACCTTTGTTCTCGATCACGCGATTGAATTCATCAACAGCCCGGTCGTACTCTTTGCGATCCAGATACGACTTGGCGCGGTGGTAATACTGCTCGTCGCGATCCTGTTGCTGGCGGGCTGTGCGTGCGATATCCCTGGCACGCCGCGCTTCCTCGCGCGCCGCGTCTCGCGACGAATCCTGAAACGCCAGGAGCGGGAGTTCAGCAAGATCCGGCGGCAGTGGAGGAATCGCTGCCCACGCGTCGATCGCCGGCATGGGAGGGAGCGGCGGCATGGGAGGCAGTGGCGCCGACGGGGGCCAAGGAGCAGTCGGCGCGGGCGGAGGAGTTGGCGGGGGCCAAGGCGGTTCCTGAGCCAACGCCAGGGGCCCTGACGCCGCGAGCATTCCTGAAATCAAAATCCGACCACCTATAAAAAACCATCTACGAACCTGAGTCATGTCAGTCTTCCTTTACAACTTTTTTCCTTCTTTGTCTTTGCGCGGGGCGGGCAGGCTTTCCTGCTCGCGCACCTGGGACCCGAGCACTCGCACTTTAAACAGCAGCCCACGCTCCTGAATCTGCTGCCGCAAGTCATCGAGCTGCTGATTTGAAACTTCCGATGGGCTGTGCGCGATCTCCATCAGGACGTTCTCCAGATCGTCCAGAACGCTGGCTACGCCTTTGTCGCCGGTCGACGACGCCGTTTGCCGGTACAGGCGGTTGTCATCCAACAGGTCGGCCGCCATCTGGCGCTCATCGGAAATGTCGAGCTTGCCCTTGCCTTCTGGTGCGTTGCTCAATTCAGCCAGGACCATTTGCGACCGCTCCAGGTGATCGCCCACGGCCACCAGAAGGATGCGCTCGCGAATCTGCTGATTGCTGACAGCCGCGGTGGCAGGGGAACCGCCGCGCTGTGCCCGATACGACAGTCGCCCGGCCAAAAACGCGCCGATTACCAGCACGGCCATGGCGGGCGCCCAGATCCACCAATGCATGAAGCTGCGACGCGGGGGCCGTCCGACACGCTTCTCGATACGCTGCCAGACGTCGCTGCCATATTCAGGGCCGCGATCGGGAACCGGCGCGGAGTCCACCGTGTTGAGCACACGCTGCAGCGCTCGAAACTCATCGCGGCACGCTTCACACTCCTCGAGATGGCTCTCGATCGCCGCGCTACTCTCGGCCGACTCTCCGTAATAGAAGAGCACCAACTGTTCTTCGCCAATATGATTCATCTTGCTGTACCCACCACCGGTTCCAGACTTCTGCGAAGCTTCTGGACCGCTCGAAAAATACTGTGTTTCGTCGCGTTCGTGCCCGTCCCGAGGGTTTCGCCGATTTCGTCGATCGACATGCCCTCAAAGTGCCGCAGCACAAACGCGGTTCTTTCTTGCGCGCTCAGCTCGTTCAAGGCTTCCTTCACCCGCTCCTGCACCTGGCTGCTATACACGATCCGATCCGGGCCCGGGGTGTTGACCGGCAGCGTCTGCAGGATGTCTCGTTCCTCGGCCTTGCCTCGCTCGCGTTTATCTTCGTGACGCTTTCGCATACGGATTAAATCCAGCGAGTAATTGGACGCGATCCGGTACAGCCAGGTCGAAAAGCTGGCGCGCGCTTCATACTTGTCCAACTGCCGGTAGGCGCGCAGGAACGTCTCTTGCACCACATCTTCGGCGTCCTGTTCATTTCCAGTCATGCGAAAGGCCAGACGAAAGACGGCGCGGCTATGCTGCTCGACTAGCAGCCGAAACGCGTCGCTGTCACCCGACTGCGCTCGGTCGACTGCGCCGCCGGCTTCCACTTCCATCCGTCCTTTAGACTACGGTTTTTGTAACAGGTTAGGCCAAGGCGGCATGTTCGCACGCGAAACCCGGAGAGGGAACCGTCAACTGATGGATGGCCTAACGCTCTTCGGCCTGTTTGCCGTGACTTCGATGCTAGTAACGTATGCTTTAGAGAAGCGGAGCCGGTGGTTCGTCTTGCCGTTTGCCATATCTTGGGATCAGCCTATGGATTCCTTCAAGGCGCATGGCCCTTCGGGCTGGTAGAGGCTATCTGGGCGATCGTGGCAGCTCGCCGATGGTGGCAGGAAAGCAAATCAAGGTAGCCCTCTCTCACTCGCCCGGCGACTCGCTACAATTATTGACACCATGATATGGAACTCACGTTGGCAGAAGAAGCGGGCGTCCGCTTTGTAGAGGGGCCGCCGGATTCGGGGCTGATTCGCTGTATCGAAGATGCCAGCCTCATCGTGGAGGCATGCTTCTCACAGGGGGTCAGCTCTGCCCTTCTCTACGCACCCAACCTGACTGAAAAGTTCTTTGATTTGAGTTCAGGGGAAGCGGGCGCCATCCTGCAGAAGCTGCGGAACTATTACATCCGGCTGGCGGTGGTGTGCCCTCCAAACAGTGTCCGATTTAGCAGGATGTTCGGCGAGATGGCCGCTGAAGAGACCCGTACTGGCTACTTCCAAGTCTTTGATTCGGCGCCCGCGGCTCGGGAGTGGTTAAGGAGTACCTAACGGCCTATTTGGCGTACTGTTTGTACAATTCCGCGATGTGCGCGCTGGCCGCATCCCCGGAGTGAATCACCACTCGCCAGCGGAACTGCAGCGACTCGCCCGCGTCGATGGCCCAGTGGCTCTCCGGCAGGCTCTCATCGAAGGCGTGCTGGCCGAACGGGTCGAGCGCGAATAGTCCGTAATCCCGCGAGTGCCAATAGGTGGGATGCCTCGGGTTCGAGGGGTGATCGAAGATCGCAATGCCAAGTTGTTCGCCCTCCAGCGTTCCGAAGTAATCCACCCAGTTGGAGCGCTTGCCCCAGACGCTTTTCATCCCTGCTGCGCCTTCGGCGTTCACCATTTTTCCGCCGTGCTTTTCTGCCAGGGCGTCAGCCAGACGGATCGCAAATGCACCTTCTTTGGTATCTCCAAATACGACTTTTTCTGGAGCGTTCAGCTTGATATCGAAGTCGATCACCCTCAGCATGGGGCTCGAAGAAAACGTCATGACACGGTCTTCGCGAAGAATGGTCTTGCCGTCCGGGCCGTTCCAGTTCATCACGGCTTTCACAACCGCTGATCCCGCCGCTCCGGCCTCAAGCTTGGCGCTTTGCACTACGATCGTGCCCTTGTTCGGCGGTTTGTAGGAAGGATCGTTTTCCCAAAACTTGACTCCATTGACGTCGTCGTAGGAAAACCACAGGCCCGTATGGTGGACGTGATCGCGGCTTTCGCCTTCGATCTTCTCCATCGGATAGTGCCTTGTCACAATTTTCCCGGAAGATGATCGAAGCGGCGCCAGATAGGGTTTGTGGGATTCGATGCCGTAGTGAAACGTGGTGAACGGCTGGCCATCGAGGTCGACATCGATCTTATCCGCCGCGGCCCAGCCCAGCAGCGGGAGGACCAGAAGGAAGGAAAGTCCACGCACCGTCATAATGGGTCCATTGTAGCCGGACGCAGCGGCCTGCGGCTTGCTATGATAAGGGCGGAGGTTGTTCCATGGGTCCCGTCGGTGTGCAGGAGATGGTCGTTATCTTCCTGGTCGCCCTGGTCCTTTTCGGCCCCAAGAAACTGCCGGAACTGGGCAAGACGATCGGAAAAGCGATCACCGAGTTTCGCCGCGCTCAGAGCGAACTCAAATCCACATTCGAAAGCCACATGCGAGAGT
>DATMMD010000267.1:0-36063 GCA_035569875.1 Bryobacteraceae bacterium
ATTAGGCAATCCGCCGGCGCCGATCCGAGCGCCGTTTTATTTGACGCGCTGCAGGCCGCCAAGGCACGCAAAGTGGATTATGTGATCGTCGATACCGCGGGCCGGCTGCACACCAAATCCAATCTCATGGCGGAGTTGGAAAAGATGCGCCGCACGGCAGCGAAGGTGGTGCCTGGCTCTCCGCACGAAGTTCTGCTGGTCCTGGATGCAACCACCGGACAGAACGGTCTGGAGCAGGCTCGCAAATTCACCGAGTCGAGCGGCGTGACCGGTATAGTGCTCACTAAGCTGGATGGGACCGCCAAGGGCGGGATCGTGGTGGCAATCGCGCGTGAGTTGAATCTCCCCATCCGCTACATTGGCGTCGGGGAACAGGCCGGCGATCTGCTTCCCTTCGAGCCCGACAAATTCATCGCGTCGTTATTCGCGGCATGAAGATCCCCGCGATGGACCAGGCGCTGGAACTGGCTCGGCGAGGCGCCGGATGTACCAGTCCCAATCCCGCTGTGGGCGCTGTGCTAGTCAAGGGTGACGAAGTGATAGGGCGCGGCTTCCACACTTATGCACAGCGGAAGCATGCCGAGATTCTGGCGCTGGACGAAGCGGGCGGGAGCGCACGCGGTTCCACACTCTACATCACGCTGGAGCCGTGCTCGCATCACGGCCGCACCCCGCCCTGTGCCGATGCGTTGATAAAGGCTGGAGTGACTCGTGTGGTCGCGGCCATGGAGGATCCCAATCCATTGGTCGCCGGGAAAGGATTTCGGCGTTTGATGGCCGCCGGCGTCATTGTCGAAATGGCGTCCGATTACGCCGAGGAAGCGGCTCAATTGAACGAGGCTTTCATCTACTCCATGCGAACCGGGCGGCCGCTGGTGACACTTAAGGCGGCTCTGACACTAGACGGAAAGATTGCCGCGCCGGAAGACAACACCGGCTGGATCACCAGCGAGCGGGCGAGAGCGCACGTACAACAGATCCGTCACAATTCGGACGCCATCCTCACCGGTATTGGGACGGTGCTGAGCGATGACTGCCTGCTGACCGATCGCACGGGGCTGGAACGCAGCCGGCCGTTGCTCCGGATCGTGGCCGATTCCACACTGCGCATCCCGCTTGATTCCCGTATCGTCGCCAGCTTCAACGGCGATCTCGCGATTCTTACTACTTCAGCGGCCTCCGAGGAGCGCCGCCGGGCGCTCGAATACCGAGGCGTACGCGTGCTCGTATTCGATGGACCCGGAGGACGCACTGACCTCGCGAAACTGGTGGAATATCTGGCCACCGAACAGTACCGGTCGTTGATGATCGAATCCGGGAGCAAACTGAACTGGGCGGCGCTTGAAGCGGGCGTTGCCGACAAGATTCTCTTTTACTATGCGCCAAAGATTTTGGGCGGCCTGCGATCGCTTCCCGTGGCCGGTGGCGCGGGGCGCTTGCACCGTCGCGACGCCATCCAACTCACGCTGGTGAAGCTGCATTCCATTCCGCCGGACGAGTTCGCGGTGGAAGCGTACGTGGAGAAGTGACGTGTTCACGGGAATCGTCGAAGAGGTCGGCATCGTTGGAGTGGCCGGCGCGCGCATGAAAGTGAATTGCCGCAGCGTTCTGGCGGATACCAAAGAAGGCTCCAGCATTGCGGTGAATGGTGTCTGCCTGACGGCGGCCAGAGTAGAACCGAACGGATTCTGGTGCGATCTGTCGCCCGAGACTTTGGCGCGCACCAATCTCGGCGCGCTCCAGGCAGGCTCGCGTGTGAATCTCGAGCGTCCGGCCGCGATCGGCGATCGTCTCAGCGGCCACATCGTCCAGGGCCATATCGACGGAACCGCCGAATTTATCTCACTCGACGCTCTGGCCGATGGAAACGGGTGGCTCAAGATCCGCGTTCCCCAAACACTCGACCGCTACATGATTCACAAAGGTTCGGTGACGTTGGATGGGGTCAGTCTCACTATTGCGGCGCTGGACGACCTGGTGCTCGGCGTGGCCATCATTCCACATACTTATGCCAACACGATCCTGGGGAGCTATCGGAGCGGGGCCTCGATTAATGTTGAAGTGGATGTGATCGGCAAGTATGTGGAGAAGTTTCTAGTGTCTAGGTGAGGTAGTAAAGATCGAGCGCAGTGTCTGGATTTGAATCGCGCAGACCAAAGTCCTGCTAAATCCCCTTTTGCGTAAACTCCCATAAAGCTCGGCACTGAGTTCCCTTGCTCTCCGCCAACTCTCAGTGTCCTCGAATCCGGAGATCACCACGTGACGACTGTGCATTCACAGCAGAAAAGCTCTCCGCCAGCAACCAGCGACTAGAAACCAGCAACTAGAAACCAGCAACTAGAAACCGTTTTAGTTTTCCAGTTCCTGCTTGATCTCCTGCGCGACTTGGCGGGCCTGCTCCACCGCCCCGATTTCAAAGCTGATCGCGCCCACCCGCGGATGGCCGCCGCCTCCGTAGCGCTCGCAAATGGTCGCCAAGTTGTGCGTTGGAATCTCGGGAGCCCAGGGATTTGAACCCACCGACACCTTGGTGCGGAAACTCGAATTGCTCACCGATACGGTATAGGTCGAGTCAGGAAACAGATGGTACGGAATGAATTTGTTATAGCCTTCCAGACCTTCACTGACTAAATCGAAGAAGATCACCCCGTTCTCGGCGCGCGCGTGATTGCGAATGATGTCGATGGAGCGAACGTGCCGTTCGTATAGCGGCTTGTACAATTCCTGAATTTCCGGTTCCAGGATGATATCGCCCAAGCTTCGGTGGCGCATCCAGCGAATGATCTTGTGGATGATTTCCGAACCTTTTGCACTTTCGATCACCAAAGTCAACTTCATGGCCGGCGCGCGCAGCTCCACGGCTTCCTGCGCGCTCGTATATCGCGCGCCATCGATAATATCCGCCCATTCCACCAGCTCTAACAGGTCGGGCGCATGGTAACCGAACTTCTCTTGCGCAACGTGCGCAATGAACATGGTGCAGGAGCTGAAGGAAGGATCGTAGAGCTTCTTACCGCTGGAGTCGTGCTTGAAGTGCTCGGCATCCTCGGGACTTAGAAAGGCGCTTTGGTGGTGATCAAACCACCAGTTCAGCCTGGGATCGGGTGAATATTTGAAATCGACAATTGCGTTGACATCGCCGTCGAACAGGCCATCTTCAAAAAGCTGCGAAGCTTTGTGAGCGAGTCCGGTGAATTCAAAGGACGCGCGCGGTTCGTATGTGCCTTCAAAGAAACGGCTGAAGAACGCGGCGGATGCGGCCCCGTCGAAACAATGATCGTGATACAGGATTCTCACCCGCATGCAATTCAGACCCAAAGAAGCTGGAAGACCTTACAGGTTGCCTCAACACGGGGGTAAAATGCAAGTCGGTCATCGGAGACACGCAGAACCCGCGGCCCGCCGAGGCAAAGTTTCAGGTGCATTTATCAGAATAACACTCGCCCGCGGCCAATTCTGCGGGTCTCCCGCACTGACCAGCTATTCAACGTTGTATTCGTTACGCAGCACTTCCAGGTTTTTCAACGCCGATTCGCGAAATGGCCCGTCGATCGCAACGCAGAGCTTATCAAATTTCACAGCTTCAATGGCACGGCCTTTGTCGCGAAGTTCTCCAGCCATGGCATAGTTGTCGTAGCCCAGATAGAAATAAGCTCCGGCGAGCAATCGCTCTTCGCGCAGGCTACCCAACGCGGCGCGCAAGTAGCGATCCGAGAGGCCATAGCGTGCTTGCTTGGCATAAATCACGCCGGTCATCCAATTCGCCCATCCGCTATACTTACTCTTCTTCGCTTCCCACTCCTCGGCGTTCACGTCGTCGGGTTTCGGCTTGCGCGGCAGCAAATCCAGAAGACGAAGCGCGTAATTCAACACCTTCGGCAGGTCCTCTTCCCG
This sequence comes from Bryobacteraceae bacterium, assembly GCA_035569875.1. Taxonomy (GTDB): domain Bacteria; phylum Acidobacteriota; class Terriglobia; order Bryobacterales; family Bryobacteraceae; genus Palsa-89. Next base: position 3,895 of record DATMMD010000267.1, read on the forward strand.
CTGCATGTGATAATTCGCAACCGTGATCAGGAAATCCTCGTTATCCGCATCGTCCACCAGACCCTTCTCAGCCAAGGCGACCGCTTTCTCCGGCGGAAGACTGGCGAGATCGATGCGAGGCCGGTCGTTCCTCGCCTGTGCCAGAAACTTGCTCTGCGGGTTGCGCGTTTCCAAGGCTTGGATCAGGTCGGCTTTTTTCTGCGGATCGGACTCCTGGGCGGCGTCGGTCGCTAGTACGTACTCGGAGAAGGCCATCACTTCCCTGGCAAACTCCATCTGCTTAGCCCAGTCCGGCACGTCATCGGGATCGGAGGGTTTGGCTACTTGCAACGTCTTAGTGGCGAGGTCCCACGAGAGCGGGACGTATTTGCGAACCGCCTCGGCATCGCCTCTGGCCTGGGCTGCCTGCAGGGCGTCGTAAGCGGCATCAAGGTCAGCCGGGTCCGCCGCCAGCAAGGCTTCCGCGGTGGCGATCACTTTGTCGTTATCTTTGTCATCCTTGTAGATATGCAGGAGTTGCTCGTAAACCCATGCAATGGAAGTGGTTTTCGGAAACTCCATGGCATATTTTTCGAGGAGTGCCAGCTTGCGCGGCTTGGTTGGCTCTTGTTGGATCCTCTGTAGCAAGATGCCGTCCTGGCTTTCTGCGTCGACATCCACCTTATGCCGGTCTGCCGCGTAGGCCCCCACGGCTAAGAGCAGGACCAGCGCCACCGAAACGTGGTGTCTTATCAATGCTTTCGATTGTGGAGACACGTTCATGACTAATCTCTAAATTCGGACCAACTAGGGCAAAACTTTAGGTGGGACCTTAGAACCGAAGTACTGGCAAAAAGCCTACCCGAGTGCTGTAGGCAGTCCCGGAACAAGCATGATAAAATCGCCATGCCTTCTTGAACGCCTATGATTCTCCCCACTACTTATAACAGCGCGCTGCTTCTGATCATTCTGTCTATGATTTGTTGGGGATCCTGGGCCAACACTTTTAAGCTATCCGGGAAGTGGCGTTTCGAGCTCTTCTATTACGACTACAGCTTGGGCGTCTTGATAGCGGCGATCGTGGCGGCCTATACCTTTGGGTCCATGGGAAGTGATCTGTCATTTTCCGACAACCTGCTCATCGCTCTTCGGCGCAATATGGCCTACGCCGCCGCGGCGGGCCTGGTTTTCAATCTTGCCAATATGCTGTTGGTGGCAGCAATCTCGGTGGCCGGAATGGCCGTGGCATTTCCGATCGGGATCGGTTTGGCCCTAGTGGTGGGTGTCATCTGGAACTACTTTCTGAATCCGCAGGGCAATCCGATTCTTCTAGGAACTGGCGTGGCGCTCGTGGCCGGCGCCATCATCGTGGATGCCTGGGCATACAGCGCCCATGCAAAACCAGTGCAGGCCAAGGCAGGCAAGGCAGCGCCGCGCAAAGCTCCGGGGACGAGTCCGAAGGGAATCCTGCTGAGTCTAATCAGCGGTCTGTTGATGGGCTCTTTCTATCCGCTGGTGGAAATGGCCAAAGGCGGCGGGCCGGACAACGCAGGGCTGGGACCTTACGCGGTAGCATTCCTATTCGCTGTCGGCGTCTTTCTCTCGACTTTCATCTTCAATCTCTATTTCCTGAATCTCCCGGTCCAGGGCCCCGCTTTGTCGATGTTCGACTACTTCAAGGGATCGCTCAAGCAGCATGCGTTGGGCATTCTGGGCGGCCTCATCTGGTGCATCGGGGCCATCGCTAACTTCGTCGCTGCCAGCGCTCCTAAGACGGTACAGGTGGGACCGGCTATTAGTTACGCGGTGGGGCAAGGCGCCACGATGGTCAGCGCGCTATGGGGACTGCTGGTATGGAAAGAGTTCGCCGGCGCAAGCGGGAAGGTGAGAGTTCTGTTGGCTCTGATGCTGATCCTGTTCCTAGCGGGCTTGATTATAGTGTCGATCGCTCCGCTGTATGTCTAGCCGCGCCTACGGCAGTACAAACTGGTCCAATAAATCCTTCGACGGCACGCTCCCCTGCGCCATGGTTGCGTTTCCGCCGCCTCGTCCGCCGGCCTTGGCCAGCGCGGCCTTGAGAAACTCGCCAGCGTTAATGCCGCTGTCGGGCGAAGATGCAAGCATGATGGCGGGAGGATTTTCTCCCATCGCGAGGAAGACCGATTTCTGACCGGCTGTAAAGCTCTGGGCTTCCGCGCGCAGGTCGTCCGATAAGGTGACTATGCGCCGCACCACTTTACGAATGCCGTCCGGACCTGGCGGGGTATCCACATACAACTCCCGTCCACGCGCTTGCGCAAGCTCGGTGGCCAGACGGCGGCGAGCTTTGTCGGACTCCTGAAGCTTTTCCAATTGCGCAGCGACTAAAGCCGGGACTTCATCGGGTGGCGCGGAAAAAGCGCGGGCGACGCCGGAGATTGCTTCGAAGTCGGCTCGGGCACGCTTCACTGCGCGCAAGCCGCACAAGAATTCGATTCTCTGGTTGCCGCGGATGCGATCGAGCTTGCGGATTAGAATCGGCCCGATCTCTCCGGTGGACTTGACGTGCGTGCCTCCACAAGCGCTGCGATCCAAATCCTGAATGGAAATGATGCGAATCACGCCTTCCCGCTCGGTCGGCTTACGCAGCCCCAGATCCTTCGAGGAATCCTCGAAACCGATGGTTACCGGCCGGTTCTCGAAGACGATTTCATTGGCGCGGCGCTCGGCTTGCCGGATCTGGGCGGGATCGAGCGAGCGCGCGACATCGATGGTGCAGGACTCGACACCCAGATGAAAGCTCAAGGTCGGCGCGTTGAACAGGTTCACCAGCACGGCGGACAGAAGATGCTGGCCGGTATGCTGCTGCATGTGATCGAATCGGCGCTGCCAGTCGATGACGCCAGAAACTTCGGCTGCATCCAGCGGCGCGGATAGTTGATGAGCGATCCGGCCGTCTTCATCAACCACGTCCGTGACGTTGACTACGCCCAGCTTTCCGGTGTCGAAAGGCTGGCCACCCGAAGTGGGATAGAAGGCAGTGCGATCCAGATAAATACGAAGGCGATCCGGGCTCGTTTCAACCACGCGAGCCCGGAATTCGGTCAAATAGCTGTCGTGATAATAAAGATGATCGGTCACTGAACCGCTAATTGTACGATATCGCTGGGCACGCCATTCACGGTGAAAGAGAACGGCACATTGCCTGACGCCAGACCCTGTGGAATGGCGAGGTTGATCTGGTAGAGGCCGACGAATGCCGGCGTGAGTCCGACGAACTGCGGATTCACGCAGGGAGCCGGCGAGAAGGGCGAATTATTGCCGAAGCAGGCCTGCACCGTCGTAGGATCGATGGTCGCCAGTGGGCTCGTGGGTGAGGCCGTTCCCGAAGAAACCGGCGGCGATGTGGGTCCGAGGCCTATGGTATAAATCACCACAATATCACCGGCCCTCACGGGGTGACTGGGGATGCCGGTCAGGGCGCTGTTGGGCGTGGTCATAATCGCGTATGTCCCGCCGTTGGTTATGAAGCGCGGCTCGCTGGGCTGGATGTTCAGGTAAGCCAGGTTGCCAGCTTGACTATTTCGAACCACTTGCACGGTGGCGTCACCAGTTGCCGCATCAATGGGGATTTCGAAGTTGATCTGACCTGGCGACACATAATAAACGGGCGCCGGTTGACCATTCACCAGCACCTGAGTACCGCCGAGAGTGTTCAGCAAGGGAAGGCTACTGGCCTGTTGCGGATCGCCGTAAGTCAACTGATCTCCGAATAGCGCGGCAATGTCGCCTTGAGCCAGCGACTCGCCAGCGGCGAATGTCCCGTTATTCACCACTCCGCCGGCCGCTGAAACCGGCGCTGTCTGCGCTACGACGTTGAGCTGCACCGGAACAATTACGCTGCTGTTGGCCGCGTTGCTCGCAATCGTCACGGTGCCCTGATAAGTACCCGGCGAGAGTCCCGTGGGATCGGCCACGATGCTCACCAGCGCCGCGTTGCCCGAGACAATCTGAGCGCTGAGCCAAGCCGCTGACGTGGTATTGGGCACGCTTCCCGCGGTGACGTTGGAAATGCTGAGCGTACCTTGACCACCATTTGACGTCGCCACGTAGGCGGTTTGCTTGTTGGCGCCCTGTGCAACTCGAAAGTTGATCGAAGCGGGACTCGCTTGAAGTATGGGCTGTGTGGTGACGTGTAACAGAACCGCAATGGACTTGTTGTCCGGCGCAAACGACGATCCGTTGATCGCGATACTGCCGTTGTAATCGCCGGTGGCCATCCCATTTTGCGCCGCTGCCGTTACTGTATAGGGAACAGGCATACCAAACTCAAAGCTGCCCGCTCCGTTGGCGGCAATCGCGAGCCATGGGGTGTTGTTGCTTACGGTCGTGGTTACGGGCCCACCCGTGGTGAAAGTGCTGGAGGCCGATCCATTGGGCGGAACATAGTATTCGAGCTTGGCAGGGACAACGCCGCCGACCAGGGCTGTCACGGTCACGAACTGAGGAGCATCCACGGCGTTCGGATCGCTCACGGTTACGGTTCCGGTGTAGACGCCAGCACCAAGCCCAGAAGTCTGCAAAGCAATTTGAACTGGAATGCAGTTGCCCTTCAACGAACAAGGATGCGGCGCGCCGATGCTGGCCGACAGCCAGGAAACCGAGGAAGTGGCGCTCAAATTCAACACGCCGTCGCCCAGGTTCGAGGCGTCAACCGACTGCGCCGGTCCGTTCTGTCCAGGCACGATCGAGACGGTAAGCGCTGTCGTCGTAAGGCCGAGCCGCGGCGCCGCGTTCAGTAGCGACGTTAAAGTAAGCAAGAGAACAAAGCCACAATACGAAATGCAACGGTTCTTGAGAATCACTAGAACTCCTTTGGTTTGGAAATGCCGCCGGCGAGTCGGACGCGGGATTGTCGGCAAATCAGCGGGCACGTTTCGTTCCACTCGTAAGTTTCAAATTCGGCGCACGAACGCGGCACACAAGAGATCTGTTTTGCCACAATCGCTGGGGCGTTTCTGACCATCCTACTGCTGTGGTTCGGTGATCTGAAAGTCGGCTTTCAGAAATTGCCAGTCCGGCAGCTCGTAGACGCGCAGCTTGGTCGGGACGTCCACGGTGACATCCTTCAGGTCTGAAGGACCAAGCTTGGATACTCCCGCGGGAAAAGTCATCAGCGGCGGATCGCCCGGCTTCGCGGCGGTCGTTCCCAGGTTGATGATCATCTTCACATCGCCGATATCCGCCTCCGAGTGGTTCGCGACGCCGAACTGAATTTGCAACTGGCCGGGTTTTCTTTCATTGATCCGAAACCCGACCAACTCGATAAATTTGGCCACGGAATTGGAGGTATTCGTGGCGGTGAAATGCATGGGAGGAGGATCAAAAACTTTCTTGTTTTGCTTTTCATTGGACGGAGAGGATGAGCAGCCTACCAGGGAGAGAGCGAGAAATATCCAACAAAACCTCATGACACTCATGATATCAACAGGATTTCGTAGGCCGGAGATGGCCGGAGCAAACTCAGTGCTTCACCCCATATTGGCGGTGCGAAGAAGGGCCGAAGTCAGACCAGGGACTCGTCCATGCCAATTCAGAAAACTGTCTGCTCTGCCGCATTGCTCGTCGGCTGTATCGCGTTAGCTCAACCAATTCCGGTTTACAAGGACACCGAGGATTACTGCCGGCAGAATCCCCAGGCGCCGACGTGCCGCGATGGCAAGCCCATCGATGTCATGGGAGATATGAATCGGAGCTGGAAAAAGTACCAAGTGCCCACTGATGTTACGCCTGCATTTCCCGCGCGGGTGGCTACTCCGCGGAGTCCGCGGGTCCAGCGCGTCCGTAGTTCAGCAAGCCCGGCGTTGATTCAAGTAGGTGAATTGGACTGGCGCTTTGCGCATCCGCACCCGGATCTGCTGATCGGCATGGACATGGAAAGCTTGTTGGGGTCGGATTTGATGAGAACCTTACTGCGCGACTGGGCTGGAAACCTAGGCGCCACGCCGAAGGAGCAGGACCAGATGCTGGCCGGTCTAGGAGATTCAAAGCGGGTGTTGATATCGATCTTTAACAAGGACGTCCTGGCCATGATGGTGGGCAACATTGGAAATCTGCCGGTGGGTCCACAGGCCGGTGGATTGAAATTCACGCGGCTCTCAGAGGATACCGCGCTGATGGGCACGGAAGGAGGTTCGTTCGGAGCATTGACGCGTCTCAAGTTGGCGGCTTCGCCGAACACGCTGCAGGATGAGGCTAAGTTGATGGCTCGCACATATGACTTCTGGGTCTGGGGAAGGGCGGACCGGCTGGCAGGTCTTGGGGCAGGGGCCAATGGAAACAGCCCGGTGAAGAAGATCAAGCTGGGCGTTAGTTTTCGCGATGGGTTTAATCTTCAAATAATCCTCGACACGACCGATGGCGCGAGTGCTGCGCGCTTACTGGAAGGAATGCAAAAAGGTGCGCCTCGGGGAATGGTGGGCGCCGTCGAAGGAAACTCGGTGCGCTACGCGATGGCGCTGGATCGCGAAGCAGCGCTACAGCGCTTCGCGGGCTTCATGACTGATTCAATGGGCAAACAGTTCGCGCCTCTGATTGCTGCCGCGCGGCAGATGTCCGCACGCCAAGCCGCTCCTGCGCGGCCCGCTGGAAAGATCGTCATTGATGGGCTGGACGATGGCCCCAAGGAAGTTCCGATCGCACAGCGCCAGTAAAACTATTTTGCGGCGAGGACAGGGCTCTTGCGGCGCGATTTAGGAACCGAGGGTGCCGCGGCTGGTGAATCGTCCATCGGCAGGCTGAAGCGGCGGATTCCATCGTAGGAATACAGAGCGCCGGCCACTGCTCCGGCTGTGGGCACCAGCCCGATTTCGCCGGCTCCTTTGGCGCCGTAGCCTCCGACTTCGTCCGGAACCTCAATGAGGATGGCGTCCACGCGAGGCGTGTCTTTGGCCTTGAGGATGCCACAGTCGCGCAGCAAGAGAGAGTCGGGCCGAGCGCCAGTGCTGGTGAAATTTTCCGAGAGGGCGTAGCCCAAGCCCATGTGGACGGCCCCTTCAATTTGTCCGGCGCAGGCCTTGGGGTTGATAGCGCGGCCGACATCGTGAGCCGCAACCACGCGCTCGATCCTGCCGTCTTCGCCGAGAATTACGACCTGGGTCGCATAGCTGAAGGTCATGTGAGTGGTCGGATTAGTCAGCGCTTCGGGCGTGCCCGGCCGGGTGGTGAAGTTGCAAATGTAGTCGCCCGAGTATTCGCGGCCGGCGAGCTGTTCGAGCGTCGATTGCTTCAGGTCGGCGGCGAGTTGGCTGGCGGCGCGTTGTGAGGCGGCGCAACTGAGCGTGGTGGCGCGCGAGGCCCAAGTCTCTCCGCACTTGGCGCCAAGGTCCTTGTCCCAATGGACTGTCATGATTTCGGGAGAGAGGCCAGTCTCCTCACAAACGGCTTGCCGGACGGCGGTGAAAACTCCTTGTCCCATTTCGGTGTAGCCCGTCATGACTTCGAGACGCCCGCCTTCCAGGACGCGAATCAGCGCGTGTCCGCTATCGATGGTCCCGTTACCGATGCCTGTGCTCTTGATGCCGCAGCCGATGCCCGCATATTTCGCGTTCTTGTAGATATCCTTGACGGCTTCGAGACTGCGCCGGATGCCCGCGGCGCTCGGCCGCATGATTTGACCGGTGGCAAAGGCATCGCCGGGATTCAGGATATTTCGCTCGCGAATATCCCAACCATCGATTCCGACTTTTTCGGCGAGGATATCCATGAGGCCTTCGATGGCGAAGTGAGCCTGATTGGTGCCGAAGCCGCGCATCGCGCCACTGGTGGGATTGTTAGTGAAGACAGCCTTGGATTCGATATCTACATTGGGTACGCGGTAAGGTCCGCAGGAATGGCAGGCGGCGCGAAGCAGGCATTTGCCTCCGGTGCCCGCGTAGCCGCCGGTATCGCCGACGATTCGAACGCGCGCGGCGAGCAGATGGCCCTCGGCATCGGCGCCCAAGGTGTAGTGCAGGGTCATCGGATGGCGCTTGGGATGGAGCTGAGCGGATTGCTTTCGCGTGAGAACCGTTTTCACCGGACTTCCGAGCAAATGCGCGGCGAGAGCGGTTTGGGCCTGGATGGAAAGCTCTTCTTTAGCGCCGAAAGCTCCGCCACTAGCGGCCAGCTCGACGTCCACTTCTTCAGGCGGAAGATTCAAAACCTTGGCGATCTGAGCCTTGTCGAAGATCGAGCCCTGACTCTGCGAGTAAACTTTGACGCCCTTTCCTTGCGGCAACGCCAGGCAAGCTTCGGGTTCGAGAAACGCCGGATCGACCGGCTGAGTCCGGAACGTGTGCTCGATGATGTGGACCGAAGATGCGAGCGCGTTATCTACATCGCCGCGGGAAAAAGCGGTGGTTTCGAGCAGGTTGGGATGTACGTGCAGATTGCCGGGCGCATGCACTTGCGGCGCTCCCGGCTCGAGAGCAGTGAAAGGATCGGTCACCGGCTCCAGCACTTCGTAATCGATCTTCACTTTTTCGGCAGCCTGACGAGCGTGGAAGGCGGTGTCAGCGACGACCAGCGCGAAGATGTCGCCGACGCAGCAGGTGGTTTCACCGGCCGCGACAAAAATCGGCAGATCGGGAATGGCCAGACCGGTGCCACGCTGTCCGGTGACATCGGGCGCGGTGAGGATTCGTACGACGCCGGGCATGGCGAGAGCTTCGGCGGTATCGATGGCCAGAACCTTGGCGCGCGGATGTTCGCTCAGTACGACGGCGCCATGCAGCATTCCGGGAACACGCATGTCGTCGACGAACGGCTTTTCACCGAGGGCCTGGTCAAGGCCGAGATAGCGCGAAATCGATTGGCCGATGCCATTCTTGTGGGTGCCGTTGGGCTGGGTGGCCCGGCTCAATCCGAATTCTTCGCCAAAGTAGGAATGACGGCGTGGTTCCGGGCGCGGAAGCTGCTTGCCGTCGTTCCACATTTCGCCGGCGGTCTGGACCGCGTCGATGATGCGCGCGTAGCCGGTACACCGGCACAGGTGACTGTCGAGGGCTTTGGCGACGACTTCGCGATCGCCGGTGCGGTTGTTACGCAACAAAGATGATGCGCGAACCAGAATGCCGGGAATGCAAAAGCCGCACTGGATGCCGCCTTCGTGCACAAACGCCTCGCCCAAGACGCGGCGCATGTCCTCCGGCATGCCTTCCATCGTTACGACGTCGCGGCCTTCCATGTGTTCCGGTTTACGGAGGCAAGCAAGCACGGGCTGGCCATCGACCAGAATGGCGCAGCACCCGCATGCGCCTTCGGGAGCGCAACCGTTTTTTGGAGAGAGGATGTCGCACTGCTCGCGCAGAACCTCGAGAAATTGCATCCCCGATTCGTAAGGGACAGAAGCCGCTTGCCCGTTTAGCGTGAAGTTGACCTTCGGCATTGCCGCCGCACCGCTCCTCCGGCTAACACAATGTTAGCAAACGTGCTTATTTTTTGGACAACTTATGCGCGTTTAGTGGCTTTTGCTGACGCTCGCAGTGCTCATCGGGCCGAGGTTCTCGTACCACTTAATGTTGTGCGTGGCGCCGCCAATCATTACGATGTCGGGGCGGCCGTCGCCGTTCATGTCGGCAACCTGGCAACCGGAGGCGGACATGGCGAGGTGATCTAGTTCCTCGTGGTGCCAATTCGTCCCGGATTCGTCGCCGGAGTAGAAGACATGCGAGGTGGAGACTTTGCCACGCGCGCGATCGCCGGCCACGATCTCATCACGGCCGTCGCCGTTGAAATCGCCTACGCAGACTTCGTGACCTTCGGTGAGCTGATCATAGATGACATGACGGTTCCAGCCGCCCTTGCCGTCTTCGGTATAGACGACGACTTCGTTGCCGTGCCACGGCTCAACGGTCGCGAGAATGCGGTGCTTGCCGAGGTGGGCGATTTTGACGTCGCTGCTGCCCAATCGCGGTGCTGGCTCCGAGTCGTGACCCTTGACGATCAATTTCTTATCCCACTTCAGGTTGTCGCCTTTGCCGGAAGCCGAATACATCACCACGCCTTCGAAGCTGGCGACAAGCAACTGCTCCTGCTTGCCTTTGCCGGTCCAGTTGACGACGCGAATGCGGTGGGTGATGCCGCTCAGATTGTCGGTGATGGTCTGGCGTTTCCATTGGGCCGACTCGCTCGACCAGTCCTTCGGTACTCGATAGAAGAACAGCGGCGTGTTGCCCTCGTATTTGGGCGCAGCATTAGTTTCGCCCACCAGCGGGGCATTGATCAATTCCTTATGGCCGTCCCCATCAACGTCGGCCCAGGCGATATGGTGCGAGGTGGGGAAGGCATCCACTTTGGTCGATTTCCAAGGCTCGCGCGGGTCGCCCATGTGAGAAAGCATCCACACCAGGCCGGGACTCTTGGCTTGCTGCATGGCGAAGCCGCTCTCGAGCGCGATTTCGGGGATGCCGTCGCCATCGATGTCGTAGGCCGCGAGATTGACTTGGCCGAGAAGATCTTTCACGATCACGTGCGGCTGCCAGCCGGGATTCTCATACCAGGTGAGATCGGGAATCTGCTGGCTGATGCCGATGACGTCCGGCTTACCGTCTTTATTGAGATCGGTGACGATGACCGCGTATCCGCCCTTGGCGTTGGCCTCAATGACGTGGTCCTTAAATTGGACGATTTGCTGGCCGGCGGCAAAGCCGGCAGCGGTGACGAGCAGCAACAGGGTTCGACGCATATTAGGTCTATCATACATCCGTATTGGGTTGTGGGTTGAACCTGTGGGCGCGTCACCAACGAATCGTCAACTTGTGTTTAGAGAAAAGCTCGCGCAGTTCGCCGTCGGTCAAGTCGCGCGATTTATCCTTAGATTCGGGGTCTCCTTCGCTATACGGGCCGCCGATCAATAACCGCAAGCGTGTGAAACTAGGATCCAAATCGATTCGCGCTAGGCCCTTGGAATCCGTCTGACCTATTTTGTCCCCGCCGCCGCACGTGTTGGTGTTCCAATTTCCATAGATATTAACGCCCGATCGAGGCCGACCGGTGGCTGTCAGGACACGCAGTGCAAATTCTTCGAGAAGATAGTCGTCCTCGGTCAGCTCCCAACGTTCTCTCAGAACCAAACTCTCTTCGGGACCTAACACCAACCCACTATTGTGCGAGTATGCTACACCCGCCGGCCCGGAACCGGCGTTCTCGTAGTAACTGATATCTAGGTACAGCGCGACGAGTGGCGCCAGGACCTCAATCGTTCCTGTTTTGTCCGTGCGAAAGGTTCCCAAGGGCAAACCCATGTGGGCTTTACAATGATTGTTGTCCCAAAGATAGATCGAGAGGGCAATGTTCGCGTTTGCCGCTGGGCGTCCGTCTGGGTAAAGCAGAGTAACGTGGCGCTTGGTTGGAGAAGGCAGAATCAGTTGAGTTTCTCCTGCACTCAACGCGGTAGCTCGTCCAAGAGAATTGACAGCCCCAGGTAAATTGTTCCAGACAACGTCAGGCGAGATATTCGGTGTCCGGTACCACAGATGCTCACCAATCTGTAACACGACAATATAGCCGTCGGTGTTCGGATGCGGGTCTAGTTCTTCCTTCAACTTCTCGGTGCCCAACGGCATGCGCGCTAGACCGTTTTGAATAGTCGCGAGCTGGAGCATTTGCAGACCGTAGTAAGAATAGCTGTACAGCCAAATTGTCCCGGAGGAAACCTTTTCGGACGCCGTGCCGATCGAGATGGCATATTGTTGCCGCGGAGGCTCTTGAGCAAATGCAGTTCCCATAGAAAGCAATCCCGGGAGCGCAGGCAACACGAGAGAGCAGATCAAGACGTTGGCATAGCCCGTCGCCCGATCCGGCATGAAGCAGGAGGACGGCATGCCAATAAGTGTAGCAATGCCGTCTTTGCTCGGAACCGCAACGATAAGACAAGTATCAGATGAAACATTTCCCTCCTTGCTGGCCTAGCTTCCCGCCGTGGGAAGGCCCGCCAGCATACGTCGAAGCGCACTTTCAATCCGAGCGGTCTCCTTGGCAATTTGGGCCGGATCTCCCATCCGGATTGCTTCCGCCAAACCAGGCAGCGGCTGTCCGTCGTATAGCGAATAGATATTCCAGCCATAGATTACGTGTCGATACCAACGCTCGGCCGGAGTTCCGCTTTCATCGAGCAGCGTCTGTTCCAGATGCGCCAGCCGGTCGTTGAGCGACGCGCGCGCCGTATCGGACCAGCGCCCGGCTTCGATGTTGGCGTCAATGCTGCGTTCGAGCGCGTCGGCGCGCGTCTCGATTTCCGCGGCAACGGCCTTCGCCTTTCCCAGATCCAGCTTTACGATTTCGTTGCCATCGTCATCGCGGGTCCACATCTGCGCATCGTCGAGAAACTCGGAGATCTTGTGTGCGTAATGCGAGTAGCGGAACGGCAGCACAGCCGAATCAGCCAGCCGCATTAGGGCCACGCCAAAAACCTGAGTAAGCGTGCGCGCTACCTGAAAACCGGGATCGCTGAAATGCTCGACGTAGTATCGCGAGTCATAGTTCGAGTGATAAGTCCCGTAGCTGCCATCGAAATCAAACTGAATCGACAAAGTTGGGAGGCCCAGGTAATCCTGAAAGGCCACGAAATCGGCGCCGCTTCCGAGCGCGGCCAGCTCGACCTCGAAGTCCTTCGGCCCTTCGCGGCGGCGCGCGGGCGGCTGTTTCTGCCAAGAGGTCGTCCGCCAATCATCGTAGACGCTGCCATGCCCATCGACGCCGGGAACGTCCTTGGCAATCTGGACCAGGAAGTCGCGCAGCGAGGGCGTTCCTCCGCCGAAGAAATGACCACGCATGAACAGGTCCGTATTGATGTAGGCGACAGCTTTCTCGCGGAGTTCCCGCTCGAATGCTTCGGCATACTCAGTGGACCCGATCAATCCGGGCTCTTCGGCATCCCAGAAGGCGAAGACGATGGAGCGTTCTGGCCTCCAGCCCTGTTTCGATAACGCTGCCAAGGCCCGCGCCGTTTCATAGACAGCCGATGTTCCGCTTCCAGGGTCCATTCCACCGAAGGTCCAGGCATCATGATGCGTGGCGAGGATAACCCAGCGGTTGGGATCGCGGCCCGGCAGGCGCGCGATGATATCGCGGATGGGCCGCCTGCGCTGATCCATCTGGACATCCACTTTCACGACGGCAGGCCCGGGGCCAAGGCGGTAGGTGAGGGGCAGCGCACCTTGGAAGCCAGAGGGCACGGCGGGGCCGCGCAATCGCTGTAAGATCTTGGCTGCTTCTCTTGACGAGAGGATGATGGCGGGAATTCGGGGAAGCGTGGGCGCCGTAGCTTCATCCATCACGGTCGAGTCGGCGCGCGCTCCAACACCAGGCGACAGCGGATCGCCATGCCAGAACCAACTATATTTCCCATTGCCGCGCTGGGCCTGGAAATCGGCGCGCCAAGGACCCTCAGGCCACACCAAACCCTTGGCGTAGCCATCATCGGCGGGATCGCTATAAATAATGATGGCCGCCGCTCCGTGCTGTTGCGCGGTGTGGATCTTGACGGCTCGGTGGCTTCTGGCGTATCGGGCTATGACGATCTTGCCCCGCACGTCGATGCCGGCGGCGGCGATTTTGTCATAGTCGGGCGGCAGCCCGTAGTTGACATATACAACGGGTGCTTGAACCGCGCCTGAAGCAGAATAGGCGACAAACGCCGGCCCCAGTTCCGGGTTGCGCGAATCCGGGTCAAGCGGATCGGGCGGCTCGCGTACGCTCAGTGGCTCGCGGCCCGGTGCGGTCAGTTCGACGCCGATCGATTTGGGCGTGGAAAGCAGTACCTCGAACTCGTGAATCTCAGTCACAAGTCCGGCGTTCTCGAGTGACTTGCGAATGATCTCGGCGACAGCCATTGATGCTTCGGAGCCGGCCATGTGCGGCCGCTTGGTGACCTCGCGGTGCAGATAGGAAATGGACTCGATCGAGAGGTTTTTCACGAAGGCGGCTTCCGAGTCGCGTTCGTGAACGAGAGTGGTGCTCGAAAAGCCGAGCATAGGTTGGGATGCGGCCGATACCGTTGGGGGCCGCTGCTGTCGCGAGCAGCCAGTCGCAAAGGCTATCGCTACTGCGATTAAATATCGAATCGAACGATTCTACCGTAAGCGGAACCCGGCTATCCGAAGTACCGGAAGTTTTTCCAGAACTCGGGCCAGCTCTCGCGCAGGTGCCGGCAGAGAAAAATGTCGGGATGACTGCGTGTCTCCTCGTTCTCTATGCCATATCGATTCCAGGTATGCCCAACTACTTCGCAGGCGGCGAATTTGGTCTCCAGGTAGCCACCTGGCAAGCCAATGACGATCAATGTTTCCGGAGGCGGGTTGCCGTAGCCACGCTGCCAGAAGGAGTTGACGCCGCTGATCGCCGATGGCAATCCGTAGCGTGGGCCATAAAGATTGATCGCGCCGGCCTCGCCGTAGTTGGTGCCGAGGATACCCAAGTGGGCACGATCTTCCGCGGGCAGGGAATCGCGAATCTTTGCGACTGTCTCGACCAGTTCCGGCCAGCCGATCTCCTCCGGGAAATCGCCGTTGACCTTGACGGCGAACTTCCACCAGGTCGAGTTGACGGGGACGATCGGCAAGAAGAGCGCAGCGACGATGATCATGTCCGCGACCAGTGCGGTGCACACGATGGCTCGCAATGAACCGGCAAATTGGCGGCCGCGCGAGGCCAACCATCGTTCGAGAAACACCGCGCCGCCGGCATACAGCATCGGATAAGCGGCTGCCAGGTAATAGCCGCGTCCCTGGGCGATGACGAATAACAGCAGAGGCACGATGTACATCCAACCCAGGGCACGAAAACGCCGGCCCTCCGGCGCGAAAAAATAAAGATAGAGGCCGGCCAGCCAGAGCGGGAAGGCCAGAAGCGTGAACTCAAGCTGCTCGGGAAGAAAGTATCGCGTTCGGCCCATGCCAACATCACGCGCATGGATATGGCGGAGAAAATCGAGCGAGATGAGTCCGTGTTGCGCCTGCCAGATGAAGTTTGGAAGGAAGATCACCACAGCTGCGGCGATGCCGAGCCAAAGCCATTTACTCGCTAGACGCCGGCGTGCGTCCGTCAGCAGCACTCCCGCCGTGAGACCTGCCACGAAGAACACCATGGTGTACTTCGACAGCATTCCCAGCCCGATCGCACTGCCGATGGCAATCCACCAGCGCGGGTCATCCGATTTGAGCAGACGAATGACGAAGTACGCGGTCAACACCCAGCACAGGTAATCGAACGACACGTACTGCATCAGCGCGCCGCCCAAGCAGAACGGAATGGCTGCAGCGGCAGCTACGAGCTGAGCCCCACGATGCCCGCCCAGCTCACGCGCCATCAGGCCTGTCAGCACCACGGCCGACGCTTCCGCGAGTGCTGCGAAGAATCGGAAGCCGGTCAGAGAAGTGCCGAACATCAGTAACGACAAGCGCCCAAAGAATGGTGTGACCGGCGGATAGGCCACGTAGCCCCAAGCCAAGTGACGCGCGTCGTCGAGCGTGGCCAATTCGTCGCGCTGAAATCCGTAGCGCCCGCCCGTCAGCAGGTGCACGACAACCGTGCCAAGCGCCATGTAAACCAAAATGGCTGTGTCGCTCGACCAGATTGATCGCCGGGTCACGTGTGATCGAGGATGATCTTGAGGCGGCGGTCGGCGCCGTCCTCCACCATTCCGAGCGCGGTCTCCAGTTCGCCGAGCGCCATGTGATGCGTCACCAGCGGCTCCAGGCGGACGGCGCCGCTTGCGACCAGATCGATCATGGGCGGGAAATCCTGAGAGGTGGCGGCGCGATTATTGATCAGCGTGAGCTCTTTGAAATAGAGATCGTAGAACGGCAGCGCGCCCTCTTTGGCGCTCATGATGCCGAAGAGAATGATGCGTCCGCCGAAGCGGACCATGCGGATGGCGTCGGCGAGGGCGGTCATCACGCCGGTGCATTCGATGACGACGTCGGGACCGCGGCCGTCGGTGGCATCGAGAACCTTTTGGATCGCAGTGGGACCGGCTGTGATGGTGACGTCCGCGCCAAGCTGCTTTGCGAGATCGTTCTTGAAAGCACTGCGGCTGATCCCGATTACGGTGGCGGCGCCGCGCGCCTTGGCGAGTTGCACATGGAGTTGACCCGACACGCCCAGTCCGATCACCGCGACCGATTGCCCTTCGAACGACGATGTCATTCGCTGCGCGTGCAGACAAGTGGTGGCGACCTGGATGAGCGGCGCCGTGCGGCTGTCGATGGAATCGGGAAGGCGGAACACTTGACTGGCCGGGACCGCGGCGTATTCGGCGAATCCACCATTGGTTTCGCGGCCGATGAGCCCGCCGGCGGGACACAGATTGGTCTGGCCGGTGCGGCAGTGGAAGCAAGTGCCGCAAGACAGGACCGGATCAATGATGACGCGGTCGCCTTTCTGGGTGCCGGCGGGAGGCGAGCCGCCGACCAGTTCGCCGATCATTTCGTGACCCATGATGAGCGGATATTTGGCGGGGATCGCCCCGTTATAAATTTTGAGATCTGTTCCACATAGGCCGCTGTTGGTGATTCGCACCAAAACGTGACCGAGCGGAGCGCCGGGACGCGCGACTTGATCGAGCGCCAGATGGCTGGGCGCTCTCAGCACCATTGCCTTCATTGAATGGCAGGCCCGCGGCCTCTCCACTTCTAGCCTAGCTGCTTCAGGGATCGTCCGAAATAGAAAGCCCGTGGAGTCGACTCGTCCCATCCGGCATTGCAGTGCGCAACCGACCATCTCTCGACCTTGCGAGGTTCGAGTATCGGCTTGCCGAGGGCCGGGCAGGAAAGGCAATAACTGCCCTCGTGCGTTCCGATCCAGATCAGGTTCCGATCGAATTCGACGAAGCAGTTTTCGGTCGACCCGCGCCACCAGCTTTCATAGTTGTTGATCTCGCCTTCATGCGGCGGTACGAAATAGGCCACTTCCTTGGGAGCGATCGGATTGGAAATGTCGAAAACCCGGACACCGGCATTGAACCAGGCTGCTGCAAAAATCTCGGGCTTAGATATGCCGGGAGCGAGCCAGCATTGCGAATTGTGCGATCCGAAGCGGCCGCGCGCGAGACAGAAATCGTTGTATGGTGCATCGGGCGGAGCTTGCGGCTTCGGAAACAACCCGACGATTTTCGGATTGCGTGGGTCCTTCACATCGATCATGTACGGGGTGTGGTAGACCTCGCGACAATCGGCTTCGAGGGCCTCATGCAGTCCGATCATCATGTTTTGCAGCCGCGGGTGGGAAGGGTCGGCGAGCACGGGATAGACGGTGTGAAAAGGAATTGTGCCGAGTGCGTTGAACTCGTATTGCACGTGGCCGATGGGCTTGGGATGCGCGACATCGCTGAGGTCCAGGACAAACATACCGAAAGCGCCGAAGCCGCCGTAGCCAAGGTTTCCTCCATCCTCAACTCGCTTGGGAACAGTGAGCGCGCCGTGGTTGCCGGTCCAGGAAGTGCGGTCGCCGGCGAAGATGTATTTCTTGTATTCGGCTTCCTCTCCGAAACGCTGGCCGGGAACCCACCAGCGCGAGACCTCCTTGACGTGCGACGGGTCGGACATGTCGACGATCATGATGGCGTTGCTGTACGGCCGCTGGTGATTTTCCATGCGGAGCTGATCGTCCCAACCGCAATCGAGGTAGGCATATTTGCCGCCGTCGTAAAAATTATGGTGGGTGCCGTTGCCTTTCACGCCGGTACTGTATTCCTCAAGCAGCTCCGGCTTTTCGGGGTTAGTGATGTCGTAGTTGCGTATGCCGCGCAGTCCTTTGAAGTTGACTGATTTGTCGCGCAACTCCTTGTCGTATTGGCCATGCGGAAATTCCGGAGTGGCCGAGGTGAGCGGCGCGGCGGCGGTGCACATCATGATCCACTTCTTGAGCTGGGTGTTGTAGACCACGGCGCCGAATCCCCGCGTGATCCCCTTGTTCATCACCACCGGCTTTCTGGGATCGGTGACATCCAGGAAGCCGCCATTGGCCGGGAGCAATCGCTGCTTGCCGCGGGCCCACATCGCCATGAGAGGCTCACCGCCGCTAATGGTTGTGCCGGGCACGGTGGCGACGATTTCCATGTTGTGGATGTACTGTTTGCGATCGAGATAATCGAGCGCGCCGAGGGCCAGCGGAAACGGAGGAGTGCCACCTCCGGGCGTGAGTCCCGTGACTTGAGCTCGCGCTCCAACGGCGCCGGCCAGACCTGCACCGGCCATCCCAAGGAGAGAGCGGCGGCTCAATCCTGAACTGCTCTTAGAGTTCGAATCCTGCATTCATCACCTCATTACTAAGAAGTTTTACGACGGCAGTGCTTTGCCTTTGGTCTCTGCCCCGAGCGGCAACAGCAAGAGCGCCACGACGAAAACCAGAGCCGTAAGAGCGACGGGAGTACCGAGTGTTTGAAAATGCCGGATGCCTGCGCCGACCAGAAAAGTTAAACCGGCTCCAGCAAAACGTCCAATGTTGGTTGTAAAGGCAAAGGCGCTCACACGGCATTCGGTCGGATACTGTTCGGGAATCCAGAATGAGTACACCACGAAATTTGCGCCGCCCAATCCGAGGAAAAAAGTGCACAGCATGAACCAAGCGAGCGCGTTCGTGGGCAAATAGAATACGTAGCCGAAAGCCAGCCAGAGGAATATCAGCATGATCGAGAAGAATATTCCGAGCGTGGTTCTGCGATCGAATCTCTTGGCGAGCAGCGGCGTGATCAGTGCTCCGATGATGGTGGCGATTCCGAGAATCGCCGTCGAATACGATGCCAGCCGGGCTGATTCCATAGCGGTCTTGCCGGCGCGATCCGCGATGTAAGTTATGGCCGACGGGACATACACTGATCCTGCCCAGAGGCCGACGATGGAAGCGACCAAGTAGATGGAGTTAAGGATAGTGCGGCGGCGATACTGGGGCGAGAATAGTTCGAAGAACGAGCGGCGCATCTTCAGATTCTCGCCGAGCTGCGCGCGCTTCTCCCGCCATTTCTCTGGCTCACGAACGCGATTGAACAGGAATCCGACGAACAGCGCTGGAGCGCCGCCGACAACGAACATCCATCGCCAGCCAAACTGGCTTCCGATGTAGTAGTTGGCTAATGCGGCGACGACAAAGCCGACGTAGTAGCCGGTGTGCATCAAACATCCACCCCAGGTGCGGCGAGTTTCAGGCCAGGATTCGGAAATGAGCGACGCCCCGATGGACCATTCTCCACCAATCCCGACGCCGGCCAGGAATCGGAAGAGGGCTAACGACCAGATGCCCTGGGACAAAGCGGCGAAGAAGGTGAAAACCGAGAACCAAAGCACCGTGAACATCAATGTACGGGCGCGTCCGAAGCGATCGGCGATCGGTCCCCAGACCAATGCCAGTCCCCACCCGACCATGAAGAGCGCGAACAGGAGCCCGCCATAGTAGCCGATGTTGGCCTGTGTGGCGGCGATTCCGGATTTCGGCAAAACGTCCCGCATGGCCGGCACCAGGACCAGCGAGAAAATGAAGCCGTCCATGCCGTCCAGCAACCATCCGCCCCAGGCTGCGAAGAAAGCGCGTTTTTGATCGCCAGTCAGTCGCGGACTCGCGATGGTTGATGCTACCGCGGGTTCACCCATCGAAGCTCTCAAGTATACACGTTTCGAATCTGTGCCCAGATCACGGGCCACCCTGCGCTCAGTTACTAATATTGATCAGCTTCATCCCGTTTTGCCAGATGATCTGGTGGAACAGCTCGGCGGAAGTCATCTGCTTCAATGCCGTGAGCGTCTCCCGCGCGACGCATTTGCCAGCGATCAGCGGCTGTTTCGAGTTTTGTCCGGCGCCGTGACCATCGCGGCAGCTGCAATCGCATCCAAACATCATTTTGGCGCGGTGGCGTTCGACGAATCTCGCCGCAAAATCCGGATCGCGCGCGAGAAAATTCCGGCCTGAGTTAGCCGAGAAATCGCCATGGAAGTTCGGGAAGTCGCTCAACATCCGGTCCGAAACTCCGCCCGGCTTGACCTTGCCGGTGGGATAAGGCACGCCATCGGGAACCTCGGCGCTGACGTTAGCCCAGAACGCGTCGCCGTGCCCGATGAATGCCGTTTTCGGGTTGGCCTTCACGACGGCAGGAAAGCGCGCAATGCCACTGTTCCACACGCCCTCGCCCTCGAACTGCGGGAAATCGGCGAAATGGATAAGCACCGGCACATTCATCTCCGCCGCGAGCGAATACACAGCTCGCATCTCAGGGCCATCGCAGGCCACATGCGATTTCAATTCGCCCAAGCCGATCGCGCCCGCCATAAGATTCTTTCGCAGAACAGCGATGGCGTCAGGCTTGGTCATATCCGTGCCGGTAAACCAGACAAAGCGTCCGGGGTTCTTAGCCACGACGGCCTGCGAGTGTTCGACCATGGCCGATCCGGTCAGCAGCACCGCCTTCGTCACACCGGAGCCGTTGATGTGGTTGAGTTCCCCGCCTTCTTCGCGGCGGGGATGAAGGTGAATATCGAGCACGGGAGCGCCCAACTCCGAAGTGGACTGCGCATTCGCGCGCGAGAGCGCGGCTCCCGCTACGGTTCCCAGGAATTGGCGCCGGTTAAGGGTGATATACATACGACTAAGATTCTAGTACTGATAGCGGGCGGGCGTAAGACACCCCACGCTTCGCGTTGACAGGCCAAAGATGGCAGTGCTATATAATATGTCGAGCGTCTACAAACTATTCACGGCATGTCCGAGCGTGCTTTTAAGGCAGAACCTGCGGTTTGGATGCTCCCCGGGAGTGTGGAATGAAAAATAGATTGATGCTGTTAACTTTGGCTGCTAGTGTCCTCTTAGTTCCTAGCCTCGTTCTGGCGCACCATGGGCAGGCGGCGTACGATGTCACGCAATCGGTCACGATTAAGGGAAGCGTGACCAATTTCAAGTTTACTAACCCGCATTGCATAGTAAGTTTGGATGTCAAAGACGACAAGGGCCAGAAACAGGAATGGCAAGGCGAGCTTACCAGCCCGAACCACTTAGTAAGAGCTGGATGGACAGCGCAAACATTTAAGCCTGGCGAAGAAGTCACCCTTACCGGCTTTCGCGCTAAGACGGGCGCAAACTCGATGTGGATTACCAAGGTTGTTCTGGGGAACGGCGAGGAGATGAAGACCGGCGGCGGGAACTAACCTCGCGGCGGTGATGTGATATGCGAAATCGCTTGATGGGATCGATCCTTGTGGGGGCGGCCGCACTCGCTTCACCCCTCATTCTATGTGCTCAAGAGTCAACTGTGGCAAAGACCCAGGCTTCCACCCCCGATCTCTCCGGTGTGTGGAACAAGAAAAACATGCCGGGCACCCGCTACGGCGGGTACACCTATAGCGCCGATGAGCCATCCATGACGGCCTGGGCACAGGAGAGGTTCAAGGCCAATAAGCCTTCCTTCGGACCTCGCAGCGTCGAAGATTCCAACGATCCTGTCAATCCAACAACGGTTAGCGCGACTGGCTGTTTTCCTCCTGGCGTGCCGCGCGTGTACCTGCATCCCTTCCCGATGGAAATTGTCCAAAGCCCCAGCCGCGTGCTGATGATTTTCGAGTTCGATCACTACATCCGCCAGATCTGGACCGACGGGCGCCCGCACGATACCAGTCTCGGCCCGACCTGGTTTGGCGATTCGATCGGGCACTGGGAAGGCGACACGCTGGTGGTGGACACAATCGGTTTTAACGACAAGACCTGGGCCGACCGCGGAGGTCACCCGCACAGTGAAGACCTGCATGTCGTGGAGCGGATGCGCCGCGTGGACTCAAAGACATTGCAGATCGACGTGACAATCGAAGATCCCAAGGCCTACACCAAACCCTGGGGCGGCCGGATGATGTTTGACTTACGGCCGAACTGGCATATTTCGGAAATGGTCTGCGAAGACAACGTCAATTTCGACGATTTTCTGAAAAACGAAAAGCCGAAGAAGTAAGTGCTCGCTCGAAAGCGAGTAACTACCCTTCCGTCACCAGATGTTTGGCGGCCCAGTCTGGCAGAATCGCCGGCCGTCTCTCTCTAGGACCGCCCGCGTTCGAAGCCTGGGTATGGCCGGTCCCCTCGATCATCTCGCGCTTGGACTTGACGGCGGCTTTATAAAGACGCAGAGACCCTTGCGGGTCCATGATCCTATCGTCCCGGCTATAGCCGATTAACATCGGGCACTCAATCCGATCCGCTCTTCCGTCTAGTGTGTATTCCGCAAGTTTCCTGCGGGCATCCTTCATGTCCTCGGCGCCGACGATCCACCGCACGCGTTCCTGGATGGGGGGGTAGTAATCGAAAAGATCCTGCAGCAGGTTGAACGAGCCGCTGCTCATCAGTGCTGCTTTGATCCGCTTTTCTCCGCTGGCGCAGCGCGGCACTCCGTAGCCGCCCATGCTGATTCCCTGCATCCCGATTCGATTCGCATCGACGTCCGGACGCGTTTCCAGGTAGTCGATCATGACCTTCGCTATTCGTTCGGTATCGGGCGGCAGATGGAGATTCTTGAGGCGCAGCGAACCTGCCTGCCCCGGAAAATCGACGGCCAGATACGCCATGCCTCGAGCCGCATACCCACCGGCGTTAAGTATGGTGGACTCGCACATCGTATCGGCGCCTTGGAAAGCGATCACAGTGGGAAAGCGCCTCCCTGCCGGGCCGCCCGGTTTTCGGAAATATCCGTCCAGCGTTTTTCCTTCCCAGGGAATTTGTACACGCTCGAACGGCGGCCTCACTAACTGCCAGGCCTTGTCGAACGTCTCGCGCATCTTCTTATACGAGGGCAGCATGCGCGGCTCGGTAACCGGCTGAGGCCAGCACGCTTCGCGATAAAAATTGGAGGCGCGCAGGTAATACTCGTTGGCGGTGACCTTGCGTCCCGCGCTCGCCAGCTTCTCGGCCTCCTCTTCATTTTTCTCGGCCACTCGCGTCCACTCCACGATCCAAGAATCAAGGTTGAACGGCTTCATCCGCTGAGCCACGTCCAATTGGTCCGGATCGCTGGTGTAAATGGTCGCCGTCAGCCGGATTTCGAGTTGTCCACCGCCGGGCAATCCTGGTCCGGGAAAAAGCTCTTCTTCCGCTCGTCCACCCACGGCTCCGATCTTCCCGCCTTCCGGACCGGCGTCCTGAGCGAGAGCTGCAAAGGGAGCAATGCCCGCCGAAGTCAGCCCTAGTTTGACCAAACCTCGTCTGCTCACATTCAACAATGATTCCATGGTTTTCAACCTCCTCTTTGAAACACGCTCGAACTTCTTCAGGGATTGTAACAGGTCATTGCGGATCTCGCTGTCTGTAAACTTTCTGTCTGTAAACTCTCTTGCCTGGTTACGGTTCGTGGTGATATGATACCCGTCACTGACTTACTGCCGGATGAGGTTGAGCGTGTTACCAACTGAAATGTTCTGGCGATTTTTTTAGAAGGAGAAGTTTATGCGTAGATCCGTAGCAGTGCTCCTGGGGATCACTGTTGTTTTCGCGTTGGGCTTTCTGATCGGAAATAAGGTGTCGTCCGTTCAGGCGCAAGGAAAACCGGGACTCGGTTTCGCGGCGATTCCGGGAGTGATTGGCGGCCAGGATCCGTTCGGTCCCTATGAAGTGGTGAAGGACTGGCCAAAAGACATCAGCACTCTCCCGGGCAATGAAAGCTGGACCTGGGGTGCTGGGCAGAGCGTTTACGCCGAAAATCCCAACCGCATTTTCCTGTTGTTCCGCGGCGAGCTGCCCAAGATCAAAAGACCCGAGACTAAGCTGATTCCCGAGTTCGGCCCGAGCCTTTCGTTCCCCATCGGGCGCCTGCCATGGCGCGATGCCACAGTTGCCGCACTGCCGGGAGCGGGCGGAAGCGGTCAGGATCCCGACGATGGTCCCAAGTTGTGGAAGGGCACTCTAGGCGTGGACGCGAAATGGGAACACTGCCTGACCGTGGTGGACGCCAACGGCAACATCACCGAGCAATGGACGCAGTGGGACAAAATCATGAAGCGTCCGCATTTCATCACCATTAATCCGTACGATCCGGAAAAGCACGTTTGGGTGGTGGATGATCATATGCACGCCATCTACAAATTCACGCACGACGGAAAGCAGTTAGTCCAGACCATCGGAACGCCCACCGTCAAAGGCGCCGATGGTACGCACTTTAACCGGCCGACCTTCCTGAATTGGCTGCCCGATAGCACGCTGTTCGTCGCCGATGGCTACAACGGAACGCGTGTCGCGAAGTTCGACAAGGATGGGAAGTTCCTGCTGGCTTGGGGTCAGAAGGGCAATCCTCCGAACGACAAGCGGCCGGGCTATATGAACAACGTCCACGGCATGGCGCTCGATCCGCAGACGCGGCACGTTTTCGTGAACGACCGCGCCAATCATCGCATCCAGGTCTTCGACGAGAATGGGAAGTTCCTCTACGATTTCAGCATGGGTCAAGAACCTTCTGACATCCACCTGATCTATATCGGGGCCGACCGAAGCTTGTGGGCCTTTGATCGCGGAACGTCCAAGATGCTGAAGTATGACCTCGACGGCCACTTTCTTTACTCCTTTGGAACCTGGGGAGATTTCCCAGGCGGATTCTGGGGAGTTCACGGCTTCAGTACCGATCAGGACGGGAATTTCTACGTCGCCGAAGTGGACAACGGGCGCGTGCAAAAGTTCCGGCCGCGGGCGGGCGTGAACCCGGAGTTCTTAGTCAGCAAGCCAGTATACGCGGCGTGGAAATAGATTTTGTGCCGTCGCACTTCCACGTACTGACATATTAGAAATTCATTGACTTCCAAAGCGTTAGGTGATATACACACTTAAGATTACGTTTTCCAGGTTTGCAGTCCAATCGTCCGACTAACTAGGAGGTTCCCCATGTTGGGTGCTCGATGCGCGCGCGTAATTTGCTATGTGGATGTAAGGAACGCCGCTCTGATCCTGGGAGTATGTTTCTTGGTCCTACTAACCGCCTCTCCGCTCTTTTCGCAAGGCAGCTCGGCCCGCATCGCGGGAAGCGTCACCGATCAAAGCGGCGCTGCGATTCCCGGTGCTACTGTGACGATTCAGGACATCGATCGAGGCACGGCCCGGACCATCAACACCGATTCGGCGGGCGAATACAATGCTCCCAATCTACTTCCCGGACATTACAAAGTCCACGTCGAGTTCCAAGGCTTTATGACGCTCGAGCGCCAGAACATCAACCTAGAGGTCGGTCAGGACATTCGTGTCGATGTTTCCTTACAACCCGGCGAGCAGCGCCAGGTAGTAACGGTTCAGGCCGAAGTTCCCCTCATCGAAACCAACAACGCGGAATTAGGTGGAACCATCCCCAATCAAGTGATTAATGACCTGCCGCTGAACGGACGAAACTTCGAGAATCTGATCGACCTGCGTCCGGGCGTGTCCAAATATCCGGGCAACTCCGGTTGGACGAACAGCACCAACGGCGGTCGGCCACACGACAACTACTTCATGGTGGACGGCATCAACAGCAACGATCCCTGGATGGCGCAGAGCATGATGAACGCCGTGATGGCGGCCGGCGACGCTGGAACAATCCTGCCCATCGACGCTATCGATGAATTCAAGACGCAACAGAATCCCAGCGCGGTGTACGGCTGGAAGCCCGGGGCGGTGGTCAACGTAGGAATCAAATCAGGCAGCAATGGATTACACGGCACCGCCTATGCCTACGGCCGAGACGGCGACTGGGATGCCTTGAACTACTGGACGACTCCGGGGAGTCCGGTGGCGCCGCTCGAGTTGGAGCAGTTCGGCGGCAGCGCCGGCGGCCCGATCATAAAAGACAAGTTGTTCGTCTTCGGCAATTTCGAGGAACAGCGCTACAGCGTGGGCAATCCGGTTCAGCACGATGTTCCGATCACATCTCCCACCAGCACATCGGCTCAGAGTCTGGTCGGCGCCTGCAATGCTGCAAGGACAGCGGGAACGCTCACGGCCTTAAGCGCGCAAATGGCGGGACTGAGCACCAGTTGTGCGCCGCTGTCGAATTTCCCGGGCCTATTCCCGGCCAACAACGGATCGACTACCACCATCAACACTTCGCTAGCCAGCGTCAACAAGATCGACTCCGGACTGGTGAAGGTTGACTATCGCCTCAACTCCAAGAATTCCTTCAGCGGCATGTATTTCATCAGTCCCGGCGCCGGACTGTTAGTGGATGCTCCCACAACCCAAGTAGCGCAGCAGTGGTTGACCAATCAATATGCGCGTTCTCAAGTCGGTTCCGGAAGTTGGACCTGGGTCCCCAGTTCTACGGTGGTGAACTCACTGCGGGTCGGCTATTCTCACTATTTCCAGGTTTTCAACAGCGCCGATTCAACGCAAAATCCAGCGAACTACAACTACAACGGAAGTACGTATCACATCTTTACCGGCCAGACGAATCCTGCTTACTATGGACTCCCAGCCATCACCTTTCAGGGCGGCTACAGCTTCCAATTCGGGGCGAGCTGGCCTAAGACTGTTGGACCGAACGGTGTCTACCAGTTCACGGATAGCGTTTCGATTCTCCGCGGAAAACACGCGTTTACTTTGGGCGGTGAAGTGCTGGTAATGCAGAGCACCAACAACGTTACCGCCAACACTAAGGGTCCCCTGCGGTTCTCTAACCTGACGAACTTTTTCGCCGGCAACATGAACAGAGCGCTGTTTACCGCCGGTAACTTGCTGCGGCATCTGCAAAACGAAGCTTATGCCGGCTTCGCCCAGGATGACTGGCGTGTCACGCGACGTTTGACCGTAAATATGGGCTTACGTTACGAGCTAAACACGATCTTCAACGAGCGCAACAATCTGATCGGCAACTTCGATCCGACCCAGGGCCTGGTCCAGGCGGGCAAACAGGTTGGCTCTGTTATTAATGGCGATCACAACAACTTTGCGCCCCGGCTCGGCGTCGCATGGGATGTCTTCGGAGACGGTAAGACGGTGGTTCGCGCGGGCGCCGGAATTTACTTCGAGCAATCCAGCTATGACTCGTTCATGGCCATCGGCAACCTCCTTGGATTGCGCACGGTGCCGACTGGTGTCGCTCTTTACACCAACGGCAACCCGACTCCGACCACGGCTGGCGGCTCCATCAACGTCGGACAGATAACTTTCACTGGCGCTGCGCTCGGATCGGCGGCGACGCCCGGAACCATCAAGTACAACTACGCGAATAACAGCGCCAGCAACCCAATTTACAATGCTTCACCTGCTTGCGGCGACGGTACGGTCACTTTAGCCTCCGGCTTGACCCCGCAGCCCTGTGTTACCTTGGCTGCGGATCGCAATATTCGCACGCCCTATGTTAGTAAGTGGAATCTGGATATTCAGCGAGCTATAACGAATAACCTATCCCTCGATGTGGCATACGTGGGCAATCACGCGACGAAATTATTTGGGTTGACGGACTTGAATCAGCCACGGTCGGTCGGCGGTTTCAGTCCCGGATGGGGAAATCCGGCAAATCCCAATAGTCCGGCCGGACAATGCTTAGCCAGCGCTTCAACCGGCTATGACAACTGTAACCCCGACAGCGCCGCTGAGCAGGCTGCGCGTCCCTATAACGCCAGGTTTCCGTACCTGAGCTACATCTACTGGCTATCCAACAGTAACTTCTCCAATTACCACGGCCTTCAAGTATCTCTAACACAGCGGACTTGGCATGGAGTATCTTACGTTGTGGGCTACACTTATTCGCACGCGCTCTCGCAATCGCCTGACAATTGGAGCTTCTTGTCTCCCATTGACAGCAACAACACCAGGGCCTTGTATGGAAACAGTCAGTTTGATCTCCGTCACCGGTTCACTTTTTCGGTCACCTATCAGATCCCGGGCATCAAGTCGCCTGGACAGATGCTGCAGGGCTGGTCGCTCAATTCGATCGTGTCGGCGCAGAGCTCGCTGCCTTGGGGCGTGAACGACGTCTCGACCGATTTCAGCGGAACCGGCGAAATCAACAACTCGACCACGAACGGTGAACAATGGAATTTCTTCGGGAATCCGGCCGACTTTAAGACCACCAAGGCATTCATCAATACCAATGATGGCCAAGGCGGAATTCCTTATTTCGCGGGAACCAGCAACCCGGCATGCCTGGCAAAGGCAACAGCTATGGGGCAATTAGCGGTGGCTTCTTTGGCCAACCTAGGCTGTTACGCCAACGGAAAATCGGTCCTGATCCCGCCTGCCTTTGGAAGCTATGGGACGACAGGCCCAAATATTTTCCGAAGCTTCCCCTATGTCAATGTGGACTTTTCGGTCACCAAGACTTGGACCTTGCGAGAACGTTTCAAGGCGCAATTCCGAGCCGAGTTCTTTAACGTCTTCAACCATCCCAACATCTCCAATACATTTGGTGGACCCGGTGGCGATAACAGCTATACCGATCCGACCGCGGACGGGGGCACCCTGTTCGGTTTACGTCCCCAAACCCCGGACGTGACCAGCTCGAACACCGTGCTCGGTTCAGGCGGCCCGCGCGCGATCCAGTTAGGCCTGAAGTTAATCTTCTAGCTGAATTGCGCGTCAGTCTACTGAAACTGAACGTCGATTACTTCGAGGGAGTGATACTGGATAGCCGATGGGATCGAGGTGCCATCGCTCAGCCCTACCGTGAACAATGCCGCCGTGCCGGGCTTGCGGCTGATCGAGAGTGAAAGCGTTGCGGTCGCCGATGGCTGATAGAACGCCAGCAGCGCTGCCGGGATGGTTGCCTGGCCGGCCGAAGCGGGAACCCGGCAGAGCACCGCGGTCGTGGCGAACCACTCAATCGGAAACTGCGGGGTACAATTGCACCGTCACAAAGTCCGCACTCGAGTAAGTGGTGGAAATCCATGTAATAGTCAGGTCCTTAGTGTGGTCTACCATGCTTACTTGACTGTAGTTAGTGATTTGGATTGGGTTCGGGATCGAGAACATCGCCGTGAACGGCTGAACGTTGGTATTGCCCGAGGCGCTGGCCTTCCATTGGCCCGAGGAAAAGAATGGCGCCGGCAATTGATCCGGACTAGTAACTGCAGGCACCGAGGGTTCAGAACCATTGTATAGCGATGGTGGACCAGCGCCAGGAGGCAAGAGATTGAGGGTTTGGCCCCCTGGTCCTTGTACAGTAATTTGCGTGCCCATGTTCAACGGACTGAAGATGAAGGCGAACAACCCAGCGGACACTCCGCCGCCGATGAGTGTGCATCCCGACAAGTAATCATCAGCGAACAGCGGCTGGCTAATTAGAGAAAGACCGCTGGCGTTGTAGCTCAGGAATTGCGCGTTCGCCGACTCCATCCGGACATAAGCAGGGCTGAAGAGCGAGTCAGGTGGCGCACCAATGGTGCTATCGAGATTGATTTGGCCCACGTAAACTTGTCCGCCCGAATCCAGCGCGGCTAGCTCGTCCGCAGTCAGGCCGAAGGGATGCACACATGGCCCAGCGTCGCGCGAGAGTGAGAGTGTCGCCAGATTGCTAATCGAGTTTCCGATCTGGATATTCAGGGCGACGTAGCAGCCTTGTGGGATCGCCGGATCGTCCGGCACCTGAAAATTGATTTGATCGAGCCCCGCATAATCGGCCGACGGTCCAGCGTAAGCGGCCGGAAAAGGATGCCCGCCCAGCAGTACGGACACCTGCTCAGCGGTCGCCGGTCCTAAGCCAGTTCCCCACAGCGTTACGAAATCTTGCGGGTGTGCGGGATGAGTCAGGCTATTAAGTTGAAGCCCGTTGCCTGTAATATTCTGCGCGAGGGCCGCCTCGCCACCGGCTGAATATAGTCCGAAGCTGGTGGCAACGATATAGACGTTTTGCGTAGCGCTATGGCCGTTGTAGTTTAGCGTGATGCTGACCGGTCCGAGCGGCGTGGCGCTTGGAATCAGGACCAGCACCGACGTCGCATCCGAGACTTCGAGAATAGATAAGGACAGGGGATCTTGAAAGCCCATTGGCAGAAGCTGAGCCGAGACCGTGGCCGGATCGATGGGCGTCACCGGGCCGCCTTGGATTATCAACTGTAGCTTGACTAAAGAGCCTGCCGCGACATCCCCAATGAGCAGGCTGGCCGCGTTCTCAACTTGAAGCAGTTGCTGAGCAAATGCGGCGCCGCATACAACCCACACCAGCACTCCCGCGGCGCCGCTGGCACGCATTCTTACCAATCCAATCGGATTCCAAGCTGGATGATGCGCCCTTCGAGCACGGTGCCCGTGGGTGCGAACACCGGCGGAATTGTTGGTACTCCCAGTGAAGTGGTCGGAACCACCGTGTTCAACGAAGTGATGTTCCGATGATTGAACACGTTGGTAGCCTCCGCGAGGAGCTTGGGTTGAATGTGCTCGTGAATCGTGAACAGGATGCGCGTGTAGCGGGCATCCACTTGATAAACGTTCGGTGCGCGTACCGTATCACGTCCGATGAAAAGCGGGCGCTGGCTGGTGGTATTGTTGTCGCCGTTTAAGGTCGTGACACTGGACGTGATGTTCTGCTGGTCGCCTGAAGAAAAGTTGCCCAAAATCGTGAGTTGATTGTCGTTGGCCAGATGCTTCAGGAACTTGTTCTCGATCTTGAAAGTCGGCGCAAGCACAGCCGTGACCAGAAAAGCGTGGGGCCGGTTCACGATGCTGTTGCCGCGATCGCGCTCCCGATTGGTCGGGTCTTCGATAGGGATATTCTGTTCGAAGCTGTTGGCATCCGGAGCGTCGCTGATGGTATGAGAAAACGTGTAGGAAGCGCTAATGGCGTAGCCCCGGCTCCAGCGATGATTGAGATTTACGATCAGGGCTTCGTAGTCCGAAGACGCGCCGACGTCTTGCAGCGTAATGCCATTGAATTGCGGATATAAACGCGTATTGGCGTTCACCACAGTGTCGTATTTCGGTCTTCCGTCCGCCAAGAACGAGATCGGATTAATTAAGTTCATATTACGCAAATACCCGAGATCGCGAGCACCGGTATGAATGAAGCCGACCGTTAGAGCGTCATTCTGCGATAGCTGGCGCGTAATCTGTACGTTAGCATTTAGCGTGTATGCATTCTTGAAGTTGGGAGTAACGGCAGTTATACTCGGGGTTCCGGCCGTGGCGCCCAGCACCGTAGGGATGATCGTAGGGAATAACGGCGCGCCGGCTTGATTGGGCGAAAATGATGCGGTGAACGAACGGGCCCCGTCATTCACCAGCGCATTGAACCATAGATTGGTTGGTGGCGCTTCGTAGAACATCCCGAAGTTGGTCCGCACCACGGTCTTCGGATCGATGCTCCAGGCCAGGCCGAGACGGGGCGCCCAATCGCGATTAGGGGTAGCAAAGTTTTGCGTATAAATAAATGGCGCGTTCGCTTCCGCGCTGGGCGCCTGGTAGCGGTCCCAACGGACGCCATATGTGGCCAGCAGGTTCGGACGGATCTGCCACGTATCCTGAACGAAAAAGCCGTAGAAATAGGACTTGTAGGAGTCTCCCGGCGAACCGACGTTGGCCTGGTAACTCAAGTAGCCAAGCGGATTCGCGCCGCTATTGGCCGCCAGATAGCTCGCGATGCTCGAAAAGGTGTAGGTGTCGAAATTACTGATCGGGTTTAGTTGGTTGTCGTTATTTTCTTGCCACGAGACGCCTGCTTTCAGCGTGTGCCGGCCCTTGATCAAAGTGAAATTGTCGCTGAGACTCGGGATCTTTTCGGCAAAATGATCGCCGGGGAATCCCGGCCCGTAGCCGTTGAACGTTGCGACGCCGGATACCACGATCCGCGGTCCCGGTCCATCGCCGGGGCTAGCCACGTGCTGCTCATTCCGATAGGGCCACGACGTGCGCAATTCGTTCAGCGCCGTAGGCGAAATGGTCGAAAGCCACTGGACGCCGCCAATGTGAGCCCGGTCATGAAAGTCTTCCGCGACATCCAGAGCCAGCAGACCTCCAACGTTGGTGTTGAAAGGATACTCGTTGCGGAAGTAGTTGTAGCGGAAGAACACCGAGTTATTGGTGTTGACGACCCAGTCCGCGCGAATATTCAGGAATTGAGCGTGTTGTACCGAGGGAGCCGTTTCCAACAGGTTTGGCGAAAGGCCCAGCTGACTTGCCAAGCTTTGATTAATAGTGTTCGGCGCCGGCAAGGCACGCAACAGATGTTCGTATCCGGCAAACACGAACAATTTGTCCTTCTTTAATTTCCCGCCGCCATTGACTGCGTAATCGTGCAGATCGATCGAAGGCGCAACCTTATTC
>DATMMD010000268.1:0-54332 GCA_035569875.1 Bryobacteraceae bacterium
TGCCTACTCCCCACCACCCACCTCCGTCAGAAGCGGATGCGACTACCTAGAACCGGAAAGTGAAGCCCGCCTCGCCCACAAAAGATTGGGGAATGATTACGGTCGAGGCAGCGATGAACCCTTGAGGTTGGCCGAAAGATCCAGAGCGGATGTTGTTGGAGTAATCGCCTCCGAAATTGGCCCGGTTCGTCATGTTGAACGCCTGAAAGAAGAACTCCAGACGGTAGTGCTCACGGAAGGTGAACATCTTGCTGAACCGCGCATCCAGTTGGAAAAAGGGAGTCCCGCGCAGCGAGTTGTATCCCGCGATAGTGCAGTTTCCGGCGTTAATACATTGCAGGACCTGCGTAGCCGTGTAGCCGGCGGTCGCTTTGTAGTTATTGGGTGAGCTCTTCAACAAAACTGCCTGCTCCGTAGTGCTACCGGTTCCATAGCCCCAATAGTCGACACCCTGGACTGGGTTGTACGGCCTGGCAGAAGCCAGTTGCATGATCGGCGCGAATTGGAAGCCCCATGGCAACATAACAATTCCACTTAATACAAAGCGATGCGTCTCATCAGAAGGGGTCGGTCCGAAGTCGTACGGCGCCAGGTAATTGAGGACATTCGATGGAGCGTTGCTATAGCTCGCCGCCGCACCGTGGTAGGAAAGCGCGCGCGAAAGCACGTAGCTCGTATTCAGGCTGACGCGCTTGCTCAAGCGTCTCCGGTAGGCCAGATTGAACCCGTCATAGCGGGATCGCCCTACCGACAACGAATCGGTAATGGTCGTCAACACCGGCTGACCAGCTGCCTGCAGAGCTGGCGTAAAGATACGCGGGGCGCCGGGGAGCAAGGGATTCTTAGGATTGATATTGACGTTCTTGTTCTCGCGCAAGCCCAGCACATGCACGTAATCCACCTCAATGACATTGTTGTCATTGAGCGACCACGAATATCCGATGTTCTCCTGTTCGGTGTAAGGATTGTGATAGTTGGGATCCATCAGGCGTCCGGCCGACCCTGCGGGCAAACTGGTCGGCGGCGGTGGCGGTACGGGAAGCGGATCAATGCCATACTGCCATTGCGATAGGAGTTTGTTGGTTCCCGGCACTAGGTCGGCGGAGGTGCTGGGCGCCACACCGGCCTGAGGAGCCGACGGGTTAGCCAAGCTGAGCGTCGTGGCAAAAATCGTGGGGTTGGACTGCTGAATCATGAACAGCGGGATATTCTCGAAAGTCTGGCCGTAGTAAATGCCAAAACCTCCGCGAAGCACGTGCTTCCCGCTGCCCGTAAGGTCGTACGCAAAGCCGACGCGCGGGCTGAAATCTTTGTTGTCGTCCTGCGGTACAGCGGCATACGGGCTGCCGATGGCTTTCAACTCGAGATAGGTCCGGCTCTTTAATTGTTCCGGCCCCCCGACCAGATTGAAATCCTTGTCCCAACGTATGCCCAGGTTGATTGTCAGACGCCGGGTGACCTTCCAGTCATCCTGGAAATAAACGCCGAACATCTTGGAGCTCAGCAGAAAGTAGGGGTTACCCGCGGTTTCCGCAATGCTGGTAACTGCGCCGGGAGTAGCGAATCCTAGTGGGTAGTCGGCTTTGTCGCTCAGAATCTTGCTCGGATCGTCGAAGAACGTAATTCCTGGAGTGGGGGTAAACTCGAAGAAACCGCCCAATACGGGCTCGTATAGATAATCGAAGCCCACTTTGAAATTGTGCCGGCCCTTGGTGATCGACAAGTCGTCTTTGAACTGCCACTTCTTCTGAAACGACTGCTGCGGGACATTGCCATTGGTTCCGAAGTATTCGCCGCTGCCAAAAGTAACGGTTGGGACTTTGGTTTTTGAGTCGATCAAATTGTTCCAATACTGATACCCGAACGTCACCGCGTTCACCACATTCGGCGTGATGACCGAATTTAGGTTGAGACTAGCCAGAATCAACTGGTTGGTGGTGAAATTGCCCGCTGTCAAGTCGTTGTTGGCAGCCGACTGGTCGTTCAGGCCGTTGTTGTGCTGATTTGTGTAGCTGAAAAACAGGTTGTTCTTATCGTTAATGCGATGGTCCCAACGGCCGTTGTAGCGCCAGTCGAAATACGGTTCCGGAATGGACAGCGCCGGTTGAGCGGCCAACCCGGCGTTCTTGGCAAGCAATAGCTCGTTGTAATAAGTGGGATTGACGGCGATGCTGGTTGCCTCGCGCTCCCGCTCGATTGCGAAGAAGACGAAATCCTTGTCCTTCCGCACGGGCCCGCCAATCGACCCACCGAATTGCTGGCGGCCGTAGTCCGGCTTGGGACTGCCGCCTTTGTCGGAGAAGTAATCGTTGGCATTCAACGCCTGATTGCGATCGAACAAATAAAGCGAGCCATGCAGCTGATTGGTTCCGCTTCGCGTAATCGCGGTAATCAGCGCGCCTTCGCTGCGCCCGTTGGCAGCCGAGAAGCGCTGCGTGCTGATCTGGAACTCTTGAACTGCCTCCAGCGGGAGCTGCATCACCGGCCCACCGACCGTATTGTCTTTGTCGTCGACGCCGTTCACCGTCACGTTGACATTGCGGCCGCTGGAACCATCCACGGCGAAAACGCCAATGCGGTTCTTGGTCGGATCGTAAGAGTTAACCGGCCGTGCGCCAGGCGCCAGGTATGCCAGATTCACGAAATCGCGGCCATTCAACGGCAGATCCTCGATTTGTTGTGTCGTAATCGGTAGGCTCACATCAGTCTTGGTCGTGTCCACCAGCGGAGCACCGCCCGATTCCACCGTAATAGTTTGAGCTTGCGCGCTGGGCGAAAGACTTATATCAATGGTCGTCGTCTGGCTTACCGAAACGCCGACATTTTCGTATGTGGCGGTCGCGAAGCCGGGCAGTGTCACGCTCACTTGATAGATTCCGGCAGGCAGCAACTCAAACCGGTATTGCCCGGCCGAATTGCTCGTCTCCTGGCGGGTTAGGCCGGTAGCCCGGCTGGAAAGCTTCACGGCGGCATTCGGAATAACCGCGCCGGATTTGTCGCTTACCACTCCTTCGATTGTCCCGGTTGCGTTAACTTGTCCGTACAAGGAAAAGCCACACAACAAAACTCCAATAACTAACGACGTCCACCTTTGTATCATCTTGATTCCCCTTTGTTGAAAACGCCTGTACCTGTCTTATAACAGCCCGGCTAACAACTCGCTAAAACGGTTTGAATTATCTTACCACAAGAATAACGTCAATGTGGGAGGATTAGCTTGGAGGCAGGGCCAGGGTCACTTAAATGTTGATACCAACCCGCCACAGCAGATACCCGACCGCTTGCCGATAGTACTGCCATTTCTCTTGCCAGCCCCCGGGCGGAACGGAGGGGCGCGGCGACCCGTAGACCATCATCCCGCTCGACTCCAGCATCCTCTTGACCCGAAAGATGTGATATCCGTCGCTCACCACGATGGCGGATTTCAGACTCATGCGGCGCATGATCTCCACCACCGCCGCCACGCTCTGGGCCGTGGTCTCGCCTTCTCGTTCCACCACGATCGCTTCCGGGGGGACGCCGTGCTCGGCCAAGTACGAACGCCCCACCGAGCCCTCGGTGAACACCGGATCTCCTCCGGCTCCACCGGTAGTGATAATGCGAGGGGCCATCCCCTTCAAGTAGAGGAACAGCGCATGATTGAGACGCGCTTCCAGCACCGGAGAGGGTTTACCGCGATACTCTGCCGCGCCCAACACCATGATCGCGTCGGCACGTTGAGCTTCGTCAACAGTGGATTGGCTTTGGATGGCGGCAGCCACCTCGGTGATCTTCAACACCGTAGCCGTCACCGCTAGCAGTAGCGCGATGGCAACAATCCATTTCATGATAGATTTGGCAGGCGACCGAGACCGGTCTTCAACTCTACTTTATGCCAACACTCACGAGTCCGCGAAATCCACTGCTGAAGGAGGTCCGCAAGGCGATCCTGCGCGGCACAACCACCGACGATGGATTCTCGATCGCCGAAAGCTTCCATTTGCTCGAAGAAGCGCTGCGCAGCGATTGCGAGATTTCAACGGTGTTCGCGGCTGAATCGGTGCGCACCGCAGTGCAGAGCCACGTGCGCGGTTTGAAGAAGATTCGCGTAGTCGTTCTTCCCGATGACTTGTTCCAAAGCATCTCGTCCACCGAGGCCAGCCAGGGTGTGCTGGCGCTGGTGCGTCCCCCGCGCTGGACTGTCGAACAATTGTTCCGCGGCGAATGCCTGGCGATGATCCTGGACGGCTTGCAGGATCCCGGCAACGCCGGCGCAATCCTGCGTGCGGCCGAAGCGTTCGGCGCCACCGGCGTGGCATGTCTTAAAGGCACCGTCAGCCCTTACAATCCGAAATGCCTCCGGGCTTCGGCCGGTTCGGTCTTCCGCGTACCGTTGGTTGCCGCCATGGACCCACAGCTCCTACTGGCCGCCACCGAGCAACGCAAGCTGGACATGTTCGCTCTGATGCCCAGCGGAACACTCGATCTGGGCGAGTGCAATTTCGGCCGGAAATGCGCGATCATCGTCGGCAGCGAAGGACGCGGCGTCAGCGACCGGCTGCGCGCCAAGGCTATCGACGTTCGGATTCCAACCGTCGGCGTGGAATCGCTCAACGCAGCTTTGGCCGCCGGCATCGCCCTCTACGCCGCCAGAAAGCAACGGATGGCCGCAGCGTGAGCCTCTTTGAACCAGATCCGTTAGCGAGCGCCCCGGAGGATGCTAAACGGCCCTTGGCCGAACGCATGCGTCCCACCACGCTCGAAGACTTCGTCGGACAGCAGCATATTCTCGCGCCGGGCAAACCGCTGCGCCGCCAGATCGAGCGCGATCAGCTCACATCCATCATTCTCTGGGGACCTCCCGGTGTCGGCAAAACGACCCTGGCGAGGATCATCGCGCGCCTCACACACTGCGATTTCATTCCCTTCAGCGCCGTGCTCAGCGGCATCAAGGAGATCAAGGCTGTCATGGCCGACGCCGAGCGCAATCGCCGGTCGGGACGCCGAACGCTCATCTTTATCGATGAGATTCACCGCTTCAACAAGGCCCAGCAGGATGCTTTTCTGCCCTACGTGGAGCGCGGCGACATCATCCTGATCGGCGCGACTACCGAAAATCCATCCTTCGAGGTGATCTCGGCACTGCTCTCACGGACGAAAGTCTACATGCTGAAGCCGCTCACTGAGGACGAGATCGTCGGGCTGCTCGGTCGCGCGCTGCCGGCTGTCGGAGTGAAGGCGCCTGAAGATCTGCTTCGTCAG
Source organism: Bryobacteraceae bacterium (assembly GCA_035569875.1). Taxonomy (GTDB): domain Bacteria; phylum Acidobacteriota; class Terriglobia; order Bryobacterales; family Bryobacteraceae; genus Palsa-89. Next base: position 5,242 of record DATMMD010000268.1, read on the forward strand.
ATCGCGATCTATGCCAATGGCGACGCGCGCACCGCTTTGAACATCCTGGAGCTTTCAGCGGCGGCTTCCAAAGAGGGACAGCTCACTACCGAGGCCGTGGAAGATTCCATCCAGCGGAAAATGCTGCTCTACGACAAGGCCGGCGAGGAGCATTACAATGTCATCTCGGCGCTCCACAAATCCGTGCGGTCGAGCGATGTCGACGCTGCGCTCTACTGGCTGGGCCGGATGCTCGAAGCCGGTGAGGATCGCATGTACATAGCGCGCCGCCTGGTCCGTATGGCCATCGAAGATATCGGGCTGGCCGATCCGCGCGCTTTAGAACAGACCATTGCCGCCCAGCAGGCGGTCCATTTCCTGGGGATTCCGGAAGGGGATCTCGCCCTGGGGCAGGCCACCATCTATCTGGCTTCCGCCCCCAAATCGGACGCCTCCTATCAGGCCCTCAACCGGGTCATGGAGGCAGTGGAGAATCATCGGGCCGAGCCGGTCCCGTTCCATCTACGAAACGCTCCGACCGGGTTCATGAAAAGCTGGGGTTACGGCGCGGGCTATCAACACGCTCACCAGTTTGAAGATGCCCTGACCGATATGGAGTGCCTGCCCGAATCCTTGGCTGGCACGCGCTTCTATGAGCCCACCAATAGGGGCGTAGAGCAGAAAATCGCCGAGCGTCTGGAAGCCATCCGGGCCCGCAAAAAGCCGTCGAAGTAATAGGTTCCGCTGGCCGTAACGTACTACTTCATCCAGGGCCTGGTACCACCCCAAATTAGGAAGACTCTGCTATTGTTGCCCTCCCGTCGCTACGGCAATCTGGGTGTGCAAGCGAGACCTAGTGAAACTGAACACTTACGGGAGCACGTTGTGAGACTGGAAAAAGACGAAAACGATCGCCGAGGCGCGGACCGATTCCCTATCGAGCGGGAAGTCCGTTTTAAGATTTTCAACCGCAAAAGTACAGATGACGTAGGCGTGGGCAAAACGCTCAATATGAGCAGCAACGGCGTCCTGTTTACCACCGATCGGCACCTGTTGCCTGGAAAACGCCTGGAGATCTCCATCAACTGGCCGGCGCAGCTCAACGCCACCGTCGCTCTGAAGCTGGTTGCCCGAGGCCGCATAGTCCGTAGCGAAGAAGGAATGGCCGCCATCGAGATCCATCAATACGAATTCCGGACCTCGTCGGCCGGCACCAGCAATGGCCCTTCACTAGTCCAGTAGCGCGGCCAGACTGCCTTAGCGTGACGCAACTCGCTTGCCGCCGAGCACCGTAGCACTCGGAAAGAGCCTTTCGCGACCGGTCCGTTTGTTCCCGAAATTATCCTCGAACTCGAAGCTTCCTTCCTTTAGTTCGAGCACCGCAATGTCGGCCGGAGCGCCCATTTTCAACGTGCCACGGTTCCGGAAGACCGGAAACACGCGGGACGCGTTGGTGGTCGCGCATGCCACCACCTGGTCCAGTGACATGCCCAGCATCAGGAACTTCGACATAACGTTCGGAAAATCGATTACCTGGGCGGTGCGGCCTTCGGGAGTCCAATCGGTCGAGAAAGTATCTGGCAGGAAGCCTGCCTGCAGCACGCGTTCGGCGGTATCCCACCGCAGGTGGCCCGTGCGCCCGTTGCCGACGTCGAACCAGACGCCACGGCGGCGGGCGGCTGTCACCTCCGGCAGAATGTGCCCGCTATCGTCGATGATGCTATTCGGCGGTGGAGCAAACATGTGAGTCACGACATCGCCGCGTTTGAGCAGTGGGAGCAGCCTGGCCAACGGCGACACAGTCTGCCCCATATGGATCATCACCGGCAGCTTGAATGACGATGCTACCTCCTGCGCACGTCTGAGCACCTCAAAGTCGTTCGCTGCAGCGACGTCCCGCGACAGGCGCGCCTTCACCCCGACGATCATCTCGCGGTTGCGCCCGATCGCTTCGCGCGCGGCGGCGACATCGGCGCGGCTGATGTCCATAGTGTCGCCTTCTGGCAGGATACCGGCACGACCGATGTTGATCAGAACCCGGCACTGTTGCGGCGCCGCCTTGACTACTGCAATCACTTCGTTGATTCGATCCGCGCCCTGCGATCCCGCGTCGATTAATCCCGTCACGCCGTCGGCCAGGCACAACGCCGGGCCATCGCTGACGCGCGCCGCGTGGGTATGGATATCGATCAACCCCGGCACGACCACTTTGCCGCGCGCGTCGATCGTTTCGAGGGCGTCAGTCGGGATGCGGGTGCCAACCGCCGCGATATGGCCATCCGCGATCGCCAGGTCACCGATTGCGTTAAGCTTGCGCGAAGGATCGATGACACGTCCTCCCTTGATGATCAGGTCGTGTCGTCTTTTTGTTGCTGCCGCGGTAGCAGTGACGGTATAGACAAACTGGCGCCGGTTCATCCCGCTAGGCCTTCTGACGCAGGTGTAGCTCTTCGGTAACGGCCCGGCGTCTGCGTCCACTTAACAAATAGATGGCGGCGCGTAGCTCCAGCAAAGGATCACCGGAAGGATCGATCCCTTCGACCCGCGGAATGGGGTCAAAGATGATCTGCTTCTGCTCATGAGCGTTGTCTGCCGCCGGCTCAGTCAAAGTAATCGCACCGAGATCCAACAGAGTCCGGTCCTCCGGCCAGTGGATGGTGGCATCGTCTACGATATCTCCATCGTTTGCCAGTTGAGCCAGAATGCGGAATACAATCGGCCCCTTAGCAATTCTCTCCGCCAATTCATCGAACAGGAAGTTTTGGCCCTTGGCAGCCGCGATGGCATCCGGCAGATGATCGATTCCAGCTTCGGGGATAATCTGGTAACGTCCATAGCGGCTCACACCAGCCTTGTTCGTGAAGCGCATGGCTGTGACGCCGAAGTACGATTCTCGGGCAAAGCTGGATGGCGCGGGCTTGGGCGCCTGCACGAATGCCAGCGCCTTTGGATGAGTGCCCAGGAAAGCCTCGATTGGAGAGGGCGAGCGCTTGGATGGATCGCTTGCGGCGAGTGCGCGCAAGAACTCCAAAAACTCCGGGCCTGTTCGCGTAGGAAATCCATCCGTCGAATGGCTGACAATATCGGTGTGAACGTGTTCGGCGAGGTGGAAACGAATCGCCAGCCCGCGCGGATTTGCATTGGGGTCGTTATCGGGTACCAGCGGAACGCCGGTGGAGTTTGAGAAGCGTACGGTGACTGGTGTAGACTCCCGATTTATGTGAGGCGCCCGTGTGAGGGTAGCCGCGGCAGGAGCAGGCGTAAACTTTCCCGTGAGCATAGTGCCTTTGGCATGCGCCGGCCGAAAGCCAGGGTGAAGCCCGAAGATAGTGTCGAACTGCTGAAGTAAATCTTGGCTCAGCGCGATAAGTTTCTCGTCGGTGGGAAGTGGCAAGGTCGGGTTCCTCCTCCAGAATCAGTCTACTCCCTAACCAGCCTGTTAATCGCGTAGGTTTGCGCATGTCTGACAAACAGTGTTATGGAAGTACGGCCTCGTTTCCTCTAACCGGACTGTTGGCTCGGATCGACTGGCGCACTTCCGCGAGTCGGGCCTGTTACGTCCGCTTCTCCTCGATACTTCGGGCTGCAACAATGGGCAGCATGGCTTTGATCGTTTTCTTCCGGGGTATCAACGTTGGAGGACACAGAGCTTTTCGTCCGAGCGTACTCGCCAAAGAACTGGGCATCTACGATGCCGTGAACGTGGGCGCCGCCGGCACGCTTGTCGTTCGCAAACCTGGGTTGCGCGCAAAGTTCCTTGCCGAATTGCGCCGGAAGCTGCCGTTTGAAGCAACCATCGCTTTCTGCGACAGCAGTGATCTGATTCGACTGGAGATGGACAATCCGTTTGGAACTGAGCCACCGCCCGCGGATGTGGTTCAATTTGTGAGCATCCTGTCGGAGGCTGGACGCCGCAGAGTTTCTCTTCCGATTGCTCTTCCCGAAGGTGGGGAGTGGCTGGTGCGAATCATTGGCTCGAAGAATCGTCTCGTGTATGGGGTGTACCGCCGCCACATGAAAACGATTGGCTATCTCGGCCAGATCGACAGGCTCTTTGGGGCGCCGGCGACAACGCGCAGTTGGAGCACAATACTCTCAGTGCTACGGATCCTGAAATCCCACGAGCCCGGCAAGTAGCCGCCTGAGCTGGGAACGTGGATCGCCAGAAGCAGGACCAACCCGAACTCTCGCGCGATGCTTATTTCCTGGGTGGACCCTGGTCTCCTGCCTTAAAGCGGGCATGGCAGGAGTTGCAGGCTTGGTTCACCTCCTCGAGTTGGCTTGTGAAACCTGCCGTGTCGTTGGCCGCAGCCAGCGCAGCCAGCCGGGTTGTCGCGGCCGCATAATTCGCCGCAGCCCGATCGAAGCCGGAGCGGTCTCGCCAGATTGCGGGGAGCGCCTGGGAACTCGCAGACGTCTCACCCTCGCCAGTGCCAGCCGGAAACATCCGCGGAAGAGCTTTGGCCCATTTGGCCAGGGCGGCCGCCGGATAGCCTTGACTCTTTGCCTCGCCTCCTGCCTTCATGGCACCGCCCATCGAGCGGAACGTAATGGAGGACATATCCAGGCTCGCCTGCCGCGCGGCGATGACATCCAGGCCCGATACGCCAGGGGTACCCTCCTGGGATAAGCCGACTGCCGCGAGGCCGATCAATGCTCCAGATAACCTAATCAAGGCTTTCAACATCGTGCGCCTCCCATGGTGCGGGCTCTCTGCCCTGCTAAATCGAAGCCCAAGTATAATCCGATCTGGGCGCACTTAACAGCGCCTTTGCATTTCTTGACGCAGACGCGTGCGTCCCAACCGCCGGAGCATCTACAGACAGAGCCACCGGCGTTGACAGGCGGGCCATTTGATGATACCTTGTTATCCAAGGAGTGCTAAACAAAGTAGTGGAGATCGACAGGCAGTTCTTAAAGGGAAGCATCAGTTTATTGCTCCTCAATCTGCTGTCGCGAGGCGAAATGTACGGATATGAGATTCTTCAGGAAGCCTCGCGCCGCAGTGCCAATGCTTTCGAGTTCAAGGAGGGCACTCTTTACCCTGCATTACATCAACTTGAGAAAAAGGGTCAGATCAAGTCCGAATGGCGCAGGGCCGAAAACGGTAGGGAACGCAAGTATTACTCGCTGACCCCCAAAGGCAGGAAAGTCGCCGCGGAGTACGAAAAGCAGTGGCAGCATCTGACGGGTGCGATGGCGGCAATACTGGAGAGCAAGTAAGTGCGCGCAGCGGATGAACTGATCGATTGCATCGTGAACTCCTCGCAGATTCCGTCGGGGATGCGGCGGCGGGAGATTCAACGCGAGCTTCGCTCCCACATCGAGGATTTCGTTGTCGCGGCGCGCGAGGCTGGCCGGGGCCAGGATGAGATCGAGAAACTGGTGCTGGCGAACTTTGGCGATCCCGGCCAGATCGCCCAGGGCTTTGCCTGGGTTTACCGGCACGAACGGCGAAGCCTTCGGGCTTTCGCCTATACCCTTTCGACGCTGCTCCTTGCGAGCTGTCTTTTAGCGGCAATTCTGGCAATGCAGGCCGGTCTGGCGTTCGGCTTTGGTACACCAATCATGAAAGTGCTCGCGAGCAGGCATACGGTGATTGAAGCGCTCGACATCTTGGCATCGGTGGCTGCCTACCTGGGAGTGATTTCGCTTGAAAACCTTTTCGAAAGGAATCGGTTTCAAAAAGCGGCATTTCTGCTCACGGTGATCCTCGCCATCCTCATGGTGTCGTGCGCCGCAGCGGGTTTGCACATAACCTTTCTTCTTTTTGGACTCGTCAACGGGGTCTTCTTTCGGGCAGTCCAGCTATTTGTCACCCCGAAGGTCGCGCGTGTCGGCATCGTTGTGGTTTGTTTTCCGCTGGCCGGACTAGTCTCGGCCATGCTGCGGTCGCCGGTTTCACAGGTTGCCACCGCGGCAACTTGCGCCAGCTGGTTAGTCATGGGGGCTGGCTACCAACTCATGACCCATCTCGCGGCGCGTGTCGATGCTGCCCTTCTGAACGGCCTCCAGCGGATTCAAGTGGGTTTACTGAAGGGAGAGATCACATGAGAACGTTCACCATTCTGCTTGGCGGCTGCTTGCTGTTAGCGCTGGCGCCGCGCAGCGTCGCGCATTTCAGACTGCTCGAGCCCGCATCCTGGCTTCAGGAATCGGAGGAGCTCGGCGATCCGCAATGGTCTCCTCCGTGCGGCGGAACGTTGACTGACCCCGGCAAACCCACCGGCGCCATTACGAAAGTCCAGGGCGGTGAGAAGCTTCACATCCGAATCCGGGAAATGGCTTTCCATCCTGGTTTTTACCGCGTGGCTCTCGCCGTGAATTCGCGCGCCGAACTCCCGCCGGATCCCGAAGCCATAAGCGAGCCGGGAGCCAACGGTCGTCCACGGTCCGTTTCGGGAGCCATTCACTATCCGCCTTCACCGCCGGTTCTTGCCGACGGCTTGTTCATGCACGTCGCGCCTTTCGATAAGGAACAGGAAACCGATGTCGAGATTCCGAACATCAACTGCCCGAAATGCTCGTTGCAGGTGATCGAGTTTATGGCGGCCCATGGCAGAAATAAAGACGGCGACTACACCTACCATCACTGCGCCGACCTGCAGATCCGCGCCAACCCGAATAAGCCGATCGATTCAAGGTTTCCAGCCGAAGACAAAAAGCGCTGAAATGCGGCGCTACGCGGCGTGTGGACTCGCGGCGAATTCTTCCCTCAGATATGACCTCAGGCCGGATCCTCATCGTGGATGACGATGTTCCCCTCGCAGGCATGCTGGTTGAACTCCTGGCAGGGGAGAATTTTCAATCCGCGCACGCGTCGAACGGAGCAGCCGCTCTCGCTTTTCTCGCCCGGCGCTCCTTCGACCTCTTGATCCTGGACGTGATGATGGCCACGATGGATGGGCTCGAGCTCCTGCGGCGCCTGAGAAAGGAAGCAAATATACCTGTTCTGGTGCTCACCGCGCTCGCAGACGAGAAAGACCGGATTCTGGCGCTGGAACTCGGCGCGGACGATTGTCTTGTAAAGCCCTTCAGCGTGCGTGAACTTGTCGCACGCCTGCGTGCGATTCTTCGCCGCTCCGCCAATGGCCGCCCGGATTCGGCTCCGCTCGCACTAGGTGCGCTGGCGATTTACCCCGCGACGATGTCGGCCACGCTCGCCGGAGTGCCCGTGCGGCTGACGACCGCCGAGTTCATGCTGCTGGAGGCTCTCGCCCGATCCGCCGGGCGAGTTCAGAGCCGGGAAACTCTGACTTATCAGGCGCTGGGACGCCCGCTCGAGCCGTTTGATCGTAGTATCGATACTCACATCTCGAACATCAGGCGAAAACTATGTCTCGATCCCGGGCGAGGCATAGAAATCAAGAGCTCGAGGGGGCACGGCTATGTGCTCACCGTTGCCCCCGGGCGCGCATGAGAAGCATCTTCGTCCAGTCTTGATTACTCCCGTGATCTCCCTTCCACCTCAACCGGGCGGAAAAACTTCGCCGAGTCACCTCACGAGTAACTTTTTTCTCCCGTTCCCCCTCATCGACTTCCCAATTTTCAACCCGTCCGGCGCTTCGCCCGCATGTTATTCCGGAGTTATGGAACGTATTAAATCAGCTAGCCCCAATGGCCTTGATCGCGCTGCAATCAATCGCAGTAACGCAGCAAAATCCACCGGCCCGCGCACTGCAGCCGGTAAACAGCGCGCCTCCCTCAACGCGTTGCGCCACGGCCTGACCGGCCAAACCGTTGTCCTGCCCACCGAGGACCACTCCGCCTATGAGCGCCATTCCCAATCCTTCTTGGCTGAATACCGCCCCAAAGACGCCACCGAAACCCAGCTCGTCCAGTCCCTCATCGATACCTCCTGGCGCATGAACCGCGCCGCCACTGTCGAGACCAACCTCTTCTCGCTCGGCCTCATTGAAATGGAAGACCGCCTCCGCGTCAACCATCCGGAGGCCGAAGCCGCCTTGGCCATGGCCTTGGCATTTCGTGAACACATGCGTGCCTTCGCAAACATCAGCATTAACAGCCAACGCCTTGCCCGTCAGTTCGAGCGCACCCTCGCGCAGCTCCGCCAGATCCAGGCCGAGCGGCGCGCCACCGAAGAGCGCCAACTCGACAAGGCCGCTAAGATCTTGAAAATGCACAAAGACGAAAACCTTCCTTACCAGCCCGCTGACGATGGCTTCGTTTTTTCCAACGACGAAATCGAGACCTTCCTCCGCCGAGAAGAACGCCGGCAGCAGGCCAACATTCACGAGTTCGAGGCTCATGCCTAAATGGCGCAGCCCTCCAACCTGCGAAAATTGTAAGGTGCGTTCCTTCCTCATCCTTCTTGCCTTCGCGTTTTGGACCTGCCACGCCGCCGATTCTCAGAAGCCGCCAACGCTGGCAGACGCACGTGCCTTCATGGATCGCGCCGAATCGAAGCTGCTCGATCTGACGATCCAGGATTCCCGCGCCGATTGGGTGAAATCCACCGACATTACTTACGACACCGAGATTCTCGCAGCCAAAGCCGACGAGCAGGAGATCTCGGCCACTATGCAGCTTGCGAAGGAATCCACGCGCTTTAGCAGTGTCAAGATGCCCGACGCGCTGGCCCGCGAGTTTAAGCTGCTGCGGCTCTCGCTGACATTAGCCGCGCCGTCCGATCCGAAAGAGTCCCAGCAGCTCACCGAAATCGCCTCGCAGATGGAGGGTATGTACGGCCGAGGCAAATATTGCGCAGTGCCCAACCAGTGCCGGGATCTAGAAGACCTAAGCCGGATTTTGCGCACCAGTACCGATCCCAAGCAACTGCTGGACGCCTGGCGCGGTTGGCACTCCATTGCGCCTCCTATCCGCCCGCTGTTTCAAAAATACGTCGAGCTCGGAAACAAAGGCGCGCGCGAACTGGGATTCGCCGACATGGGCGCGATGTGGCGCTCCAAATACGACATGCCGCCGGATGCCTTCACCGCCGAGGTGGATCGTCTCTGGGATCAGGTTCGGCCCCTATATCTTTCCCTGCACGCTTACGTTCGCGCCAAACTTCGTGAAAAGTATGGCAACATTGTTCCGGCCAACGGCCCGATTCCCGCCCACCTGCTGGGCAATATGTGGGCGCAGGAGTGGGAAGACATCTATCCATTGGTAGCTCCCAAGAACGCCGACCCCGGCTACGACTTGACGGCCATTCTTAAAGCCAAGAACACGCAGCCGCTTGATATGGTTCGCTACGGGGAACGGTTCTTCACGTCGCTGGGTTTCGCTCCGTTGCCCAAAACCTTCTGGGAGCGGTCGCTGTTCGTGAAGCCGCGCGATCGAGACGTGGTCTGCCACGCCAGCGCCTGGGACATCGACACAGTGGATGATCTCCGCATCAAGTTGTGCATCGAGATCAATGCGGATGACTTCAGCACCATCCATCACGAGCTGGGCCACAATTTTTATCAGCGCGCCTACGATCGCCAGCCATTCCTGTTCCGCGACGGCGCCAACGACGGTTTCCATGAAGCCATCGGCGACACCATCGCGCTGTCGGTCACGCCCGAGTACCTGAAAAAGATTGGGCTTCTCTCGATCGTGCCCGATAGCTCCAAGGACCTCGGGCTATTGATGTATAAAGCTTTGGAGAAAATCGCGTTCCTGCCCTTCGGTCTCCTTATCGACAAATGGCGCTGGCAGGTGTTTTCGGGCGAAATACCGCCGGATAAATACAACCAGACCTGGTGGCAGCTCCGTTTGAAGTACCAGGGCATCGCACCCCCGATTCCGCGCACTGAAGCCGACTTCGATCCCGGCGCGAAATATCACGTTCCGGCCAACTTTCCGTACGCGCGCTACTTCCTGGCCGACATCTTGCAGTTCCAGTTTCATCGCTCGCTGGCGAAGATCGCAGGCTGTGGCGGTCCGCTGAACCGCTGTTCCATTTACGACAGCAAACCCGCCGGCACGAAATTGAACGGCATGCTCTCGATGGGCGCGAGCCAGGCGTGGCCCAATGCGCTGGCAGCTTTGACCGGACAGAATCAGATGGATGCCACGGCGATTCTCGATTATTTTGCGCCGTTGAAAAAATGGCTGGACGAACAGAACAAGGGAAAACCGGTCGGCTGGTAGCTACTATATGAACGTGGTTGAAATTTGCTCAAAATGCGGCGGCTCCGGTTGGAAGATCGTGGAGCGCGAAGGACTCTCGGGCGCCGAGCGGTGCGAGTGTGCCGATGAGGGCCGGGAGCAGCGCGTTCTGGAGCGCGCCAACATTCCGCCGCTCTATCAAAATGCCTCGGTGGATAATTTTGTTCTCCCAGCCGACAACCCGGTCGCGCGTCCAAAACTTGCCAAGGTCCTGGTTGATGTACGCGGCTACGTGCGTGAATATCCCAGTGCTCCGAAACCCGGTTTACTATTCATCGGATCGTCCGGTACAGGCAAAACGCATCTAGCGGTGGCCGTGCTCCGGAGTCTGATCGTGCGTGGATTCGAAGGCATATTCTTCGATTTCCAAGCGCTGCTGAACCACATCCGCAGCGGCTATGATGCTGCCTCCGACACCATGGACCGCGACGCTTATCGGACGGCGTTGGATACTCAGATCCTGGTGCTCGACGATCTCGGCGCGCATCGCATTAAGGATTTTGTCGAAGATACCATCACTGCGATCATTACTCATCGTTGTAACAACCGTAAAGCCACGATCTTCACTACCAACTTATCGGAGATCAACCCCGGCCGCTCACATACGGAAGACGACATATACAGCAAGTACACCTTAGAAGAGCGCATCGGCAAGCGCGCTTACTCGCGTTTATTCGAAATGTGCAAGGTAATGAGAATGCCGGACGTTGAAGATCACCGCCTCAAGGGGCGCTGAGCGACCGGTACAGCAGGCTCTTCCACCGCGCAATGTCGATTTCCCAGCAAACGATCGCGTTAGGACCTCCATCCAGCAGCGGCTGCCACACCGCCCGATTCCTCTCATCCCCCGCCACCCCGAGCCGGTCAACCACCGTCATACCTCGCGTGAGTTCGCTGTCGGTTTCGACGTCCACAAAATGGCGGCTGGCGTTCGTGCAGATCGATGGATCAAGCGCAATGGCCATGGCGGTGGGATCGGGCAGTGCGATCCCGGCTTCGCCGGTCTGCCTGCGATTCGCCTCTATCGCAGTCCGGTTGCAATCGATGGCGAACCGCGCGAAGTCCGTTCCCAAGCTGAGTACGTGCTCGATGTCAGGCGCTAGGAGATTCGCCTCGCCGCGGCACAGGTGCCAACCCACCAGCTCGATCGGTAAACCTGAGCGCAGCACCATGCGAGCAGCCTCCGGGTCCACCCATATGTTGAACTCGGCGGCTGGCGTGACATTGCCTTCGGTGCAGGGATTGCCGCCCATGACGACGCAGCGGCTGACATTGCCAGCTATTTCCGGCGAGCGAGCCAGAGCCAGCGCCACGTTCGTCAGCGGAGCAAGAATTACCACAACGATTCCGGGGTTGGCGGCGATCACGTCAATAATCGCGTCGACGGCATGCTTGCTTTCCGGGGCGCGCTTGGGGGGCGGATATCCTCGATCGCCGAGCCCATCCACGCCGTGGAACCACTGGGCATGGCGGGGCTCCCGCAGCAACGGCCGGGCCGCACCAGCATACACGGGCACGGACGACCCGCACAACTCTGCCGTGTACAGTGCGTTTCTCGTCGCTTGCTCGAGCGAAACATTACCTGCCACGACGGTGATCGCCGCCACCTGCACATCAGGCGCGCGCAGGGCCATGATCAGCGCCACGGCATCGTCGGAAGCTGTATCGGTATCGATCAAAAACGTACGCCGCATTCCTTCCATCGTACGGTGTCGACGGCGCCCGGTCGGCGCTACGATAGAGTGGTGACCACCACTAATCCCCTCAGCTATCTAACCGAGCAGCTCGAGGCGTGGCGCAAAGCAGGAACCTACCAGCGTCTGCGCGTGCTCGAATCCGCCTGTGAACCGGTCTCCCGTTTCGATGGCCGTGAAGTGATCAACCTCGCCAGCAACAACTATCTCGGCCTCGCTAACCATCCCAAGCTGGTGGAGGCGGCGGTGGAAGCTACCAAGAAGTTGGGCGCAGGCTCAGGTGCGGTCCGGACCATTTCGGGAACTATGAGCATTCATATGGAGCTGGAGCAGCACATAGCGAAGTTCAAGCACACCGAAGCCTGCGTCGTGTTCCAATCCGGTTTCGCGGCTAACGCCGGAACCGTCGCCGCGGTCCTCACCCCCGAAGATCACATCATTTCCGACGCGCTGAATCATGCCAGCATCATCGACGGCTGCCGATTGTCAAAGGCCAAGATTCATGTCTTTCCGCATAAGGACACTGTTGCGGCCTCCAAGATTCTCGAGGATCTCGCGGGCGCGCCCGGACGCAAGTTGCTGATCACCGATGGCGTATTTTCGATGGATGGCGACATCGCTCCGCTCCCCGCCTTGGTGGCCACTGCCGAAAAGAATGGCGCCGTCATGATGATTGACGACGCGCACTCCTCTGGTGTGCTCGGACGCAAGGGGCGCGGCACGGTGGACCATTTCAGCCTGCATGGCCACGTTGATATCCAGGTCGGCACGCTGTCGAAGGCCATCGGCGTTCTGGGCGGCTATGTTTGCGGGAACAAAGATCTGATCGAGTTTCTGTATCACCGTGCCCGGCCATTTCTCTTTTCTACCTCGCATCCTCCCGGAGTCGCCGCCGCCTGTCTCGCCGCCTTCAAGATTCTGGAGGACGAGCCACAGCGAATCGAGAAGCTTTGGGACAACACCCTGTACTTCAAGGCCAACCTGAAAACCGCCGGCTTCGATACGGGGGCGAGCGAAACGCCCATCACGCCCATCATGGTGGGCGAAGCGAAAATGGCGCATGCGTTTTCGTCGGCGCTCTTCGACAGCGGCCTCTACGCCACCGGGATCGGCTTTCCTACGGTGCCCGAAGGCAAGGCTCGCATTCGAACCATCGTCACCGCCACCCATACGCGCGAAATGCTCGACCGCGCGGCCGAGATCCTGGCGAGAGTCGCCAAGAAGATGGGCATTCTCAAGGTTTGATCTGGTCGCCGATCACGTGACGTGTACGGTGGTAGTCTCTTCTTTATGACACCTTCAGCCGAAAAGACCTCGGTCCGGCCGGTCCAGATCGCCAACCGGCGGGAGCGATTCCGCAGTGAACGGACCTCTCAGTTCACCGAATCAGTAATCCGCGAGATGACCCGCCTGGCCATGGAATCGAATGCCGTAAACCTGGCACAGGGCTTTCCCGATTTCAGTGCCAACGAGGAAATCAAGCAGGCCGCCAAGGACGCCATCGACGCCGACTTCAACCAATACCCCATAACCTGGGGCGCCAAGCCTTTTCGGGATGCGATCGCGGCCAAATACCGCAGAACGTACGGCCTGGATTACGATCCGGAGAGAGAAATTACAGTCTGCTGTGGGGCCACCGAAGGCATGATCGCTTCCATGCTGGCCGTGACGAATCCGGGCGACGAGGTCATCGTATTCGAGCCATACTACGAAAATTACAGTCCAGATATACTTTTGGCGGGCGCCCATCGGAAATTGGTCACCCTTCGGCCTCCGGATTGGACCTTCGACCCGGACGAACTGCGGCGCGCCTTCTCGCCCAGAACCAAAGCAATCGTACTCAACTCCCCCAACAACCCAACTGGAAAAGTTTTCACCCGGGACGAATTGCAGGTAATCGCAGACCTTTGCCAGGAATTCGATGCCCTTGCAATTACTGACGAAATCTATGAACACATTCTGTACGATTCCGCATCTCACACACCGATAGCAACTTTACCCGGAATGCGGGAACGCAGCGTTCTTGTAAACAGCATGAGCAAAACCTACTCAGTGACCGGATGGCGGGTAGGGTGGGTGCTGGCGGCGCCGGATTTGACGGATTCAATCCGTAAAGTCCACGACTTTCTGACAGTCGGCGCAGCGGCACCACTCCAACAAGCCGGTGTTCTGGCGCTGAACATGCCCGATACCTACTATTCCAAACTGGCATTCGATTATAAGAGCCGGCGCGATCTTCTTTTAGGGCTGTTAGACCAGGCGGGTTTCCAATGCTTCCGGCCCGATGGGGCGTATTACATAATGACCGACATCCGAAAGTTTGGTTTTCCGGACGACTATACGTTCGTCCGGCACATGATCGAACATTGCGGGGTGGCAGCCGTCCCCGGGTCAAGCTTTTTTGCGGATTCTAGTCAAGGTGCGACATTAATTCGCTTTTGTTTTTGCAAAAAGTATGAGACGCTGAGAGAGGCGGGCAACCGCCTTCGAGCACTTTAGTTACCCTGTAGGTACAACTGCCAGGTAGCAAAAGAGCAGTTTTCCGGCACGTCCCCCGGCTGGAGGATTCTAATGCTGCGTAACTTTCTTTTGCCTGAGAGCATCGCAAGAGCCGACGGCAACGGACCGGAGTTCCGACTCGGTCCAAACCGAGGTAAGTTACTCGTTCTTACTCTCGGAATCACTCGCATCATCGAGCAGGAGAGCCTGGATGTGTCCATTTGGGGCTCTGCGGATGGTGAAAACTGGGGCCTCCGGCCCTTGGCAAAATTTCCGCCCAAGTTCTATTGCGGCATCTATTCGGTCTTGCTCAATCTTGCATCTCAACCCGATATCGGGTTTGTGCGAGTCGACTGGAAAATGAGCCGCTGGAGCCGGGGCGAAGCTACGCCCATGTTCGGCTTCTATGTGTACGCAGAAGAATCGGGCGCAAGGATTAGCACCGCAGTGGCATAACTAGAGAGTCACCTAGGGTGGTAAGCGCGTTACAGCCGGTTGATTAAACTGGCCACGTAGCCCGCTCCAAATCCGTTATCGATATTTACGACCGTGACGTTGCTGGCGCAACTGTTCAGCATGCCGAGCAGCGCGGCTAATCCGTGAAAGCTCGCGCCGTAGCCCACGCTGGTTGGAACCGCGATCACCGGCGCCGAAACCATCCCGCCGACAACACTAGGCAGCGCCCCTTCCATACCTGCCGCCACCACTACGACACGAGCCTGGCTCAGCCGCTCGCTGCTGGCAATTAATCGATGGATGCCGGCCACGCCGACATCGTAAATCGCTTCCACTTCGTTGCCCATCACCTCGGCGGTAACTTGCGCCTCCTCGGCCACAGGAATGTCGCTGGTGCCAGCGCACACCACGGCCAGTTTGCCTTTACCGCGAATCGCACGATCGCGCCACACACGCACCGCGCCCGACAGAGCAAAATACTCCGCTTCCGGGAAAGTCCGTTTCAACGTCGCGGCTATCGACTCATCGGCACGAGTAATCAGCAGATTCGGGGATTTTTCAAGCAGCCGGCCGGCAATGATGGCGATCTGCTCCGCGGTCTTGCCCTTGCCGAAAATAACTTCCGTCAGACCGTGCCGGAGCGCGCGGTGATGGTCCAGCTTGGCCCAACCCAGGTCCTCGAAGGGCAGGTGCCGCATGCGGTCGACTGCGGCGTTCACATCAAGGGCGCCAGTCCGTACTTCTTCCAGCAGGACCCGCAGTTGGTCTTGATCCATTCAACTTGAGCGTAACAGACGAGCAGTAAGAAAGCGGTGATATTTCTCACCGGAGTCGGCGGCCTCCCGACTCTAAGAGAAACGGCTTCAGAGACTTACAGAAAAACGCTCAGACCCATCGCAGACGTGACCCGGCAATGCGCCGAGCGCATCAAGGGGATTCAAAACGCAAGAGCTGCGGATAGCAGCAATGGTGATTCCGACGAAAGTAATTTCGCTCACCAGCGTTGCTGCTCAACTTGTGCGGCTCACTACATATGCTCGCGCCGGATATAATGGGGCGCTGGAGGATTCGGTCAGTCCGGTCCAGAAGACATGGGTCAGGCTGTACACGCCGTCTTCGAGCAAGAGCAGCCTACCAACTAATGCCGTCGCCTACCTTTACGCCGTACTTTTTCACCATTCCGCTACCGAGCTGAAGAACATACTGCGCCACCTTATTTCCGCCATAATGCGGGCACTGGCTGGCCGGCGTCTTGCACGGCGGGGCATTCTCGACGATCTCGACCACCTTATGGTCCGGGTCCATCCAAATCATGTCCAGCGGAATGAGGGTCTGGTACATCCAGTAACTGTACTTGCCTGGAGTCCGATGCCCATACAGCATGCCGTGATCGGGCGCTATCGAACTGCGAAACTGCATGCCGCGCAGCGCCCCCACCGTGTCATACACGAACTCGGTCTTGATGATCTGGCCGCCAGGGAGGGTAATGTCAGTGGTATTAAAATCGTCCTGCGAGGTTGGTTTAGGGCCGCAGCTGGCCAGCAGAACGAAGAATAGGAGAGCCATCGAACGCATGAATTAGAATGGTAGCGAAAATGAGATTTTGGAACCGGCTGCGTCTGACGCTCGAAATGATCAAGTTCGAGCATTCGGTGTTTGCCCTGCCCTTCGCGCTCACCGGAGCGTTGCTGGCGTTCCGCGAAAAGCACTTGACTGGCCGCATATTCGGAGGCAAGCTGCTGTGGATTGTGATTGCAATGGTCGGTGCGCGCTCGGCCGCCATGGCGTTCAACCGCGTTCTCGACGCCGACATTGACGCCCGAAATCCCAGGACCCGCGCGCGTCACCTGCCGGCCGGAATCCTGAGCACTGGCTTTGCCTGGGGATTCGTTATGGTTTCGGTGCTCGTCTTTTTGCTGGCGGCGCGGGCGCTGAACCCGCTTTGCCTCAAGCTAGCTCCCTTAGCACTAGCGGTGCTCTTCTTTTATTCCTTCACTAAGCGGTTTACTACTTTTTCTCATTTGATATTGGGCTTTTCACTGGGGATCGCACCGGCGGCGGCCTGGATCGCGGTGTCTGGATCGCTCGACCCGAGGATTCTCTGGCTGACCGCCGCGGTCACTTTCTGGACAGCCGGGTTCGACATCATCTACTCGTGCCAGGACTATGAATTCGATCAACAGGAGGGCCTGTTCAGCCTGCCTCGCCGGTTCGGGATCAGCGGCGCCTTATGGATCGCCCGCGTTTTTCATGTGGCCATGATCGGATGCCTGCTGGCTCTGGCCCTGACCTTCCAGTTGGGCTGGTTGAGTTTGGCGGGCATCGCGGCGATCATCCTGCTTCTGGCCTACGAGCATAGCCTCGTAAAGGCGGACGATCTGTCGCGGGTGAACGCGGCCTTCTTTACGGTAAACGGCTATGTCAGCGTGCTATTCTTTCTGTTTTGGGCAGCCGATATTTATTTCCTCGGTATGAGGGCCCTGAACTAATGCAAATCATCATCGAAGACCGGCGTTTGCTGCCTATTTTGGAGAAGGTGGAAGCCGGCCGCCAGCTGGACTATCAGGACGGAGTAGCGCTCTACCGCACCAGCGATATTTTAGCGCTGGGCCACATGGCAAACCTGGTCCGGGAACGCAAGCACGGCAACGTGACATGGTTCAATGTGAACCGCCACATTAACCCCACCGATGTCTGCGTGGCCAGCTGCAAGCTGTGCGCGTTCGGAAAACGGGCCAAGGATCCGAAAGCGTATACCTGGTCGCTCGAAGAGGTTTGGCATCGCGCGGGGGAAGGTTGGACCGAAGCGGTCACCGAATTCCATATCGTGGGCGGCCTGCATCCGGAGCTAACGCTGGATTGGTACTGCGAGATGCTGCGGGGCCTGAAGCAGCGCTTTCCGGAAGTACACTTGAAGGCCTTCACGATGGTGGAGGTCGCCTATCTCGCGCAACGTACGAAGATCCCGATCCGCGAGACCTTGCAGCGCTTGATGGATGCCGGCGTCGATTCCCTACCTGGCGGTGGCGCGGAGATTTTTCACGACCGCGTGCGCCGCATCATCTGCGATCACAAAATCGACGGCTCGCAATGGCTCGAGGTTGCGCGCGCCGCGCATAAGCTAGGGTTGAAATCCAACTGCACCATGCTGTACGGCCACATCGAGACTGAGGAAGATCGCGTCGACCATCTGATCAAGCTACGCGAGTTGCAAGACGACACGGGCGGGTTCCAGACCTTCATTCCGCTGGCGTTTCATCCAGCCAATACAGCGCTCGAGCACATCCAAACCACCAGCGGATTTCTGGACTTGAAAATGATCGCAGTATCGCGCTTGATGCTCGATAACATCGATCACATCAAGGCTTATTGGATCATGATGACGCCCCGTATCGCGCAGATCGCCCAGCGATTTGGAGCGGATGATCTGGACGGGACAGTAGTGGAAGAGAAGATCTACCACGATGCCGGCGCGACTACCAGCCAGGGGCTGCGGCGCAATGAACTATTGCGGCTGATCCGCGAAGCCGGCCGCGAACCGATGGAGCGCGATACGTTATATCGGCCGGTGACTCGGACGGAGACCGCGTTCACTGTCTTGGTCTAAACACCCAAGATCTTTCGAACAGCAACGTATAGATTCGACAATCGGTCCGCCGACGCTGGATCATTGCGCGCCAGCAACGTAATCAATTCATCGCGTGGTGCGAGCAGCGGCCCGAGCGCGTCGCGCTGTTCCCGGGTCAGCGCGGACTTATCACCTTGGTCGATCTCTGAACGCGCCGCCGTAAAGAACGCGCTCGCTTCCAACCGCGCGGGTTCGTATTGAGCACGTCGGGCGTCGACGGCAGCCGAGCCCAGGTCTTTGACGATGCGTGTTACGGTCAGCGCTTGTTCAGCTTTCTCACGCTGGGTAGTCTGGTCGCGCAGCTTCAGCCAGGTGGGAACAAAGCCCACCAGATAAACAACAACTAACGCAGCTAGAAATAGAATTCGGCGAGTGCCGGGAGCCATGCTCCATTGTAGGACCGCCGCGGCTCGGCAGCCGTCGCCGCTCAGTAGCGCGGCTTAGTTGGAGGAATCCGGCTTGCGCTTCAGCGTGGGACGCTCCTCCTGGTCGCTGGCCGGCGTTTTGCCGTTTGCATCCGCATCCACTGGACCGGTGCCTGATCCGGGAGTCCGTCGAAGCTGGGGCTTATTTACATCCCGGTCGTCGAGCTTGCGGCGATTGTGCATAGCGGACAAGCGGTTCTTCACGTCACTGAATTCAGACGTGGTGACCACATACTCCGGCTTAGCCTTCAGGTAATTCTGGATATTTTTCTGGGCGGCGCGAATTCGATCGTCCGTCATCGGATGTGTTGAAAAAACCTTGGCCATGGTTCCCGGCTTGCGCTTCTCCAGCGTCTCGATCTTCTCGAAGAAATCCACGAAGGCTGTCGGATCGTAACCGGCCTTGTACATATATTCCAAGCCGAGCATGTCGGCTTCCGACTCAAAGCCGCGCGAGAACTTGAGGAAACCAATGGGAACCAGCACGTTGGATGCCTGGTAAATGCCATAAGTGGCCCAACCGCCGCCCGCGAAGATCAGCGGGATGGTAGCCAGTTGAGCGATCTCGCCGCGAGTGGCTTGACGGGTACCGTGCCGCGCCGCCACGTGGGCGATTTCATGCGCCATCACGCCGGCCAGCTCCGCCTCATTGTCCGCTTTCAGAATCAGACCGGAATTCACAAAGAAGTACCCGCCCGGTAGCGCAAACGCATTCACATCTTCGCTATCGATCACCTCGATAGTGAACGGAACCTTCGCGTCGGAGTTTCGGACCAGGTTCTGGCCAATCCGATTGACATACTCGGCGATGACCGGATCAGTGATCATCTTGGCCTGCCGTTTGACATCTTGCGCGAGCGCCTTACCCAGCGCCATTTCTTTTTCAAGAGAATAGAAGTTCACCTTTCCGCTGACGTTCCGGTTCCCGATCTGATCCGGGTCCTTCTCAGGGTCGGTGGCAAGGAGAGTCGTAGGGGCGGCGAGGGCAAGAATCACCAGGAGGAGAACAATGGCGGTCAGCAAGCGGTTCATGCGAGGGCTCCTACAAAACAGTATAATCCTTCATTTGTTAAACGTACGGGGAGGGTCATGAGTTTCGAACAGGTTGATAATAAATCCGCACTATTGGAAAAGCCGCTGTGGCAGCGGTATCGGGACCAGTTTCCCGTAACTGAGCGATTGATCTATCTCAACCACGCAGCCGTCGCACCATTGCCCAAGCGCTCGGCCGAGGCCATGAAAAATTTCGCCAATGACGCGCTGGATTATGGGTCGCTGCATTACGACCAATGGATGGATACTTATGAGGCGCTTCGAATTGCAGCCGCCCGTCTGATCGGCGCCGACCGCGGCGAGATCGCGATTGTAAAGAATACTTCGGAGGGAATCGCGACCATCGCCATGGGTATGGACTGGCGGCCCACCGATCGCATTGTCGCCTTCAAGGAGGAGTTTCCGGCTAACTATTTCCCATGGCTCCGTCTGGAAGCGCAGCGCTGCAGCGTCGAATGGCTGTCGATCCACGATCCCCTGCATGCCATCGAGCGTGCGACCTACGGCGCTAAGCTGCTGGCTATCAGTTTCGTGCAGTATCTGGGCGGCCTGCGTGTGGACCTGAACGCGATCGGCGAAATCTGCCAGCGGAACCGTTGTTTCTTCTTTGTGGATGCGATCCAAGGCCTCGGGGCCTTTCCGATCAATGTGCAAAACGCGCATATCGATGCCTTGGCTGCTGACGGGCACAAATGGCTGTTGGGTCCAGAGGGTTGCGGCATTCTGTATGTGCGCAAGGAGCGTCAGGACTCCATTCTTCCCAAGGAGTTCGGTTGGACGAACGTGGCGGGCTATAACGACTACGCGTCGCGCGACATGACCCTCCGGCCCGACGCCGGCCGCTATGAATGCGGAACCCTGAACACCATCGGCTGTTACGGTCTGCGGGCGTCTATCGAACTTTTGCTGGAAATCGGGATTGAGCGGATTGGTCCGGTCGTGCAGGCGTTGGCCGACAGGCTGGTCGACGGCGCCCGGCAAAAGGGCTACCAGATCTTGGGTGATCGTACGCCTGAAAATGGCTCCGGAATCGTCGCCCTCCACAAGCCCGGCATGGATAGCCGTAAAGTGGTTCGCGACCTCAAAGAGCGAGGGATTATGGCGGCGCCGCGGCAGGGTTGGGTGCGATTCTCGCCACATTTCTATATCAGCCCGGAGGAGATCGACCGGGTAGTGGAAGCGCTGCCCTAGGGACCGGCCGGCATCCTAAGGCGTCCTTTCTAGCCCCCTAAGGCCTCCGGTCTAGGGACCCGTGGCATGTGTGAGGAATAGAATCAATAATAGAATGCGCTATAAGATGCGGGGATACGTTGTGCTGTTGACCTGGGCGGTGGGCGGTTCGGGTTGTTTCGCGCAGTCATGGTCGGTTGGCGCCGCGGGGGGATTTGGTTTCTACCACGACGCCACGATTAACAACTCCGTGGGGTCGGCAACGGCCGGATTCGGTCCGCGTTTTGCTGTCGGTGGGGTGCTGGGTGAGGATGTATCGGACCATTTTGGAGGCGAACTTCGCTATACCTTCCAGGATGGCGATACAGAGCTAAAGTTCAATGGGCGGCAAGCGAATCTCGATGCGGCGTCGCATGCGTTACATTTCGACTTCTTAGCTTACGCAACCAAACGGCATGCCCGGCTGCGGCCGTTCCTGGCCGGTGGCGCCGGCATCAAACGCTATACCGCGACGGGCAGGGTGGATCCTAATCAACCTCTGAGCGATTTCGGCTTGCTGGCCCATGCCGACGAGGCCAAGGCGCTGGTCAGCTTTGGTGGGGGCGTGAAGGCGATGGTCGGCGATCATTGGGTGGTGCGGGTGGATTTCAGGGATTACGCGACGCCGTTTCCCGAGAACGTGATTGTGCCCGCCCCGGGCGCGAAAATTCACGGATGGTTGCACGATTTCGTGCCGCTCCTGGGAGTGGATTGGACCTTCGGAAAATAGTCTCCGCTCCTTACAGTCACGGCTCAGAAAAGTAAGAAAGTAGTCCGCTCCTTACAGTCACGGCTCAGAAAAGCAAGTCACAGCTCAGAATCAGGAATTGCCAACCGACTGGCGTTGCAGCGCCGGCCTCAAGCTGAGATTGCGTACCAATCGATGCAGGTAATTGGGATGCAGTCCCAGCAGACGCGCTGCGTCGGTGTAATTGCCGTGGGCCTGCTCGAGGGCATTGATGATGAGCTGCTTCTTCGCCTCACGCACGGCATCGTGGAAAGCGTTCACCGCTGAACTGGCAGGCTCAGCTTTTTCGAGGATCGATTCGGGAAGATCCTCGGGGAGAATCAACTCACTCGACCCCAGCACTACGGCCCGTTCGATGGCGTTCTCAAGCTCGCGCACGTTGCCGGGCCAATCGTAATTCAACAAACACGCGCGGGCCTGCGGCGAAATTCCCAGCACCGCCCGATTAGACCGCTTGGCGGATTTAGCGGCAAAATAACTTGCCAGCAGCGAGATATCGGAACGGCGGTCTCGCAGAGAGGGCATTCGCAGCGAAACGACATTCAAACGATAATAAAGATCCTCGCGAAATCTTCCAGCCTTTACCTCTGTTTCCAGATCCCGATTGGTGGCGGTAATTAACCGCACATTCAGCTTGATAGTGCGCGTGCCTCCGACGCGTTCGAACTCACGTTCTTGCAGGACCCGCAGCAACTTGGCCTGCATGAGAGGCGCCAGCTCTCCGATTTCATCCAAGAAAACCGTGCCCCCCTCGGCTACTTCGAGTTTTCCTTTTTTCTGAACGATTGCGCCGGTAAATGCGCCCTTTTCATGGCCGAATAACTCGCTTTCGAGCAGCGATTCGGCCAGCGCGGCGCAGTTGATGGCCACGCAGGGCATATGGGCGCGGCTGCTATTGCGGTGGACGGCCCGGGCCACCAGCTCCTTGCCGGTGCCGCTCTCGCCCGAGATAAGCACCGTGGAGTCCATTTTGGCCACACGGCCGATGAATTGATACACGTCGCGCATGCGCTGGCTTTCGCCCACCATGTTGTACTCGACGTTCATCTCGGCCTGCAGGCGGCGGTTTTCTCCCTCCAGCCAATCCATGCGGCGCGCATTGTCGAGCGCGAAGGCTGCGATACTACCGATGGCAGTCAGCAATTGCAGGTGGTCCTCATCAAACCGCACATCCGGATCGCTGGCATCCATGTAAATCACGCCTAATATGCGATCGAAAACCTCCAGTGGGACGGCCAGAACGCTGCGGATATGGCGCGCCATTACGCTCTCGGTGTCGGCGAACGTCTGAGTAGCCGGCAGGTCGTTGCATAAGATCGCGACGCCTTCTTTGAGCACCTGCGATACGATGGTGCGGCTCACCTGTACGGTGGGGTTCGCTCCAGTGCGGCGGTCCCAACCGAACACAGTGCACTCGTCCAAGCTCTCGAAGCCGCGATCACAAAGAAGAATAGCCGCGCGGCCGGCGGGTGCGATTTCCAGAACCGATTCCAGAACTTGTTTTTCGAGCGCTTCCAGGCCTCGTACCGAGTTAACCGCTTTACTGACTCGAACCAGCACATTCAGATCGCGAACCATTCGCTCGGAAGGCGCGACGCGATCCAAATCTCGCAGGTAGAGCGCGTCCTGTTTCCGAAGGACGATGGTGGATCCTCCGCTAGTATCCTGTTTAGCGAATTCGACTGAGCTGGAGAGGGCGCCACCAGTCTCCTCCGACGGCACTACGAACAGGAAAAGGCTGTTTCCAATCTTGATCTCGTCTCCGGAAATTAAGACTCGCTCAGTAACGGGAACTCCGTTCACGAAGGTGCTGTTGCGGCTATTCAAGTCCTGGATCTTAAACTCGCTACCGTCCTGTAAAATGACGCAATGCTTTCGGCTGACTCCGGCGTCTACGACTGAGATCACATTGGTGGGTTCGCGTCCGATGGAGATTTGATCGCCGGACAAAGGAATGCTGGTTCCCTTCAATGGCCCGGCCAGGGCCTCGAGTTCAGCAACAGTCTGGGGCATAGCGACTATCTCACTATCTGAGGCGTTAGCCCATAATATCCGAAAAGATAGGGCCGGAGGCGATCAAGAATCCGCGCCAGACTAATCTCTCTACACTAAGCCATGATTTTGCAACATTTGTCAGGGTTTGATCCAAGATTTAATACATTCAGTTCCAATGGTGCTGGAATTGCTATGACCCTAGGGGTATGCCGAGGGGTAGTGCACTACTACTAGTTGGATGTTGGGAGGATTCTCGCAGCCTCTTAGAAGTCTGATCTGACAACCAGCGGGTCCTCGATGGTTAGTCAGCTCGGCAGCCTTGCGGAAGCAGTACGGAGGAGTGCGCTTCCGTTTGCACGGCCGACGAACGGTCCGGCGACCGTTCGTCGTCACCGTGGCGTCCGGTCTGTGGTCTCGATCTTCCAAAAACCTCGAGCTAAGGTAAACACCCTATCTAAGTGGATAGGATATCTATCTGATCAGATAGACCAACGGTAAAATAATCGCCGGTTGCGGCCCAGCTGTGAATCGAAATCCGACTTACAGTCCCCTTGTTTTCTGTAACTTACATTCCATAGTACTTTGCTCTTTCGAGTTGTGGTACCCCTGGCATCTGAGTTGCATTTCTCACATCGACCGCAAGGCCAATCAAAACAAAAAAATTAAAGCAAGGAGACATTCGCCACATGAGGACCAAGACGAAGATCAAAGCTGGCGCCGCAGTTTGGGGCACCTAGCGCCGAGTTCGGCCCTTAGGAGCAAAGAAGACACGGACCTAAATTAAAGGAGAGCCAAATGAGAACAAAGACCAGAGTACGAGCTGGTGGCGCTGTTTGGGGCGGCTAACCCAAACGATTTATCCTTCCAACAAACCCAAGTCTAGAATCGGACCGTGACGGTCCCTCACTGTCGCGGTCCGATTCGTTTTTTAGAGGCTGCTATTCTATATAGTTCGAAATGAATAACCTTGGGAACGATCTGAAATACGGGTTTCGAATGCTCGCCAAGAGTCCGGGACCTACCGTTGTTGCGATGATCGCGCTGGCCCTGGGTATCGGCGCGAACAGCGCGATTTTCAGCGTCGTCAATGCAGTGCTGTTACGCCCGCTCCCCTACCGGGACCCGAGCCGCTTGGTGGTGCTTTGGGAAACGAAACTAAGCAAGGGAATCCTGCAGGAGCAAGTCTCTCCGCCCGACTATCGCGATTGGGCAGAGCAGCAGAGAGTGTTCGAAAACATTGCAGCCCTGCGAGAACAACCGGCGGTTCTCACGGGGGGCCAACTGCCCGAGCGTCTTGAAACGGCGTTGGTATCGCCCAGCGCTTTTGAGTTGTTGGGTGTAAAGGCGACTCTGGGCCGGACATTTCTTAGCGAAGAAGCAGAGCCCGGGCGCAATCGAGTAGCGCTGTTGAGCTATGGCCTCTGGCAGCGACGTTTTGGCAGTGATCCCGGTATCTTGGGAAAGAGTGCGATGGTTGACGGCAACAGCCTGACCATCGTGGGCGTCATGCCGCCGGGCTTCAAGCTTCTGGATACGCCCTCCGAGCTGTGGATGCCGTACGCATTGGATGCGAAGGAACTTAGCCAACGTGGATTCCGCACGCTACGCGTGATCGGACGCCTCAAGGCAGGCGTGAGCCTGGAACAGGCCTCCGCCGAGATGCGTTCCATTGCCGGCCGGGTTGAGCAGCAGTACGCGGACACCAACGCGGGCTACAGCATTAAGATCGTTGCGCTACGCGAGCAGATGGCCGGCGACATTGGCCCCACGTTGTGGACGCTGCTAGGCGCGGTCGTGTTTGTGCTGTTGATCGCATGCGCCAACGTCGCCAGCCTGTTGCTGGCGCGGGCAGGAAGCCGCGATAAAGAGATCGTGCTGCGAATGGCTGTAGGAGCAAATCCGGCGCGCGTGCTGCGCCAGCTTCTCACCGAGAGCGTGCTTCTGGCGTTAGCGGGTGGGCTGCTGGGCTTGGCATTGGCGGCTTGGGGCATCAGCATGCTTGCCCAGTTCGGTCCCGCGAGCTTACCGCGACTGGCGGAGATCAATATCGACTGGCGGGTGACGGCCTTTACTCTCACGTTATCCTTGGCTACAGGCATTATTTTCGGATTGGCGCCGGCGCTCCTTACCGTACGGTCGGACCTGAACTCCGTTCTCAAAACCAGCGGCCGCGGCAACACCGGGAGCCGCAGCCGCGCGCGGTGGCGAAATGCGCTGGTGGCCTCTGAGATCGCCTCCTGCGTGGTGCTGTTGACTGGCGCCGGGTTGCTGATTCGAAGCTTTCTGCGGCTGGAGAGCGTCAATCCCGGGTTCCGCCCCGATCATGTGCTGACCATGCAGATCGCGCTGCCCGAGACCCGCTATTCGGGGCAGAAGGTCGCGCTGTTCTACCAGCGATTGGTGGACCGGTTACACGCTCTGGCGGGCCTGCAATACGCAGGCATCGCGCGCAATCTTCCGCTCAGCGGAGTGGATGCGAGCTTGAATTTCGTGGTTGAGAACCGGCCGGTGGAATCTGCGGCCGAGCAGTCGCGGGCCAAATACCGCGCGGCCAGCGCGGAATACTTCTCAGCCCTGGGCATTCCGCTGGTGCGGGGCCGGTACTTCGACCGGACCGATGGAGAGAAAACGCCCGGCGTGGTAATCATCAACACCACCATGGCTCGGCGCTTCTGGCCAGGGGAAGACCCGATTGGAAAACGGATGAAAGCGGGATTCGACGGCAGCCAGTGGTGCACGATCGTCGGAATTGTCGGCGACGTTAAACATACCGGACTGGACGCCGCGATCAACGCGGAGATGTATTACCACTATCTCCAGATTCCGCCTGAGCTGATGGGTTTTGTGGAAGGGACCATGACCGTCGTGTTGCGGACCCAGGCCGAGCCAAATTCGATGGCGGCGGCGGTGCGAGGCGAGGTTCAGAAATTGGACGCCGACCTGGCCGTTTTCAACGTCAAGACCATGCAAGACCTGGTAGGCGGCTCACTGGCGCAGCCGCGCTTCCGGACGCTGCTGCTGGGAGTCTTCGCCGGGGTAGCTTTGATCCTGGCGGCCACCGGACTATATGGGGTCATAGCCTATGCCGTGACCCAACGAACCAACGAACTGGGCGTTCGCATGGCGTTGGGCGCGCAAAAGAGCGATGTATTGAAGATGGTGGTGGGCGAGGGAACTCAGCTGGCGGCTATCGGGATCGGCATTGGATTGGTATTGGCATTCCCGCTGATGCGGATCATCTCGCGGCTATTGTTCGGTGTTAACGCCGCCGATCCGCTCACCTTCGCGGCGACGTCTTCTGTGATTTTGGTGGTGGCGCTGGCAGCCAGCTACCTTCCGGCCTTGAAGGCGATTAAAGTGGATCCGCTGGTGGCCTTAAGGCACGAGTAAAGCGAAATTGGCCGCTAGACGTGGACTTGGGTGTCTAACGTGAAGCCGGCGGCCTGCGCGTCTTCGAAGAACATTTTCACGGTATCGAGCGAGTATTCGGTCAAATCGCGGCCGATCACCGGCAGCTTCTTCAACAGATCATGCGTCACGGTGATGATGTGGCAGCCGATCGCGTCCGCCTGGACGA
The DNA here is from genome assembly GCA_035569875.1 of Bryobacteraceae bacterium. Classification (GTDB taxonomy): domain Bacteria; phylum Acidobacteriota; class Terriglobia; order Bryobacterales; family Bryobacteraceae; genus Palsa-89. Next base: position 32,624 of record DATMMD010000268.1, read on the forward strand.
TGTTGAACAACTCGCGCGGGCTGGCCCAGATCAACTCCATCTGAGGATAGAAGCGCATGCGCGTTAACGCGCCGCAAAGTATGGGCAGCGGATCGCATCCGGCGTCGGCAATGCGGCCGGCGAAAATGGAGATGCAACTAGGAGGCCCGTACCTCAGGCTCTTTAACACACCCTCCACCTGATCGAGCGTCATCACCGCGGTGACATTGATCTTGACTCCGCGCTGCGCCAGCCGGTAAACCAGCGGCGCCGCGCTTTCACCCTGGGTGTTGGTGATGGGGATTTTCACATAAACGTTGTCGCCCCAGGAGGCGATTCGCAAGGCTTGCTGCTCCATCTCGTCGAAGTCGTCCGAGAGCACCTCGAAGGAAAACGGGCGATCGGGAATAGCGTGCGTCAGGTCGCGGCCGAAGGACTCGTAATCGACGATGCCGGCTTTGCGCATTAACGTGGGGTTGGTGGTGAAGCCGCTGATCCAGGAGTTTCGCGCCAGTTCGAGAATGGACTGCTTGTCGGCGCCGTCGGCGAAGATTTTGACTTGCATGCTGGAGATCCGGTCAGGCATATTGCAACCCCATTTGAGCCACCCGCACGATCCAGTTGGCGGCTTCCGGCAGCGAGTGGACCCTTAGATAGGGCCCGATCGGCCGTTGTTCGTGATAACCGTAATCGACGAAGATGGGGCGGCAGCCGGCGCGCTGGCCCGCTTCCACATCCCGCCATCTATCGCCGACGACGAAGCTTCCCGCGAGATCGATATCCCACCTTCGCGCCGCTTCCAGAAGCAATCCCGGCTTGGGCTTGCGGCAATCGCATTGCGCTGAATCGTCGTGCGGGCACACCTGAATATCGTCTAACTGAAGATACCGCTTCAATCGGTTGTGGATGTCGGCCACTTGCTGGGCGGTAGTGACGCCGCGCGCGATGTCAGGCTGATTGGTGATAAGGATCAGGGCAAAGCCCGCCTCGCGCAGCTTTCTGCAAGCTTCACGCACTCCCGGAAGCAAGCGGAACTCAGAGAGCATCGCGGGCGGATAAGGCTTGCCTTCGCGGAGGATGGCGCGGTTCACCACACCGTCACGATCGAGAAAGACGGCGCGGCGCATCCGGCTAAAGCCTCCCCAGGCGCACGTCTTCGAGCAAGGCGTGCATAGCCACGCAAAGAGCCTGGCGCGAAGTCCGGCGGCAGGTCCAGCCTAAGCTCCGGATACGGCCGGTGTTCAGGCGCACGATGGGCACGTCGCCTTTCCAGCCGCGGTCGCCACCCGTGTATTCCAGGCGAACGTCTTCGTCAGAAAGCCCGGATACTTCCATAGCCAGGCGCGCTATCTCGGTCACGGTGATGTAGTCGCCAGTGGCGACGTTATAAACCTCGAAGTTTTTCTCCGTCTTCTGATGCGCCGCGAAGACAGCCTCGATGACGTCTTCGACGTGGATGTAGGACTTGCTCTGCTGGCCATCGCCAAGTATTGCTAATCGATCGGGTTGAGAGCGCAGACGACGGATGAAGTCGAAGCCCACTCCGTGGGTCTGGCGCGCGCCGACGACATTGCCAAATCGAAAGGCACAGGCCGTAATGCCGAACATGGCGCAATAGGATGCGATCAGCGCCTCGCCGGCCAATTTGCTGGCTCCATAGGTGGAAACCGGAACGAGCGGGCCGAAGTCTTCATGGGCCTCCTGCTCTCCCAAATCGCCATAAACTCCGCTACCGGACGCGTAGAGCAGCCTCGGAGTGCGGGTGCGGCGCATGGCCTCGAGGATCTGCTGCGTTAGGCAGGTGCCCTCGCGAAAGTCGATGTCGGGCTCGACGGCGGCGCGCGCAATGTCCGGATTGGAAGCCAGGTGGATCACGACGTCGTGACCGGCCATGGCGCGCTCGAGCGCGGCCATATCCTTGACGTCGGCACATAGCACGTGTAGCCGACGGTCCTGCTCGTGCTGGGCATAATGCCACTGCCGGCCGGAGGAAAAATTGTCGTAGAGCGTCACTGCTTCCACGCTCTTTTCAGCCAGCAGGCGGTCGGTAAAATGGCTGCCGATGAAGCCTGCGCCGCCAGCGATAAAGAACCTGGCGCCGGTCACTTTACCGACTCCCATTTGGTGGCGTTGCGCTGCAGCAGCGGGTGGCTGACCAGGAGATGCCAGAGGACGGCGCAGAGCCCTTCCGTGTGCGGGGTAATGCGATCCGCCGCGATGACTGGAACCAGGATGCAGAATCCCGCGGCCACGCGAGTGAATCCGCCGTCGCGGCCGACGATGCCGAAGATATGAGCGCCGGCGGCAGTGGCGGTCTCAAGCGCCCGCACGATGTTCACTGAAACGTTCTTTTCACGGTTGCCCCCGCCGACCGAAAAGACCAGCACTGCATCGCGAGCGCTAATGCGCGATCCCTGAAGCCACGCTGAAAAGCAGGTCTCCCAGCCATCGTCGTTGGCACGCGCGGTCAGTTCCGAGACATTGTCGGTGGGCGCGTAAGCTTCAAAGCCGCACAGCTTGCGAAAATCATTGACAGCATGGCTGGCATGTCCGGCCGAGCCGCCGACGCCCAAAATGAACAGGCGGCCGCCCAATTCCCGCACATGGGCCAAGCCCGCGGCCATGCGCTCCACTTCAGCGAGGTCGATGCGCTGGAGGATGGCGATGGTCTCGGCGATGAAGATCGCCGCGAAGCCGGTGTCCGTTTGTTCGGCGGGCGCGGGAACGGGACGCTCGTGTAGCGCGTGCAGAAGTTCGGTGAGGCTGGTCAAGCGGTGGACTAACTCCTACTCCCCGAAATCGACAGTTAACCGGGTTTTGAATAGGCTTGGCTGCTAGTTTCTGGTTTCTAGTTTCTGGTTTGGTACCAGAGTCATACGGGCTACAGCCAGGCGGAAAATACGGCGGAAAGTCCACACCGTGGAGGACCAGCGGTGCAGAGTGGTCTCCCCTATCCGCTCGCCATAAGGGATGAAGACTTCGCGGATCCTAAAGCCCATCAAAGCCGGCTTGAGCAGCAGATCGACGGGCAGGGCCGGACCATTGGGGTCGACTTCCACGCTCTCAATGACTTTGCGGCTATAGGCGCGCATGCCGGAGTGAAGGTCGGTGGACTTTACGCCCACCAGGAACCTTCCGGTGATAGCGAAAAGCCAGTTCGCGAAATAGTTGGCCCAGGGCATCGCGCTGGGTCGCCGTTCCAGGCGCGAGGCATTCACTAGATCGCATTCACCATTGAGTACCAGGTCGGCTATGCGGGCGATCTGTCTAGCAGGATAAGTGCCATCGCAATCCATCGTCACCACCACTTCGCCCCGCGATTCCTTCAAGACTCGAGCCATGGCGCGCCCGTAGCCTTGGGGTGGAAACTGCCGGAGCACTCGGGCTCCCAGGCGTTCGGCGATCTCGGGCGTGGCATCGCGGCTGCTATCGACGATGACGATCTCATGATCGCGGGCGCCGAGCGCGGATCGGATGTCTGAGATAACACCCGCGACGGCTTTTTCTTCGTTCATCGAAATCATGGCGACGGAGATCATGCAGGTTGCTTTTCCTCCTGGCGTTCAAGGGAGTGTGAACGCGGGACGCTGAGGAAGTGCGCGGCGGCTGGCTGGCCCAAGACCACGAATTGGAAGGCCAGCAGACCCGGCCATGCCCGGCAGAAGGCGCGCTCGATCGGATACAACCACTGCATGTAAAAGCGATACGGGCCGGAGTCCATGATAGAAGATGAATCAGGCTGGCTGGTGTTGCCGTATACTTTCTTGATCAGCGGCACGAAGGGGCGGGTAATGCCGGGAGTGATCCGGCTTCGGCGGATGTTGAGACCGGCCTCGCGCGCGAAGCGATGGAACGTACGGCGCGTGAAGAAGCGAATGTGAGTGCGGTCGAGCGTTCCGGTGTCCTGGTATTCGAACCGGCCAGCCAGGAGCTCAAGCCGAACGTTCCAGATGGCAATGTTGGGGAGCGAGATTAACACCTGCCCGCCGGGTCCGAGCAACTGGTAGTGGCGCGTCAGGACGCCGGCAGGATCGTAGAGGTGCTCCAAAATATCGGAGAACAGAATCACATCGAACTTCCGGCGGCCGAAGAAGGGGTACAGCTCAGGCTTGGTGACGTCGGCGACGTAAGCTTCAGCCAAGCGCGCTTTTGCCTTATGAATGGACTCTTCGGAGAGATCAACTCCCACTACCCGGTGGCCATGGATCTGCTTCAACTCCGCGCCATGGACGCCTGATCCGCAGCCCACATCTAACACCTCCAGTCCCTGGGGAAGGCCGCGCAAGATGTTCGGAATTTCGGGATTCGCGATTTCGAAATAGGGGCGCTTGGGCGGGGTCATACGGAGATTTCCGCAGGTGGCGCGGGGACCGACGACTCCTGGTTCAGACGATCGGCCAGTTTGCGGCCCCGTTCGATACAGACGTCCATGTTGATGTATTCGAACTCGGCCACGCGGCCGCACAGCGGGATGCCGATGCCTTCGAAATATTCTTTGGCTTTCTTCAGATGCTTGCGATGGTTGTCGTCCTGGACAACATAGCCATATTTGGTGCGCAGAACACGGCCGTAGCAGACTTCGCTGTGCCGTATGAGCTCCATGCCTTCTAGGTCGCCGATGACGTCGGCCAGGATCTCATCGTCTGACATTTCATGCGTGCCGTCGCCGGGATTGGTAGTAATTTCGGCTTCAATGATCGATTGCCCCGGAGGCGCGTTATGGGGGCTGAATACGGCAGGAAACGAAAGACGGTGAAAGCGGACGTCCGGGTCGGGTACGTAGATGGCGGTGAAATCCGGTAGGCGCGCGGAATCGAGACCGACGGCGATGGTCACGAGCGAGTTGTAGCGTAAAGAATCGACCGCATCCCGGATTTCGCGTGGCGTGTCGACCAGCGCGTAGGCCAGTTCTTGAATGGGAATGGTAGAGATCAAACGGTCATAACGCCGAGTGACCCAATCGTTACTAACGCACCACTTGCCACTCTCTTTCCAGATGTGTTCCACGCTGAAATCCGGAACGACTTTGCGAACGCGTTTTGCGAGCGCAAGCGGGAGAGACTCAATGCCGCCGTGGGCCGGGTAGTTGTAATAAAGCTGATGCGTATAGCCTTCCGATTCGACTCCGACGGCCGCCTTGATCACGTCCTCCAGAGGCGGCTTGGGAACACGGCCCTCCACCCACTCCAGACCAAGTTGGTCGGCCGGCACGTTCCAGATCTTCTCGTTGTACGGGATCAGATACTTCTCAGCTAGTCCTTTACCGAAGTGGTGATAGATCCATTCCTTGAAATTGGTCGTGGGAGGCGGATACTCGTTCTTGATGTAGTGGTAGAGACATTCGAAGCGCTCCTGCGGCTCAAGATCGTACAAGCCATTTTCAAAGGGGTATTTGACGTAGCGGCCCCTGTAGAAGATCTTGTTATTGCGACGCGCGCGGTGAACGTTGTCGCCCAGCAGCGACACCATGTAATCCACCATCTCCTGGTTGCGCGAAAAGATGATGTGTGGGCCGCCGGCGTCATAGGTGAACCCCTGCTCCTGGACGGTCTGGCAGTGTCCTCCGCCGCGGCTTTCCTTTTCCAGTACTTCGCAATCCTGCTCGAGGTGGGCAGCGACGGTGATCCCCGCCAGCCCCCCGCCTAGTATTCCAATGGACACTCGCGTCTCCTAGGTAAAAGCGACCTTTCCCATTGATAATTCGGCCGTTTACACGGCTTTCTGTAGGTCATGAGATTTCTCCAGGTACTGTTCCAGGTCCTGGAGGCCCTGAGGCGATCCAATCTCGTAAAAACGCTGTTGTACTTCGAAGCCCGCTAGCCGGCCGTACAGACTCAACTCGTGCAGCAGCACCGCCAAGTCGAAGACCTCCGGCCGTTGATCGAACAGGTCGCGGCGGAACGCGGATAGACCGAAGTCGATGTACTGCATGCGCGAATCAGTCTGCTTATCGTAGAGCAGCAGGCGTCCATTTTCGTAGATGACATTGCTGCGGTCCCAGCGACCCTCATTACGAAGAACAGTCATCAAGGCGGGCATTCCGCTGGCCTGAAAAGCTCGCCAGACGGGAGGGAAGTCGACCGGCAGGAAGGAGTCGCCGTAGATAACCAGGAACGATTCATCGAGAACGCCCTGCTGCCTGGCCAGGTTCAGAGCGCCGCCCGTGCCGCGCAGCTGCTCGCCTTCGTCCACATAGCGGATGGAACGTACCGGCGCTGCCTCCAATTCCCAGTAGCGGCGGATCATCTCGCCTTGATGTCCGATGCAATAGATCACGTCTTCCACGCCCTGCGCGGCCAGCCAGTGCAACTGATGATAAGCGAAGGGACGGCCGCACACCGGCAGCAAGGTCTTGGGGCAGGTGTCAGTGAGAGGGCGCATGCGGGTCGCGAGGCCGCCGGCTAGAATGACGCATTGCATGGCGGATCAATCCCGCGCGACCAGCTTCGAGCCTTCATGATCGAAAGCGAAGCGGACTTCGCGCAGCCCTTCGCGCTGCATGGCGCGCCGCAACAGGTCGCGGTCGTCAGCATAGAACAGCAGAAAACCACCGCCGCCCGCGCCCACCAGCTTGCCGCCGATGGCGCCGTTTTCGCGACCGACATCGTACCAACGATTTATGCCGTCGTTGGAAGTGCCGGGAGAGCGTTTTTGCTTGTGCTGCCAGTGCTCATGCATCAACTGGCCGAAGCGCCGCGTGTCGCCCTGCTCCAGCGCCAGCTTGATGCACTGGCCCAGCTGCTTGATGAAATGCAGGTTGTCAAGCATGGCGGGGTCGCCCATTTCGGATCGGATTTTCTGGTCGTCCAAAACAACGGAAGCATTGCGCGAATAACCGGTGAAGAACATCACCAGATGCTCTTCCAAATCGTAGAGCGTGCCGTTGCTGATGTTGAGCGGATTGACCCGCACTTCGCCATTCTGGAGAAATTCGAAGCAGGCCAGGCCGCCATAAGCGGCGATGTACTGGTCCTGCTTTCCGACCGCCTGCTGCAGGGTCTCGATCTCGATCTTGCAGGCTTCCTCCGCAACGACACCCGGATCGACATATTTGCGTTTCATAGCGTGCACCGCGCGCAGCAATCCGACGGTGAAAGCTCCCGATGATCCCAAGCCTGTTCCAGCCGGAATGTCGGCCATGCTGACCACCTCAACCGGCGGCGGCACCTCATGTAACCTCAATACCTCGCGAATCAGCGAATGCCGGATTTCATCGACGGTGGCGGCGTGCTCGAGCGAGGAGTATTTCAGAAAATATCCGCCACTGAAAGTCTCGTTAATCCCGACATAGATGTGCTTGTTGATCGCGGCCGCAATGACAAATCCACCAAACTGGTGGTAATAAGACGGAAGATCGGTGCCACCGCCGCCTATCGAGATCCGGAGTGGGGTGCGCGTGATAATCATGCGGGCACAAGTGTGCTGCTAAGTCATTGATCGGCAACGGGCGGGAAAGTCTGTAGTGGGGTGCGGGACTAAGAAACCAACGCTGGTTCCGCGACTTCACTCGCGGTGAAATAAGCGCAGTCGGGATGATGGAAGACCAGAGCGCTAACGCTGGCTTCAGGCTCCATCATCATGCCCTCGGTGAGCTGAACGCCGATATCGCCGGGGCGAAGCAGTTTCCAGATACCCTGCTGGTCATCCAGATTCGGGCAGGCGGGATAACCAAAGCTGTAGCGTTTGCCGCGATACCGCGAGGTGAAGCGCTCCTGCATGGTCAAGGTAGGAGGATCGGGAAAACCCCAGTCTTCGCGGATGCGGCGATGCAGCCACTCGGCGCAGCCCTCGGCCGTCTCGATGGCCAGCGCCTGCAGAGCGTGAGCCTTCAAGAATTCGCCGGATTGTTTGGCGTGCTCGGATTCTTCGCGGACTTGAGCGCCGGCGGTAACCACAAACAGCGCCAGGTGATCGCGCCCGGCTTCTTCGGCGTCCAGGATGTAGTCGCTGAGCGAGAGACCGTCGGGTCGTGGCTGGCGGCCGAAGTTGAATCTGTGCATCGGACTAGCGGCCCCAGGCTCAAATAGCTGGATGGCGTTGCCGTCGCGCTCGGCTTCGAAGAATTGCCAGACGGCTTTCACCTTCATGAAGCGAGCCGCTTCCACTTTCACTTGCTCGACTTCGTGGAACAACTTCAGCGCCTTGGGATCGCGCTCAGCCAGCAGCTTTTCGAAATTGCCCTTGAATCCGAGGTGGCGGCCGTAGAGCATGAAGGGATTGATGTAGCTCCAGACCTCGGCGAGGTTCGGGACATCGCGTACACGGCGGTCGAGATAGGGCGCGGCCGGGATGGGAATATCGGTGCGAACTTTCGAGCTGCGGGACTGCTGCAAAGCGACTTGTGGCTCGCTGGGGACGAAGGCAGTGGCATCACCTTCCGAGAAAATATGCGACGCGAGCACCTGTTCGCGGGTGGCCGGATCCATGATTTCGTTCAAAAGCCGCAGCCCGGTCATGGCGTCCTTGGCGTAGAAGGTCGGAGATGCGTAGCTTGGCGCGATCTTGGTCTTGGTGAATTTCTCAGATAACGCCGCCCCGCCGACCAGCAGCGGGACGGCCACACCCCGGTCGCGCAGATCATTGCCGGTGACGACCATTTGATGGGCGCTTTTTACCAGGAGACCCGAAAGCCCGATGGCGTCGGGATGATGCTGTTCGAACGCGGCGATCAGATCTTCCGGCGGAACCTTGATGCCGAGGTTTATCACCTGATAGCCGTTGTTGCTGAGGATGATCTCGACCAGGTTCTTGCCGATATCGTGCACGTCGCCTTTGACGGTGGCCAGGATGATCTTGCCGCGCGTGGACGTTTCGGTCTTCTCCATGAACTGCTCGAGGTGATTGACGCCGGTCTTCATGGCTTCAGCCGACTGCAATACTTCGGCCACGATCAGCTCATTATTGTTGAACAGGCGGCCGACTTCCGACATCCCGGCCATCAGCGGGCCGTTGATGATTTCGAGCGGTCCGGCGCCTTCGGCTCGCTTGCGATCCAGATCGGCGACGAGCCCGTCCTTGGTGCCTTCGATGATGTAGTTGGCCAGGCGCTCGTCGAGCGGCAGATCGGCGGCCTTCTTCTTCTCTCTTTTGCCGGTCTTGCGGAAGTGGTCGGTAATGGCCGCGATGTGGAACTGATTGATCGCGATTTTCTGCTCGCGGGTTTGACGCCGCCAGTCTTCAGGAGCGGTCTTGAGATCGTCCGCATTGGGATGGTCCGGCGGAACTTCCGCTGGTGGGGTGTTGAATAACAGGCTCTCGGCCAGACGGCGCTCTTCGGTGGGAATGGACGCAAAGCGCTCGAGCTTCTCGGCGTTCACGATGGCCAAGTCGAGGCCGGCCTTGGTCGAGTAATAAAGGAAGACCGAATTGACCACTTCGCGCGCTGAAGCCGGCAGGCCGAAGGAGATGTTCGAGACGCCGAGAATAGTCTTGACGAAAGGGATCTGTTCCTTGATCAGCCGGATGGCTTCGATGGTTTCGACCGCGCCGCCGATGTAGTTTTCATCGCCCGTAGCGCACGGGAAAACCAAAGGATCGATGATGATATCTTCGACGGCAAGACCGTATTTTTCCGACAACAGGCGAACTGATCGGTCGGCGACCGCCAGTTTCCGCTCGCGGGTGAAGGCCTGGGCTTGCAGCTTGTCCTCATCGATGGTGCCGCAGATGACCGCCGCGCCGTAGCTCTTGGCGAGCGGGCAGACGCGTTCGAATTTCTCCTCGCCATCCTCGAGGTTGATGGAATTGATGATCGACTTACCCTGGCAGTACGTGAGCGCAAGCTCGATCCCCTTGGGATCGGTGGTGTCGACCATGATCGGCGCTTTGATTTTGCGGATCAGCTTCTCGTAGAAGTGCGGAATGTCTTGGATTTCGTCGCGGTCGCTCGACTGCAGGCAGACATCCACGATATGCGCGCCGTTGCGGATCTGCCAGCGGGCGATCTCGGTGGCCTCTTCCCATTTTTCCTCGGCGACCATATTCTTGAAGAGCCGCGAGCCGATGACATTGGTCCGCTCGCCGACGATCAATGGACGATTGCTCTCCTCGGCTTCTACCAGTTCTTTATTCGAATAATAAGCCCGGTGCAAGGAAGGCTTGACGGGCCGGGGCTTCTTGGTAGCAGCCATCCGCGCGATGGCCTGGATGTGAGCGGGAGTGGTGCCGCAGCAGCCGCCCACGATGTTCAGCCACCCGTGATCGATGAATTTCTCAAGCTGCCCGGCTAAGGATTCCGGCGTCTCGCCGAATTTGCCGTCGGCATTCGGCAGCCCGGCGTTCGGGAAGCAGGAGATCGGGAATGCCGATATCTCGTGCAGGCTGCGAACGTGATCGGTCATCAGATCGGGGCCGGTGGCGCAATTCATTCCCACCGCCAACAGGTCATTGTTAGCGATGGACGCATAGAGCGCATCGATGGGTTGGCCGCCGAGCATGGTGCCATTGCGCTCGATCGTCACCGAGGCGATCACCGGGATGGGAACGCCCAGCTCGCGCCGCAGCTTTTGGACAGCGACTAGTCCGGCTTTGAGATTGCCGGTATCGAAACAAGTCTCGATCAGCAACAGGTCCGCGCCACCTGCCACCAGGGCTTTGGCCTGCTCGTAGTAGGCGTCGTGCAACTGCGCGAAGGTGGTCGTCACCGTGATGTTCAAATCTTTAGTCGTGGGACCCATGGATCCGGCGACGAAACGAGGCTTAGCGGGCGTGGAGAATTCGTCGGCGACCTGGCGGGCCAGTTTCGCGGCCGCGTAATTCAGCTCGTAGGCTCGATCCTGAAGTTGGAATTCGGCTAGAACGATGGACGTTCCTCCGAACGTGTCGGTCTCGATGATATCCGCGCCGGCTTCGAGATACGCCCGGTGGATTCCGCCGATGACATCGGGCCGGGTGACAACCAGGATTTCGGGACAGTTCTCTTTGCCCAGGTAATCCGTCTCAAGCGACAGAGGCGCCTGGTGGATCATGGTACCCATGGCTCCATCGAGGACGAGTATGCGTGTCGCGAGGGCGTCGTGGAGCGCCTGTGTTCTGGAAACCATAGTGTCCGATGGCTCGGGCGGTGACTACTGTCTTATTCTTAGTTTAACCGGAGGGGTCACTGCGCTGCAGAAACGTTAGAAACGGGCTGCATGGTACTTTCGTTAAAGCTGTACCCGAAGCCGCGAACAGCGCGAATAAATGACGGATTGCCGGGATCGGACTCGATCTTCTGGCGAAGACGCAGGATATAGACGTCGACCGTGCGATCGGTCACCGCGCGGTCGTGGCCCCACACCGAGTCAAGAAGCTGTTCGCGGCTGTAAACCACGCCGGGGCGGCTCATCAGGAAGTCGAGCAGCCGAAACTCGGTGGCGGTCAGAGCCACTTCGCTGCCGTTCAGGAGCACCCGGCAACTAGCCCGATCGAGCTCCAGAGCGCCAGCGCGGACGGAGCGCGTCGGTACGGTCTGAGTCCGAAGCTGGTTCTTGACGCGGGCGACTAATTCCCGGATGAAAAAGGGCTTAACGATGTAGTCATTGGCGCCGAGTTCGAGACCCAGGATACGGTCGGTCTCCGAAACCCGCGCCGTCAGGAAGATGATTGGCACGTTCGCGAGCTCGGAGTGATTGCGGAGACCCTTGCAGATCTCCAGGCCATCCGAGTCCGGGAGCATGATGTCGAGAATCACCAGCTCGGGCCGCTCCCGCCGGCACAGATCGATTGCGCCTTTGCCGGTTTGAGAGCCCGCGATGGCGAAGCCCTCTTTCTCCAGATTGTATTTCAGAAGGGCAAAGAGATCGGTATCGTCTTCGATAAGAACTATTTTCTTCATGCCGGATTGCTCTTTCTCAAGTTAACGCGATTCACATTACAACGGGATTACAAATAGATTACGACCTGCTGACGGGACGTGCTTCGCCCGGCACGAAGCGATAAAGGCCTTTGCCGGCAATATAATCCGCGACAGCGGAAGGAAGCTGGGACGGGATTTGGCCGGCTGCCAGGCGCTGGCGAATATCGGAAGAAGAAACGGGAAGTGCAACGGTGTCTAGCCGATGGACGCGGGCGCCGGCGGGCGCGGTGTAATGATGTCCGGGGCGCGTGACGACGATGAAATCGGTCAACCGAAGCAAATCCTGCCAGCGATGCCAGGACGTGATTTCGGCGAAAGCATCGGCGCCGATGATGAAAAAAGGCTCTTCGCCATCAACGCGGACCTTCTCGATAGTGTCGATCGTGTAACTTTTCTGCTCGCCCTCCTCCAAACGGGATGCGATGAACCGTGGATCGCTTTGGCAGGCGAGTTCGGTCATCCGGTAACGGTCTTCGTAGCTGGCGCTGCTCTGGTCGGACTTGTGAGGGGGGTGGGCGGCCGGAATGAACCAGACTTGATCCAGGCGAAACTGGTCGGCCGCCTCGCGCGCCACGGTGAGGTGGGCGTTATGGATGGGGTCGAATGTTCCTCCGAATAAGGCGAGTCGCATCTAGGAACGGTGAGACTCAGTTGGAATACACACAGACATGAATGTCTGTGCCACTAGGCCTTCTGCGGCTTCGGGGATGCCTTCCAAGTTTTCTCATCCCAGAACAAGACCCGGCTTTCGCGATAACTCTGGACCGCGAGGTTGATCACCGCCTGGGCGCGGGCGCCGGTCTCGACGTCCAGATGTGGTTTTTCGCGCGTGCGGATGGATGTAAGGAAGTTCTCGATGTGGGCCGTCATCATATCGCTCTGGTCCACCGGGATCTTGATCGGGTCGCTGCCGAACTTGGCTTTGTACTCGGGCTTGAGTGTTGATCTTTCGTGCGTCGTGCGATCGCGAATCAACTCGGGAATCACGGTGATATATTCGGCCCGGCTCTCGAACTGTCCGTTTTCCACCATGACGATGGTGCCTTCGTGTCCCCGAATCAACCCGGGGATGTGGTGCGAATTGGCCATGGAGGAGCTGAGCACCAGCGAATGGCCGGCCGGATAATCGGCCACCAGCATAAACGTATCGGGAACTTCGCGCTCGTCTTTGAATACAAAGATTCCGCCTGTTCCTGTGACGCGCGATGGAAATTGCGCTTCGCCCCAACAGATCTGCAGCGGCGCGACGACGTGATAGAAAAGGTCGGTCGCGATGCCGCCCGAGTAATCCCAATATTTGCGGAAGCGGAAGAAGCGATCGCCGTCATAGGGACGCTTGGGCGCCGGGCCGAGCCAGGTTTTCCAGTCGATGTAGTTTTCGCCTTTGCCGTCCGGACCGGCCGCGGCATCGATGGGCCAGCCGTCATTCCACTCGCCGCCGACAGAGTTGCGATGATAGGAGCCCTGGCTCATGATCATCTGGCCAATCATGCCATCGGCAATGGCCTTGCGTGCCTTCCACCATTGATCGCCGGAGGTGGTTTGCGATCCGACCTGGAGAACACGCTTGGTCTCCTTCACCGTGCTGACCAGCTGCTTGATCTCCTCGTTGGTGTGGCACATGGGCTTCTCGAGGTAGACATCTTTGCCATGATCCATGGCATCCAGCGCGATCTTGGCGTGCCAATGGTCGGGCGTGGCGACGATAACGGCGTCGACGTCAGAGCGGCCGACCACTTCGCGGTAATCGAGGTATCCTTCGCACTGGAACTTAGCGGCGCTTTCACGCTTGCGCTTTTCGTAGACGTCGCACACCGCGACGATCTGGCAGGAGTTGTTCTTCTCACCGACCTTTTGGAACATGGAGGCGACGTAGCTGCCGCGTCCGCCCACGCCAATCACGCCGACGTTGATGCGGTCGTTCGAGCCGACCACACGGCCGCCGCTCATCTTGGCGCCGCCCGCCGCGAGAACGGACTTTGCCATTCCGATCGAAAGTCCTGCCGCGCTGGTCCTCCTCAAGAAATCTCTCCGGCCGACAGAACCGTCTTTTTCGGGCATGGCTTCCTCCCTTGGATTTGATACTTAATTTAGTCTAGCGGAAGCGAGGGTAAGTGGTAGCAGCGTCGTAACGGAGGCTTGAAATTAGGCGTCTTTCCAGCAGATATGCTGCTGCGTTGGTTGACCGTTATCCTATTGAGCGGGTTAGTGGTGAGAGCCCAGACGCCCCGGGTCCCGCCGGCGACCTTCAACGGTACGATCCACGGCGTATCGAACAAGCAAATCACCATCGAGACCACCGAGGGTAACCTTTTGGACTTCGACATTAACCGCAAAACGAAAATCATGCGGGGCAAGAAGCAGATTGCGGCGTCGGATCTCGATACCGGCGATCAGGTGGCCATCGACGCCCGTGAGGAGATGGGCAAATTTTTGATCGCCCTGGTCATTACCGCGCAACCTAAGCCATAGCGGTAGCGAAATATCCGAACGGGGCCCTCGGGCCGCGTATCATTCTCACTTTAACCGAGCGCTTGCCCACTTTGACCGAGTGCTCGTCCGCGGGCGGCCTCGGCAGTCGAAATCAAGAGGCTGATATCATGGGACCAATGAGGAGATGCTGGCGTAGCTCAGTTGGTAGAGCATCTGATTTGTAATCAGAGGGTCGGGGGTTCAAGCCCCTCCGCCAGCTCCACATCTTCCGCTTTTACCGCACTTTGAGTCACCGTCACTCTAATTTCGCCGATTAGTCAGACGTGGGCTTGTCCACGACAACCAGATTCTATATCGGTGGATTCATCTGCGCCGGGTTGATTCTCTCGGTCAGCTCAACGCTGAACTGGTCGTCGGCGGACCCTGACCGGTTTCTTGCCTATTTTCTTCTAACGGCGGTCGCATCCGGCATGAAGGTCAGGCTCCCGGGCGTCACTGGTACGATATCGGTGAGTTACGTCCTACTCCTGTCCTGTATAGTGCAGTTTTCGTGGAGTGAAGTCGCCGCCATCGCTGTGATTTCCGCGCTGGTCCAAAGCTTTTGGAAGGCGACATCGCGGCCCAGCCTGGTCCAACTATCCTTCAACACCAGTGTGACGATCGCTAGCGCCGCTCTAGCGTATGCCATCTACCACGCCTGGCCCTCTCACATTAGCCCGATATTTTCGATCACGTCCGCAGCCTGCGCCTTTTTCCTGATCAACACCGTTTCAGTGGCCGGCGTTATTGCGCTAACGGAACATAAATCACTCATCCGGACTTGGAAAAAATACTATCTGTGGTCGTTTCCTTACTACCTGGTGGGAGCCTCTATTGCCCTTTCGATAAGTTATCTGACCAAGTTGAATTGGGAGATCGGGCTGGCCATACTACCCGTGATCTTCCTCATCTATCGTTCTTACACTCTGCACTTGCGGCAGCTAGAGGCGGGTAAGAGGCAGGCAGAAACGGTGGCCGCGCTCCACATCCGCACCATTGAGACACTCGCCTTCGCTATCGAAGCCAAGGATCAGACCACCGCCGCGCATTTGAAAAGAGTTCAGATCTATACCGGCGCATTGTCACAAGGGTTGAATTTGTCGGAGGATGAGAGGCTCGCGCTGCATGCTGCCTCAATTCTCCACGATGTAGGAAAAATCGCGGTTCCCGATTACATCATTTCGAAACCGGGACGGCTGACTCCGCAGGAGTTCGACAGAATGAAGATCCATCCCATTGTCGGGGCCGAGATCGTCGAACGTATCGGATTCCCCTATCCGGTAGCGCCCATCGTACGCGCGCATCATGAGAAGTGGGATGGGTCGGGATATCCCTTCGGTTTACAAGGCGATCAGATCCCCATGGGAGCCAGGATACTGTCAGTAGTGGACTGTTTCGACGCCCTAGCGTCGGACCGCCAGTACCGCAAAGCGCTGCCCCTGGAGCAAGTGATGGCGATCATTGCCGGTGAGGCCGGCAAGAGCTTCGACCGCCGGATCGTGGAACTGCTGAGCGAGCGATACCTGGAACTGGAGAAGCTAGCCCAGGCTCAGCCAGTACCCGAGCAACCGAAGCTATCGCTGCATTTAAAGGTCGATCGGGGGGCTGCGCCCGCGGTGGGTTTTGAGGCTGCCGCTGAGCGCAATGGCGCCAGTCGGTTGGATCCGCGGGATCACTCGGCAACTGCTCCTGACAAGACAAAAGCATTCGACGAATTCACGAGCACGCTGGGGATATCGCTTAGTTCGGCGGAAACACTCGGCATCGTGTGCTCCAGGGTAAACGCGCTGGTTCCAGCGGATGCCGCTTCCGTTTACTTGATGGAGGGCAGCACGCTTGTACCCGGCTACGTACACGGCGAAAACTTCAAAGTCTTGAGCTCGTTGCGCATTGGATTGGGCGAAGGAGTCGCCGGCTGGGTGGCGGAAAACCACATGCCCATCCTGAATGGCGACCCTATGGTCGAACCGGGATATTGTAATGGCCCCGCCGGCCCCAGCCCGCTCGATTCAGTGCTGGCCGTTCCTCTGCAGACTGATTCAGGAACCATCGGCGTACTGGCGCTTTACCGGGCCGGGAAGGATGCCTTCTCTCGCGAGGACATGCAGGATCTCATGGCTGTGCGCCGTAGAATCTCGCTCGCAATCGAGAGTTCCTGGCTGCAGGAACACAGGAACATTTTAGAAAATCTGGATGTGATCACTGGGTTGCCGAACGGGAGAACCCTCTCATCAAACATCGAAGTGGAAATAGACAAGCGCCGCGCCACCGGCGCCACGCTGACGGTGTTGCTGTGCGCTCTGGAGGGGGTCGCCGGCGTTCACGAATCCTTTGGAAGAGTCGCGGCTGACCAGGCGCTTCGAGCTGTCGCACGCAGGTTTCGCGAGAGTTGCCGGGAGGTCGATTGCCTGGGCCGCCGCGGTCCCGATGAGTTTGTGTTCGTGCTTCCTGGATTGAGCGCGAACGCGGTGGACGGGCGGATCAGCGCACTGAATTATTTGGTACGTGAGGCCGGCCGGGAGCTCTGGGGCTCGGAGTTGTTGTCAGTTAGCGCTGGCTCAGCGACTTTTCCTTCGAATGGCGCGACCGCCGAAATCTTAATTGCGGAAGCCGAAAACAGCATGTTCGCCGCTCGACGATCAAGTGTGCGGGAAAACTTCAATTCAACCGCCGAGGACTTGGTCCATCTGTCTCGATTCTGAACTCACAGTTTTCGCAACAGTCTTCGCGAATTTGACACCGCTGCCGCTGGTTGATACTATCCCTGCTAGCCACCGGATGAAAAAGTTCCTTGTTCTTCCTTTCCTGTTGGCCTCCACCGGCTTCTCCCAAAGCTACCTGGACTTGGTCAAAGCCGATCCCAACAACTGGTTCAGCTATTCGGGGTCGTTCGGGGCCCAGCGTCATAGCGCCCTCAAGCAAATCAACACCGCCAATGTGGACGGCTTGATAGTGAAGTGGCTCTATCATTTGCCCCGGGCGCAGGAGTTGGAGGGTGTTCCGGTAGTATCGAACGGCGTGATGTATGTCACGCAATCGAACGAGGTGGATGCGCTGGATGCGAGAACCGGGCGGCTGATCTGGCAATACCAGCGCTCCACCGCGGGTGCAGGTCACAATCGGGGCGTCGCCATTTACGAGCGGAAAATTTACCTGGGCACAACGGATGCCTCCTTGATTGCGCTGGACGCGCGCACTGGCAGCGTGATCTGGGAAACCAAAATGCTGAATGGCGCCAGGTACCAGGGCGGAGCGCCGCTGGTGGTGAACAATAAAGTGATCGTCGGGCTGTACAGCGCTAGCGGTTTGGTAGATGCCTACGATGCTGAAACAGGCAAGCCGCTGTGGCGCTGGACCGCGCTCCCGAAACCTGGTGAGCCTGGAAGCGAGACCTGGGCCGGCGGCGACGCCTGGAAATTCGGTGGCGGTCCCACCTGGTTGACCGGCAGTTATGATCCGGAATTGAATCTGATTTACTGGGGGACGGGCCAGGCGAATCCGGATTTCATCGGCGACAAGCGGGCGGGTGACAACCTCTATACAGAGTGCGTAGTGGCGCTCGACCCGGATACCGGCAAGCTGAAATGGTACTTCCAGTTCACGCCGCACGATGTGCACGATTGGGATGCGGTGGAGGTTCCGGTGCTGGTGGATGCGGAGTTTGAAGGGCAGCCACGCAAGCTGCTGGTACAGGCCAATCGCAACGGTTACTATTACGTGCTGGATCGCACCAATGGAAAGTTTCTCCGCGGCGCACCATTTGTGAAGTTGTTGACCTGGTCCAGCGGCCTGACCGCGGAGGGACGCCCCATTCTGGTTCCCGGGAAAGAGCCCACTCTGCAAGGGAACCTGGTTTGTCCGGCCACTGCCGGCGCCACCAATTGGCCCTCGCCCGCGTATAATCCCGACACGCATTACTTTTATGCGGTGGTGACAGAAGGCTGCTCGATCAACTACCGGGGCAGCGACAATTTTCAGCCGACGGCCATTTCTTCCAGCGGCACCGGGTACATTGAAAGTCCCGAGGAGCAAAAGCGCTGGCAAAATTATGTGCGGGCGCTGGATGTGACTACGGGCAAGCTGATGTGGGAGTACAAGCAGATTGGCTCGAACCACTATGGCCCAGGGCTGCTATCCACAGCCGGCGGGCTGCTGTTTGCCGGCGACAACCAGGGAGTTTTGACCGCTCTAGATGCGCGCGCGGGAAAGGCGCTCTGGCACTTCAGCGCCGGGGAAAAGATCACGGCGTCGCCCATGGCCTATAGTGTCTCGGGAAATGAATACGTCACCTTGGTAGCGGGGCCGAACGTGATGGCCTTCGGACTTCCGGATCGCAAGTAGGTGTTATGGGAACTATGCGCGTCAGCTATGGATTGGTGTTCGCCGCGGTTGTTCTCAGTGCTCAAAGTCAGCCGAACCGGGCGCCCAACCCAAACCCCTTCGCCGGCAATCCACAAGGGATTGCTGAAGGACGGGAACTCTACAATCGCACCTGCACCGTCTGCCATGGATACGATGGCACTCCCGGTGAGCAAGGCCCTGCTCTAGGCGCATCCGGGCGCCGCTACCTTCGGACATCGGACCAGGAAATCTTCGATGCTATTCGGAAGGGCATTCCGGGTACGGTTATGCCGGGTACCGGTCTCGCTGAAACCGACGCATGGAAAGTAGCGGCCTACATACGCACTTTACGGGGTACCGCCGTAGATGCGCCGGCGCCAGGCGATGTCGCGCATGGCGAGCAGATTTTTTGGGCAAAAGGGGCCTGTGGCGATTGTCATATGCTGCGCGGCAGAGGCGGCGTGCTGGGACCCGATTTGTCGAATCTGGCGGGCCGGCGGAAGCTTTATTCCATCCGCGACGCGCTGACAAAGACCGAGCACCGGGTCGCGACCGACGGCGGACGTCATGAGCTTAGTCTTGCACCATTGAACACCTATCAGGCTGTTCGCGTCGTGACGCGCGATGGGAAGGCGATGACCGGAGTTTTGATGAATGAAGAGAATTTTTCAATGCAAATCATGGGTTCCGACAACGAGCTTCATTTGTTTTATCGCGATGAGCTGCGCCAAGTGGTCTACGAGCCAAAAAGCCTGATGCCCACCGATTTTGATAAACGGCTTACGCCGGAAGAATTCCAGGACTTACTCGCGTTCTTGAGCCGCCAGGCCACGCGCTAATTTAGCTGCGCTGATGGCTTGGCCGACGTGGCGCTGTGTATGCTCGGCGATATGGGTCAATAGTCCGATCACCGTGGTGGGCAGCCGCTTCCGTCCCACTTCGCGCTGATCGGCCAGTGTCGCAGGATCGATAGCACGAACGATCATTTCAGCGCGCTCAAAGGCCGCGTTCAGCTCCGCGAGCAACTGTTCGCGTGTTGCGCCGGGAGTCGCTTCCGTTTCGAGCGCGCGCAGCTCGGAGGGAGTAAGCTGTTTTCCTTGGAGATAGGTCATCAGCCGATCGGTGCTCCCGGCGATATGGCGGACGTGAAATCCGACCGACGCCAAGCCGTATGGCTTGGCCCAGATTTGTTCCGACGTAAGCGATTCGGTGTACTTAGCGATATCCTCGCGGGCTTGTTGAAACGCATAGAGGACGGGAACGGTGAGTGGAGAACCGCCGGAGAGGCCGCGCAGCCAAGGTTCGGGAAGGGTGTTCACTACTCAAGGACCAGCACGCGAATTTGCGAGCCCTCAGACCCACCGCGATAGACCCGTTCAGTCGCCTTCTGGAAATCGGAAGCACGGGCATTAGGAATATCCAGGAACTGCTGTGGATTTCGATCCACAAGCGGGAACCAGGAGCTCTGAATCTGCACCATGATCCTATGACCGGTCCGGAATGTGTGCAGAACATCGGGCATCCAGAATTCGATTTTTTCCTGCTTCCCTGGCGTGAATGCCTCGGGTTTCGAATAGCTATTGCGGAACTTGCCACGGAATGGCTCGCCGCGCACCATCTGCTGATAGCCGCCCATGTGAACGCCTTTGGGATTCGGATCGGGATCCGGATAATCGTTCGGATAGACATCCACCAGCTTGACCACGAAATCGGAATCGGTGCCAGTGGTTGAGATGTGCAGCACGGGCGTGATCGGACCCGCGATGGTGACGTCCTGATCGAGCGGCTCAGTCTCGTAAGTCAGGACGTCGGGTCGCGCGGAGGCGAAGCGCTGGTCGAAGGTCATGTAATCGACCGGCATTCCCATTCCAGGCGCGATTTCGCCGACTGAGGGCACTGGCCTATTCGGATCGCTGAGATACTCGTCGAAACCGCTCGCCGACGGAGCCGTCATCGACAATTTTCCCGCGGCGTCGAGATATAGAGTGCGCGCTGTCGCCTTCTTTGGCGGCCAAGAGTCGAAGCGATGCCATTCGTTGCGTCCGGTCTCGAACAAGTAGGCTTTCGGGACGGCGCCGCCGGTGGACGCTTTGAGACCGTTGCCTTTGCCCTTCAAATTGTCGACGAAAAAGGCCAGCTCGATATTTTCCTGGAAATACTCCGAGGTCGGTGCCGTGAACTTGAGATTGCCAAGCGTGTCGCCTTTGTCGCGCGCCCATCCACCATGCCGCCAGGGTCCCATGACCAGTGTGTCGGGAGCGATGGCGCCGTTTTTCTCCAGCGAGTTGAACAGTTTCAAAGGACCCGAAAGATCCTCGGCATCGAACCAACCGCCCACCCACATAACGGCGGGCTTCACATTCTTCATGTGCGGCGCTTGCGCCCGCGATTGCCAATACCCGTCATAGGAAGTATGCAGGATGGTGTCGTCCCAATAAGGATTCTGATGCTTCAGATACTTTTCATTGGCGTTCGAGAGTGGGCCCATGCGCAGGAAGAAATCATATGCGTCCATGGTGCCGGGCTCGAATCGAAGGCTGGGTTGGGGGCGCTCGGGATCCGGCTTGCGCGGCACGAATCCCGAGTAAAAGCGGAAATTCGCGGCCAGGTGGAAAGCGCCGTTATGATAACCATCGTCGCCGTTGCCGACGTCGCCCATGGGCGCTTGGGGAGATACTGCCTTTAGCGCGGGATGCGAATCCATCAGGCTATGGGCCGCGAAAAATCCGGGATAAGAGATGCCCCAGATTCCGACCCGCCCGTTGTTGTTGGGAACGTGTTTCACCAGCCAGTCGATGGTGTCGTAGGTGTCGGTGCTCTCGTCGGTATCCTTGGCGCCGTCGTAATGCGTTTTGTGCGGGCGAACGTCGACGAAAGTGCCTTCCGACATGTAGCGACCTCGCACGTCTTCGTAAACGAAGATGAATCCCTCTTTCTCGGCCGCTTCAGAAGGGCCGAGCTGCGCGCGGTAATTATCGATGCCGTAGGGCGCAACGTTATAGGGCGTCCGCGTCATGATCATCGGGTAGGGCTGGCTATCGTCCTTAGGAACATACACGGCCGCGAAGAGCCGGACTCCGT
>DATMMD010000269.1:0-2796 GCA_035569875.1 Bryobacteraceae bacterium
CCGCCATCGCAGAGATTCAGCCGATCGATGATATTCGATCGACCTCGCGATATCGTGCGACGGTGGTGGGGAATCTGATCGCAGAATTTCTCGAAAAGCTTCGCGCGGACGAGTATCACCCATGAGCGCAGTGCTGGTGCAATGGAATCGTCTTCCGGCGGATGAGGCTGTGAAAGCAATTCTACCGTGCTGTAGCTCAAAGGCCTGGGCGGCCGGGATGGCAGCGCGAAGACCGTTCTCAGATGTCACCACTCTGCTAGCCGCGTCGGAGGAAACCTGGAGTAATCTGAGTGCAGCAGATTGGATGGAGGCATTCCGCGGCCATCCCCGGATCGGTGAGTCGCTCGCGGCGCCATCTGTGTCAGATCAGTCTGGGTCAGATAAATCGAAGACCTGGTCGGCGCAGGAGCAGCAGAACGTGGCTGCGACCGGTGATGCTGTGAAGGTTGCGATGGCGGAGGCAAATCAGGAATACGAGAGGCGCTTTCGCCATATCTTCATCGTATGTGCGGTAGGGAAGTCTGCGCCAGAAATTCTGGAGATTTTACAGCGCCGGTTGCAGAATGACGGACCCACAGAACTTCGACAAGCAGCGGAGCAGCAGCGACAGATCACACGCATTCGCCTGACAAAATGGCTCTCGGAATGAAGCGGATTTCAACTCACGTTTTGGACACCGCACTGGGCAGGCCGGCCACAGGAATGCCGGTGCGCCTGGAGCGGCGGGAGAAGTCCGGCAACTGGCTGCTGCTGGGCTCGGGCCGCACGGATCAGGACGGGCGGTGCAGTCAGTTGCTGCCGGATGAAAATGTTCTTTCGGCCGGGCTTTTCCGTCTGGCATTTGATACGGAGAGTTATTTCGCGGCGACCAAAATCACAGCCTTGTATCCCTTGGTCGAAGTTACTTTTCGGGTGCGGGACGGCGAGACGCATTTTCATATCCCGCTCCTGCTGAGCCCGAACGGATACACGACTTACCGGGGAAGCTGAGGGCATGACCATCCGGCTGAAAACCGACGAGGGGTCACGGTGACGTCCTCCATTCGGGAGTGGCTCAATCTCCTTGTGCGGTGGTTTCACGTCTTTGCCGCAATCATGTGGGTCGGCCAGACCTACTACTTTACTTGGCTGGACGGCCAATTCGGAAAGCTTGAAAAGAACGCGACGGGTGCGCCCGCAGCGCTTTGGATGGTCCACAGCGGCGGTTTTTATACCGTAGAAAAGCAGAAATCGCTGCGGGTCGGGGCTGAGCAAGTGCACTGGTTCCGCTGGGAAGCGGCCATGACCTGGCTGAGCGGAATCGTCCTGATGTTTCTGGTCTACTACTTCAGCGGGGGACTGATCGATCCAGACGTGGGGGAGATTTCGCAAGCGCGCGGCATCGCCATCGGAATCGGCGTGCTGATTTTGGGATGGGTCATCTACGATGTGGCGCTACGGTCGGCTCTGCGCAGGTCCGAAATTGGCTTTGCCATATTTTCACTGATTGTGACGGCCGCGTTGGCGTTCGGACTTGTGCACGTCTTCAGTGGGCGCGCCGCTTACATCCACGTCGGGGCAATGTTCGGAACCATCA
Organism: Bryobacteraceae bacterium; assembly: GCA_035569875.1. Lineage (GTDB taxonomy): Bacteria > Acidobacteriota > Terriglobia > Bryobacterales > Bryobacteraceae > Palsa-89. The sequence goes on from DATMMD010000269.1 coordinate 1,577, forward strand.
TGATGCTCAACGTGTGGAAGCGAATTCTCCCCGCGCAGCGCAAGATGATCGCCGCGGCCGCAACCGGCGCCACGTTCGATCCTGCGCTCGGCTCCCAGGCCAAGCTGCGGTCCAAGCACAATACGTTCATGGCGGTGCCTGTCGTATTCATCATGCTGAGCAATCATTTTCCCGTGGCCACCTACGGGAACAGGTATAGCTGGGAGATTTTGGTCGCCTTGATAGTGATTGGTTGGGGGGCGGCGAAGGTCATACGCCAGGCTTGAGCTGAGACGCATAGTTTGCGGTAGCTATGGAATCCAGTGCGGACAACGGGTGAGACCATAAATCGCGCGGAAGAAGTTATCGCCCGCTGCCGGAAGCTGGCGGGATTCAGTGAAGATTCCAGCAGCACGCGACGGACTTTTCTTTCCGCGCCCATGCATGACTGTCACACAGAAATCACCATGTGGGTGGAGGCGGTCGGAGCCAAGGTGAGAATCGACGCCGCCGGGAATTTGCGCGGATTCTACGCTGGCGTCGAATCCAATGCACCACGGCTCCTCCTGGGGTCACACCTCGATACGGTTCCCAACGCCGGAGCCTACGATGGAGTGCTCGGCGTGGTGCTGGCCGTTGCATTGCTGGAGGCCCTTGATGGACAGCGGCTGCCGTTCGGAATTGAAGTCGTTGGCTTCTCGGAAGAGGAGGGGGTTCGATTCGCCACGCCCTTCATCGGCAGCCGGGCCCTGACGGGAAGGCTCGACGAGGAACTTCTGCAGCGTAAAGATCCCCGGGGAATTTCCGTGCGCAGCGCCATCGAAGAGTTTGGATTGAATCCTCGAGAAATCCCCCTGGCTGTTTTGGGAAGCGATATTCTGGGTTACCTGGAATTTCACATCGAGCAGGGACCGGTTTTGGAGACACTGAAACAGCCCCTGGGAGTCGTGGATGCGATCGCCGGCCAGAGCCGGCTTGAGTTCACATTCGTGGGCCGGGCCAACCACGCCGGTACAACGCCGATGCATCTTCGATCCGACGCAATCGCCGGCGCGGCGGAGTGGATCACAGCTGTGGAAAGGGAAGCGCACAAGGTTCCAGGGTTGGTGGCCACAGTGGGCGCGATCGAGGCCCGGCCTGGTGTCACCAACGTCATTGCCGGCGAAGCTCGGCTAACTCTCGACGTTCGTCATGGGTTGGACGAGGTGCGCAACCGTGCGGTGGAAAATCTTGTTCGCGCG
>DATMMD010000270.1:0-2834 GCA_035569875.1 Bryobacteraceae bacterium
GCGGTGTAGTTTCCGCCTTCTTTCTGATTTTCCGCGACCACCTGCACCAGTACTTTCTTGAGCGGCTGGCTGCCAGGTTCTTTCACTACCGTGCCTGTAATGGAGGACGCGTGCGCGGTGGGTGCGGGATCCTGCGCGCTCGCTCGGAGTAAAGCGCTGAAAAAGAAAAAGGCGAAGACGAGTGAGCGTGTCATGGAAATTCCACGTAGGGACAGCCGCCCCCGGCTGTCCAGGCGAGCGCAGCTCGCCCGGGTTTTGATTGGTTCAGCTTTCAGATGAACAGCGGCGAGGCTCCGCCCCGCCGGACAGCCGAGGGCGGCTGTCCCTACGCAGGCTTTGCTCAGTTCAGAAAATATTGCCGGTATAACGTGTCTCGCTGCGCCGGACGGAAGCCCGCATCCCGTATGATGCGCCGCAACTCCTCTTCGGTTGTGCAGTTGTTCACGCCGGCGGCGCGGACCACATTTTCCTCCAGCATCACGGAGCCCACGTCGTTGCCGCCGAAACGCAAGCCCATCTGGCAGACTTTCAAACCCTGGGTCACCCAACTGGATTGCACATTCAGAAAATTCGAAAGATAGAGCCGGGAAATCGCCAGCACTTTCAGATACTCAACCGCCGTGGCTTCGTCCCAGCGGCGTCCGCCGAGCGCGGTATTGGCGGGCTGGAAACTCCACGGGATAAACGCGGTAAACCCGCCTGTCTCCTGCTGCAAATCGTAAAGACATTGCAAATGGTTGACCCGGTGTTCGATGGACTCGCCGACGCCAAACATCATGGTCGCGGTGGTGCGCATGCCGAGTTGGTGCGCGGTGCGATGCACCAGCAACCAATCCGCGGTCAGGCACTTCAAGCGCGCGATCTTGTAGCGGACTTCATCGTCAAGAATCTCAGCGCCGCCGCCCGGGATCGAATCTAGTCCGGCGTCGCGCAGGCGCGCAATCGTATCGCGTACGCTGAGATTGCTGTACTCGGCAATCGCTAAAATTTCCGAGGCGGAGTAGCAGTGCAAGTGGACCCGCGGGAAGCGCTGCTTGATTCCACTTAGCATGCGCTCGTGCCAGTCGATCTTGAGATCGGGATGCAACCCGCCTTGCATCAGCACGCCGGTGCCGCCGAGTTCCACGGTCTCGCGGATCTTGTCGTAGATGGTGTCGAAATCGAGGATGTAGCCTTCCTTTGCCGCCGGCCCCTTCAACGGCCGGTAAAACGCGCAGAACGTGCAATATTCCGTGCAGAAGTTGGTGTAGTTAATGTTGCGGTCGATGATGTAAGTCACGGTGCCTTCGGGATGCATTTTGCGGCGAACCGCGTCCGCCTCCATACCAATGCCGATCAGATCGTCGGACCGAAACATTTCCACAGCTTGCTGTTTGGTCAGGGACATCCTCTTCACCCCACGGTAATGGCTATTCTAGCCGGTGAGAGGGGCCGGGCGCGAGCTCAGTGATAGTCGGTTCGGTAGTCGCCGGAGGCTGGACGGTGGGCTTGGTCACCGGCTCCTTGCGTTTCTCGTCCGAATCCACCGAGAACAACATATAGTGGTCGAAGCTGTGCCGCCGATAGTAGTGGTGTTGCCGGAAATCGAAATAGATTTCCGCGCTCTTCGGTAGCCAGAGTGACATGTTTTTTTTGTCGAAACGGATGGGTCCGTACTCTACAACCTGGTGCTCGCTGAGGAGTTTTATCTCCGGCATTGGTCGAACCATCTCGGATTCAATCCGTACGATCTGGAACTTGTCCGCGGTAATCCACGCCCGTCCCTTCAGCTTTACGGGATACACCAGCCTGCCCACCTTGTAACTGTGCATGCGGTCGGGCTTGTCGTCCCGCTGTTTGAAGTACACGATCCAACTCGCCTGACCGCGCCAATCGCCGAGGCCCTCACACCTGATGTCGAAATTGTCCCGCATGTGGGGATGAAAGACGAGGGCCAGCGCCGCGAAACCTGTGCTGGCGATCTTGTCGGGATAGCCCTCCAGTTCCATCTTGTCGGCCCGGCTCTCATCCACGGCCAGAAAACCCGGTTCGGGTTCTGAGATCGAAGCTACGTAGTTGTATTTCCGCGTTTCGGTCCGTATGGGATTGCCGAATCGATCGAGGTTCTGGTGAAAAAGGTCTTCGATGGCCGAGAAGCGGGCTACATCGTCCGCCAGTTCACCGACGTGCTTTCCCGTTTCTTCGGCCACCTTCTCGGACGGGCAGGCGACGCCGGGGGCCAGAGCAACTTTGACCTGATCGATGCCGGGTGGTTGCCAGGACTTTTCCGACAGTCCCGGCGCTGCGAGCGCCTGCAGCGGATCGACGCCCGGTAGTTTTGTCCCGGTCCTCACTTCACGGTCCGCGGATGGTGCGGCGGATGCGTGTTCCCGGACTTCGGCGATCAGGCTGCGCACCTGCCCGGCCATCGGTTGACTCGGCGACTGCTGGAGGAAAGCCTCTAACGCCTGGATGCCTTGTTCATCCTTTCCCAAGTTGATGAGCGCCTGACCGAGAATCAGCCGCGCCGGATTCGCCTCCGCCTTCCCTTTATCGATCGCAACCTGGGCTTCGTCTCGCGCCTTGTCGTAATTCTTCTGGTGGAAGTACGCATCGGCGAGCAGGTTGTGAGGAAGCCAGCGCTCTGGGTCGGTTGCTACGGCCTGCTCCAAAACCGATTGAGCTTGAGCATAGTCCTTGCGCTCTAGATACGACCTGCCCAGCAGCGTCAGAGATGTTGCGTCGTGCGGCCTTAGCTTAGTGGCGGTTCCGAGGTAATTCGACGCCTTCTCGTAGTCTCTCTGTTCAAAATATAAATAGCCCAGGAGGAAATTGAGTTCGGCGCTCGATGGCGC
>DATMMD010000271.1:0-27243 GCA_035569875.1 Bryobacteraceae bacterium
AACTCGGAGACGAAGCCCGAAGGAAAGGCGCCATCTAAAGGCGACGGCAAGGGCGCGGACGTCAAGTCCGGCGATGCCTCCGCGGGCGGTGACAAACCTGCGGACGAAAAGGCTGCGGCCGAGAAGCCTGATGCCAAGTCCGAGGCCGCGGGCAAGCCAGGCGATCAGGCCCTTGCGCAGCAGCCAGGCCAACGCCGGCGTCATGGTGGCGCGGCGGGGCAGGCCAATCAAAAGAATGGCACGCTCGACCTGGTGGAGCTCAAGGACATGAGCATCCAGAAGCTCAACCAGATCGCCAAGGATCTGGGAGTCACCGGAACCGCGGGTCTGCGCAAGCAAGAACTGATCTTCAAGATCCTGCAGACCCAGGCGGAGAAAAGCGGCCTCATCTTTTCTGAGGGCGTGCTGGAATGCCTACCCGACGGATTCGGATTCCTGCGCGCGCCCGAGTACAACTATCTGCCTGGGCCGGACGACGTGTATGTCTCGCCTTCGCAGATCCGGCGTTTTGATCTGCGGACCGGCGATACGATCTCCGGACAGATCCGCCCACCCAAGGAAGGCGAGCGTTACTTCGCGCTCATCAAAGTGGACGCGATCAACTTCGAGCCACCCGAGGAAGCGCGCAACAAGATCTTCTTCGACAACCTGACGCCGCTTTATCCGAACGAGCGGTTCCGGCTGGAGACCACCAAGGAGAATTTCTCCGGGCGCGTGATGGACCTTCTGACCCCCATCGGTAAAGGGCAGCGCGGGCTGATTGTCGCTGCGCCGCGCACCGGCAAGACGATGCTGCTGCAAAGCATCGCCAATTCAATCACCACCAACCATCCTGAAGTCTCGCTCATCGTGTTGCTCATAGATGAGCGGCCTGAAGAAGTGACGGACATGCAGCGCTCGGTGAAGGGCGAAGTGATTAGCTCCACTTTCGACGAACCGGCGTCGAGGCACGTACAGGTGGCCGAGATGGTGATCGAGAAAGCCAAACGCTTGGTGGAGCATAAGCGCGATGTCGTAATCCTGCTCGATTCGATTACGCGTCTGGCGCGCGCGTATAACACGGTGGTTCCGCCATCCGGCAAAGTGCTCTCGGGCGGCGTCGATTCCAACGCTTTGCAGCGGCCCAAGCGCTTTTTCGGCGCGGCTCGCAACATAGAAGAAGGCGGATCGCTCACCATCGTGGCATCAGCCCTGATCGATACCGGAAGCCGTATGGACGACGTGATCTTCGAAGAATTCAAGGGCACCGGCAACATGGAAATTCACCTGGACCGGAAGTTGATGGACAAACGTGTCTTCCCGGCCATCGATATCACCAAGAGCGGCACACGCAAAGACGAACTGCTGCTGCCGCGCGAAGAACTCAATCGAGTGTGGGTATTGCGAAAGGTCCTAAGCCCGCTGTCGCCGGTGGAATCGATCGAACTGCTGCTCGATAAGCTGGGCAAGTCTCGGAGCAACGCCGAGTTCCTGTCCTCGATGAGCGGCTAATCCCGGTGGGCCGAATACGCGTCCTCTCCGATACCGTCGCCAACAAGATCGCGGCGGGAGAGGTGGTCGAACGCCCCGCTTCCGTGGTCAAGGAGTTGATCGAAAATTCCCTGGATGCCGGGGCGACCGAGCTTCGCATTGAGGTTGAAAGCGGCGGGCGAAAGCTTATCCGCGTGGCCGACAACGGCTGCGGAATGCTGCGCGATGACGCTCTCCTGGCCTTCGAGCGTCACGCCACCAGCAAGTTGAGCGATGTTCGGGATCTGCTTTCGATCGCTACGCTGGGTTTTCGCGGTGAGGCGCTGCCCTCCATTGCCTCGGTGTCTCGCCTGGTGCTCGAAACGCGCTCGGCGGAGGAAACCACTGGTGCAACGGTGGAAATCAACGGCGGAAAGTTGCTGCGCTGCGACGAATATCCGGGTCCGGCGGGGTCGACTGTCACGGTTCGCGATCTCTTCTTCAATGTTCCGGCGCGAAAGAAGTTTCTGCGCTCCGATCAAACCGAGCTGGCGCACATCGCCTCGCTGGCCACGCACTACAGCCTGGCGCATCCGCGGAAATCGTTCCAACTGCGCCACGGCGCCAACGAATTGCTCGATGTCACGCCGGTGGAAACTTTGCGCGAACGGGTCTACCAGGTTTTCGGCAACCAGACGCTGGAAGATCTTATCGATCTCGATTTCGTCGAACGGGAACTCGAGGTAGTGGAGGCCGAGGAACGCGGCAACCGCGTCTTTGCGCTGCGCGGGTTCGTCTCCGGGCCGCAGGTGCAGAAGCTAAACCGCAATTCGATTTTTCTGTTTGTGAACGGGCGCCTGATCCGCGATCGCGTCCTGCTGCACGCCCTGTCATCGGCGTATCACAACCTGATGCCGCCGGCCTGCTATCCTTTCGCTTTGCTTTTCGTCGATTGTGATTGCGAAGAAGTGGACGTGAATGTCCATCCTTCCAAAACCGAAGTGCGTTTTCGGCATGGAACTTTCGTGCATGATTTTGTCCGCGATTCCATTCGGGATCGGTTAATCGCTGCGCGGCCCGCTTCCGGTATTCCCGTCTCGACCCAGCCGCAGCCGGCGGCGGACCTTCCGTTTTCCGATTTCACGCAGCGCATCGAGAATCAGCGCTTTGACCCGGTTCCGGACATCCAGGCGGGAATGGAGCGGCCGGAAGATCTGCCGGTTTTCACCTTGAAGACCGGGGCTGAGCCGGAGCGTAGGTTTGATTTCAATGACGCAACCCAGGCGGGAATACCCGTTGCGCAGCATGTGCTACATGTCCCCGATACGCACGGTCCGTTGCCGCTGGGAGCCGAGCCGCCCCAAAGTCTCGCGAGTCTTTCGGATCTGCGCCCGCTAGGCCAGATTCACGACAGCTTCATCATTGCGTCCGGCCGCGACGGCCTTTGGATCATCGACCAGCACGTTGCGCACGAGCGCATTTTGTTTGAAAAGGTGCTGCGGCAACAGGCGCAGGGCCGCGTGGAGCGCCAGCAATTGCTGATGCCGATCCTGATCGAGCTGACCGCTGGGCAGCAGATCGAATATGCGCAGATCGCGGGTGAACTGGAACGCGCCGGGTTTGATTCCGAACCATTCGGACAGCGCACCATTGCGGTAAAAGGGGCGCCCGCCGGCGTGGGTCCAGGCGACATCGAGAAGCTGGTGTTTGAAATTCTGGAAATCGCGGAAAGCGAGCTGCGTAAGGTTTCGCTCGACGATCTTCGCCGCGCAATGGCTGCCAGCATCGCCTGCCGCGCTGCCATCAAGATTAATATGCGGCTGGATCCAGCTAAGATGGAATGGCTGCTTACGCAGTTGGCCGCGACCGAGTGCCCGATGAGTTGCCCGCATGGCCGGCCGATCGCGCTGCGTTATTCAATGCGGGATATTTTGAAGAGCTTCCACAGAATCTAAGGATCTACTCCCACTCGATGGTGCCGGGCGGCTTGTGGGTCAAATCGTAACAAACGCCACATATTCCCTGCACACGAAGCAACTCTTCCGCTATCCGATTCAGCAGATCGTCGGGCATTCGGACGACTTGGGCGGTCATGCCGTCGACCGAGTGGATAGGGCGCAGCACGATGGAGTCCGGAGCGCCGGCGGTGCCGAGGGGTATCAGGACCACGGGGAATTGCCAGACCTGGCTTTCGAATCCACTTTCGTCGGACAGTCGCCGCACGATCGCGTCGGACTGGCGCAATCGCTCCAGACGTTCACGAGTGAGTGAGCTCGCTGTGGACCGCATCGCTGAAATCGCAGCCCTCGCCTTCACCAGGCCTACCACTCGATTAATATCCTGCATCCGATTCACTAGCTCAGTGGCGATCTCGTCCTCGGGGATATTCTCCAGCGCCAGCACGGCATGATAGCTGCGGGAATCGCCTTTCACGCCGACTGACCTTATAGGCAACAGCCAGCCCGGCTCCCGGCGCTCCACCGGGGCTTCGGTTTCCGAGCACAAACATCGGATCGCCAAACCTGGGCCCGGAAACGGATGACGGTGCAGAAATTCAGCCGGGATTCCGAGTTCAGCGCCAATCTCGCGAACCTCATCCTTATAAAAGGAGGCCAGCGGCTCTATGATCCGGCCGCTGTCGATCAGTTTCTGAATTCCGGCCACGCGGTTGTGGTGGGTCTTGATGACGTCCGCTCTTGCGGTGCCCCCCGATTCGATAGTGTCGGGATAGATGGTTCCCTGCCCCAATATCCAGTGGCCATCCAGAAAATGGCCGGTGCTCAAGACCCGCCGCTGAACCGCAACGAACTGCTCGCCGATGATGTGCCGCTTCTGCTCCGGATTGCAAACGCCGGCCAGCGCACTCAGAAACTCGGCTTCAGCGGCCTCAATGTGAAACGCCGTGGCTCCTAGTTGCGCGAATAGGCGCCGCACGTACTCTGTCTCGCCTTGGCGCATTAATCCCGTGTCGACGTAAATACCGTACACACGATCCGCGCCGAGGGCCCGCAGGCACAGCGTATAGGCGACAGTCGAGTCGACTCCACCGCTCACGAAGAAGAACACGTTTCGATCGCCCGCAACAGATCGGATCTCCGCCTCGAGCGGCCGGATACGATCCTTGGGATCCCAATCCTGGCTGCATCCGCACACGCCGAACACAAAATTTGACAGGATCTGGTGGCCCTGTGGCGTATGAACTACTTCAGGATGAAATTGAACAGCCATCAGTGGACGGTCGCGATGGGCCATTGCCGCCACAGAGCAGGTTGCGGTTTTGGCCAGCACGTCGAAGCCGTCCGGCACGGTCTCGACTTGGTCGCGATGGTTCATCCACACTTGCGAGCCGCCATTCAGACCCGCGAAAAGTACGTGAGGCTGTGTTCTTTCCAGGACGGCTAGCCCATATTCGCCCGTCGTGCCTTTTCGCACATGACCGCCCAATTCGTACGCCATCAACTGCTGGCCGTAACAGATGCCGAGAACCGCGCTGCCCTGGGAAAGAATGGCGGGATCGATACGCGAGCTTTCGCTTTCGTAGACGCTATCTGGACCACCCGAGATAATCAGTCCCTTGCGTCCGCGCAGCTCTTGCGCGGCTGTATCGCTGGGACGGACGTCCGCATAAACGCCCAAGTCGCGGATCTTTCTGGCAATGAGATGGCAGTATTGGCCGCCCGCGTCCAGGACGGTAATTTGGGGCGAAGGCTTGTGCGTCAAACTTTACTGGCGATCGTCGCGAGTCATTCGCTGGACGACCAGCTTTTTCGATTTGTCGAGCAGCGCCCTGGCTTCCGGCAGCGCGTCGATGGCCTTGGTCACCATTGGATCGGTCTCGACCGTCACCTTCTGCGATTCTTCAATGCTGAAACCGGTGGCATACATTTCTTTCTTCAACTGCTGCTTGGTCCAGGTCATGTTTTCGGTCCACTCCGCTTCGGTGAAGGGAATGTTCTGCTTCAACAGATACTCGTGGAAATCGTTGAGCACGGTGGCGTCGGGCTCCCAGCCTTTGGGAAGCTGGGCGCTGGTGCGTCCACCAAACCACTTCGCCGTGAAGTTGAAGAACTCATACTTGCGGAGCATGTCGGTCTGGAACTTGTTGTACTTGGGCGGCTCATATTTCTCGTCGGGTGTAATGCCGCCGCCGCCGTAGACCGTCCGTCCGCTATCGGTGCTCTTCACGTCCTGCATGTTCTTGGTGTCCGTGCGCTTGCCGTAATAGTAATCGAGGAACGAGATGTTCGAGTAGTCGCGCTGGATCAGGCGACCGCTGGGCGTATAGTAATGTGCCGTGGTGAGAGCGAGACCGGTGTTCTCCGGTAGCGGAAACACGGTCTGAACCAGCCCTTTGCCGAAGGTATTCTCGCCCAGAATCCAGGCGCGATCGTGATCCTGCAGAGCGCCGGCCACGATTTCGGCCGCAGATGCGGAATAGCGATTCACCAGAACGACGATCGGATAGTTCTGTCCACTAGTGCTGCCTCGCGCGTAGTAGGGCTTTTCAGCCGACGCGCGGCCACGATGAGAAACAACCACCTCGCCCTTCCGGAGATAATGGCCGGCCACGGCGACGCCTTCATTCAGCAACCCGCCGGGATTCTCGCGCAGATCGAGAATGAGTCCCTTAATGTTGTTCTCGCCCAGCTTCTTGAAATTGTCTTCCATTTCCTGGCTGGTATTCTCGTTAAATTGCGAGACGTGCATGTAGGCGATGCCCGGGCGAACCCAGAAGGCCGCTTCGACGCTATAGCGTGGGATCTCGTCGCGAACGATGTCGAACACGAGCGGCTTTTCGGATCCTTCGCGACCCACCATCACTTGGACGTGCGTTCCACGGTGTCCCCGCAGCAAGTCGGCAATTTCCGAAGTCGAGAGATTGTCGGTGTGCTTGTCGTCTATCTGGAGAAGCACGTCGCCTGGACGAAGACCCGCTTTATAGGCTGGGGATCCGCCGAACGGCGCAATTACAATGGTCTTCCCATTGCGCGGGCCCACTGTCATGCCGACGCCATAATAGTGACCCTGCTGATCGTCACGCAGCGCCTGGAAATCCTTGGGATCGAAGAAATTCGAGTGCGGGTCCAAGGTTCGAAGCATGCCGGGAATGGAGCCCTTGTAGATGGCCTTGTCGGCGCTCACCTTGTCGGCGAAGTTATTCTCTACGGCCTCGTACACTTTGGTGAACTGCTTGATGCTGGCCTTCAGATCTTCTTCTGGGCCATTCGATGCGGCAGAGACACCAGTCAGGCCCGGTCCAAAAATACCTCCCAGGACTGAACAGAGGATGATCACGAAAAGAACGGATAAGAGCGGCCTCAGTCGACGCGACAATCAGCACCTCACTAGTCTTAGTATAACGGAGTTCCGGGCAGGCTGCCAGGATTAGGATTCGGTTAGGCGCTACGGACGGACCGCCGCGAGGCAGCCGCGGCCGCCTCGGCTTTCATTGGCTTGCGCGGCGACTCATTCAGCCGGCGGACCTGATCGCTCACGCACACCAGGAACATCGGCTGCTTAGCGTTCTTTAAGATATCGATGATCCGTTCCTGCTGGTCTTCCAGGTAAATGGACTTGCCGTCGGTTACCAGGTGCAGATCGGATTCGGACTCAAGTACATCGCTCAATCGTTTGCCCATTTCGCGCTGGAGGAATCTCAGCACCCGTCGGATTTTTTGAAGCGAGAAACCCTTGCGGCGCAATTCGGCGATGACTGTAATTTCGATTACTTCAGCGGATTGGTAAACGCGCTTGTGTCCTTCATGCCGCGGAGAGACCACCTTACGCTCATCCCACCATTGCAATTGCCGCAAGCTTACCTCGGCAATGCGGGAGACATCGCTGCTGGTGAACGACCGAGCCCCATCTTCGCTTTCAGAACGAGTTTTCTTTGTTTTGAACATGTTCCCCCGCCAACGTTTTTTACTGGACGGCAACTAGACGGCCATTAAAATTCTACCTGACCTATCGGGCCTGTCAATAGGAAACTTTCATTTCGCTTAACCGCCACCGACAAACTGGACGATCTCCAGGGCGGCTCCCTCGCCAATTTCGGTTTTGTCCCAATCGTCACGCCGGACGATGCACCGATTCAGCTCTACCGCCACGCGACCGCCATCGATCCCCAGCCAGGCCAACAACTCGATCACGCTCCGACCGGCGGGCGCCGTCCGAACCTGTCCGTTAACAACAATTTGAATCTCTTTTGTTCCCGTGCTCATTCTCTGCTACTGAAATTAGAAACGAGAAAAACAGAAACGAACTTGCGGCCCGAGGCCGGATCTCATTATAGTCAAATTGTACGGCTTACGGTTTCACAATTTCGTCCAAATGCCCACTACCTATTCAGACACCTACTTTCCGGTACTAGTCCAGATTACCCTCGCGGTTCTGGTCGCCGGAGCCCTGGTTGCCCTTTCGTATTTTATTGGCAAGCGCGTTAAAGATCGGGTAAAGGATTCGCCCTACGAATGCGGCATCGCGCCCACCGGGAGCGCCAGGGAGCGCTTCAGCGTCAAATTCTATCTAGTGGGGATCGTCTTCATCCTTTTTGACATCGAGGCCGTTTTTCTTTATCCATGGGCGGTGGTGTACCGTGAACTGAAGATGTTTGCCTTCGTCGAAATGCTGCTGTTCATCGTTCTGGTCCTGGTGGGCTTCTTCTATGTCTGGAAGAAGGGCGCGCTGGATTGGTCGATCGAAGAGCCGAGTGCAACGAAAAAATAAATGCTTCCTGAACAACTGAAAGATCATCCGGGGGCGGCGGCGCTCGATGCCGCTTTCCCACAAGCGATCACGGGCGGCCATGCTGAACACGGCGAGCCAACCTTGTTTATTTCGCCAGGCACCATCGTGGAAGTGTGCCGATACCTTAAGGACCAGAGAAAGTTCGTCCGTCTTAGCGCGATCACGGCCGTGGACTGGCATCCGGCCGACCCACGCTTCGAGGTTGTGTATCTACTGCACTCACTGGACGAGGGTTCGAGGCTTCGGCTGAAATGCTGGGTGTCTGAATCGGATTGCGAGATCGATTCGGTAACCGGCGTATGGCGCGCCGCGAATTGGTATGAGCGGGAGGTGTTCGATCTGTTCGGCATCCGCTTCCGCAATCACCCGGACCTTCGCCGGATTTTGATGCCGACGGATTGGGTGGGCCATCCGCTGCGAAAAGATTATCCCGTGCACGGCTACAAGTACAGCTATCAAAGCGATATGGATCCGACATGCGAGAGCTAACACTCAATACCGACACGATCACCGCGGTAGAAGCGGAACACTCGGTCACCGCGCCGCCAGAAACAAGCAGCCGGCGGATGACTTTGAACATGGGCCCGCAACATCCGTCCACTCATGGCGTGCTGCGCGTGGTGCTGGAATTGGACGGGGAAACGATCGTCTTGGCGGTTCCCGACATCGGCTTTCTGCACACCGGCATCGAGAAGGAATGCGAAGTTAAGACCTGGCAGCAGGCCGTTACGCTGACCGATCGCGTGGATTATCTTTCGAACCTCTCGAATAATCTGGTCTATGCGCTGACGGTGGAGAAACTAATCGGCGACATCGAGATCCCTCCGCGGGCGCAATGGACGCGCGTAATGATGGCCGAGCTGCAGCGGCTCAACAGCCATTTGGTCTGGCTGGGCACGCACGCGCTCGACATCGGAGCGATGACGGTATTCTTCTATTGCTTTCGTGAGCGCGAAGATATCCTTCGCATCTTCGAGATGTTTTCCGGGCAGCGGATGATGACCAGCTACATCCGGATCGGCGGGCTGGCGCTGGAGCCACCGCGTGGATGGCAGCAGGCGGTGAGCAAGTTTATTACTGCTTTTCCCAGCAAGGTAGATGAATACGAAGAGCTGCTGGACAACAATCCGATCTGGAAACGACGCACGCAGGGCGTCGGTTTCGCGCCGCTGGAAGATCTTCTGGATCTGGGCGTAACTGGGCCGATGATTCGAGCTGCGGGCCTTAAGTGGGATATCCGCAAGGATGAACCTTATTCTAGTTACGAGCAGTTTGATTTCGACGTAGCGTCGCGAACCGAAAACGACGTGTACGCGCGTTACCGCGTGCGTTTGGAAGAGATGCGTCAGAGCGCGCGCATCATTAAACAAGCAGTAGAGGGGATGCCGGAAGGCGCCTGGCAGGCCAACGCTCCGAAGATCGTGCTGCCGGACCGCGAAAAGATGAAGACCCAGATGGAGGCTTTGATCTATCATTTCAAGATTGTGACTGAGGGGTTCCGCGTACCGGCGGGTGAAGCTTATCAGGTGGTGGAATCGCCGCGCGGCGAGATCGGCTACTACATCGTCAGCGACGGCACCGCGAAACCATATCGCGTTTTCATGCGGACACCCAGCTTCGGGAATCTGCAGGCGCTTCCGGCGCTGCTTGAGGGCCGGCTGCTGGCCGATTCCATTGCCTCGCTCGGCAGCATGGATTTCGTGTTGGGAGACGTGGACCGCTGATGACCTTCTCGCCGGAACTCGAATCTAAATTCGCTAAGCTGCTGGAAAGCTATCCGCCTGGACGCACTCGCTCCGCGGTAATCCCGATGCTGCTCTTCGCCCAGGATGAATTGGGCTACATTTCGAACGAGCTGATTGAAGAGGTAGCCCGGCGCTGTAAGGTGACGCCGCTGCAGGTGGACGAGGTGGTCGGCTATTATTCGATGCTGCATCGTAAACCGATGGGCCAATATCACGTGCAGGTTTGCACCAACATCAGCTGCCTACTGCGCGGCGGCGAAGAGCTGTTCGAGCATGCGTCGAAAACTCTGGGCTTGGGACACAAACAAGTAACGCCGGACGGCCAGTTCTCGCTCGAAGAGGTGGAATGCATCGGAGCATGCTCCTGGGCGCCGGCCATACAGATCAACTATGACTTTCATCATCATGTGACGGAGGAGAAACTGGACGGGTTGATCGCGGAGTTGAGGAAGAATCACTAACCACCCATGCTCTATAACGAACCCAGCCCCCTCGAAGTCAAAATCCTGACCAGGCGCTTTGGCTTGCCTAACTCAGCCTCGCTCGATACCTATCTCGCTAACGACGGGTTCAAAGCCTTCTTCAAGGCCATGCAGATGACCCCGGAGCAGATTATCGAAGAGGTCAAAGTCTCGGCTCTGCGGGGCCGCGGCGGCGCCGGATTTCCCACCGGCATGAAATGGAGCTTCGTGCCGCGTACGTCGCCCAAGCCGAAATACGTGATCATCAACGCCGATGAGAGCGAGCCGGGCACCTGCAAAGACCGGCTGCTGATGGAAAACGACCCGCATCAGTTGATCGAGGGCATCTTGATCGCCGGCCGTTCGGTGGACGCTCACAAGGGCTACATCTATATTCGCGGCGAATATCGTTACCTGATCGATGCCATGGACCGCGCCATCGGCGAAGCCTACTCGCGCGGCTATCTGGGCAAGAACATCCAGGGCACCGGTTTCGATTTCGATCTTTACACGCACACCGGGGCTGGGGCGTACGAATGCGGCGAAGAGACGGCGCTGCTGGATTCCATCGAAGGCAAGCGCGGCATCCCACGTATGAAGCCGCCCTTCCCCGCTGTCGTGGGCGCCTGGCAATCTCCCACGCTGCTTAGCAATGTCGAAACGTTTTCCGCTGTTCCAGCGATCATCCGCGATGGTGGCGCGGCTTTCGCGGCACTGGGGCCTCCGAAAAACGGCGGCACGCGGATGATTTGTCTCTCGGGACACATCAATAAACCGGGCGTCTATGAACTTCCTGTTGGCTTCAATCTGCTCAGGATGATTTACGAAGTCGGCGGTGGAATGCGAAACGGCAAGAAGCTGAAGGCGGTGGTTCCCGGCGGTTCTTCCTGTCCCATCTTGACGGCCGACGAGTGCGACATCGCGATGGACTTCGACACGCTCGCCAAAGTCAAAAGCATGCTTGGGTCGGGAGGGACCGTCGTTCTGGATGAGGATACGTGCATGGTGAAGTTCGCGCTGCGAATCATGAAGTTCTATGCGCACGAGAGCTGCGGCTGGTGCATCCCCTGCCGCGAGGGCACCACTTGGCTGAAGAAGATGCTGGATCGTTTCCACAGCGGAGGCGGCCAGAAGAGCGACATCGCGCTGATTGGCGAGCTTTCCAAAAACATGTTAGGCCGAACTTTCTGCGCTTTGGGCGACGCCGCAGCCATGCCGACCATATCGATCGTCGAGAAATTTCCCGAAGACTTCGAAGCACACTTGAACGGAAAGCCATGCCCCTATCAGCATTCGGCTGAATTGGCGATGGTTTGAGAAAATGAGCGATCCAATACATCTGACAATCGACGGCAAGCCGGTGACGGCGGCTCCTGGGACATTAATCATTAACGCCGCCAAGCAGGTCGGCATCGAGATTCCGTCCTTCTGTTATTACGACGGTCTGACGCTTCAGGCCGCTTGCCGCATGTGCCTGGTCGAAGTGGACAAGACGCCCAAGCCCCAGGTAGCCTGCACGCTTCCGGTATCGGAGGGCATGGTGGTGCACACCGATACGCCGGTGGTACACGCCGCGCGTAAAGGCATGGTGGAGTTTTTGCTCACTAACCATCCGCTGGATTGTCCGGTCTGCGACAAAGGCGGCGAGTGCGAACTGCAGGACATGACCTTCCGCTACGGCATGGGCGAGAGCCGTTTTCTGGAACAGAAGCAGCACGTGGACGAGCAGCAATGGTCGCCGGTGGTGTTCTATGACAAGCCGCGCTGCATCCTGTGCTACCGCTGCGTGCGGATCTGCGACGAAGGCATGGGAGTGAACGCGCTGGGCGTCATCAATCGGGGCTCTGGTTCAGAAATCGCGCCCAATCATTTCGATCATCTGGAGTGCGACGAGTGCGGCGCGTGTATCGACATCTGTCCGGTGGGCGCGCTCACCAGCGGCACGTACCGCTATAAGACGCGTCCGTGGGAGATGCAACACGTCGGCACCATCTGTACGCATTGCTCGAACGGCTGCAAAACCACCCTGGGCGTACGGAACAACGAGATCATCCGCGGCAACAACCGCGACCACTCGGGCATCAACGGCGAATTCCTGTGCATCAAGGGCCGCTATGCTTTCGATTTTGTACACCACGTCGAGCGGCTGCAATCACCGCTGCTCCGGAAGAACGGAGACCTCCAGCCGGTCTCATGGTCGGAGGCATTGACGGCGGTCGCCCGAAAATTTCAAGAGGTGTTGGGGCGCAGCGGGAAGTTCGCAGTGATCGGGTCTAACCACACCACCAACGAAGAAAATTACTATCTGCAGAGATTTGCCCGCGAGGTCCTCTCTACGCAGAGCATCGACCACCATCGGACCGGCGACCTTCCGACTTTGTTGGACGCGCTCAGCGGCAAGACGGATGCCCTGGCGACCACTGCCGATCTTTATAATCGCAAGGCCATTTTAGTTGTGTCGAGCGATCTTTCCCAACAGCATCCGTTCCTGGCTTTCCAGATCCGCGCCAATTACCGGCATCATGCCGCGCACATTTATACCGTCACGCCGGGTCCAGTGCGCGAGCAGAAGCAGGCGGTCCGCAGCATCATTACTGTCCCGGGACGAGAGCTGGCCGATCTGGAATCGCTGCGGGACCAGTTGAAGGCCGAGCCCGAACTCGTGATTCTTTTCGGCGATGCAATCAAGGGCGATGCGGTGCGCAAGCTGGTCGCGTTTGGCGATTCGCTCGGCACGACGGTGAAGTACGTCTGTCTCGTCGACTATTCGAATTCCAGGGGCGCGTCGGACATGGGACTGCTGCCTGGATTGGGTCCCGGCTACTCGGCTGCGGCCGGCGAGGGCCTGGCTTATGACGAAATACTGGCAGCACCCGATCTCGACGTTTTGTGGGTGGTCGGTGCGAATCCATTGAAACGCTCTCCGCTGGCCTCCGGCCAGGCTTTCGTAGTTGTGAACGATATGTTTCTCACCGAGACGGCGCAGCGAGCGGACGTGATCTTCCCAGCCGCGTCGGCTTACGAGAAAAACGGTACGGTTACAAATGTCTGCGGTGAAGTGCAGCACTTGAAAGCCGGATTGAAAGTGATGGGCGCCAAATCCGATCTCGAAATAATGGGCCTGCTTTCGAAGGAGATGGGCGTGAACATCGGCATCTGGACGCCGGACAAAATTTTCGACGAGATTCGTAGGAAGGTGCATGGTTATAATATTCCTTTGCCTATAGTCGCAACGGGAGGCGCAGCCCAAACAATTCCAGTGAACGGCCACGTGGCGGCGAGCTCGCGGCCGGAGTTGATACAGTCGGCCCGGGATACGTTGTTCACTTCCGGTACGTTGGGCCGATATTCCCAGGCGCTAAGCGCGGTGATCGAATCGCCGGGCGGGTTGTATTCGGAAGAGCGACCGTAAGGTCACCGATGGACTTTTTCATACTGAGCCTGATCAAGGCGGCGATCATCGCCTTCGTGCTTCTCACTACGCTGGCTTATCTGCAATGGATCGAGCGTAAAGTGATCGCGCACATTCAGCTTCGGGTCGGACCCTACCGCGTCGGCCCGCACGGCTTGCTGCAGCCGTTGGCGGATGTGGTGAAGCTTATCACCAAGGAAGGCGTCGTGCCTTCGCACGTCAACAAAGTGTTCTACTTGATGGCTCCGTTTGTGGCGGTAGCGCTGGCGCTTATCTCGATTGCCGTCATCCCGTTTGGTCCACAAATCACGATCGGACCAGTCACCACCTGGATGCAGCTCACCGATCTCAACGTCGGTATCCTGTTCGTGCTAGCTGTCTCCTCGGTCGGCGTTTACGGCGTGGCGCTGGGAGGTTGGGCGTCGAACAACAAATATGCGCTGCTGGGCGGACTGCGCAGCTCAGCGCAGATGATTAGCTACGAATTGCCGCTGGCTCTGGCTGTCGCTTCACCGCTTCTGCTCGCCAATACTCTCAGCTTCCGCGAGATGGTGAACTACCAAAGCGGTTATTGGCTGGGATTCATCCCGCGCTGGAATGTTTGGCCCGAGATCCTGGGATTCGTGGTATTCCTGATCGCCGCCTTTGCGGAAACAAATCGTGTTCCGTTCGATCTGCCGGAAGCCGAAAACGAGTTGGTGGCGGGTTTCCACGTCGAATACAGCAGCATGAAGTTCGCGGCGTTCTTCATGGCTGAGTACGCCAACATGGTGACTGTCACCGCTGTCGCCACGCTCCTGTTCCTGGGTGGCTGGCAGCCGCCGTTCCCGGAGCCGTATTCCGATTTTGTCCCAATCCTTATTTTTGCAGCCGCCGGCGTGGTGGCGCTCTATCACGGCCTGCATCCGGCGCGCCGGATGGACAAGTTCACGTTTCCGGCGACAGGTCTGCTTTTTCTGGGTATTGCCGTTATATTCGGCGTCTCGCTCCTAGTCCCGGTGTTGAAAACGATCCTGATGGCGCTTTTTTGGTTTTGCGGCAAACTAGGAATCTTGCTCTTTCTCTTCATCTGGGTTCGGGCCACGCTGCCGCGTTTCCGTTATGACCAGTTGATGCGATTCGCTTGGACATTCCTGTTTCCGCTTTCTATGGTGAACCTGCTTATTACGGGCCTTATCGTGGCTCTGTCTTCTAAATAGATTATGACTGCGCTGATCTTTTTCCTCTTTGCCAGCATCGCGGTTTTTTGCGGTATCAGCCTGGTTACCCAGACTCATCCCATCGCCAGTGCGCTTTCCCTCATCGGCGTGATGGGCTCGCTCGCGATTTTGTACCTTCAGCTCGGCGGGGAATTCATCGCTGCCGCACAGGTGATCGTGTATGCCGGCGCGATCATGGTGCTGTTTGTCTTCGTCATCATGCTGCTGAATGCCGGCGCCGAAGGTACATCGCTCCAGATGTCGAACTTCGCAAAGTATGCGGGCATCTTTGTGCTGGCCGCGTTCCTGGGATTGATCAGCTTTGTCATCCAAGCCATGCTGCCTAAGACCGAGGGCGTGGTTTTCGGCGCATTTCAAGGCGGCACGGCTTTGAACATCGGGCGCAAGCTGTTCACCACATATTTATTGCCGTTTGAGGTTACGTCGGTTCTAATTCTGATTGCGATTCTGGGCGCGATGGTGCTCGCGCGGAGGGAGATCTGATGCCGACCAGCGTACCGGTGAGCTGGTATTTGATTCTGAGCGCCATTCTTTTTGGGCTCGGCGTGGCGGGCTTCATCTATCGCCGCAACATCATTACAGTTTTCATGTCCATCGAGTTGATGCTCAACGCGGTGAACCTTACGTTCATCACGTTCTCCTACACGCTGAAGCAGGTGGATGGCCACATTTTCAGCTTTTTCGTGATGGTGGTCGCGGCGGCCGAGGCCGCGGTGGGCTTGGCCATCATCCTGACAGTCTTCAAGAATCGCGAGACGCTCATGATCGACGACGTGAGCTCGATGAAGTACTGACATCATGTTCCTCTGGCTGATTCCCATCCTGCCCTTCCTCGGCTTCCTGATCAATGGCCTTTTCGGCCGCCGAATGCCGAAGTCGATGATCAATCTGTTCGCCATTGGCTCGGTGACGCTTTCGTTCCTGTGGGCGGTCAAGACGTTAGTGGGGCTCAGCCCCCTCGAAACCAAGTACATCGAGCACTACTTCACTTGGATTCAGAGTGGCTCATTGAACATCAGTATCGATTTCGCCATCGATCGCCTGACCGCCGTGATGCTGATGGTGGTCACTGGCGTCGGCCTGCTGATCCATATTTACTCCATCGGCTACATGGCGGACGAAGACGGCTACTATCGCTTCTTCGCTTATCTGAACCTGTTCATGTTCTTCATGCTGGTTCTGGTGCTCGCTCAGAACTTTCTCGTCCTCTTCGTCGGATGGGAAGGTGTCGGACTATGCAGCTACCTGCTGATCGGCTATTACTTCCTGGAGCGGTTCGCCACCAACGCCGGTAACAAAGCGTTCATCGTAAACCGCATCGGCGACTTTGGGTTCTCGCTTGCAATTTTTCTGGTCGTACGCCAGTTTGGCTCGCTCGACTTCACCAAAGTCTTTGATGCCGCTAAGCCCATGCCGACGGAAGTAAGCCCTGGAATCTTGACAACTATCTGCCTGCTACTGCTTGTGGGAGCAGCCGGCAAATCCGCCCAGATTCCGTTGTACGTCTGGCTTCCGGACGCAATGGCCGGACCCACTCCGGTTTCCGCCTTGATCCACGCAGCGACCATGGTGACCGCCGGCGTCTACATGACCGCTCGTTCGGCCACATTGTTCACGCACGCGCCCATCGCCATGGATACGGTGGCCGTGATTGGCTTAGCAACGGCATTTTTCGCTGCGACCATCGGTCTGGCGCAAACCGACATCAAGAAAGTGTTCGCGTACTCTACCGTCTCTCAGCTCGGCTACATGTTCCTGGGCGCGGGCGTCGGAGCTTTTTCAGCCGGAATCTTCCATCTGATGACGCACGCGTTCTTTAAAGCGTTGCTGTTCCTCGGCGCAGGTGCGGTCATTCACGGTCTGCACGGCGAACAAGACCTGAGGCAGATGGGCGGTCTCTTTAAGCACATGAGGATTACGGCCATCACGCTGCTGTGCGCTTCTATCGCCATCTCAGGATTTCCGTTCACATCTGGTTTCTTTAGTAAGGATGCAATTCTGGTGGCTGCCTACGAGCGCGCGCCGTGGATGTACTGGGTAGGCGTGCTCACGGCCGGCATGACCGCTTTCTATGTCTTTCGCGCTTGGTTCCTGGCTTTCACCGGTGAGTATCGTGGGCACGCGCACCCTCACGAATCGCCTTTGGTGATGACTGGACCGCTGATGCTTTTGGCCGTTCTGGCGATCTTCGGCGGTTTCATAAACGTTCCGCACTGGTTGGAGCCAATGTTCGGCGAGAGACTGGAAAATCAGACTTTGGCTTGGCTTTCGGCGGGTGTGGGCGTCATTGGTATCGCGACAGCGTATCTATTTTACGTCGCGCGTCCCGCTATGGCTGATGGATTCGCAAAGGCCATGAACGGTCTCTATACGCTGGTCTATAACAAATATTTCGTCGACGAAATTTACGACGCAGCTGTCGTCACGCCGGTGGTGAAGGGCTCTCGAATTTTCCTCTGGCGCGGAATCGACGCAGGCTTTATCGACGGCATCGTTAACGGCTTCGGCTCACGATCGCGGGGCGTCGGCAATATCCTGAAGCTGTTGCAGTCCGGCAACATCCGCAGTTATGCGGCCTGGGTGGTGCTAGGCTCCGTGCTGCTATTGTTGGCCATCGGATTCGGTGGGGCCACGCGATGACGCTTCTCGACGTAGTCATTTTCCTGCCCCTGGTCGCATTCCTGATCATCCTCTTCTTGCCCAAAGATAGCCAGGACGCTATCCGAACTTTCAGCCTGGTGGCGTCGACAGCCATTTTCTTACTCTCCCTCGGCCTCATCGGACCGTTTTGGTTCGCGAGCCCAGGCAAATTCGTCTTCGAGACGGATATTCCGTGGGTCGATTCGCCGGCTATCCACTACCATGTCGCGATCGACGGCATCAGCCTGTGGCTGGTCATACTGACGACCCTGCTTACGCCTATCTGCGTGCTCGTTTCCTGGCGTTCTATCGATAAGCGCGTCAAAGAATTCTTCGCCTTCCTATTACTCCTCGAATTTGGGCTGGTGGGCGTGTTCTGCGCGCTCGATCTCTTCCTGTTCTTCGTTTTCTGGGAAGTATCGCTGGTACCGATGTACTTCCTGGTGGGCATTTGGGGCCATGATCGCCGTATTTACGCAGCGGTCAAGTTCTTCATCTACACCATGGTCGGATCGATGCTGATGCTGGTGGCCATCATCTTTCTATACAATCAGGCCGGCACTTTCGATTACGTCAAGCTTCTCGCGGGACTACAGAACCGGTCGATCGCCGTGACTTATCCTCAGCAATTCCTTCTGTTCCTGGCGTTCTTCATCGCGTTCGCGATTAAGGTGCCATTGTTCCCGCTGCACACCTGGCTGCCGGATGCGCACGTCGAAGCGCCCACCGCGGGTTCCGTCATGCTGGCGTCCGTGATGCTCAAAATGGGCACTTACGGGTTGCTGCGCTTCTGCGTCCCGATGTTCCCCACCGCCGCCCGCAACGCCGCTGGCTGGATCAGTGCTCTGGCCATTATTGGAATCATCTATGGCGCCTTGGTCGCCATGGTTCAGCCGAACATGAAGAAGCTGGTGGCTTACTCTTCGGTTAGCCACCTGGGCTTCGTTGTTCTGGGAATTTTCAGCTTCACCCAGCAGGGATTCGACGGCGCGGTCTATCAGATGCTCAATCACGGCGTCTCAACGGGAGCGCTCTTCATCCTGGTCGGCTTCCTGTACGAACGGCGGCATTCGCTCGAGATCGCGGCTTATGGCGGCGTAGCCACGCCCGCACCCAAGCTCTCAACAGTTTTCATGATCACGATGCTCGCCAGCATCGGGCTTCCCATGCTGAACAACTTCGTGGGCGAGTATCTAGTGCTGCAGGGCGTTTCGATTGTCAACTTCCGCTGGGCTGTCTTCGCGGCGATCGGTGTAATCCTCTCGGCCTGCTACATGCTCTGGCTCTACCAGCGCCTGTTCTTCGGACCGGCTTCCGAAGACTTGACTCATCACATGCCCGATCTCAACCTCCGCGAATATGTCATCATCGTTCCGCTAATTGTGCTGATGCTCTGGATGGGCACCTTCACGCAAAGCTTCATCCCTCCCATTTCAGCTTCCAATAGCGTGCTGCTCGGCCCCATCGATGCGCGCCGCGATGTCCACGTGCTGAGGGCGCCGCCGGAAGGGCCTTTCGCGCCCGCTGCCAGGGAGCTTGCCGATGCCCGTTAACTTCGCGCCCTCGGCAGCCGATTATCTGCGCTTTTTCCCTGAGATCATCATGATCGTGGCCGGAACGTTGATCATGTTCATTGAACCGCTGCTCGGTGAAAGAAGAAAAGAGGGCTTGAGCTTTCTGACCGTGGTCGCGTTCCTGGCAGCGTTGGTGGCCGCCATTTTTGCCAACAACGATCCCGGCACGGCTTTTTCAAGGATGCTGATCGTGGACGGCTTCGCGACATTCTTCCGCGTGCTGGTGATCGGCGTGGGCATCCTCACGGTGCTTTGCTCGGCCCAATATCTGAAGCGCGAGCATGCCGCTTCGGCAGAATACTACGCGCTGCTGCTTTTTTCGGTCACGGGCCAGTGCGTGATGTCGACCGCCAACGAGCTGATCATGATCTTCATCGGCCTGGAGATCTCTTCCATCGCGACCTATATTCTGGCCGGATACCTGCGCGACGACAAGCGCAACAATGAAGCGGCACTGAAGTATTTCCTGCTGGGATCGTTCGCTACTGCGTTCCTGCTTTACGGCATCGCTTGGATCTATGGGACCGCCGGCAGCACGAATTTGAGCGACATCCGTTCTTATCTGCTGACGCCTGGCTCGCAGCGCAACGTCATCCTCGCCAGCACCTCGGCAGCGCTGATGTTCGTAGGATTCGCCTTCAAGGTGTCGGCCGCGCCGTTCCAGGTTTGGGCGCCAGATGTTTATCAGGGCGCTCCCGCCCCAGTGACACTGTTCATGTCGGCGGGCCCGAAAGCAGCGGCTTTTGCCGTTTTCCTGCGCGTATTCAACACCGCCTTCGCGCCCATCACTGACCGTTGGGAACCGTTCGTCTGGTCCTCGGCGCTGCTCACCATGATCATCGGGAACTTTGCCGCGCTGGCTCAATCTAACATCAAACGCTTGCTGGCCTATAGCTCGATCGCGCATGCCGGCTACGTTATGGTGGCCGTAGCGGCCCACAACCAGATCGGGATCGCCGCCGCGATGTTCTATCTGGCTGCCTACGCGTTCATGAATATCGGCGCGTTCGCGGTCATCACGCATTTTGCCCGTGCAGGCGAGAAATATGTCGACGTAGCAGACCTGGCCGGCCTGGGTTGGAAACAGCCGGGAACGGCCGCGCTGTTTTCGATCTTTCTGCTGTCGCTCATCGGCGTACCGCTGACCGGCGGCTTTTTCGGTAAATTCTACATCTTTAAAGCTGCGCTCGATGCCCACTTGGTTTGGCTGACGGTGCTCGGACTTCTAAACAGCGCAGTTGCGGCTTATTACTACCTGCGCGTCATCGTTGTCATGTACATGCAAGAGCCTGGCGAAGCGACAGCCACGCTGCAGCCGCTCGGCATCGGTATCCGGACCGCCCTTTGGGCATCCGCCCTAGGGACTCTGATCCTCGGGATCTTCCCCTCCACACTGCTCAACTTCGCACGAAGCGCCAGCGTTCTAATCAAGTAACACCCTAATTAAGTAACATCCGTTAACCATTAAGAATTGTAATTTATACAACGAAATCGGGCTCCCGCACATCCAAAGGATCGAGGCAACTGACATGTTCAACAAAACCGGATTCAAGGCGGTGGTACTCGGCACAGGGCTATTGCTACTGCCGGTGGCGGTTTTCGCGAGAGACGGCCACGGCGGTGGTGGGGGCGGTGGACGCGGCTTCTCTGGTGGAGGCGGGCACGCCTACTCCGGCGGCGGAGGACGTAGTTTTTCGGGAGGCGGTCGCAGCTACTCCGGCGGTGGACGTAGCTACTCCGGCGGGGAACGTAGTTACTCCGGTGGTGGCGGAAGCTACTATCGTGGCGGCGGTGGGGGCAGTTATTATCGCGGTGGCGGCGGTTACTATCGGGGCGGAGGCGGTTACTATCGGGGAGGCCGCGGTTACTACGGTGGCGGCTACTACGGCGGTCCGGCTTTATCGTTCGGTTTCTACGGAGCGCCTTATGCCTACGGCTACGCCGATCCTTACTACTATGATCCTGGGTATGCTTACCCAGCTGCTCCTGCTCCGAACCCCGGCTACTATGATAATTCCGGCTCCTACAACGATCCCGGATATTACAACAACCAGAATCCTGGATACCCTAGCGCGCCAAACGGAGGCGCCTATCCTCCCGCGCAGAACAACTGCAACCCTCCGGGCGCGTACGACCAAAACGGGAATTACCAGTACTATCCCGGCTGCCAAGTGAATCCTAACTATCCTAATTAACGGCGGCCGACAGTCCAAAAAGCCTGCTCACCCGATAACGTTGAGCAGGCTCTTTTGCATCTCGTCGGCTACCTTGAACACCTTCGTATTGGCGTCGAAGTTGTTTCGAGACTGCAGCAGCGACACCATGGAGGCGCTCAAGTCCACGACATCGGCACCCAGGGGCGAAACTGTTGTGGCGCGGGCGATATCGCTGGCGGCTTGATTCAACTGCGTCTCGGCTCGTGACATTCCTTCCAAAGCGGATGACATCGCTGGAATCTGCACGACGGGCCTCCTACTCTGCTTGCTTGATTTCTTGCTTAATATCCTCTTCGACCGGTTTGAAGAGAATTTGAGCCATTTCATACTTAAGGCCCTCGATCCCCTGGCCGGTCACGCTGGATATCTCATAGAAAGGCAAGCGCTTATCCGCAGCAAGCGCCCTTAGGCGCGCAATCCTGTCCGGGTCCTGCGCCACGTCGATTTTTGACGCAACCACCAGCATCGGCTTCTTGATCAGGTCTTCGCGAAAGCTGGCCAGCTCTTCCATCACTACCCTGAAATCCTCAACCGGATCGCGCCCGCTAGATTCCGATACATCCACCAGATGGACCAGCAGCCGGGTGCGCTCGATATGGCGCAGGAACTGAGTGCCCAGCCCATGACCTCGATGTGCGCCTTCAATCAGCCCGGGAATATCTGCCACCACGAAAGTCCGGTCATCGACGCTCACGACACCGAGATTGGGCTCTAAGGTTGTGAACGGATAGTCGGCGATCTTGGGATGCGCCGCTGAGATTCGGGAAATGAGCGTTGACTTGCCGGCATTGGGGAACCCGACCAGCCCGACATCGGCCAGAAGCTTCAGCTCTAACCGCAGGTGTTTCGCGTCGCCTGGCTTCCCGGGCTCGTGTTCGGTGGGCGCTTGATGGGTGGACGTAGCAAAGTGCTGGTTGCCTCGCCCTCCGCGACCGCCGCGCGCTACCAGGAACCGGTCGCCGGCCTCAGTGAAATCGTGCAACATCTCGCCGGTTTCGGCATCGTAGACGATCGTTCCAACAGGCACCGGCAACTCGATCGACTCCCCTTCCTTCCCGCTCCGATTGCTACCTTCGCCGTGGCGTCCCCGCTGCGCGGTGTGCTCGGGATTGAACCGGAAGTGGAGCAGGGTGTTGTAGTGTGTGCTGGCGACCATTGTGATGTCGCCGCCACGGCCGCCATCGCCGCCGCTCGGCCCTCCGCGCGGCACGTACTTCTCGCGGCGGAAGGCCAGACACCCGTTGCCGCCATCCCCGGCCTTTACGCGGATTTTGACTTCATCGATAAACATAGTGGTGGGTAGTCGGCGGTAGGTGGTGGGACCAAACGGTCGGCCCACTCAAAACTAGCAACCAGAAACTAGAAACCAGAAACTGTTAGCTAATCGGTTCTACGCTGATGAATTTGCCGGAACGGCCCCGGTCGCGGAACACGACGATGCCGGAGACTTTAGCGAACAGCGTATCGTCCTTACCGAGGCCGACGTTGTCGCCAGGTTTAAATGATGTCCCGCGCTGGCGAACCAGGATGGAGCCGCCGGTTACCAGTTCCCCGCCGAAAGCTTTGACGCCCAGGCGCTGCGCGTTGGAATCGCGCCCGTTCTTAGAACTTCCCAGACCTTTTTTGTGTGCCATATCGACCTATGCCAGAATCTCCGGACCTATGCCAGGATCTCGTTCACCTTCACCTGCGTGAAATTCTGCCGGTGACCGATGGTCCGCTTATACTGCTTCTTACGCTTGAACTTAAATACCAGGATCTTGTCGCCGCGTCCATGGGCGGCAATTGTGCCTTTCACGCGCGCCTCGCCGAGCTTGTCCCCAGTTAGAACTTCGTTGGAATCGTTCACCACGGTCAGGACGCGGCCGAATTCGATCTCGGCGCCGACATCGCCAGCGAGCGTTTCCACTTCAATCACATCTCCGGGCGCGACACGATACTGCTTGCCGCCGGTTTCTATCACTGCGTACATAACTATCCTTCGTTGAGCTTGAATTGTGGGCTAATCAGACAGATCAGAGCAAAACTGCCGTACCAGCAAGAGCCGTAAAGCTTTATGATACGACAATTTGATTGGCAACCGCAAATGCGAGGGGCGCGGTCATTCGCTGGCGAGTGCTCGGCGTACTACGGCTGGCTCTTTCGCTATGACAGTCAGAGACGCCCGCGCGGCCGAGTCCGGCTGACGCCCGCCCTGCTCCCACTCCTGCAAGGCGCGTTTACTGATGCCATAAGTCCTCGCGAATTCAACCTGCAACATTTTCACCCGCTTACGAATGGCCTTTACATCGATCGGCTTTGGCCAAACTTGCTCCAGTTCAATTTTGCCCCGATGGTGCGCCAGGACCTGCTTCATTCCCTCAATAAAGTCTGCGCCAAACGTTGTCTTTCTTGTGACCGCTTTCTTCGGCATACTAGTGCACTCCTTTCTAATAAGCCGTAACCGCAACTCCTTCTTCTCATCCGCGGTCTTCGTGTAACAACGCAGCAGGTAAATGCGCGTGGCAATCACGACATAGAGGTAGATGATCCTCCCGCCACCGCGCTTTCCTTTGCCGCCCGTCGCAACTTCCTCGCTCCCCCGGCGCCCGGTATCACATCTCCAGCATCGGGACGGTCGATCAGATATTTCGCCACAGCTTCGATGCCTGCCGATCCAATCAACTCCGTCGCCTGGGCCTTGAATTTCGACAATTGCAGGACCGTTATTTCGGGCGCATCATTCAACAATTGAATATACCGCATTGCGGTATACGGACGCGGGCTCCGTGTAGCGTTTAAACTTGCGGCCTTGCCTTCAATCACTAACCCACAGTGATAGAATCTCAGGTTGACTGACCGGCATGAGGGTTCTGAGTAACCAATGAACCTGGAAGGCATCCGCGCCTTGCTCGTCGAGGACAACCCGGGCGATGCTCGCCTATTCTTCGAACTGGTCCGCGAAACCGGCGCTGGATATCTGAAGCTCGAGCATGTCGACCGGCTCGATAAGGCGCTGGAGCGGCTCAGCAGCGAGCATTTCGACGTAGTACTGCTGGATCTCTCCCTCCCGGACGAACAGGGGCTCACCACCCTGCTGCGCACCCATGCTCACGCCCCCAAGGTCCCCATCGTCATCCTCACTGGACTCGATGACGAAGCCATGGCCGTAAGGGCGGTCCGGGCCGGCGCGCAGGATTACCTGGTGAAAGGCCGGGTCGATGGCGATCTGCTGGTCCGTTCCATGCGCTATGCCACCGAGCGCTGGCGCGCTGTCGAAGCGCTGGAGCGCCGGGAAGAACACTACCGCTCGCTTATCGAGCATTCGCTCGACCTTATCAGCATTCTTAATATCGATGGCACCATCCGCTATGTAAGCCCCTCGCACGAACGGGTTCTAGGCTATCCCTCGGACGATCTGGTGGGCCAGAATGTGTTCGGCTTCATTCATGCGGACGATATAGCTGGCGTGAAGGACGCCTTCGCGGCCCAAGACGGGTCGGCCTCTCTGGAATGCCGTTTCCGGCACAAGGATGGGACGTGGCGCATGCTGGAGTCCTTCGGGCGCAATTTGTCGCACGTGCCGGGCGTCTCCGGTCTGGTGGTTAACTCGCGTGACGTAACCGACCGCAAGCGCCTGGAAGAACAGCTCCACCATTCACAGCGCCTCGAGGCGGTGGGCCGGCTGGCCGGTGGCGTAGCCCATGACTTCAACAATTTGCTAATGGTCATTACAGGCTACTCTCAGATGCTGCTGGATGGAATGGCCCCTGGGGATACTGCACGCGACGACCTCGAACAGGTCGTTAAGGCTTCCGAGCGCGCTACCGACCTGACCCGCCAGTTGCTGGCCTTCAGCCGCCGCCAAGTGGTGCGCCCCGCAATCCTTAACTTGAATTTGCTGGTGCGTGACATGGATCGAATGCTGCGCCGGGTAATCGGAGAGGACATCGAATTGGTTGCGAGCCTTGCTCCCGACCTGAAAACCGTGCGTGCCGATCCGGGGCAAATCGAGCAGGTGGTTCTGAACATTGCGGTAAATGCGCGTGACGCTATGCCTAACGGCGGCAAGCTTACGCTCGAGACAGCCAATCTCCAAGTCACTGACGAATTCGCGCGCATGCGGCCGACGCCAAAACCCGGCCATTACGCCATGCTCTCAATGGGTGACACGGGCTTTGGTATGGATGCGGCGGTGCTCTTGCGATTGTTCGAGCCTTTTTTCACCACTAAAGAGAACGGTACCGGCCTGGGGCTCTCCACTAGCTACGGGATCATCAAGCAAAGTGGCGGCGACATCTGGGTGGACTCGAAACCCGGGCAGGGCACCACGTTCCGGATCTATCTGCCGGTGGCAGAAGAGGCAACCGAGCCGGTGGAAACGCCTCGGGAGAGCGCGGTGCCGCGCGGCGCGGAAACCATCTTACTCGTGGAGGATGAGGACGGCGTGCGGCGCGTAGTGGAGACCATGCTGACGCGGCACGGCTACAACGTGCTTTCTTCCGGTTCTTGCGGGGATGCCATGGCGCTGGCGGAGCGCTACGCCGGACCCATCCATCTGCTGATCACCGACGTCGTGATGCCGGGGATGAGTGGCCGCACCATGGCCGAAAGCTTGATCGCACAACGCCCGGAGACCAAGGTACTTTACGTTTCCGGCTACGGCGGACCCATCGAGCCCGAGACGACCACCGGCTTCCTGCAAAAGCCCTTTACTACTGAAGAATTGGCACGCAAGATCCGCGAGTTGTTTCCCCAAACACCCTAGCATCAGCGTGCGGATTTGTGACCTTCGATCTTTACTCTTACCGGTTTACGCTTTCGGCGCGCGATCCGATCTGCTTTCCGTCTGGAATGCCCGGCAACATTTTGCGAGGGGCTTTGGGAAGCGTGCTGCGCAAGATAGCATGTGTGCCGGAATGCCCGGGCCAAGCTGGGCGGGACGTTCGCGAATGCGAGCGACGAACAGAGTGCGCTTATGCCCGAATATTCGAGCCGGCGGCTTTTTTATCAGGCCCAAGGGGCATCGAACCGAGTGGCCTTGCCAACTGGCCTCGGCCGTTCGTCCTGCGTGCGGCTCATTTGGATGGCCAGACCATCGGGCCGGGACAGTCTTTCTGGTTCGATGTAAACGTCTTCGAAACGCGATATCCGGTGGTCGAGTATTTCGAGCGGGCTTTTCGAGAGTTGGCCGCAGAGGGATTGGGTCCGGGACGCGGCCGTGCTGATCTGCTTTCGACCGAACTGCTCGGCCCCGTCTCCATTCCGCTGGAGGCCGACTGGACAGCAACGCACCGGATTCGAGTCGCGTTTCGAACGCCGACCGAGTTGAAAAATGATGTCGAAAGCGCGATGAAACCCGAATTTGGAATCTTGTTCGCGCGTGCTCGCGACCGGGTGAGCACCCTGCGGTCGCTTTACGGCGGGGGACCCCTGGAGATCGATTTTGTGAGCCTGGGCGAGCGTGCCTCGGTGATGCGAATGGTCGACTGCCAGGTGCGTCACCTGGCGACCCGGCGCCGAAGCAGCCGGACCGGCCAGTCTCATGGCATCGGTGGCTTTGTCGGATGGGCCGAGTATGAAGGCGAGTTGAGCGAGTTTCTTCCGATTCTTCAGGCCGCCCGATGGACCGGCGTCGGGCGTCACTGCGTTTGGGGAAACGGCGAGTTGCGAGTCGAGAGGGTAGACCACCTATAATGATTCGGTGGCAAACATCCCGATTGGAACAAATGGCGAATCTTCGATCGTCGTTAGTGACGAAACGGCAGTCAGTTTCCTGGGCCTTGACAGTGCGCGCGTG
>DATMMD010000272.1:0-6712 GCA_035569875.1 Bryobacteraceae bacterium
GGCGACTCGCCGTATAACTTCACAAGCATGGCGTAGTCAATGTTCATTCCACCGAATGCGTAATCGACGGCTTCCACATAGGCCCTGTGGCCGTCGCTTGTTAGTTGCACGCGATTGGAGAGGCGCTGGCGAAGGTCATACAGGAACTGCGAAGCAACCCCCGCATCCCTCCCCCCGAGCATCCAGCAAGGCACTAGCTTGGTGTCGGCGTCAATCGCGACCCACAACCAGATGTCTCCAGCGTTCGGATTCTTCGCGGTAATTTCAGGTGTCACATTCTTTGCTTTCGCGCCGATGAACGCCCACAACTCATCGACCTGAATGCGGTGGCACTGAAGATTGCGAAAGGCTTCGTCCTGATACTTCGACGCGACTGCTCCAGCCTCAACCAAGAGGCGCATGACGCATTTCTTTGAGACGCCCGTCATTCTTACGATTGAACGGATACTACAACCCTCAACCAGGCAATTGATGACCTGTGCGCGTTTGTCTGAATCCAGTCTGTTCATGTCTACTATTATGCTTGAGCGGAATAAGCATGTCAAGCAAAACATGCATCAAATTGGACCATGCAGTGCATGTTTTGCATGTTCGGCATGGTTTGTATGCCATTCGATCCATATATCAGGTCAGTTCTATGGAACCGGTTACACACGGACCGCCTGAGTACTATGAAACCAGTTGCAGCGAAACGATTATCGTGCTATGAATGAATAGATCGAACAGCGGAAGCGGATCTGAGATACAGGCCGTCAAACCAAACTCAGACCCGCCAGCGGAAAGAGGGCTCAGTGTTAATCTCAGCGCCTCATGGTTAAGGGGCGAGAACCGCCCGGTCCCTGGCAGGGGCCGGGATTCAAACCCGATAGCCGTTTCTATTTGTAGCACAAATTTTGCGAAAGGGGAATAGTGTCGATGGACCAGGATCTAGCTTATCTCGATGCAACAATTGCCGATTTGGAAGCCAGGCGTGATCACCTGAATGGCATGATCGAAAGCCTAAAACAGATAAGAGAGCAGGGTGCGGCCCCGACTCCTATCGCGCTAGGCGCTACCAGTAGCATGGCTTCGTCACCGGGACGGGAGGTCAAGCATGACTCTTTCTTTGGCATGACGCTCCTGGACGGGATAAAAAAGTACCTCGCCATGACGAAACAAACCGAGTCCGCTCCAGACATCGCGGAAGCCTTGGTTCGCGGCGGAATGAAGAGCGCGGCAAAAGACTTTGTTGGGAACGTTAGAACGACACTCTCGAAAAACGATGAATTTGTGAGCGTTAAGAATGGCGAGTGGGGACTCTCTGCGTGGTATCCGGCAAAGCGCCGGGAGACCAAGGTTGCGGCCAAGGGCAAGCCTTCCAAGCAGTCAACTAAGAAGCCTCACACCCAAACAGCCCCGCCGAAAGACAAGTTAACTCCGACCGTAAAACTTACACCGAAAGACAAATCGATTCTGGCTTACGTGAATAGCACTTCAGGGCCCGTGAAGCCCGATCTTGTTGCGTCGGCACTGGGACTCAACATCAATACCACGAGGGCCGGGCTTTGGCGTCTTATGAAATCTGGCGGGATACAGCACGCCAAAAGCGGAGGATACGAAGCGTTGGCAGGTAAGGAAGGAGGCAGGGCAAAATAAGGAAGCCCGTCGCAGCAACGACGGGCTTCAAACCGAAACCCCTGCTATAGGACAGGGGCGAACGTTCCAATAACAGCCTAACACTGCAAAGCGTTGTTTTCAACCCCCCAAAGGGGCTAATGGCGCGGTATTCAAGCGGTCGAAGAGTACCCCTCAGCAAGGGGGTGGATGTCTATAGGCATCTCATCGTGGGTTCGAATCCCATCCGCGTCTTCAATCAGTTAGGAAGGTTGTGCCCTGTCCCACCGTGACCGCGCCGCCTTCAGAGCGATCCCGCGCCTTTGCTCTGGAGTCAGATTGGCAGCCCTAGCACGACCGCCGATCTTGCCGCCCTTCCGGCCCAACTCGGCCATTACCTGCGACACCATAGCCTTGGTTGGCTTCGGCGTTTCTGCGGTGGACAGGTTCCCTAAGTGGTGGGCAAGCTGGTTAACGTCAGCAGGTCTCTTCGCTGGCTTCTTTGGCTTGCCCTTGGTATCTCGTTTCGTCATACCTCAAGCATGGCACGTATGCTTAAGCGGTTCAAGCTAAAGAAAATTCAAAGTAGCCCACTACCGATCCATCTTAAGTTTAGAAAGTGCTACTGGTACTAACGGTACCGTCGAACTCTTGTGCCGGTTGTTTCTCGCCTGATACGCTTTGTCTTTATGAATGTAAGCATTATCGGCACCGGATACGTGGGTTTGACCACGGGAACATGCCTGGCTTTCCTGGGGCATAAAGTCACTTGTATTGATTCTGATGAAAAAAAGGTCGCCTTGCTTCAAGCCGGGCAAACGCCAATTTACGAGCCATTTCTCACGGAACTGATTGCCGAAGCGAACGGAAATCTTCGATTCACCACCGACTATGCTGAGTCGATCCCCGATGCGCGGGTCATCTTCATAGCGGTTGGCACGCCGCCCTCGCCGAACGGGAGTCCGGATCTGCGCTATCTAAGCGCGGCGGCCCGCGGGATTGGGGAGCATTTTGATGGCGATTTCACCGTGGTGGTCAACAAGTCGACGGTGCCCATCGGCAGCGGCAATTGGGTTGGCTCGCTCATGCGCGAATCTTACGAACAAAAGTACGGGCGCAAGGCCGGTGGACGATTTGCAGTGGCTTCGAACCCGGAATTCCTGCGAGAAGGGACGGCGTTGTCGGATAGCCTGTATGCCGACCGAGTGGTGGTTGGTTCCGATGATGCGCGCGCGCTAGAAGCGCTTTACAGCCTGTACCGGCCGATTTTGGATCAAACCTTTGGCGCGCCAACATTCCTGCCGCGCCCGGAAGGCCTCGGCGCAGTTCCGCTCATCTCCACCGATTTAGCTTCCGCCGAATTGATCAAGTACGCCGCCAATGCCTTCCTGGCGCTGAAGATCAGTTTCATCAATGAGGTCGGTCACCTGGCTGAAAAAGTGGGCGCGGACATACTGCAGGTGGCCAAGGGAATAGGTTTGGACGCACGAATTGGAACCCGATTCCTGCAAGCCGGGCTGGGTTGGGGAGGCTCGTGCTTCGGGAAAGACACCGCAGCGCTGGTCGCTACCGCAGCCGAGTACGGTCTCAGCATGCCTATCGTCGCCGCCGCGCGCGAGATCAATTTCAGGCAGCGCGAGCGCGTAATCGAAAAATTGCTGGCCGAGTTGAAAATTCTCAAAGGCCGGACGATTGGAATTTTGGGACTCGCGTTTAAACCGAACACAGACGATTTGCGCGACGCACCCGCCATTGAGATCGCACGAAAACTAATTCAGCGCGGATGCAAGGTCAAGGCTCACGATCCGGTAGCCATGGATCGATTCCGGAGCGAGCATGGGGACCTGGGAGTGATCTGCTGCGAGTCGCCGGAGCAAGTGGCGGCCGACAGCGACGCGCTGATCCTTGCGACCGAATGGCCGATTTATCGGGACCTGTCTTGGGAAGAAATCGCGGGGCGCATGCGCACGGCAATTGCGCTCGATACCCGCAACGCGCTGGATCGGGAGAGACTGATGCGGAGTGGCTTCCGTTACCTCACCATCGCGGGCTTGGACGGGAGCGGCGATTCCTCCTTCCATCCCGCACTCCCGCACCGCGATATGATGGAAGCCGAATCCACTTGGACCACCGCAGCAGCGACGACTCATTTAGCCTGAGCACCGAATTGGCAGAATCGGGCGAATGGCCCGCCTAGCCCGGCGCCTCGGGCTGCTGGACGCCACCATGATCGTGATGGGTGGCATTGTCGGCTCGGGCATCTTCATCAACCCCTATCTTGTTGCGCGGCAATTCCATCGGCCGGCGCTGATCCTGGGAGCGTGGGCGATCGGTGGCTGGATCGCTCTCAGCGGTGGATTCATTTGGGCCGAGTTGGCCGCGCGCCGGCCTCTACTGGGCGGCCAGTACGCATATCTGCGCGAAGCGTATCACCCGGCGGTAGCGTTCATTTATGGTTGGGCATTGCTGTTGGTGATTCAGACCGGCGGGATGGCCGCGGTAGCCGTCACATTTGCACGTTATTTCCTGGAAGTGACACACCTTCCGATCGCTGACCGTGTGATCGCCGTGCTGGTGCTGGCTGGTCTCACAGCCATCAATTGCCTGGGGGTACGGGCCGGAAGTACAACGCAGAACGTATTCATGACGCTGAAGATCTGTGCTATTGCGGCCATCGTGGTGTGCGGAATTTTATTCGGGAAACACTCGCTGGCCGCGGCTGCGGCACCACCGACGCCGTTCGAGCCTTGGGATTTCCTCCGGGCAGCGGGCGCCGCACTCACACCGATTGCTTTTTCCTATGGTGGCTGGCAAACTGCGAGTTTCATGTCGGCGGAACTGCGCGATCCCCGCCGCGACCTCACGCGCGGCCTTCTGATCGGCGTGCTCGGCGTGGTGGCGATCTATCTCTCGATGAACTTCGTCTATCTGCGTGTTCTCGGCGCTGATGGCCTGGCGGCGACCAGCACTCCGGCGTCCACGGCGATGCAGCAAGGAGTAGGCTCGGTGGGAGCGACCTTCACCGCGTTCGCGATTGCCATCTCAACCATCGGATTCCTCAGCCAGGGAATGCTGACCGCGCCGCGTGTTTATTTTGCTATGGCCGAAGATGGGCTGTTCTTTCGGAGCGTGAGCTACGTTTCTCCGCGCACGCACGCGCCGATGATATCGATCGCCCTGCAAGGGGTTCTGGCCAGTGTGATCGCGCTCTCGGGGCGCTACGAGCAGATTCTGAGTTACGTGACCTCGTCTGATTTCATCTTTTTTGGACTTACTGCCGCTACGCTGTACGTTTTTCGCCGGCGCGAGGGCGGCAATGAACAGGTGGGATATCTGGTTCCCGGTCATCCGTGGACCACCGGGCTTTTCGTGTTGGCGTGTGCTGCGATCGTGGCCGGCACGGTCTTCAGCCATCCGAAGGAGAGTCTCATCGGGTGGCTGCTTCTGGCGTCGGGGATTCCGGCGTATTTGTTTTGGAGGAGAAAACTTTCCAGATCATGAAGAATCGCGTGATGAGTTCGGTTTACATGCAATGGGCAAAGACGCGGCAAGGCGCGCGCTACAATCTGGCCACCAGCGGGCTGATCACTTATCCGCTCTCCGAACTACCGGTGAAGCTCGAGGATTTAGCGCCCTTGGCTAGGGGTGGCAGCTATGGCTATCCGCCGTTGCAAGAGGCGTTGGCCGCGCACAACGGCGTTTCCTCGTCTAATGTTGTGGCGGCGGATGGCACGTCGATGGCGAACTACCTCGCCATGGCGGCGATCCTGGAGCCGGGCGACGAAGTGCTGGTGGAACATCCGACTTACGAATTGTTGTTGGCGGCCCTGGGACATCTGCAGGCCGAAGTCCGCCGGTTCCCGCGCCGGGCCGAGACTGGCTTTGCGCTGGACCCTGCCGAGATTGAGCGAGCAATGACGCCTCGCACGCGGCTGATCGTCGTCACCAACCTGCACAATCCATCCAGCGCTTTCGTGGACGAAGCCAACTTGCGTGCCATTGGTGAAATTGCGAGACAGGTTGGAGCGCATGTGCTTGTGGACGAAGTCTACCTGGATGCGGCGTTTGAAATCGCGCCGCGCTCGGCCTTTCACCTAGGACCGGAGTTTGTCATCACCAATAGTCTGACGAAGGTCTACGGGCTGAGCGGCCTGCGCTGCGGCTGGGTGCTGTCAGAGCCGGAATTGGCGCGCCGGATGTGGCGGCTCAACGATCTCTTCGGCGTAAACCAGGCACATCCCGCCGAACGGATCAGCGTGATCGCGCTGCAGAATTTCGAGAAAATCCGTGGCTGGTCGCGCGCGCTGCTAGAGAGGAATCGGCGGATACTCAACGAATTCCTGGCGACAAGAAAGGATCTCGAAGTGCGGCCGCTCCAGTTCGGGACCGTAGTGTTTCCGCGGCTCCTCATGGGCTCGGTGGAGAGGTTTTGCGAGCTGTTCCGCGAGAAATACGACGGGACGGTCGTGCCGGGGTCGTTCTTCGAAATGCCGGACCACTTTCGAATAGGCATCGGAGGCGAATTGAATGCGTTGGCCGCGAGTCTCAAGCAGCTGGGCGCGGCCTTGGACGAGTTTGGCGATAAAGGCGGGCGCTAACGCTGAATGCGCGCCGAGCCGCCGTGGGCAAACGCTCGAACTTCTTCAACCGTCGCCATGGTGGTATCGCCGGGAAATGTAGTTAGAAGCGCCCCGTGCGCCCAGCCCAGCTTCAGCGATTCATCGGGAGATTCGCCGGCCAGCAGCCCGTAGAAGAAGCCCGACGCGAAGCCATCGCCGCCGCCGACCCGGTCGTAAACCGGCAGTTCGCAGGCTGGTGAAACA
The DNA here is from genome assembly GCA_035569875.1 of Bryobacteraceae bacterium. Taxonomy (GTDB): domain Bacteria; phylum Acidobacteriota; class Terriglobia; order Bryobacterales; family Bryobacteraceae; genus Palsa-89. The sequence goes on from DATMMD010000272.1 coordinate 6,417, forward strand.
TGGGTCTCACCATTGATCCAGGCCACGGCGGCCCAATGATGCCGGTTTGTGGAATGTACCTCGCGAAGCGTGGTGGCCACGATCTTGATCTGAGGATGCTGCTGGACCACTCGATCGATCATTCCGAAAAACGCGCTGGGGTCGAGCTTGGACTTCGCCGCGACCTGGGGGCCCTGAACGCCCAATCCCTTCTGCAGGTCCTCTTCGTTTCCGACCAGGACATCCACGTTCTCCACGATTCGGCCGATCACAGAGTGCGCGCGATGCTGGCCGCCCGAAACCTTCCAAAGCTTTTC